>NZ_MTHB01000193.1 GCF_002220365.1 Caballeronia sordidicola | reverse complement strand
GGCAGAGGATTTTTTGGTTAGCGATCGCGGCCGCAGAGGGATAACGGAGCCGATGAACATCAGTCCGCGAGCGGTAACTAAAAAACCATTTGTACTAAGCCGCTCCGCAGGCAGTGACCGCTATGGGCGTTGAATGACCACGGCGATAATTTCTGCTGTCCAGCACGGGCGAAGGCAAACAGATTTCCAGCGATCAAGAGAAGCCTGGCAGGTGAAAGACTCAGAAGAGTACGCGTCGGCAGGCCAGTAACCCGCAGGTTTGGCATATTCTGAAGCGATCGCAGATTGATGGCGCGAGCCCAGCCGCGTTAGCCTCGTCGAGGAAGGCAAACGTGCGCGGAAACAGGTGCGGCGGCAACTAGCGCGCATGGTCAGGTCCTGGCGGGGCGCGTGGGAGGCAGCCGGGCATATCTTCAATGCGAAGCATGTGGCCCTTGCCGCACACAGGGCAGTCACGCAGTGACCTACCGGTCAGGCGTTGGTAGCGCTCACGGTAGTCTTCGCCTGGTTCGACTGACGCAGCGGCGGGCGGCTTGACGCCGAGCAGCCGCCGGCAGGTGGCAAGTCGGTCTGTTCGGTGACAGTTGGCGAGCCACCCGTAGCTGCGAATTCGCTTGAAGCCGTCGGGCAGCACATGCAGCAGGAAGCGGCGGATGAACTCGTCGGCCGTGAGCGTCATGGTGCCGTGCCGGGCCTCGTGCCGGTAGTCCTTCCAGCGGAACTGCACGGCGTGTCCGTCGAAGCTCAGCAGCCGGTTATTGGAAATGGCGACGCGATGGGTATAGCGGCCCAGGTAATCGAGCACGTGTTCGGCACCGCCAAAGGGTGGCTTGGCGTAGACGACCCACTCCGACTTGGCAGCGGGCGCAAGCCAGGCAGCGAATTGCCTTGGATCCTTCAGGGACTCGAGGTGGCCGTGCAGGCGAAGCATGCCGGCGTCGAACGCGCGGCGCAATTGCTCGAGGAACAGTCGGCGAAAGAGTCGTGAGAGCACCCGCACGGGCAGAAAGAAGCCGGGGCGGCAGGCGATCCAGCGCTCGCCATCCGGGGAGATGCCACCACCGGGCACGACACAGTGCACGTGCGGGTGATACAGCAGATTCTGCCCCCACGTGTGCAGGATCGCGATGAAGCCGATCTCGGCGCCCAGGTGCTTCGGATCGGCGGCGATCGTGCGCAGTGTCTCGCCGCTGGCGCGAAACAGCAAGTCGTAGAGAACGCGTTTGTTCTGGTACGCGAGAGCCGCGATGGGTTCGGGAAGTGTGAAGACGACATGGAAGTACTCCACCTGTGGAAGCAGCTCGGCTTGCCGGCGCTCGAGCCATCGCGCGCGGGCGAGCGACTGGCACTTTGGGCAATGTCTATTGCGGCACGAGTCGTAGGCGATGCGCTGATGGCCGCACGCGTCGCACCGCTCGACATGTCCTCCGAGTGCGGCGGTACGACACAGTTCGATGGCGCTCATCACACGCCGCTGGACACGACTGAGCCCATCGGCATGGGTTTGCCGGTATTGCGGGCCACAGCGGCGAAGGATGTCCGCCACCTCGAGCGTCGGACGCATGATTGCGCTCAGAAATACTCGGGCGCAGGAGGCGGAGATGCAATGGGTTCGGGATACGGGAGCAGGTCGAAGGGACTGGTGGTAGCGCACACGGTGCTGGTCGCAATTCGTAAATAGCGCGAGGTAGTCGAAAGGGACCTATGGCCCATGAGCAACTGGATCCTTCGTACGTCAGCACCCGTTTCCAACAGGTGCGTGGCGAACGCGTGCCTCAAGGAATGCGGCGTGATTGGCTTCTTGATGCCGCTGCGCTCCCGTGCCGTGTTGCATGCCAGCCTGATCGCGGAAGGGGTGATCGGGTGTCCGGGAATGTCGCCGGGGAAAAGCCAGTCGCGAGGATGAGCGTCGTGCCAGTAGGCCCGCAGGATCTCGAGCAGGCGCGGGGATAACATTACATAGCGATCCTTACGGTTCTTGCCCTGGTTCACGCGGATGACCATGCGCTGACTGTCGATGTCGATGGCCTTCAGGTGCGCAACTTCTGAAACTCGCAGACCGGCGGCATACGCGGTCATCAGCATGGCCCGGTGTTTCAGGCTGGGAACGGCATCGAAGAAGGCCTTAACCTCGTCGAAGCTAAGGATGACCGGTAGTCTCACCGGCTTCTTCGGCAAGGGAAAGTCCTCGTCACTCCAGTCGCGTTTGAGCGTCACGCGGTAAAGAAAGCGCAGTGCACCGATCGTTGCGCCGAGACTGGCGGGTGCCAGTTTGCGCTCTTCGCGCAGGTAGACGAGCCAGGCTCGGATCTCCTCGGGACCCAGCAGTTCGGGCGAGCGGCGAAAGTGCCGGGCGAAACTGCGTACCTGAATCAGATAGGACGTCTGGGTATTATCCGCAAGGTTGCGGATCTGCATGTCATGCAGCATGCGTTGGCGCAGTGGTGTCATGGCGAGCCTCCTGGAAACAGTGGGTGGAATGCCCAACCGGGCGTTCTCATACTGCTCCTGGCGACACCGCTCACCACCTCGCTGGGTTTCAGTGCCAGACAACCCTCTTCATGAAACGTCAGCCATACACCTGTGTCCACCTCCCACTCCCGCGTCAGCGGGTTAGTACAACTACGAACAGACGCATCTCGCAATATCCGCAGCGCACGCCGTTTAACGCAAAGGTTCTTATTCATAGATCACCCGATCAACGGGATACGGCGAATGATGAAGCGGCTCACATAAGCCGTCAGAATCAACGGAGCGCCCACGGAGAAGGCGCAAAGGTCCATGAAGTACCACATTCCCTCGCCAACGCCACCGAAGCCCGAAGCAAGCGACGCCACGGTCGGGAAAATATGCGCAGCTTGAAGGAACGTGATCGCCTCAGAAACGAACAGGTACAACGCCGCATAGACAACCAGCTTGACCACGACGGTTCGCAGGACAAAGCCGAGGAAAACATTGAGAGCGGATACGAGAATGCCGAACATGATGACCCCTTATGCACGAAGCACGATAAACAACGCAGCCAGCGAGAATGCCGCCAAGAACGCCCCGTAAATCTCGCCGCGATGCTGTTCCGCCAAATCACACTGCGAAGTCATCGTTATCGACTTCCCAAACAAGTCGAAAGTCGGCGTCGGACACGTCGCGCCATGCGGAGGAACTGCCCAGCTCTTGAAGTCCGGGAGCGGGTTAATAATCGGATCGAGGATCATGGCAATCGTCGGCGTCGACTCAAGCGTCGGTGAGGCCGTACCCGGATCACCGAGCACGTTCACGTTCATCGTGCAGACAACACCGTTGACGCCACAGACTGAGCCGGTCGTACCCGTGCCGGGATCAATGCCCGGCGACGACGCTGGCGATGTACCAGAAGCAGGATCGGTCCCAACACTTGTAGCAGGCTGCACCGTAGGACTAATCGGCACCGTCTGAGTACCCGGATCACTCGCCGGCCTAAACAGATCGCTGACATTCGGGGCGAGCGAGGGGTTCGCAGCGACCCACGGTTGCACGTCCGCTGTCGTCACTGGTTGGGAAGCCGGAAACGGCAAACCTTGATAGCCAGGTTGAGCCGCAGCGCTTTGCCATGTCTGATTAACGACCTGAGCGAGTGTCATTGGATCGAGAGGTTGAGCCTTCGACGCATCGGTCAGATTCCCATAAATCTGCGATAAATCTGTACCCGTCACAGGCGCAACGCCCGGTCCCACAGTCCACCAGTAAGCAGGCTGAGACGATTGTTGAATCTGAGGCCCTGAAGGCGTCCACAACTTGATCGTGCGCGCTTCGACCAGCGTTTGCGTCGTGTTATCTACGTTCGGTTGGAACGCAACTGTGACGTTCAGCGAGTCAGACCCGCCATTGTCATAACCCGAGCGCCCAACCGTGCCGGAAGCTGAGTTAAATTGCTGTTCATACGTGTCGTATGCCTGAACATCGGACAGTGTGCGCAGTAGGACGACGATCGGGCCGTAATCGCGGGAGAAATTCTTCTGGCCGGTCGGCACCGCTGGAAACGCCGAACAATACGAATCACTCGCCTGACACAGTGAGGTGTGATAGATCAACGCACCTTGATTCATCACGCCGTGGCCGATCACGTCTTGCATTGCAGAGGCAACCGGCTGACCGGGTTGGGGAACTGACCCAAGCGGGTAATCCGCACCAACCGGCACCGGAAGCGGTTGCATCGCGGTGATCACGTGACCGTCTTGTGATCGCGAAAGCGTCAGCGAACCAGCAACCAGCGCACTACCAGCCGCCAGAATCCCCAAGCTCGCCGCGACCGTGAGCCACACCGGAGCACCGAGGAAGCCAAGCCCAATCGCCGCACCTGTCGACACCACGTTAAGCGCGGTAGAGGACTCACCCATCGCCGTCATAGTTGCAGCGATACGCGGATCATTCGCAGCAAACCCGCGAGCGATAGCCACGCGACTAACGATGGCCGCCTCAGCTCGATTGATCACAAAATTTTCGGCGGGGGCCAACAGCGCTTGACTGTGAGCGACTTGAAGCCCGAGAACACATAAGAGCGAAGCAAAGAGGACGACTCTTTTGAAAAACATCACGACCCCTTGAATCCAGTAATAACGGCCCACCCGCACGCAATGCCAAATGCGAACATCAGCAGGTACCAAGCACTATTGACGTCCACGACGTCCTCCATCGGCGAAAACGGGGGCAAGGGCCCCCGAGTGCAGCACCGGCCCGATAACCTCAGCAGTTAAGCGCCGCGAACCATACCAATAAGGATCTTTGCGCCTTTAATCGCCACATAAACACCGATTAGCGTCGCCGCAACAGCGAGAATCCCGACAGTTACAGTCGAGAAATCGATGCCACTCGTCAGCGTGGTGAAATCTGGCCCCGTTGTAGCGGCTTGAGCGTTTGTTTGAACGAGAACAGTGGCGGTAGCCAATGCCCCAACAACGCGCAAAGAATGAGTTTTCAAGTTTTTAAATTTACTTTTCATGTTTTTTTGATTTGAATTGCGGTTTTACCCGCGAAAGTTAATCAAGCGCGTCGCAAAAAATTTACGACCGTGCCTGCCCCGTGACTCACCAACCATAAGGTGATAATCGTGGTGAATGCCACACCCCAAAACCCCGCCGCAGTTGTGTAGTCAAACGGCGTGGCTATTGAGTCTATGTATCCCGCGCTATCCGGCGCGAGTACGTATGCTTGTTGTTGCTGCAAATGGAAAAAGACGCCGCCAGCGGGCGGACAAACTTGCTGGTCTACCGTTGATGCTTGATTTGAGCTCACGGGAACACAGATTAAAATCGATTGAAGCGTGCCGGCGGACATATCGCTTACGCAGCCTTGGCGTCAGCTTTGGGTTGCGGCTTTATATTCCCAAAGGGGGAAAGTGCGACGATTTGTGGAACGAGCCTTCCCTGGTCTTGACCGAATCCAATTTGGAACGCGAATTCGGCCAAATAGTCGCCAGGCTCTGTGTTCTTAAAATTGGGCGGCAAATTTATAGTGCCAACCAGTAGCTGTTCACCTCGCTCTTCTGAGTTTTGCTTAAGAATGCAATGAGCAGTCCGAATGTCGTACGGCTGATTTGTTTTCTTCGATATGCCCGCGTTCTGCACTACCCCAACAATAGTAAGAAGTTGTTTCATTGTGATTATTCATCCAAGAGGCTGTAAAAATTTCGGTATGCGCAGTGCGCAAACGAAAGGTACAACCCGCATCGCAATTAATCAACTTGCCGCTTCGCTATATTTTTTTCGAAATTACTAAACGATACCATTTAGTGAACTAACCTATATCAAAGGGTAAAATTAAATCACCGGTTTCAGTATGCTGCGCGATAGACATAATGATTCACGCACAGTTTTTAAGGTTATTTAAGTTATTGATTCGTCTAAATTTTTGCAATTTGCCTTTCGGCAAAATGCCAAATTAGGAAAGTCAACAATGATCAGACGAAAATATTTTTTTTAAATGTTGTTGCTGGACGTTTGCCGCCCTTGTGTCACGGTCCTCGCTTCGCAAAATCCTGACGGAACAGCTATCGCCATCGCACTCATGGCGCTCAGTAACGCATGAGAACCTACAATGTAATTTTTGACGAGGAGTTACGCGAATGTCCTCAAGAAACAGGTCGGCTCCCCATGACGGCCAGGATAGGTTTTGGAACGAACTTGAAGAGGAACTGAAGAAAGACGACGACTCTGCAGCGAGAGCTCATCTAGCTGCGGGATACCCGATCTATGTCATCGATGCAGACACCCCTCGGGGAACCATCGTAAAGATTTTCCCCGCCGGCGACCGCCAACTGATCATGCTTGACCTAGACGGCGAGCGCGTAATAAGCCCGTCAACCGGAGTTCCCGAAGACGGAGCGAATTAAGTGTGAATCGGTTCGCAGGTAAGCGTCATGCAGAGGCCGCGCCGACCGTTCAGAACTCAAATTCCGCTAGTCGTTCGTTGACGGCAGCGAGGTCAAAAGCATTGGGATCGAAACTGCCGCCACACCATTCGAGCAGTTGCTCATGGTCTTCATGAGACGGGTCGGCTATAGCTTCTAAGAATTCGATATACCCGGGTCCACCACCGACGTCTTCGGGCGGACAGGCGTTGCGGCCAGCCAAGCAGATCGGCGAGCGTAAGTCGGGATCAGGCGGCAAGATCTTTTCGACTTTGACGCGATGTTGCCAATTGTCGCCAAAGTCGTAGATATAGGTGAACAATTTCCGATCACCAAGTGCCACCGCGAGGGTTGCCTTGGCTTCGTCTAACACAGGCGGATCGTCGGGGACATCGGGTCGGAAGAGCGGATCGACCTCCCCATAGTTTTTGTCTCCAATGACGTACTCATGCACGTGGCCACCGTCCCACCCCATGGTCATGAGCAAGATGACGTGAAGCCTGGAAAGCTCAACGGACCCGCGAACGAGAATCTGCCGCCAAATCGCCGGTCTGAGACCCAGTAGTTCAACCCGCAACTGATAGATGAACTCTGGAGAGCTGACCATTCGCAACGTGGGTTTGCGACTGCTTGATTTGCGTGCTTGAGCCATCGTGATGGTCCGTTAAGCTGCGAGCTGTGTGGCCTGTTCAACGGGCATCAGGCGCCACGGCAGCAGTTCGTCGACGCGGTTGATGGGATGATCGGCGATCCGTTCGAAGACAGCACGCAAATACGCGAATGGCTCTACATCGTTTAGGCGTGCCGTTCCGATCAGGCTATAGATTATCGCAGCGCTCTCGCCGCCGCCGTCGGACCCTGCGAACAGATAATTCCGGCGCCCAAGAACCAGTTCCCGTTCATTCTGCCCA
>NZ_MTHB01000098.1 GCF_002220365.1 Caballeronia sordidicola | reverse complement strand
TCCGCGCAACGTGTCTGCTGCATCGCAAGCCCGACACCTCGGGTGCCTTATGGCAAGGCTGGAACCGGCTGCATGCCGCCATGGGACGCAAGTTCTACGGGGTCTGGAGCGCGGTCTCGCAAGCCATGCAGAGCACGCCACGCAGCAGCTCGTTGGTCGAAAACTTCAACTCCCGGCTGCGCAACTGCCTGACGCTGCGGCGCCATCTGAACGGTAGCCGCGCCTGGCTGGGCCTGCTGCAGTTCTTCTTCAATCACCGTCGCTTCATGCGCAGCCGGTGCAGCGAGCGGCTCGGCAAAAGTCCGCGTAAAGCGATGACCGGCCAGGACCATCCGCAATGGCTGACGCTACTCGGACTCGGTCCGCTTCAGCCTCGGCAAACTTGATCGCGTGAGGTCGCGGACCTCAAACTGATTTGCACTCCATATTAATCCTGCCTGAAAACGTGGGACGAGTCAGCTCGTCTGTGTAACGCAAAAACACGGGTTTTGAACCACGCCGATAATTTTAACTTCTGCGGGGCTTTCGCCGCCGTTTTTGCGCTCTATGCCGTCTCGCAGACGGAGTTCTCCATTGATTGCAACAGCGCTTTCTTTGCAATCACCAAATTGCCTAGCGCAAACAAGGTGCCGTACCGCGCACCATTTTTAGCCAGGCCCACGGGCCCTCTTGTGGTTGAACAGGTTCTTCACCACATGAAACGGATGTTCAACCCGCGCCCGGATTTGCGCTTCGACCTTTTCCAGGGCCCGCGTCGACTGCTCCAGCCCGCGCTCGCGCAAGTGCGCGTTGATTTCCTCCAGCAGCACCGCAGTCAGCTTGTGCGCTTCCAGCAGCTCAGCACCGTGGTCGCATCCGGTGCCTCCTCATGCCCCAGATCAATACCGACAAATTGCCGGATAGGACGTAGGCTGTTGCACTTCAAATTTGATTGCGCCCTGCTAATCGAAATCAGACGTAAATTATTGAATAATCTACAAAATCGCTACTTTCCTGCCCCTAAGCGGTGTTGCGTTGAGGTCGGGCGCGTAAGGCGGCAAGAAAGCAATCTGGATGTCGCCCTCGATGGAATCGAGGCACTCGCGAACGAACTTGCTGCGATGCGCCTTCAATCCATCCCAGATGATCAGCAAAGGTTGCTTCAGATGAGCACGCAGCGCCTTGAGAAACTCGACGACCTGTTCCTTCTTGTTGCTGCCCTCGTGCAGGCGGAACATGCAGGCGGTTCGACTCAGTCCGGCGATAGCCGAGATGTGCGTCCATCGGAAGTGAAACTGGATGACGGGCGTGTGTCCTTTGAGCGCCCAGGTAAGCACCCGCGTAGGTCGTTCGCTAAGCCCCGACTCGTCGATGAAGAAGATCAAACGCCCCTGTCTGCGGGCTTTTTTTAAGCGCAGGCCACGTCTTGCGTTTCCAATCCCGCACGGCGTTTTCATCCCGTTCAATGGCTCGCTTCTCAGGCTTCTGCGGGCTAAAACCCAACGCACCTAGAATGCGCCACACGTGTGATTGGCTGAACTTGATGTCATACCTGCGCGCGATGAGAACCCCGGCGCGCTTGATCGTCCACAGCTCTGTACCGAATCCATGCTCGGTCGGACTTTGCAGTAGTATGCGGCGCAACTAATTAAGCTGGCCTGCATCGAGTTGGCCAAGACGTCCCATGCACATCCGACGCAACGCCTCGATGCCACCTTCGTTCAGCCGAGCCTTCCAGGTGTAAACGGTCTGTCGTGCCACGCCGACCGCGAGCGCGACTTCCGCCGGGCGTTTTCCGGCCAACAACATCCGGCCTGCGCACACACGCTTCTTCGTTGCTTCATCCATTGCCATCTGAAGTCCTCATCAAACCGGTGATGAGTCGTACAACGCACGACTTCGTTTTTCGTTGTCGTGACTTTAGAGATTCTCAATAGCAGAATTACTGTGCCTATTTGCAGAATTAGCGGACCTCAACAGTTGGGACTCGGAACGCGTTAATCACGGCAAGCCTGAGCGCGGAAGGTTGATACCCAGGACCTCCAACTCAATCGGACTACCAATAATTCTGCCACTCTACGAGCGATGCCGGTCAGCTCGTCGCTGTTACCCAAGATCGACGATTTTAGAACCACGCCGTATTTCCGCACGAAAACATCGTGTTCCAGAGACCCCGCAGTGCATGCGTCTGGAAGACCTGGTCGTCAGAGACGATCGCGAGTTCGAGTACATCCGCCAAAGCTCCGCGGGCCTGAGAATTAGCCGCCGAGCGTACGGTAAGGCCGATGCTAGCGCGGCGCGCACGCGCATTTCACTAGCAACATCCAGCGATCCAGTAGACTGAGTTTCGAATGCAAGGACGGCCGGGGAGGCGCGCTTGCAGCACTCTTCGATCATGCAGGCGTCGAGTAGCGCACCGACCCGGTTCGACCTTAGTTCGATGCCGATTCACAGGTCGCCGTCCGGAGCGAAGGTTCAGTCGAAGACGATGCGCGCATCGTCGAGTGTCTGTCTAAATTGGGTGGATTAATGGTCTCCTCGTTCAAATCGGCGCCTGTTTGCGGCTCAAAGAAACTGGAGAGATAGTGCGAATTGCGCGCGGTCATGGCCTGAAATTCGCCTTCAGCGTGCAGGTTTTCAAGCGCGTAGGCACGGGTCGATTCGCACAGGCGATATTTCGCGACCGGTCCCTCGAATTCAACGTTGACCAGGGACTTCGCCACCAGTTCGGTGATGCCAGTGATCGCGCTCGCCACCGAGCATTCGTCGTCGCACACGACCTCGCACATCATCTCGATGGTGAAGCTGCCGTCGAATATCGCGACACGTCGGAATATCGTCCGCGTGCTCGTGTCGAGGATCGCGAAACTCCAATCGAACGTCGCGCGCAGGGTTTGATGACGCGGGAGCGCAGTCCGATAGCCGCCGGCGAGAATCGCCATCCGGTCGTCCAGCCGCCTATGGACTTCATCCACGCCGAGCGCGACGACGCGAGCAGCCGCGAGTTCGATGGCCAGAGGAATGCCGTCCAGACGGCGGCAGATCTCGCCGACGAGCCGGATCTGCGCGCTCTCGCCGCCGACTTCGCCTTGCAAAAAGCTGGCACGCAGGAAAAACAAATCGACCGCGGAGCACTGCAGGATTTCTGCATCGGTGGAGCCGGCCGCCGGCACACCCAGCGGGTCAACCCTGAATACCACCTCAGGCATTATTCGAAGCGGCTCTGTGCTCGTCACGAGAACGCGCAGCATGTCGTTGCCGACAACCAGCGCATCGACGATGTGCGCGACCGCGGCTATCACATGCTCCGCGTTATCGAGCACCAGCAGCTTGCGCTGCCGGCCTAATGCGGCGACCACTTGCGCGACATCGGCTCGCGGGCCTGGCAGCGTCAGCCCGCAACCCTCAACGATCGCTCCGATCACGTCCTCTGGCTTGGTCAACGCGGCCAGTTCGACTAGGCAGACCGCTTCGTCGAAGTCAGCCGAGCAATGGCGAGCTGCTTCGACCGCAAGTGTCGTCTTGCCGATACCGCCCGCGCCGACCAACGTCAGCACATGTGAGTTTGCCAGCATCGAGCGGATCTGCTTGACTGCGCAGTCGCGTCCAAAAAGCTTGGACGTCGATGGTGGAAGGGGACGCCCTCCGGATGCCTGCGACGCGGTTTCGGGAGACAGGACGGTTTTCCGCCGCTGGAGAAGGCGATAGCCGCGGCCCGGCACGGTGAGGATCAGATCGCGGTCCGTACC
>NZ_MTHB01000005.1 GCF_002220365.1 Caballeronia sordidicola | reverse complement strand
GATTCTTGGCACCTAGGGTGTCGTGTTGCGAAGGTTTTTTCTTCGACTCTTCCTTTATTTATAACGAGGAAGTTATCCACAGGCGCCGCCATTCTCTGTAGAGCTGTTGTGTTACCGAAGTGGGCCTGTCTGTTGCGCGGCGGAGCGACCACTTGCGCAACAATGACGGCTTGATCGTGGCATCGTGTGATCGGATGTTGTTGCGAATCCGTGCCGCCTATGCAGGGAGGGTAAACCTCGTTCCGAGCTGCCACAGCATGTCGATGTTTTTCAGATAGGTCGCGACGTTTTCAGCTGGCGCGTGGATGATCGAATGTTGCGAGCTATCCATGCTGTTGACGTCTGCCGTCCATGGATCCTCAAGACTGGTGCATACGTCGGCGACGTCCTCGCGATATCGCTGGAACGCGTGATCATCCCAAGCCTGAACGGCTGCAGGAGCAAGCAACACTGAGAGCACACCCTTGCGCTCGCCGATGAATCGCACCGGCGCAAGCAGGCCGCCGAGGTACATGACCAAGATCGCATCAACGACCCGGTCGTCGTGATCTTCGTCCCAGATTATTGCGAAGTCGAGGAACCTTCCAAACTGAAGCTGATGCATCAGTTCATCGTGCCAGGTTGGTACGCGCAGAACAGAATAATGTGTGCCCCGTCCGAGGTGTCCTACGGGCCGGATCTCATCGTGCAGCGTCTGGAAGCAGGGTGCGTAAGACATTTCGTGCTCCTTTCGGGAGAGAGGCGGTTTCCACCGCAGAACCACAGCCATTTCGCGGCTGTCGCGATCATGCAAATACTACGTATAAGTGACCGACAAGCAGATGGCTGGCAGTCCTCGTCACGACGGCAATTGATCTGCCCGGCGCTTGATGTCGATAGGTGTGGCAATCGGTAAGGCAATGAACTGTTCCTCTGGTATCTCCCCCCAGTTCTGGGTGAACGGCAGATAGAAGTTGATCATCCATTCCTCCGCGACCTCGCGAGCCGCGTATGGGTGCAGGATCTCACCGTCGGCGCGTACGCGGTCAAACCGGAACATCTCCCTGCGCGGATACGCCGGATTCTTGAAGCGGACTTCCGTCATACGGTGAACAGCTTCGCCTGGATAGCCCGGATGACCGGACGTGTCCGCTTCGACGACTGCAGCTTTGATGTGCTCTTCTTCCGTCAGGTGACAGTCAGCAAGACTCGCCTCGTCCAGAACTACTTCCTCCACCATGTACGGCGGTCCCTGATACCAGATGGGGTTGTTCTCAGTGAGTCGGATGGCAACCACCGTTCGCGTTCCTACGTCCGTGCATCGCCAACAGAAGGGGCCTTCAATAAATTCGAGGCCGATGTAAAAGTCAGCAAGCTTCATATCTGATCACCGTTCGGTTTCGTGTCCACACCGTACAGGACATCGGTCAACGTTTCTTCCGCCTGGTTGTCGACTGCAGCTTCGTCGAGATTTCCGCCGTCAATTGCGCAACCGTTGCCGTGGGTACTGCGCCGAGATCAATGAGTTTATCCCGAGCATCCCGGTATTCTTCATAGAATCTTGCCCACTTGCTGAAGCCGCCGAGCTCGCCGACAGCGCGCAGCATTGCAAGGTGGGAAGCGGTCAGTAGTTGCACAGTGGCTTTGAGTTCTGCGATCCTGATGTCCTTGTCGGCAAGCGAGACCGCGGTATCGGCGCCGGATCGTTTGGCAACACGTCCGCGCCAGCGGCGGTACTCGGCCTGCCGATTCTGATATTCAGCGAGCAACCTGCTTCGCGTTTTGCTGCGCGTAATTGACGAAGCCGCGCTGATGGACGGGTGCAGCCGCGCGACAGCGCGAGCTGTGATGTCCTCATCATCGGCCAGCAGCGTTTCGAGAATCTCGCGCATCTGATCGTCGTCGCTGGGCGGTGTGGTCTCGTCAGGTTCAGTCATCAAGTACTCCGCGTTGCCGGGGCCGTGACAGGTCAACGCCGTCAGGGAAGGGGCGTTCGCCCGCTGGTGTTGCAAGAAGCTTCTGTACGCCAGCCAGCCGCTTCTCTGCGTGGTCAAGCTGGTTTTGCCAGCCGATGCTGGTCGATGGTCTGGCCTTGATCGACTCCAGGGCAAGCCTGAACTTGCCCTCGAGCCGGATCAGGTTCTGCCGGTTCTCCTGCAGATCGGTGGCCGACAGATGGCGGCAGTCCGCGAAGCACTCAAGATGTTTGGGGCACGGATCGACCGTAAATGAATTCAGGCAGTGCCCGTACGGCGTGGCATGGAAGCCGTCCGCTTCGGCGCGCAGGTACTCGTACGCGGCAGTGTCACCCTCTGTTGCCTGGATGCGCCGGAACGCGTCCACGATCGGGCCATTGGCCTTGCCGCCCTTGATGAGCCTGGCAACCGTGCTGGCTTTTTCACCGAGCATGATCTCGATGTCCTGTGGGATCTCGATCTGGTCGAGATCCTCGGCCAGGCTTCTATGATCATACTCGTAGCTCTGTGCGACACTACGCCGGTTGAAGCGTTTGGAGATGATAGTGTCGGCAATGCCCAGTCGGAACAGTTCCGTGTTTTGCAGATGACGTAACATATGCGACTCCATTCGCAGGGCACGGTCCTCCTCGGTTTGCCCATACTTCTCGAACACCGTCTCGCATGTTGTGTGCTCGCCAAGTGCCAATTGAATGAGGTCGGGACCCGGGCGACGCACAGCCATATATCGGCTGACATCGCAGAGACCTTCGTTGCGTTCCTCCGCGAGCGAGCGTTTCGGAAGCACAAACAGTAACTCCCATGGCTGCACAGCGCCCACAGCCAATGGAAGCGGAGAAGTCTCCGACACTTTCGTGGGTGTATGCGCGCGTATATGTTCTTCCAACTCGCCGACGTGCAGATAGGCGTTATGCCAACCCACGCGCTCTTGAATCCCGATGACCTTGCCGTTCGCTCGGCGGAAGCGCATGGCGATCTTCCCGTCACGCATCTTCTTCAGCAGGCGACTTCCGAACGTATATACCGCCATGTCGAGCGTAAGTTCTCCGCTCTGTCGCCGTTCCGTCTGATAGCGATGCAACTCGACTAACACCGCAGGATCGAAGCCTTCACGATAGCGCTCAATGAACGGTTCCCTTTCGATTCCCAGCCAGAATGGGTTGCCCATCAGTCGCGTGTACAGTTCAGTGAAGGGCGCGACATCATTGGCCCGATACCACGGCAGTAGTCGACCAGACTCGCACTGCAGCTTTAGGGTCTCACGTAGTGGCTCCGTGAGCTTCACGACATGATCGAGCGTCTCAGTGAGCAACGCCCGGAACATGTCGGGCACGGGCTGCGTGTTTTCACGCAGAACAGCACTATCGGCCTCGTCGTCCTGCTGCTTTTCAGCGAAGTGACGGACCATCAACGAAGTCGAGATGCCGCCGGCTTCGCCAGCGGGACGGCCCTTAGAGTCCAGATAGCTGCGCTCTCGTTTCCAGTCAACGGGAAGCAGTGCAGCTTCGCCGGCACGGAAGCCCGTGACGATCATCGTACGTATCGCGGCAAACCGCAGATCGTCCATGAACGTGCGCGGCTTCTCAGTCATCACGATACGGGTCAGTTCCCAGAATGCACGGCGCTCTGGCAGCCGTTCCTCACGCTTGCGCGCCTCCAGATCAGCGCGCAATTCGTCCTGCGACCAGGTATGTTTCGCCTTGATCGCGCTTTTCATTTTCATGCGAGGAACAGCGAGGGACGAGTACAACTGGCCGGCGTCGCAGATGTGCTGCGCATCAAACACCACTCGGACGATGCCAGCAACCAGGTCAGCCAGTTTTCCCGATGACTGAATCGCTGTCCCGATGCGAATCGAAAGACGCAGATCATCGACAGTCAGTCGCCACGGTTCCTTGTCCACGCATGTGGCGATCATACGCAGCGGACGCGCGATGCATTGCGACACATATCCGACCGTGTTGCGCTTGAACAGCAACTGCTCGGCGACCGCAGCCTTGATGATGTCCTGCCACGCAGGAGATAGGGCATGGCGGGCCAGTGGCGTCAGGTTGCCCTCGGTGCGCTGCGCATTAATGATCACCAGCGCCTTCGCATCAGGCCCCAGGTCTCTCAGGTAATGGGCCGGCGGCGGAACGTCGCCGGCAATGACAGTAAGATTCCAGCCGACGCCGTCGCATGCGACGCCTGTTTCATCGAGAGGTATGTCCCATGACAGACCTTTCTCACCGACCAGCGTTTTACCCAGTTCGATGAACGCGGAGTAGTGTGGATTCATCGATTGTCGCCTTCCAGTTCCTCGATGACCGCCTGTATCTCAGCGATCGTGCGTTGCAGTTGCAGGTAGGCTGGAGAGCTGGTGTCGCCGCGAGAGCTCTGATCGAAGAACATCACTACTTCACGCATGGCGGTTAGCACGTGCTCATGCATCGCTTTGTCGTGCAAGGGCATGAACTTCCTGCATCCATAGCACGATGTGACCGGGTTGTAAGGGCAAGCAGGCTGCCCCGAAGAACATCCGCCGATACCTGCAATCGGAATGCCGTGAGGCACACCAGCGATCTGTTGCTCACCTTTAAGAAGGGTGAGCTCTTCCGGGGAGATGAACCGGTCGTGTGCAATTTTCGCCACGCGTCGGTATATGTCCGACGCGCCGAGCGCTTGGTTTACCCGCTCCGCGTGCGTGGCCGATGTCGCGAAGTACACCAGCCCGGTTTGCACGTGTGAGTGCCCCATGAATTCGGCCAACTCTTCGTGGCTTGCGCCGGCGTCGACGAGCCTTTGGGCTGCGGTATGCCGCAGATCCGTGGGCGTACCGAGGTCATCAGAGCCGATCAGCTTTCTCACGAGCGCGGCAATTCGAACGCCCGCTTCGTAGTTCGATTCAACGGCAAAGAAATGCGCAGCGCCCGCAATACCCTCGGCCCGCCGCGATGTATTGAGAGCGACGAAGATCGGCGCCCACTCCCGCTTGACTCGGCGCGTGAGCGGCTTTCTTTTCGAGGCACTTTTCTGCTTGGCCATATGGAAGGTTAAATGCACCGTCGGCGGACCATCCGGCGCATCCTGCCAGATACGCACATTTCTCATGGTCAGCATCGCGATCTGGATTGGGCGCATGGCAAACTGATAAGCGCACAGCAACATGCCTGTGTCGCAGAGGTCCTCGTGCGTTGGAGGTGCGTTCACGGACGACGTGAGCGCTGAAACGGTTTCGTCCAGATGCCTCACGATAGCTGCTTCCTCGTCGACCGACAGAAAGACATCCCCAGAATGCACTCCGGCATACGAATCTGTCGCAGGACCGGGTAGGGAAGAGCGAATAAATTCTTCATACCTCGGAGACCAGCCGCAAAGCCGGTGGGTACACAACAACCGCAACAGTGTTTTGCCGAACCGGTACGCGTCCTGGGACAAGTCGCGGGCGCGCATGATAGTCCATTCATGACCGATTTTGTGCGGGCCGGCGTCGACCAGTTTTTCAACTTCGGGAACCGAGAAGTGCATCGCTCCACTTGCTGCCTTGAAGGCGGAAACGACATGAAGTCCTTTGCCCAGCAGAAACAGGAAGAGCTGCTTCACCAGCATGCCGTATGCACCGGGGTAGCGATCGAAGTCCAGCCTGTGCACTCGCCCGTAGATCAACAGTTCGAATACCGTTGCATCCGTGGGCGCGACGATCGAACGGGTAGCATCATCAAATTCGTCGTAGTAACGGATCACGGGAGGAAGGGCTGGAAGTCGCGAGACCACGTCGGCAATCAGATCTCCAGCGTCACGAGCGACACCCGCGACGCCGTTGCTACGGGACAGTTGCATGATCAGAGTCCTTTCGGGATGGCGCGTAGCAACGCTACCCGGTCATCGAAACTGTCGTTCCACACGTCCGCTAGCCGGTCCTCGAACACCGCCCGCGCGTAGCGCGAGGGCATCACCGATTTCTTTGACCATCCGAAGAACGTCCGCATCTTCTGCAGCGCCTCATCCATCGGGTCACCGTTATCGAGTAGTTGGTGTAACCGTACGACAGCGCTTGTGTGACGCAGGTCATGCGGCATAACGGAATCCTTGCCACAGCGATCGATCAATTCACGACGTACCGGCTCCGGCAACGCATTCGAGACTTCGCGAAACGCTTTCGTCAGCGATTCGGTCGCGAGCGGGTTGCCAAGGTATGAAGTGAGCAGGAAGGGGTGGCTAGGACGGCCGCGGTAGTTTTCAACGTAGGTCTGGACCAGCTGAGCCGTTAGCCCACTGACAGGAATCTGTCGGACAGAATGGACTGTTTTGATGCTTGGCTTCGAGTACCGTAAGTCGATCGGCTCATCGGCGTCGCCGTCCTCATATTCGTTTTCCTGCACATTGAGCCAATAACGCGGTGTTTGCCTTTTCTTGTCAAAGCCGGACTTTACACAGTCGGCTGTAAGCAGCAGCAACTCGCCACGCCGCAGTCCTTGATGCAACATCAGCACGAAGGCGATGTAAATGCGCCAGCGGGTCTTCGCATGCTTGAACCGATTCCGACTTGACTCTGGGTCCAGCAGATCGTAAAGCGCCTCCACGACGGAGGCTGGCAATGAGCGGATGGTTTCGACCTGACTGTTTTTCCGCACATGCAATTGGCTATACAAGGTCGAAAGCCGGTGCAAACGCGCCTCGATGTCTCGCAGACGATCATCCGGAATCCGGCTCTTGAAAAGCCATGTCACCACGTCCGTGACAAACCCGAGGCCGGCATGCCAGCGCAGTTCGTCGGCTCTGGTGGCTCGCGGCCGATTCCGGATTGAGACAAACCATGACTCAAGAACGTCGGTCAGCGCGCCGTCATCGACGCCAGCAAGCGCATCGTCGAGACCATTTGGTCCCAGAATACGGTCCGCGTGCTGGTAAAGGTCCTCGATGTACCGAAGCTTGCCAGTTTGGGTCGATTCGGCCAGATGGCCCATCGACATGATCAGCCAGACGTTGGCCCAATATCGTGGAATCGCAGACTCACCGACCAGGGTGACGCTTCTCAGTTGGCCCGGAACCAGCGAATCCGATAACTGGAGAAAAGTCATCGATCGACGCAACGGTAAAAAGGTGCCAAATGATACGAAGCTGTTGCGTCGAATCCATGACAGCGAGGCGAAATCCGCAACACTTCTTTAGGTACCACTGAAATGGATAACTATTATTATGTAAAATAGATGAAATCCCGCAGACTACCCAATCCATCGGCAACGTTCTCGCCGGCGCTGCGCTCGGCGTGAGCCCTGGCGCAACTGGATCGATGACGGTTCAGTATCGGATCACGCCCAACGGGCCGCTGCGTAACTGGGCGCCTGGTTCCGTCACGGTCAACACGGATGAGGTGATGCCCGCGCCGTGGTGTGCGGTGTACTTCACGGCAACCGGTGTCGATGGCTTTCCGGGACACGAAAATCTCGACGGAAGGGTCAAGCTCGACAAGTGGCCGACGAAAGTGGAGCCCGTGTACAAGTCACGAGAACACTACCAACAATTGCTGGGTGAGCATGTCGCGCGCCTGAGCTCTCTGCAGCAGTTGCTCTATGCCTTCAACCGCTATGCTGTTCTGCTTATCTTCCAGGCAATGGATGCGGCCGGTAAGGATGGTGCCATCAAGCATGTCATGTCCGGCGTGAACCCACAGGGTTGCCAGGTTTTCAGCTTCAAACATCCCAGCCCCATTGAGTTGCAGCACGACTTCCTTTGGCGCACCACACGCAATCTGCCAGAGCGCGGACGAATCGGCATCTTCAACCGGTCCTACTACGAGGGGGTGCTGATCGCCCGCGTCCATCCCGAGATTCTCCGTAACGAGGGCCTGCCGGATGCACTGCTCGACGAGAAGACCGTGTGGCATGACCGCTATCGTTCGATCGTGGATCTGGAGTTACACCTTTCCCGGAACGGCACGCGGATCGTCAAGTTCTACCTTCACATCTCGAAGGAAGAGCAGCGCAAACGCTTCCTGCAACACATAGACGACCCTGAGAAAAACTGGAAATTTAGTGCTGCGGACATCGAGGAGCGGCAGTACTGGAACCAGTACATGAAGGCCTATGAGGAATGCTTCGATGCAACCAGCACTCGGCATGCGCCTTGGTACGTCGTGCCGGCCGACGACAAGGAGAACGCCAGGCTGATTGTATCCAGGATCGTCCTTGAAACCCTTGACGGACTTGAAATGACCTACCCGAAGACGAGTGCCGAACGCAAAAGGGAATTGCAGTCAATTCGTGCTCGTCTCGAGAAATAAGGAATGGGATCAAGCGAAGTCACGAAGTGATCGTTCGACCAATTGTTCCATGTGACGAGCGCGCCATTCGCACCAGGGTGCTGCAGGTACGCTTGAGAGAAGCGGCAAGTCGGACTGCAGGCGACACCCAATCATGAACGCAGCCCTTCGCGGGCGGAGCTGGTAGCAAACGCGCCAGCCCATCACTCGCCCGGCCAGTCAACGCTGTGCTGTACGGCATGCGAACGGCATCTGTCACGGTCTCGAAGAAATGTGTTTCGACAAACATCGCGAAGAGCCCATAGGTTCGCAGTCGGTCCTTCACGGGGCCTTTCAATTCTGCAAAATACAGGGCGATGTTCGCTGTTTCCAGCTCGTGATGAAGCCCGGAGAGCATGTCGGCAGCTGTGACGTCAATATCGGTGATCGGCCCGAGGCAACGACCAGCCAGGCAGGTGGTCGCGATGCCTGCGAAATCGCCCGTCGTATGTGTTGGTGAAATATCTCCGCGTTTGCGAAAAAGAGTGGCGCATCCCAACGAATCAGTAGAAGGCCAGGAACCTGTTTTGCGTCTGGGTGCCGCACAACATCGTGATAACCAGGCCTCCCTTCGATCTTGCCCAAACGGCGTAAGGGTGCCACGCGCGCCAGACGAATGACAGCAGTGACAGGCCGATAGCGATGAAGATGCCCTGTACGACGCCGACTGTGAGTACACCTGCGAAGCAAACCATGGACAGCGTGAACTCGCTGCGGCGCATTCGATAAAGACGTGTCACGTTTCCAAGATCGAAGAGCGAGAGTGCGGCAGAAACAATGACCGCGGCGAGAGCCGCATTCGGCATATGCGTTAGCAACGCAGGAGCCACGATAAGCAGAAAGGCGATACAGAGCGCGGACACAACGCAGGTCAACTGTGTCTTTGCGCCGGCTGCCTCGGCGACTGGCGTTCGTGACGCACTACTGCAGACTGGGACACCCTGCAACAGACCGGCCGCGATATTGGCGACGCCAAGCGCCACGAGCTCCTGGTTCCGGTCGACCGTGTAGGGTAAGCGGTCTTTGAAGGACATAGTCGCATTAGCATTGACTAATGCCTTGGCTTAGCGTTCAGGCTTCCCGAGATTCCAAGGCAGCAACGCCTCGTAGTCATCGACCGTCTTTGCATACGGCAGGGCTTTGAATAAATCAACGAGGTATTGATACGTATCGATGCGATTTGCTTTGCACGTCTGGACGAGCGAATAGAGGTTCGCACTCGCCTTCGCTCCGCCAACGGAGTCGGCAAAAAGCCAGGAACGACGTCCTACGCAAAATGGGCGAATTGAATTTTCACATTCGTTATTATCAATGGGCCACGCCTGGTTTTCAACATAGCGATTCAATTTTGGCCACTGCCCGGCGAGATACCTCAGGGCCTCGCCCAATTTTCCGCTCGGCGCGGTCGTCTCAAGATGATGGTCTAATAGTTTCTTAATTTCCTTAAGCACCGCAGTGCTGTAACGCCGCCGAAGGCGTGCTCGCTGGTTCGGCTTCTTCTGAGCCTGCGACTCCGCCGCGTAGAGCTTGCCGATGAGATGGATGAACTGCGTGGAAGGCTGATGTACACCGTGCGCTTCTTTAGGCAACACGTCCTGGGCTTTCACAAAATAGCGTCTCGCGTGCGTCCAGCAACCTAAATGCACGAGGCCGTTGGTTTTAGCGATCGCGTTGTATGACTCGTAGCCGTCCGTCATTAGCACCGCGCCACGGCGCATGCCTGCCCATAGGTCAGATCCATGTTGCATGCCACGCCCGGGCGCATATCCGAACAGCCGTACGGGCGGCCCGCTGCCATTCATTTGGGCCCACATAAAGCTTTTGGTTTGTGGCGCTCGCCCCGGTTCCTTGAGCACCTGCACGGTGGTCTCGTCGCCAAACACGATCTCACTGTCGAGCAAGTGATCTCGCAATAAATTAATGATGGGCTG
>NZ_MTHB01000073.1 GCF_002220365.1 Caballeronia sordidicola | reverse complement strand
CCCAGCCGAGCAGCATGCAAAAAAGACTCGCGAACACAAGGCCGTAACCGCCGGTTTCACCTGGGCGACGCCAATCGATGTTGCGAGCGAGATCGAGAAAACCGAAGAAGCGCACGATGTCTCGAAACACCGTTCGGTGTTCGAGATAGGTTGCGCACGATGGAAGATGCGCGGGGCCCGCCTCCATGAACTGGCGCACGTATTCGTACTGGCTAATCGCCTGCTGTTCATTCAGCGATGTTTGTCCAAGGCTCGCAATGCGCGGGTATTTGCCGTCGAACTTGACGTCACCTTCTGCATCGAGATCAACAAGCAATACCGAGCGGAACGTATTGATGTTGCTGTTGGCCGGCGTTATGCCTTGAGAGACTGGCGTCAAGCGATTCCAGTCAAGCTCGATCGGCGAACGCGTGCCGACAAACATCCACACCTTACGGCGAACACGGTCGAAGCGAAGCAGCGCGTCCGTGTAGCCGAAGAAGTCGGTTAGGAAGACGTTGAGAAACGCTATGCCCAAGGGGAGTGCGATCAACAGATCGGCCAGAAAAACAATGCCTTTCTCGACCGGTCCAGAATATGGAGGTTTGGCATCGAAGTACGTCGGTGTTATCACAAGCAGCACGAACAGCATTGCGCATAATCCGCAAAGACCCGCCAGCCCCATCATTCCCTTGAACGTATTCGCGCCTCGCCCGATCTCCAGTGTTGTCCCGTTCATCCGGTAGACGAGTGCATCGCCATTGGGCGCTGTCCCCGTGGTAGCGCGTACCGATCCGAGACCGCGCCACTGCCTGACCGCACGGTCTAGCGGACCATACGCACTGGCCTCGCGTATGCGGCGCGCCCACCAGCCCATTTTTTTTACTTCCGTGGTATTCATGGCGAACTTAAAACCCTGGCGCAAAAGAAGGATCTGGCACGAAGCCTCGCTTGACTTGCGCCGCTGCGTTGCTTTCGGGGATCACGAAATCAGGCCGGCCCGCCTGATCCGGGGAATAGCCTAGGTCGATTGTGGCAGTCGAATAAACCCGTGCATCGACGCGCACGACCTTGCTCTTTTTGCGGGGTGTCATTTGATAAACCATGAGGCAAACCATGCGTACACCGCAAAGGCACATCCCACCCATAGCACGATGAACGGCACTTCTTTAAACACGATCCGCAAGCGCTCCGACGTCGCCCCCTTCGGCGGACGCATCGCGCCACCGTCCTTCGCATAATCATCAATGTCCTTGGGCCATTTTGGTATCCGGTTGCACCGGTACGCGATATAGCTTGCCAAGTTAAACGGCAGAATTCCCCAGCCGAGCAGCATGCAAAAAAGACTCGCGAACACAAGGCCGTAACCACCGGTTTCCCCCGGACGGCGCCAATCGATGTTGCGAGCGAGATCGAGAAAACCGAAGAAGCGCACGATGTCTCGAAACACCGTTCGGTGTTCGAGATAGGTTGCGCACGATGGAAGATGCGCGGGGCCTATCTCCATAAACTGACGCACGTATTCGTACTGGCTAATCGCTTGCGCTTCGTTCAGCGAAGTCTGTCCGAGACTCGCAATGCGCGGGTATTTGCCGTCGAACTTCACGTCACCCTCTGCATCGAGATCAACAAGCAATACCGAGCGGAACGTATTGATGTTGCTGTTGGCAGGCGTAATGCCTTGAGAGACCGGCGTCAAGCGATCCCAGTCAAGCTCGATCGGCGAACGCGTGCCGACAAACATCCACACCTTACGGCGAACACGGTCGAATCGAAGGAGTGCGTCTGTGTTGCCGAAGAAGTCGGTTAGGAAAATGGTGAGGAAGAAAAGAGAAAACGGAATGCATCCCGCTATATCAAATGCAAGAACGACTATGACATTAATCCAGTCCTTTCGAGAGACTGCATATCCGATGAAATCGGGGGAGGCGACGATTAGAGCATACGCAAAAACGATAAATCCACTGAGGCCAGCTAAGCCTATCATTCCCTTGAACGTATTCGCACCTTGCCCGATCTCCAGTGTTGTCGCATTCATCCGGTAGACAAGTGCATCCCCATTCGGCACCGTTCCCGTGCCATTACGTACCGATCCGAGACTGCGCCACTGCCTGACCGCACGGTCTAGTGGACCATAAGCACTGACCTTTCGAACACGGCGCGCCCACCAACCCATTTTTCTCACTTCCGTGGTATTCATGGCGGCCTTAAAACCCTGCTATCAGAGAACGTTCTGGCACGAAGCCTCGCTTAACTTGCGTCGCTGCTTTGCTCTCGGGAATAACAAAATCAAGTCGACTCGCCTGATCCGGGTAATAGCGCAGGTCGATTGTGGCGGTCGAATAAACCCGTGCATCGACGTGCAAGGCATTGCTCTTTTTGCGGGGCGTCATTTGATAAACCATGAGGCGACCCACGCGTACACCGCAAAGGCACATCCCACCCACAACAGAATGAACGGCACTTCCTTGAGTACGATCCGCATACGCCCGGACGCCGCGCCCACGGGCCTGGTCATCTCACCGCCATCATTGGAATACGCTTCGATCGCCGCGGGCCACTTCGGCACGCGATTACATCGATACGCTATATAGGTAGCAAGATCGAACGGCAGGAACGCCCAGCCGAGCAGCATGCAAAAAAGACTCGCGAACACAAGACCGTAACCACCGGTTTCCCCCGGACGGCGCCAATCGATGTTGCGAGCGAGATCGAGAAAACCAAAGAAGCGCACGATGTCTCGAAACACCGTCCGGTGTTCGAGGTAGGTTGCGCACGATGGAAGATGCGCGGGGCCGAGCTCCATGAACTGGCGCACGTACTCGTACTGGCTAATCGCCTGCTGTTCATTCAGCGATGTTTGTCCGACGCTCGCGATGCGCGGGTATTTGCCGTCGAACTTCACGTCACCCTCTGCATCGAGATCAACAAGCAATACCGAGCGGAACGTATTGATGTTGCTGTTGGCAGGCGTGATGCCTTGAGAGACTGGCGTCAACCGATTCCAGTCAAGTTCGATAGGCGAACGCGTGCCAACAAACATCCATACCTTACGACGAACACGGTCGAATCGAAGGAGTGCGTCCGTGTAGCCGAAGAAGTCGGTTAGGAAAATGGTGAGAAAGAGCAGGCCCATCGGGAGAAATACGATGACATCAGCAGCAAGTGTGAAGATTAAAAGGCCCCAATAACGCTCTGAAGTCGCAAAGCTTATGAAATCCGGCGACATAATCAACAGTGCGAAAAACATTGCAAGAGCACCGACGAGGCCAGCTAGCCCCATCATTCCCTTGAACGTATTCGCGCCCTGGCCGATCTCCAATGTTGTCGCATTCATCCGGTAGACGAGTGCATCCCCATTGGGCACAGCTCCTGTGCCAGTGCGTACCGATCCGAGATCGCGCCACTGCCTGACCGCGCGGTCTAGCGGACCATACGCACTGACCTTGCGTGCGCGGCGGGCCCACCAGCCCAATTTTTTTAATCCCGTGGTATTCATGGCGGACTTAAAACCCTGGCGCAAAAGAAGGATCTGGCACGAAGCCTCGCTTGACTTGCGCCGCTGCGTTGCTTTCGGGGATGACAAAATCAGGTCGGCTCGCCTGATCCGGGCAATAACGCAGGTCGATTGTGGCGGTCGAATAAACCCGTGCGCCGACGCGTAAGGTATTGCTGTTTTTGCGGGACGTCATTTGATAAACCACGACGCGGCCCATCCGTACACCGCAAAGGCACATCCCACCCACAACAGAATGAACGGCACCTCCTTGAGCACGATCCGCAAGCGCTCCGATGCTGCCCCCTTCGGTGGACGCATCGCGCCACCGTCCTTCGCATAATCATCAATGTCCTTGGGCCATTTTGGTATCCGGTTGCACCGGTACGCGATATAGCTTGCCAAGTTAAACGGCAGGATTCCCCAGCCGAGCAGCATGCAAAAAAGATTCGCGAACACAAGGCCGTAACCACCGGTTTCCCCCGGGCGGCGCCAATCGATGTTGCGAGCGAGATCGAGAAAACCGAAGAAGCGCACGATGTCTCGAAACACCGTTCGGTGTTCGAGATAGGTTGCGCACGATGGAAGATGCGCGGGGCCGAGATCCATGAACTGGCGCACGTACTCGTACTGGCTAATCGCCTGCTGTTCATTCAGCGATGTTTGTCCGAGGCTCGCGATGCGCGGGTATTTGCCGTCGAACTTCACGTCACCCTCTGCATCGAGATCAACAAGCAATACCGAGCGGAACGTATTGATGTTGCTGTTGGCAGGCGTGATGCCTTGAGAGACTGGCGTCAACCGATTCCAGTCAAGTTCGATAGGCGAACGAGTGCCAACAAACATCCACACCTTGCGGCGAACCCGGTCGAAACGGAGCAGCGCATCCGTGTAGCCGAAGAAGTCGGTTAGGAAGATGGTGAGGAAGAGTGGGCCCAACGGAAATAATATAAAAATATCAAGGAAAATTATAAAAAAAAGGGAACCCCAGTAATGACGTGGAACCGCAAAAGTGATGGCTTCGGGCGTCATGATGAATAGCACGAATATCGCCGTAAGAGCTGCCCCGAGGCCAGCCAGCCCCATCATTCCCTTGAACGTATTCGCGCCTTGCCCGATCTCCAGTGTTGTCGCGTTCATCCGGTAGACGAGCGCATTTCCATTGGGCGCTGTCCCCGTGCTAGTAAGTACCGAACCAAGGTCACGCCACTGCCTGACTGCACGGTCTAGCGGACCATACGCACTGGCCTTGCGTATGCGGCGCGCCCACCAGCCCATTTTTTTTACTTCCGTGGTATTCATGGCGAACTTAAAACCCTGGCATTAGGGAAAATTCCGGCACCAAGCCTCGCTTGACTTGCGTCGCTGCGTTGCGTTTGGGGATGACGAAATCAGGCCGGCTCACCTGATCCGGGTAATAACGCAGGTCGATTGTGGCGGTCGAATAAACCCGTGCTTCGACACGCAAGACCTTGCTCGTTTTGTGAGGCTTCATTTGATGAACCATGAGGCAAACCACGCGTACACGGCGAATGCACATCCCACCCACAGTAGGATGAACGGCGCTTCCTTGAGTACGATTCGCATGCGCCCGGACGCCGCGCCTACGGGCGTGGTCATCTCACCGCCATCATTGGAATACGCTTCGATCGCCGCGGGCCACTTCGGCACGCGATTACATCGATACGCTATGTAGGTAGCGATGTCGAACGGAAGAAACGCCCAGCCAAGTAGTACGCAAAGAATGCTTGCCAGCAAGAGAAGGCCGCCTCCGGTCTCGCTCGGCCGGCGCCAGTCAATCTTGCGGGCAAGGTCCAGACAGCCGAAGAAGCGCACGATGTCCCGAAACACCGTTCGGTGTTCGAGGTAGGTTGCGCACGATGGAAGATGCGCAGGGCCGAACTCCATGAACTGGCGCACGTACTCGTACTGGCTGATCGCCTGCTGTTCATTAAGCGATGTTTGTCCGAGGCTCGCGATGCGCGGGTACTTGCCGTCGAACTTCACGTCACCCTCTGCATCGAGATCGACAAGCAACACCGAGCGGAACGTATTGATGTTGCTATTGGCCGGCGTGATTCCTTGCGCGACTGGCGTCAAGCGATCCCAGTCAAGTTCGATCGGCGAACGCGTGCCGACAAACATCCATACCTTACGGCGAACACGGTCGAAGCGAAGCAGCGCGTCCGTGTAGCCGAAGAAGTCGGTTAGGAAGATGGTGAGGAATAGCAGTCCTAATGGTAAGAATACGATGACATCAAGGAAAATCATCCAAACTAAGGAACCCCAGTAACGACGTGGAACCGCAAAAGCGATGACTTCTGGTGTCATGATAAATAACGCAAACATAACCATAAGGGTCCCGCCAAGACCAGCTAAGCCCATCATTCCCTTGAACGTGTTCGCACCTTGCCCGATCTCCAATGTTGTCGCATTCATCCGGTAGACGAGTGCATCGCCATTCGGCACAGTTCCGGTGCCAGCGCGTACCGATCCAAGACCGCGCCACTGCCTAACTGCACGGTCAAGCGGCCCGTAAGCACTGGCCTTTCGTATATGCCGCGCCCACCAACCCAATTTTTTTACTTCCGTTGTATTCATGGCGAGCTTAAAACCCCGGCATTAGGGAAACTTCCGGCACGAAGCCTCGCTTAACCTGCGTCGCCGCGTTGCGTTCGGGGATGACGAAATCCGGCCGGCACGCCTGATCTGGGTAATAGCGCAGCTCGATTGTGGCGGTTGAATAAACCCATCCATCGACGCGCAAGGTATTGCTCTTTTTGCGGGGCGTCATTTGATAAACCATGAGGCGACCCACGCGTACACCGCAAAGGCACATCCCACCCACAGTAGAATGAACGGCACTTCCTTGAGTACGATCCGCATACGCCCGGACGCCGCGCCCACGGGCGTGGTCATTTCACCGCCGTCTTTGGCATATGCTTCGATCTTCGCGGGCCACTTCGGCACGCGATTACATCGATACGCTATGTAGGTAGCAAGATCGAACGGCAGGAACGCCCAGCCAAGCAGCATGCAAAGAATGCTTGCCAGCACGAGAAGGCCGCCTCCGGTCTCGCCCGGGCGGCGCCAATCGATGTTGCGAGCGAGATCGAGAAAACCAAAGAAGCGCACGATGTCCCGAAACACCGTTCGGTGTTCCAGGTAGGTCTCGCACGAAGGAAGATGCGTGGGGCCAAGCTCCATGAACTGACGCACGTACTCGTATTGGCTAATCGCTTGCTGTTCATTCAACGATGTTTGTCCGATGCTCGCAATGCGGGGGTACTTGCCGTCGAACTTGACGTCGCCCTCCGCATCGAGATCGACTAGCAATACCGAGCGGAACGTATTGACGTTGCTGTTGGCAGGCGTGATGCCCTGAGAGACTGGCGTCAAGCGATCCCAGTCAAGTTCGATCGGTGAACGCGTGCCAACAAACATCCATACCTTACGGCGAACGCGGTCGAAGCGAAGCAGCGCGTCCGTGTAGCCGAAGAAATCCGTCAGGAAGATGGTGAGGAAGAGTAGGCCCATCGGGAAAAATATGACGACATCAAGGAAGATTGTCCAAGTAAGAAGTCCCCATGACCGTTCAGAAGTAGCAAAGCTGATGAAGTCTGGCGACATGATGAATAAAGCAAAGAACGCCGCGAGAGCCCCTCCAAGGCCAGCTAGCCCGATCATCCCCTTGAACGTGTGCGCCCCTTGACCGATCTCCAGTGTCGTCGCGTTCATCCCGTAGACGAGTGCATCGCCATTGGGCGCTGTCCCCGTGCTAGTACGTACAGAACCAAGACCACGCCACTGCCTAACCGCACGGTCAAGGGGGCCGTAAGCACTGGCCTTCCGTATATGCCGCGCCCACCAGCCAATTTTTTTTACTTTCGTGACATTCATGGCGAACTCAAAACCCTGGCATCAGCGAAACTTCCGGCACGAAGCCTCTCTTGACTTTCGTCGCTGCGCTGCTCTCGGGGATGACGAAATCGGGCCTGCTCGCCTGATCCGATGAATAGCGCAGGTCGATTGTGGCAGTCGAATAAACCCACGCATCGACGCGCACGACCTTGCTCTTTTTGCGGGCCGTCATTTGATGAACCAAGAGGCAAACCACGCGTACACGGCGAACGCACATCCCACCCACAGCAAAATGAAGGGCACTTCCTTGAGCACGATCCGCAAGCGCTCCGACGCCGCCCCCTCCGGTGGACGCATCTCGCCACCGTCCTTCGCATAATCATCAATGCCCTTGGGCCATTTCGGTATCCGGTTGCACCGGTACGCGACGTAGCTCGCCAAGTTAAACGGCAGGATTCCCCAGCCGAGCAGCATGCAAAAAAGACTCGCGAACACAAGGCCGTAACCACCGGTTTCCCCCGGTCGGCGCCAATCGATGTTGCGAGCGAGATCGAGAAAACCGAAGAAGCGCACGATGTCTCGAAACACCGTTCGGTGTTCGAGATAGGTTGCGCACGATGGAAGATGCGCGGGGCCGAGCTCCATGAACTGGCGCACGTATTCGTACTGGCTAATCGCCTGCTGTTCATTCAGCGATGTTTGTCCAAGGCTCGCAATGCGCGGGTATTTGCCGTCGAACTTGACGTCGCCTTCTGCATCGAGATCAACAAGCAATACCGAGCGGAACGTATTAATGTTGCTGTTGGCAGGCGTGATGCCTTGAGACACAGGCGTCAAGCGATCCCAGTCAAGCTCGATCGGCGAACGCGTGCCGACAAACATCCATACCTTACGGCGAACACGGTCGAAACGAAGCAGTGCATCCGTGTAGCCGAAGAAGTCGGTTAGGAAAATAGTGAGAAATAGCAGGCCTAACGGTAGGAATACGATGACATCAGCAGCGAGTGTGAAGATTAAAAGGCCCCAATAACGCTCTGGAATTGCGAACATTACGGATTCAGGAGACATGACTAACAGAGCAAAAAACATGGCAAGAGTCCCACCAAGGCCCGCCAGCCCAATCATTCCCTTGAATGTGTTCGCACCTTGCCCAATCTCCAACGTTGTCGCGTTCATCCGGTAGACGAGTGCATCTCCATTGGGCGCTGTCCCCGTGCTCGTGCGTACCGATCCCAGACCACGCCACTGCCTGACCGCACGGTCTAGCCGACCATACGCACCGGCCTTGCGTATGCGACGCGCCCACCAGTTCATTCTTTTTACTTCCGTGGTATTCATAGCGGCCTTAAAACCCAAGTATCAGAGAAACTTCTGGCACGAAGCCTCGCTTAACTTGCGTCGCTGCGTTGCTCTCGGGAATAACAAAATCAGGTCGGCTCGTCTGATCCGGGTAATAGCGCAGGTCTATTGTCGCGGTTGAATAAACCCATCCATCGACGCGCAAAATACCGCTGTACACGAATCCGTCTGTCGAGTTTCCCGTGAGTCGCGGCACCTGTTCCCAGTAGAAATCCAGTTTCGTCCGGGGAGCGGAGGACGCGGCCCGGAACTCCTGCACATGAGGATCTATCAGGCCGGAAATGGTATTGGGACGTGGCCGCACTTCTTCGTCGAATATCTTTTTACTGACTGTGTCTCCAGCGATCGAAATAGCACATTTGATAACGCTCGACGCAGACGCGCCTGGCAATGTCAGCTTGAAAGTGATCGTGTCAAACCCTGCCATGCCTACCGAACCAGCCATCGACAGCGGCACACTGGCCCAGTTCGTTTCCAGTTGATACGCGTACATGACGTCTTTAAGCGCCTTCATTTCGTCCGTGGCGTTGTAACGCACTTGCGTGGCAGTGCCGTAATAGCCTCGGATCAGCCAGGTTTGCAACGCCGAGTGCGTTGCTTTCAATGCGACCCACGCCAGTCGGATGCCAATTCCTATAAAGATGACTCCTGCCAAGATCCAACCCCAGACCGGCAGAAACTCCGCAGCGGCGACGCCAATTGAGGCGAGTCCGGCTAACCAACCAGTAAACGCTCCCGCAGCGGAGCCGGCGGCGAGAGCACCGCCCAGTGAAAACCCCGCAGCCATGAAAAATCCGATGGCGGAGAACATGTATGAATATGCAGCCTCTTTGTTTCCGACTGAAATCCGTTCGCGATATTTCATAAGCATCTGAATGCCTTCTGCGATCGTCGAAAACGCGGCAAACAGCCCGCCAAAGAACGCCACTGTCGCAAACGATATCTTCCCAAGCGTAAGCAGCCCCTTCTCCATCCCCATCGCGGTCAGTTCGCTGATTGCCCCCGACACTGCCAGCACGCCCGACATCAACCCCGCATACGCGTCGGGCGTAACAGCCGACCCCGGTTGTGTCATGCCGCTAACCACATTAGTCAAACTCGCGCATGCCAGCACGAACCCCACCCACGGCAACCCCGTCTTTGCCGCCTTGACCAACGTAGCAAACGGATTGGCCGTTTCCGTCAGCGCCGGCGCAGCAAGGGCCAGATGTCCCGCAGGCAATTTCTCTTGCTCGGCCGCCGGCAGCCACAGACCCAACACTGTCTTCTTCACGCTTGTCTGTTCGCTCATGACCTGCGCGACGCCGTCGGCACTTGCCACATACACCGTGCGCCCCGTCTTCGCCTCCGCCTGAACCACTCTGAGCGCACTCGCTTTGGGTGGCCCGAATACAGCTTCATACGCCTTCGCCATCACATCCTGCGTGCGTGTCACGATCATCCTGTTGCCGGTGATGACGGTGTTCGTAGTCGCCGTCACAATGACCAGCAAATACGTTCCGGCCGACTTGAACACCTCCGGCTTGACTTTCGCCAGACGGGCAAGCTGCGAGGATGCAGCCACTGACACCACTCCCATCGCTGCCGTTGGCGGGTTTTTCTCACGCCACTTCTTGAACTCTTCGTGCGCCGCCATCAATCCCCTGACCGTATCGTTCATCTTGTCGACACGACCAATGTCGGGCAACTTCTGACCGAGCAGGTAGTCACCCAACTTCGGAGCTGAACCGACCAGCGCCGCCCACAGTGGCGTATGTGGATCAGCAGGGCTCGCAGCAAACCACCTGTCCCATAAATCCAGTTCGCTCTCCGTCTTGCCCATGCCGTGCACGCAGGCGGCAAGCGCTTCCTGACGCTCACGTGCTGACTGTGCATCCTTCGAATCAAAGTCATGCCAGCGATAGTCCGACTCCCACGCTGCATTCCATTTCGCAACATCCTCCGACAACACATTGATCCGTGCGTCTTGCGTGTCCGTTTCTTTCTTGTAGGCCTTCTGGTCTTTGTCCAGTTTGTCCCAGTCATAAAGCGGCTTGTGCTTGCTGTTCCATAGCGCGGTTTGGCCGGCTTTATCGAACGCTTTCTGGAACCCTAGAATTGCGTCGCCGACAAAGCGCTCGCGCGCGTGCTTCTTCTGGTACTGAACCAGTTGTCCTGTTGTGAAGTTGCGTAGCGCGTTCAGATCGGCGGTGATACCCAGCGGATCAAACAGCGCCAGCACAATGCCGTGTCCGTTCGCTTTCTGTGCGATATCGGTCATTCGAGCTTGCATTGCGCTTGCCTGATCCTGCCGCGCGTTGAGCGGCGTGCGAAGGTTGGCCGTTGTTTTGGTCCACCGATCCGCAGGGTAGAAATCCGCGACCTGCGCGCTAATATTCGCCTGGGTCGCAGGCAAAGCATGCTTGACGGCTTTGCCTGCCAGTGCTGCGCTCACGTCCACCTTCTGCATGCGCGGCTCGGGTGTACTTTCAAACGCCTTCAACACGCTTGCACTCCACCTATATCGACTAAACGCCATCCACACGTGCGGCACATACTTGGGCGACGGAATTGCGATGGTTTGAGCGGCCACATCCTCCTTTTTCAATTTGCAGGTCGCGTCAAGTGGCTTGACGGTGGGCGTCTGCGGTACTTGGGCAGGATTGTCGTAAATGTTCATGCACGCATCGGGGCCGACTTCGTAGACCACCCACCGGCTAGGGCGCACTCCCTTGGTCGGATAAAGGACGTACACAAACCCCCGGTCAAGCTGACGCAGGATGTACTTCGAGCCGCTCAACGTCTTGTCGGTCACGTGCTCGCCCAACGATGAAGGCAATGCACCAGCGTTGGCCGGATCAACATCCGCCACTGCGTAACGCACGGGCAGTATTGCTAATCCTTCTTTCATGCAGTTCGGACAACTCATTTGACTTTCCCAAGCGTTGTCTTTTCCATGTCCGTAGCAATGCGGTCCCACATTGATCCCTCGACAGCACTTGCCCAACCGGCGAACGACTCGGCGTTGCGCTTTAGCGCGGATAAGCGGGCAGCGATTTCGGGGTGCGTATCGAAAGCTGTATGACAGCGCACCGACACCAACCCGAACGCAACCATGTCAGGCGTATCGGTCCACCCATGCAGTTGTTGGGCACGAGCGAGGACCGCGTCGATTGTGGCAGTGTGCGTAGGATCAATTTCTGATTCCGATAGCACACGATTCACTGCTTCTATGCGCGCCACGCCATCGCGCTGCTGCTGCGTCATGAACCAGACCGGCGCCGGCGTTTCCATTTCGCAATCGGGCGCAAATATGTCCAGGTCGATGCTCGGATTAACATAGGCCCATGAACGGAGAACCGGAAGGCCATTGAAAAATTGCGCCGATCGCAACAGCCGGCGCAGATGCGACACGACACGTGGATCGTAATAACGAAAGAGCAGTCTCTGCGTTTCGCTCAGTATCAACGTCGCCTTTTGGGTTAATGCGTTCGCGAGCGGTTCCGGCTCTCCGGTGAACGACAGCCAGGCGCAAATGCTCCTTGCTCCGTCCACTTGTGTCCGTCCCAAAGCTTCGGCATGGGCAACCTCAAGCGATCTTTCGCGCAACTCTACACACATTGGACCGGAAGACATCCTCAGCAGATAGGGCCTTGCATCGACTGGCACCTTGTCTTCCGGAACACTCAGAACAAATGTCTGCTTCGCCAGGCTCCGGCGCAGGTCGTGGAAAGGATCGCCCAGCGCGGGGTCGACAAAAATGACATGACTCAGCGCATCATCGGATGTTAGTTTCTGAAGCTCCCGATCCATCAGGGCGAACTTGTCGTCGGGAAAGCGCGCGGACAAGAGGTCGTCAGGCAAACGCGCCTCCGGTGCTCGCAACGCGCTTCAAAGCCGACATGCAGGAAAGCAAGTCGAACGACGCGGATAAGCCAGCCACACTGCCTGGCCCAACTTTTTGCAGTGTTATGCAGTTAAGCTTTACGTCGCCGGGGCAAGATAGCTCGATATTTCCGCCTTGGAGCTTAATTTCCGCGCCACCGCAGCGCAGCGTCAAACTGTCCTTCGCACTAACTTCAACGTTACCGTTCGACGCGCTCACCCTGATGTTTTCAGCTGCGGTGCATTCGATGTTTCCGTGCTGCGCCTGGATCTCGTTGTTACCCTGTGCGGCGATCAGCTTCATGCCGCCTTCATTGGCGAACAGCGACACGACCTGACCCGCAGCGATGGTGACATTCTCGATCGCGCCGGCGTCGATACTGCCGCCTGCAGTCAACGTCACGTTTTTTCCCGCACTGTGCTGCACAGACTCCGGCGTGGCCAGAGCGATTCCAGCGGGCGCCGCGATCAACACTGCGGAGGCTCGCAATTCCTTAAACGTTGCGTCCTTTAGCGTCTCCTGCGCCTTGATATCGGCGAGTTGCGCCTGTGCGGTCCTCACCATTTCCGCCAGCACTTTCATCTGCGTCAGCGCACTTTCAAGCACTGCTTCGGCCTGCTGCATCTCAAGCTGTTGCCCGGAGGCTTTAGGCTGATCGTAAGCGGAAATATAAAGTCCCTTTCCTGACCGAATCGCTCCATGGGCCGAAGTCCGTAACTCGAATCCAGCACCACGCTTCTGCCGTTTGTTATTGACCATATGACCGAGCGTCAGCTGGCTCTTGCCAGAATGCTCGGTACTGATTTTGATGTGCTCTTCGCCCTCCCAATCCTCCATCCGAACCTTGTTGTTCGACTGAGTGCGGATGACGTTGCGCGAAAGCCAGCGATCCTGATTCGTGATGAGATCGGTCGCCTGGCTATGGTGATGGGCGTGCGCTATGTACGGTTTATCAGGGTTCCCATCAATAAATGCAATTCCCACCTCCGTCCCATCGATCAGCGGGAAGTGAAAGCCCGTTTGCAATGCGCCCGCGAACGGTTTGGCGAGCCGCAAGGGCACGCTTTCGCCGCCCGGATTCCATGTCGCGAAGTCGCAATCGAAGCGCGCGGAATAGCGGCCTTCAGACGTCATATAAGCGTATTTATACTTGCCCGGTGAGGTAATACGCGCCGTCAGCGTGCCGGCAATTTTGGGCCATGTGTTCTCGCGAAGCTGCAAGCGCAAGCGTCGCTCCGATGGAATCGCTTTGTAGCGGTTGTAATACGAACGTTGCCGTCCGCCGCTGTGCGTGACTTCACTGATGACCTGCCCATTCGGCGCATCAGGTAACACTTCGTCCATGCGTAAGATGCGGCCCGGCGTCAGCTCCAAAATGTTGCTTTTGCCTTCGTAGACCACCTGCCACGCAATCGCCGCTTCATGGCGCAACTGCGCTTCCCACCGCGCGCCTTCCTGATCCAGGTGATGCGTGCCATAGATGTAGGGCTGCCCGCTGGTCGTGGTGTCTTTTTCAGAAATATTGGATTCGGCTTTATATCTCTCCCACGCCTTGTCCGGGTTGTAATCGGCGACCAGAAACGACTGCGGCACAACCGACACATGCGTCTTGAGTTCCGACACCGCCAACTCATCGCTGGTCATCCCCGACATCTCGCGATACAACACCTTGAGTTCCGGCTCATAGATGTAGTGATCGATGTCATCAGCGAACACCACCACGTCGCCGAACTCGCCCTCGATGATGTAGGAGTAGATCCCGGCCTTCTCCATGAGCATTCGGATGTACTGCAAGTCGGACTGGCCGTACTGGAAACGAAAGTCATGCTGGGGATATTCGCGGCGCAGCCTGAAATCGAACTGATGCCCAAGAAAGCCGCGCGCACGCATCATCGCTTCGATGATTTCAGGGGTGCTTTTGCGTTGGAAGATGCGCGTGGACGGTCCGTCGTCCAATCGCCGGATGTGCGGCACGACTGTAATCTTGTAGCTGCTGAAGTCGTCAGTTGTCTTGAGCTTGCTGAAGTGCAGGATGTACCCGCAGAAATTACGCGTAGCAAGGCCGTCACCGTAGTCGATGGTGAATGTAGCATCGCGGCCGACGTAATCGGCGCGATCAAGGGCGTCGGGGTGGGTCAGCGTAACGCGAACGAGGTAAGGCTCGCAGATTGCCACACGCGCCCTGAACGTCTCGACGGATAGACCCTCGGCGCTGGCGGTGCCTGGCACAGTCAGCCGACAGGCTTGTCGCCCCGTGACAAGTTTGGCGGGCAGGCGTTGCCCTCCAGCTTTCTGAAAATCGTCCTGCATCAACATTGGCCCTCAATCGTCTCTCGGAACTTCGCTCATTGTGCGAAGTCTTGTGCATGGTCGTACTAAATGTTTCTTAACCGAGCACAATAGCCGATGGCCAAATATTTGCAAATGGCACGATGCGTTAATGATGAAGAAGCCGTTGATTCGGAATTATCCTATTCCGAGTTTTTTTGGGACGCGATACCGTTTTCGCGAGATTGGTTGTGCCGACCACGAGAAGACCGAAAAATGGAGAAGCAAGATGGCCGAAAGTTTTCAAAATGAAGTGCCTAAAGCACGCGTCAATATCAAGCTGGACCTTCACACAGGTGGGGCATCGAAGAAGGTTGAACTGCCTCTGAAGTTGCTGGTGATGGGCGATTACAGCAACGGCCAGAACACCCTGGCGCTCGGCGAGCGGAAGAAGGTGTCGGTCAATAAAAATAACTTCAATTCGGTTTTAGCCGACCTGAACCCGAAAGCAAAAATCTCGGTTGAAAACACATTGGCCGACGACGGCAGTGAGCTTCCCGTCGATCTGGATTTCAAATCAATGGACGACTTTCGCCCAGAGCAGGTTGCCGCTCGCGTACCCGAACTTCGCACGTTGATGTCAGCGCGCAATCTCTTGCGCGACCTCAAATCAAATCTTCTGGATAACGCCACGTTCCGCCGTGAACTCGAAAAAATATTGTTAGACCCGACAATGTCTGCCAGCTTGCGCACTGAGCTTCAAGGCATCGCTGAATCCGCGCCATCGGCCTAGTCGTCCGCTGCGTCGTCAGTCTAATAACCCGTTTTATCGAGAAGACACATCATGGCAAAAAACGAATCCCGCATCCACGAGGCTGCGGCGGAAACGCTCGTCCTGGATAAACCCACCGCCACTACGGCAATCGTTGAAGAGAACGTATACGCGAATCTCTTTAACAAGATCAATTTGAATACGGTTGCGTCCGCTCGCTCGGTTGCGTCCTTTCACAACCCCGATTCCCTTTCCGAGTCGTCGGCTGACGAACGCGTGACGCAAGCGCTGCGCGTGTTCCTCGATATGATCGCCGAATCGTCCCAACACGTGGACCGTCTGGACAAGAGTCTGATCGACCAGCATATGGCGAGCATCGATCACAAGATCAGCAAACAGCTCGACGCGATCATGCACAACGAGACGTTCCAGCAGATCGAGTCGGCATGGCGTGGTCTCAAGTTCCTCGTCGATGGCACGGACTTCCGTAAGAACGTCAAGATCGAAGTGCTGGATGTATCGAAAGACGCGTTGCGTGAGGACTTCGAAGACACGCCGGAAATCATCCAAAGCGGCCTGTATCTTCACACTTACATCCAGGAATACGACCCCCCGGGCGGCGAGCCAATCGGCTCCGTGATTTCGAACTATGAGTTCGACCGTAGCCCGCAGGACATCGCATTGCTCCGTAACATTTCAAAGGTCTCGGCTGCAGCTCACATGCCGTTTATCGGCTCGGTCGCGCCGAAGTTCTTCGGCAAGGAGTCGATGGAAGAAGTCGCAAGCATTCGTGACATCGGCAATTACTTTGATCGCGCTGAATATCTGAAGTGGAAGAGCTTCCGGGAATCGGATGACGCCCGCTATATCGGCCTGACATTGCCGCGTTTCCTCGTGCGGTTGCCCTACGGTCCGCACACGGTGCCGGTGCGCGCATTCAATTACACGGAAGCGGTCAAGGGACCAGATCACAACCGTTATCTTTGGGCGAACGCTTCGTTCGCGTTCGCCGCAAACATGGTGGATAGCTTCATCAAGAACGGCTGGTGCGTCCAGATTCGCGGTCCGCAAGCAGGTGGTCTGGTTGCTGATTTGCCGATTCACTTGTATGACCTCGGAACGGGCAATCAGGCGAAGATCCCGACAGAAGTGTTGATTCCGGAAACGCGCGAATTCGAGTTCGCCAATCTCGGTTTTATTCCGCTGTCGTATTACAAGAACCACGATCACGCGTGTTTCTTCTCGGCGCACTCGGCACAAAAGCCGGCGATCTATGACACGAAGGATGCGACCGCGAATAGCCGCGTGAATGCACGCCTGCCGTACATTTTCCTGCTCTCGCGCATTGCGCACTACCTGAAGCTGATCCAGCGCGAGAACATTGGCACGACCAAAGACCGGCGCGTGCTCGAACTCGAACTGAATACCTGGATCAAGACGCTCGTCACCGAAATGACCGATCCAGGCGATTCGCTGCAAGCGTCGCATCCGCTGCGCGAGGCGAAGGTGACGGTCGAGGACATTGAAGACAATCCGGGTTTCTTCCGCGTGAAGCTCTTCATCGTTCCGCACTTCCAGATTGAAGGCATGGATCTGAATCTGTCGCTGGTCTCGCAGATGCCCAAGGCGAAAAGCTGAATTGTTGAGCGTTTGCTCACGGTTTAGAAAGAAAACAACACCATCATCAAAGTAAGTCACGCTGCACGGCAATCGTCGTGCAGCGTATTTCTGCGCGCACAAAAAGAACGAATGAAAATAACCAGACCGCTGTGGGCCAAGGGTGTGTTCATGACGCCCCAGCATTTCCAGCAACAGGCGATGTGGAATCAATTCGCCGACGAACGCACGGCGAGAATGATCAGCGCCGATCCATGGGGCTTAAGCCGCGTCGTATTCGACCAGCAGGCGCTGGGCGTCAACCGGCTGCAACTCAACGCAATCGATGTGCGGTTACCGGATGGTACGTTTATCGATTCGGAGACGGCGGATCGCTTGCCGGTTCCGCGACAACTGGGCGATATATCGACCACGGTCGACGGCTTCGTCGTGTCGATCGCGCTACCCCTGATCGATGCACAAGGCGGCAATTGCATCGAGGAAGGCGAGCGTCACGCGCGGCCGCGCCGATTCGTGCGCGAGTATTTGAACGTCGCCGATATCAACGGCGAAGGTCATGAAGAACTGAGCGTGGAGCGACACGCACTCGCATTGCTCTTTGACTTCGAAGCGCCGGACAGTTATGTCACGTGCCCGATCGGGCGTCTGCTGCGCAACACGCAGGGAGTGTTTGAGTTTGATCCAGCCTTCGTGCCGCCGTGTTTGTTTCTGTCGGCGAACGAGCGGTTAATGGAGCGCATGAAGCGTTTGTCCGAGATCCTCAGCGCGAAAAGCGCGAGTCTCGCGGTGCGCCGTCGAGAACGTTCGGATCAGATCGCCGACTATGCGGTGTCCGACGTCTCGCTTTTCTGGCTGCTTCACAGCGTGAACAGCACCTGGCCGGACCTCGCGAGGCTGTGCGCCGCACCGCAACAGCATCCAGAGCGGCTCTATGGTGTGCTGGCGCGTCTCGCAGGCTCTCTGCTGACGTTCTCCACCACCGAGACACTGCAAGCCATTCCAGCCTACGATCACCTTGCGCCCGAACCGATGTTCGCGGAACTGGAATCGCTCATCCGCGTGCTGCTCGATACCGTCATTCCGTCCCGTGTCGTGCCCATCACGCTGGAACGTCCGAAACACACGATGTGGGCGGGCAAGATCAACGACGAACGCTTGACCGTTGGCGCAGACTATTACCTGTCCGTCCAGTCGTCGCTGCCGGCGCACGCGTTGCTCGAACAGTTGCCGCGATTGTGCAAGGCGGGTGCGCCCGATGAGGTCGAGCAGATCGTTAACTCCGCGATGCCTGGCATCCCGTTGCGCACGATGTCGCGCTTGCCGGCCGCGATTCCGGTTCGTATCGAAAGCCAGTATTTTGCGCTCGACAGCGCTCACCCCGCGTTCAAGCGGATGATCGCGGCCCATGCGTGCCAGTTCTATGTGCCGTCGTCTATCCCCGATGTCGTCCTTGAACTCTACGCGGTCCTGCCGACATGAACACCGTGACCGACACAAGCGCTTCTCCCGCGAAGTACACCGCGTTGTTACCCAACGCCTTTCGCGATACGGCTTTTTCCGTCGCGAACCTGGCTGATGACGCGACACCAATTGCCTTCGTGTCGTTTCGCGAACAGTGCGTCGCGCAGGTCGACGCATTGGCACGCGAACTCAGAGCAGCAGGTCATCTTCCCGATGTGGTGCGAGATGCAACCTACGCTCAATGCGCGTTGCTGGACGAAACGGCGCTTGCCCATTTAAAGGGAGCTGAGCGCGACCAATGGGAACGCGAACCGCTTCAAGTACAGGAATTCAAAAGCAACGACGCTGGTTACGAACTCATCGACAAGATCCAGCAGCGGCTTGCGGAACCACGACCTAAGCTTGCGCTGTTGCACATGTTTAATACCGTGCTAGCACTCGGCTTCAAGGGCAAGTTCGCCATGAGCGGCGCGGATGTGCGCCTGGAACTCATGCGCGCGCTCGACCAGCGCATCGGTCAATCGGTTGGCGTGGATACGTCGGGTACGGTGCTGCTCACGCAGAAATCTTCCCGCCGCTGGAACGTGAACGTGTCGCCGCTTGGCTGGGTGATGGGCGCGCTTATCGTCGCGGGACTGGTGTATCTGGCGCTTGGGGCGTGGCTCACCGCGTCGATTGCGCGTATTCCGGTTTGACGGGACCTATCGTGACGCATCCCGTGACGCATCCCGTGACCCATTCGGTGATCCATTCGCCTACCGGATATCCGTATCGATCAATCTTTGCATGGGTAGCGACGCTCGCCCTCGTGTGGCTGGTGCTGTGTTCGCCATGGTCGATCGGCTGGAATGTATTCGCGGGCGTACTCATTGTGCTGAGTGCCACGGCAGCGATCGTCGTCGCGACGCGGCGCGTGATTGCACGCGTGGGTGCAACGCAGCAAGTTTTGCGCAAGATCGACGGTGCGCTAAGTGGTCTGCCCGCGGATATCAAGCGCAATACGCCGCTTGTGCTGGTGGTCGGGACAACCAGCACGCTTGTCGCCAGCGCCTTCGATAGGGAGTCAGGTCAGGAAGCCATCCGCGTCACCGGGACGGCGATCTGGGTACGCGTGGGTGATCCGAGCCGCCTCGCGCACTTTGCTGATTCGCTCAAACGCTGGCGCGACGGTCAGGGACCTGATGCGGTTGCGTATCTGGTCGATGCAGACGCTGCAAATGATCAGGCCACGTTGATTGGCGGCCTTCGGCGCTGGCGCTCTGCAATCGATGAAGCCGGCCGCGCGGTCGGTTATCCGTTGCCGGTTTGCGTCGCGGTGTATGCGAATGAACTGCGTCCTACCGCCGACGAGTGTCCGTGGTTCGGAATGTCAGGCACAAGTAGCGTTGAGGCAATGGCGCTGCCGGACCTGATCGCGACACGCCTTGCTCACTACGCAGGCATGGCGATTCCCGATGAGCGCGAAGCTCGCGCTCATCGGGCCGCCCGGCTGGATATCGTGACGTGTTGGGCCGTGGCGGCCATTTTGCCCGCGCTTTCTGACGATCAACGATCAACGCGTGCTGTGCAGGTTCACGCGTTTGGGGTGATCGCAGTCGAGGGTCAACCGGCTGCAGATTCGCTCCTCGCACAATACGGCTTCGATCGAACCGGGCTCGCGTTGCCTGCCAATACGAACGGGATCGCGAACGGGATCGCGAACGGGATCGCGAACGGGAGAGCCGACGCGAGCGCCGGTCACCCGCTGCCCGAACCGCTTATCCGGGGCATTGCGACCCAGCAAGCGCATCGCGCGTTGCCCCGCGCACTCGCCCACGGATTTGTTGCGCTCGTCGCGCTGTTTTGCGCGGCTGCTGCGGCTTCTGCGTGGCAGAACCAGAACCTGGTCGAGCGCGTGAGCAACGACATGGAACGGTATCGGGCGATCGCACCGTCGATGGACGCCGCGCGTGTCGATGCGCTCAACCTCGTCAAGCGAGATCGCGAGCAATTGAGCACGTATGCAAGCAATGGCGTTCCTCCAAGGCTCGGCCTGGGCTTCTATCGTGCGGCACCGTTGCTGCCTGTAGCCAATACGTTGATTGCCGGTTATCAGCCGCCAGAGTCACCGGCATCGATGATCGAACTCAACAGCCTGTCTCTCTTCAAAAGCGGCAGCGCCGTGCTCAATCCCGGCTCGAACCGCGCGCTGGTCGGCGCGCTCGAATTGATCAAAGCGCATCCGGCGAAGCGCGTGTTGATTGCCGGTCATACGGACTCCGTGGGCGACCCGCGAAGCAACCGGTCCCTCTCCGAAGCGCGAGCTGGCTCGGTGCGTGACTGGCTCGCCGACGCATCCGGTATCTCACCCACACGATTCGCTATCCAAGGCTATGGCGACACCCGCCCTAAAGCCAGCAACGAAACAGAGGCGGGGCGCGCTGCGAACCGTCGCGTCGAAATTACGCTCGTTCCGGACTGTCGTGACGATCGTAAGAACGGGACATCTCCCGAGGGCCATGAAGGCAATGTGGCCTGCTCATTTAATTAGAAGAGGAAACAAGAAAATGGCAATTCCGTCATACATGTGGATCAAGGACGATGGCGGCGCGGACGTCAAGGGTTCCGTTACCGTTACTGGCCGTGAAGGCAGCGTTGAAGTGGTTGCGTTCGATCACGGTATCCACATTCCGACCGATGGCAACACCGGCAAGCTGACCGGCACGCGTGTGCACAGCGCCGTCACGTTCACGAAGGAAACGGACGCGTCGACGCCGTACCTTTACAAAGCTGTGACGAGCGGTCAGACGCTCAAGTCGATCGAGATCAAGTGGTACAAGATCGATGACGCCGGTAAGGAAAAAGAGTACTTCAACACGAAGCTCGATAACGTGAAAGTGGTGAGCGTGAAGCCCAAGATGCACGACATCAAGGACCCATCGTACGAGAAGCATAACCATCTGGAAAACGTTGAGCTTCGCTACGAAAAGATCACGTGGGCGTACAAGGACGGCAACATCATCCACGCCGATAGCTGGAACGAACGCTCGTAAGCGTGTTTCGTTAGCCGGTGACGGACGGCAGCCATTGTCGTCCTGAACCGTTTCGTTCGCACGAGCCTCTCTCGCAGGTTCGTGCGTTTGATCTTATCTTCGATGACCTTTCAATGACCACTCGCGACCTCTCTCCATTTCTGCGCCGCCTGAACGACCACTGCGCTCGCGCACTTGCCGATGCAGCGAGCCTGTGCGAAACCCGCGCGCATAGGGAGATCGAAATCGAGCACTGGTTGGTCAAATTATTAGAACTCGGCGACGGCGATCTGGTGGCGATCGCGCGGCGCTATGAGTTGGATATGGACGGCATATGGAACGGCTTGCTGAAAAGCATCGACCGGTTGCCGCGTGAATTGCGGGGCAAGCCGGGGTTGTCGCATCGGCTTGGGCAGATATTGGAAGCCGCTTGGTTGCGTGCTTCGTTTGAAGGCAATCGGCCTGATATTCGCTCTGCTCACTTGCTGGCGGTGCTCGCTGACTCCCCACATCTATTGCGTGCACCGGACGCGTGGCAATTGTTGAGCGTGTCGGCTGTCCAGATCGAACGGTTGATGCCGGAGTTGAATCAGGTTTCAATTGAAGGACAGACAGACGCGGCAACGGACAACGCGACGGCCTCCGACGTCAAGCCCGCGAACGCCGAACGGCCGTCGGCCGTACCCAACCACGCAGGCTCCGACGCGCTGCAGCGCTTCACCAACGACATCACGCAAAAGGCACGCGATGGCAAGATCGATCCGGTGTTTGGTCGCGAAGTCGAAATCCGCCAAATGGTCGATATCCTTGCGCGACGCCGCAAGAATAATCCGATCCTCGTGGGTGAGCCGGGGGTAGGCAAGACCGCGCTGGTAGAGGGACTGGCGCTGAAAATTATCGAAGGCGATGTGCCGGCGGCCATCCGAAATGTCAGCGTGCTGACGCTTGATCTTGGTCTTTTGCAAGCAGGCGCGGGTGTGAAAGGCGAGTTCGAGCAGCGGCTGAAGAACGTGATCGAAGCCGTTCAACAATCATCCTCGCCTATTTTATTGTTCATCGATGAAGCACATACGTTGATTGGCGCAGGCAACACGGCCGGCGGCGCGGACGCCGCAAACTTGCTGAAACCAGCACTTGCCCGAGGCGAGTTGCGTACGATTGCTGCCACCACCTGGTCTGAATACAAACAATACTTCGAACGTGACGCCGCGCTCGAACGGCGTTTCCAGATGGTCAAAGTCGATGAACCCGACGACGAAAATGCGTGCCTGATGCTGCGTGGCCTGAAGGAGCGCTACGCGCAACATCATGGCGTGCATATCACTGATGCCGCTGTGAGCGCGGCGGTTCGTTTATCTCGTCGTTACCTCACTGGTCGTCAGTTGCCGGACAAGGCCGTCGATCTGCTGGACACCGCGGCAGCGCGCGTGCGCATGAGTCTCGACGCAACCCCCATCGCCATCTCCACTCGGCGTGCAGAACACGCAGCACTCGAAGTAGAACGCGCGGCGTTGCTGCACGATGAAGGCGCCACGTCGGTGGAATATGCGGAGCGTCTTGCTTCCATCGATACGCGGCTGGAAACGCTCACGCGCGAACTCGTGCAACAGCAAGTTGAATTTGCGCAACAAAAGGACGCGATCGAGACGTTGTTCGCGTTACGCGCCCGGTGGCATGCCACAACCGACGAAACCCAACGTCGCGACTTGCAGCCGTCGATCAAACAGGCGCACGATCAACTTGCCCAACATGGCAATGACGCGTTGATCTACGCAGAAGTCGATGAAGCCGCGATTGCCCGCGTGATTGCCGACTGGACGGGCGTGCCTGTTGGCAGTTTGCTTTCCGACGAGCTCGCGACGCTGCTGGAACTGGAAACGCGGCTGGGACAGGTGGTGGTCGGTCAGGACGATGCGTTGCAGGCACTCGGCAAGAGCCTCCGTGCGGCCAAAGCGGGGCTCAAGTCTGACGAGGCGCCGCTTGGTGTATTCCTGCTCGTCGGACCATCAGGCGTGGGCAAAACGGAAACAGCGCGAGCGCTTGCCGACCTGATGTTCGGCCGTGAGCGGGCACTTCTGACGATCAATCTTTCAGAGTATCAGGAGGCCCACACGGTGTCTCAGTTGAAGGGTTCACCCCCGGGCTACGTAGGTTATGGACAAGGTGGCGTGCTGACCGAAGCCGTGCGCAGGCGTCCCTACAGCGTGATCCTGCTCGATGAAGTGGAGAAAGCGCACCGCGATGTCTTGAACGTCTTCTATCAAGTATTCGATCGAGGTTTCATGCGAGACGGTGAAGGACGCGTGATCGACTTTCGCAATACGGTGATCGTGATGACATCGAATCTGGGCAGCGACCAGATCATGGCCGCGCAGGAAGCAGTGGTCGAAGCCGGCGGTGACGTCACCACAGGCATGCTGATGGAGGCGATCAGGCCGACGCTGATCGAACACTTCCAACCCGCGCTGCTCGCCCGCTTTCAGACGGTTGTGTACCGGCCGCTTTCTTCAGACGCCATGATTACGATCGTGCGCATGAAGCTCGCGAAGGTGGCGCAGCGTATCGAGCGCAAGTTCAACGTGCCGCTGATCTGCGACGACGCACTGATCAGCGAACTGGTGCGTGCGTGCCAGTTACCGGATTCGGGGGCGCGCAATATTGATAGCCTGCTCGACCAGCAGATTCTTCCGGTGCTTTCGCGGGAGTTGCTGGTGCGCGTTGCGCAAGCGCAGGCCCTCCATGCGCTCAGGTTGTCTTATTCGGACGAAACCGGAATCGAGGTCGATTTCGATGAAGCCACCGCGAGCGCCACTGGAACCACCGCATGACGCGCGGCGGTCCTGGGCTCTTTGAAGTCGTGACGGGCCATTTTGCGAATGGCGATCCTATTGGCTTGCACGACAGGAACACTCAAACGTTCCTGTCGGTGCGGGACAATATCCAGCGGATTCTGAACAGCCGTCGCAATAGCTTTTTACACCTGCCTGACTACGGTCTGGGTGATCTGTCGAAGATTTATCGGCACATGCCGGCCTCGGCACATACGCTGCGGCGCGAGATTGAAGGCACGTTGCTCAAGTATGAGCCGCGTTTGAAAAAGATCGATATAGCTTCCGCCGATCCGGAAGACGGCATGCTGCTCAGTTTCACGATGACGTGTGAGCTGCAACAAGGGGGACTGGTGCGCTACGGCACGTATTTCACGCCCGACGGACAAGCCAGGCTCACAACGCGTGAGGATATCGACCGGTAGCAGGCCTCTAGTGGGCATCGCGCAGAAGAAGCGAAGTACGTAGGTACGGCATTGAAAGCTAACGCGAGCAGGATAGGCATCGAGGTAATAGAATGTCCGAACCAGGCCGACCAATGCGCCCGGCGGCAGATTTCCTAACCCTCACCGGCGCGAGCAAACCCAACCCTCCATGACCCATCCCGACACCTCGCCCATTCAAACCTGGCATGCCCACATCTACTTCGACGCTGCCACCCGCGATGTCGCCTGGCAATTCCGCGAGCAAATCGCGACCCGCTTCGGCGATACGCTGCAACTCGGCCGGTTTCACGAGAAGCCTGTCGGCCCGCATCCGAAATGGTCGTACCAGCTCGCATTCGAGCGTGCGCAGTTTGCCGATATCGTCGAGTGGCTGACGCTGAACCACGGTGCGCTGGACGTTTTCCTCCATCCCAATACCGGCGATCCGTTGCGAGACCATCGCGACGCGGCGGTGTGGATCGGCCACTCGCACGAGCTGGTGCTCGACAACTTCATGGCGTGACTAAAGCGTAAGCCGCTCCTCCCGTCTCAAGAACCCCGCGCGTGCCTGAATCCACCCGGCCCGACCCCATATGTGTCTTTAAACTTCTTGCTGAACGCCGATTCCGACTGATAACCAACATTGTCCGCAATCTCGGCAATGCTCTTCGATGTCCGCGTCAGCAAGGTTCCCGCGAGCTGCATGCGAATGCGCGTGAGCAGGGTCATCGGCGAGTCTTCGGTGAGTGCGCTGAACGTGCGCATGTAGGTGGCGCGTGACATCGCAGATTGGCGCGCCAGCATGTCGATCGTCCATCGTTCAGCCGGCCTTTCCAGCATGGCAATCACCGACGTTCCAAGCCGCGGATGCGCGAGCAGTGCGAGGACATCGGTGGTGGATGGTTGCTGTTCAAGGTGCGCCCGCAGCAACAGGGTAAAAAGCGCAGTGGAGAGCGCCGACACAATGGAGTACGCGCCGGGCCCTGCGTTGCTCGCCTCCTTGCGCATCATCCCAACCAGGCGCGTGAGGTCGGGGACATCGGCGCGGGCAAAGGACATTTTCACGATATCCGGCAGCACGTCGATGAGTAATGCATTCGCCGCGTAGTTGAAGCGACCGCATAACAGATCAAGGCTCGCGGCATTCGGCCCGCCATTCGAGCGCACCGTCACCACGCCGTTATAGCGGCTCTCCATCCCACCGTGTTCGCTGTCGTTAGCCGATTCCAGTCCCTGCAGCACGTGGGCATCGCCGCGCGGCAACATCACAATATCGCCGGTTTCCAGCCGCACGTCCGCTTTTCCGCGGAATTTGAGGAAACAGCTTCCCGCGAGCACCACGTGATAGACCGCTTCGCTCGGCGGAGCGGGCGGATGATCCAGTTCCCACTGCCCGCTCAGAAGGCAGCGCAGGTCGAGCGCGCCTTGCAGGCGGGATAACTGGATCAGTCGGTCGAGTGCGTCCATGGTTGAGCGCAGAGGCGCAAGTAGCAAGGCATTAACGGCGGCTTAGCGATCTTACCGGAGAACAAAACCCGCGATTATCGGGCGCAACCTGCGCGAACGCCGCCAACCTCACGTAATTCGTCTGCAATGAAACTCGGGCAATGAGACGAACGAGCATCCATTCGAGCCGGTCCGGCATGGAGATTCAGCGCTCCGAAGTCTACATTTACGTCATGGCGGGGGCAGGGTTGTATAGAAAATAACCCGCTCTCTCGGCGTAGTGCGAATCCTCCCATACCGGCTCGGTTCAGCCATGCGCAAACCTTTGAAAGGGAGCTGAAAATGTCGACGATCGAGCAATTCGAATATGTGTTTCTGGGCGGCGGAAAGGGCGGCAAGACGCTGGCGATGGAACTCGCCAAATCAGGCAAGCGCGTGGCGGTTGTCGAAGAGGGAATGATCGGCGGCTCGTGTATCAACGTGGCGTGTATTCCAAGCAAGGCGCTGATTCAAACTGCGCGCATCATGCACGCCGTGCAATCCGCAGACATATTGAAGGGCAAGGCTCACGAAGCCAAGGTCGATATGACGCAGGTTCACCGGCGCGTGCGTGAAGTCGTGGACGGTATGGTCGATATCAACGCAAAGGCGTTCGAGGCATCGGGGTTCGACCTGATCCTTGGCACCGGACATTTCGTGGGCCCGCGCCGGATTCAGGTCACGATGAACGACGGGCGGGAACGCGTGGTCGAGGGTGAGCATGTGTTCATCAACACAGGGACGTACGCCGCGATTCCCGATATTCCCGGCCTGCGCGACGCCGCACCCATGACGCATGTTGAAGCACTCGAACTCGAGTCGCTGCCGGAACATCTGATCGTGATTGGCGGTGGGTATATCGGCCTGGAAATGGCGCAGGCGTTCCGGCGCCTGGGCAGCAACGTAACCGTCGTGCAAGAGGCGCCGCGTGTTGCCATGCGCGAGGACACCGACGTCACGGATGCGATTGAGTCGGTCCTTGCCAACGAAGGAATCGACGTGAGGGTGTCGGTCAAGCCCTCGCAGGTCAGCGGCCGCTCGGGACAATCCGTGACTGTCGAGCTCAACGACGGCAGCCACATAACGGGCACGCATTTGCTCGTGGCGACGGGCAGGGTGCCGCGCACGGCAGGCATCGGACTGGACCTGGCTGGCGTGGCGCTCGATGAACGCGGATTTATCAAAGTCGATGAGCGTCTGGCGACGTCTGCACCGAACACATGGGCAATTGGTGAGGTAGCGGGAACACCCATGTTCACGCATGCTTCATTCGATGACTATCGCGTGCTCAAATCGCAACTCGCCGGCGGCAATCTGACCACGCGTGATCGCGTCATTCCGTACGCAATGTTCATCGAACCGGAACTTGCACGTGTGGGTATCAACGAAAGTGACGCGCAACGGCAAGGCATCGCCGTGCGTGTGGCGAAACTCCCGATGGCGTCTATTCCCCGCGCCCGTACGACCGGTGACACGCACGGCTTCATGAAAGCGATCGTGGATACGCAATCGGATCGCATCCTCGGCTTCACGATGCTCGGTTCGAACGCGGGAGAAGTGGTCGCGACGGTGCAGATGGCCATGCTCGGCAATCTTCCGTACACCGCCGTTCGTGACGCGATCCTCTCGCATCCGACCATCGCGGAAGGCTTGAACATGCTGTTCGCGAAGATCCCTGAGAGCGCGTAATAGCGCTTCAAAAAGGGCTTCAATACTCATGCTTCAGCTACGCACCCGTCCCGTCGATGCTCTTTGAACGAGCACGGGCGGGGGTGCTACACGCATGGGCGTCTCGCAGTGGCCACCGCTTTCGATCAACGCTTCCAGCAACTCCACGGCCATCGCAGCGGCGGCATCGGTAGGAACGGCAACGGTCGATAACCCCGGCCGTGATTCACGCGCCAGTTGAATATCGGTAATCCCGATCACTGACAGGTCATCGGGAATGCGCATGCCGCGATCCGCGGCGGCGTGCATCGCGCCCAGCGCAGGCAAGTCGTTGGTCGCGAAGATTGCGGTCAAGTCGTGGTGCTCCGTCAGCAATTCACACGCAGCTTCGTAGCCGCCCTGGACAGCGTCGCGAGTAAAACGCGCTTCCTGCTCAGGATGCGGCACGCCCGCAACCTTCAGGGTGTGACAAAAGCCGGCGTATCGTGCCGCCTGAACACCGTCCGGCTGACTCCCGATGATCGCTCCAATCCGCGTGTGCCCGAGGTCCAGCAGATGTTGCGCGGCCAGCGCGCCGGCAGCGAAAAAATCGACGGCGATACAAGGCAGTCCAGGCGATACCTCCGGGCGTTCCCACATGCACAGCACGACCGGTGTGCCGCGTGCGCGCGTGGTATGAAGATCGTCGAACGCGATTCGGGAGTTCATCACCAGCACGCCTTCCGACAAGGTCCCCGCAATCTGGTCCAGGTACGCGCGGCTGATCACCGGATCTTCGTTCGTATTACATACGATCAGAAAACGCCCATTCTTGCGCGCTGCCCGCTCTGCCGCCAACGCGAACTCCGGATAAAACGGGTTCGCAATACTGGTCACCATCAACGCAAGAGTAGGCGCGCTCCCTTCAGCCAGCGCCCGCGCGGTCAGGTGCGGGCGGTAGCCCAGCGCCTCCACCGCATCGAGCACGCGCTGACGCGTCGCGGCGCCCACCTTGCCGCGCTTGCGCAGCACATTGGAGACGGTTGCCGGCGTGACGCCGGCGCGTACAGCGACTTCGGCCAAAGTAGTCATCGAATCTCAAGACAAGGGTTAACGCGGCACAACATCGGCCGATGTCGATGAACTGTCGCCGGTTTGGCCGCTTCGTCCAAATACCCCTTTCATTGTCCACATTTTGGGATGGCTTCCCGGCATTTGTATAAAACCGCCGACGCCGCTAAATTTGAGACCAAGGTAGTTAAAAACATAGGACGGAGACAGCCGGTCAAAGCGATCCCAAACACGGATCGTTTTTTCTCAGGCAGGAGGTTAAGCGCTTAACCTTCCGTTGTCTCCCCGGTAAAACACGGAGACGTCGGCATGGCGAGCATCTCGTTACGATCAGTTCAAAAAGCGTACGGCGATCACGCACTCGTGATTCGCGATGTCGATCTGGAGATCGGCGAGCACGAATTCTGCGTATTCCTCGGCCCTTCAGGATGTGGCAAATCCACCTTGCTGCGCATGATCGCGGGTCTGGAAGACATCACGGACGGCGACCTGTATATCGACGGCAAACTCGTCAACGAAGTGCCTGCAGCACAGCGTGGCGTCGCGATGGTGTTCCAGAGCTACGCGCTCTTTCCGCACATGACCGTCTACCAGAACATGGCGTTCGGCCTGACGCTCGCGAAGACACCGAAGGACGTGATCGACCAGAAAGTGAAGGAAGCCGCGCGCGTGCTGCAACTCGAAGCGTTGCTTGAACGCAGGCCGAAGGAGCTGTCGGGCGGGCAACGGCAACGTGTGGCGATCGGCCGGGCTATCGTTCGGAGTCCGAGCGTATTTCTCTTCGATGAACCGCTCTCCAATCTCGACGCAACATTGCGCGGCCAAACGCGGGTCGAGATCGCACGCCTGCACAAGCAGTTCAATACCGCCAGCGTTGTCTACGTCACTCACGATCAGATAGAAGCCATGACGCTCGCCGACAAGATCGTCCTGCTGCATGCAGGCGCTGACACGGCGAAGTACGGCAGCATTGCCCAAGTGGGTGCGCCGCTCGAGTTATATCACCGGCCGAGAAGCCGCTTTGTTGCCGGGTTCATTGGTTCGCCGCGAATGAACTTCCTGCCAGCGCGAGTGGTATCGGGCAGCGCGGAAAGCGTGTCGATTGTCCTCGATGAAACGAACGAGCGACTGCAGGTTCACGCCAGCGGTGAGGCCTTGCGGCCGGATCAGGCCGTCACGCTAGGCATTCGTCCCGAGCATCTTGAACCGGCCGCCAGCGAAGGCTCGACTCAACAGATCAGCCGCACGGTGTCGCTGGTCGAACAACTCGGCGAGCACAGCTATCTGCATCTCGATCAACCGGGCGGCGCGGTGCTGATCGCCAAGGCACCCGGCGACAAGACGCCACGGCAGGGCGAGCGCGTGGTGTTCAACGTGCCGCCCGCGTCGTGTCATCTCTTCACCGAGGACGGCTTTGCCGTCACATCGGATGCCATTAAACAATTTGCGTAGGAGCGCACCATATGCGTCTTGGAGTCTGCTATTACCCGGAACACTGGCCCGAATCGATGTGGAAAGACGACGCGGCTCGCATGAAAGCGCTGGGTATCGACCGCGTCCGGATTGCGGAGTTTGCGTGGAGCCGGATCGAACCTTCACCAGGTGAATACAACTGGGCTTGGCTGGACCGCGCAATCGACGTGCTCGCCAACGCGGGCCTGAAGGTCGTCATGTGCACGCCGACCGCCACGCCGCCGAAGTGGCTGATCGATCGTCATCCGGATATCTTGCCCATTGGCGCCGATGGCCGTCCGCGTGCGTTCGGTTCGCGCCGGCATTACGATTTCTCGTCGCCTTCGTACTTCGAGGCCTCGCAGAAAATTTGTACGGCCGTGGCAGAGCGTTACGGCAAGCATCCCGCGGTGGCGTTCTGGCAAACAGACAATGAGTTCGGCTGCCACAACACCGTAGTCAGCTATTCACCGGCCGCGTTGCAGCGTTTTAGAGAATGGCTGAAGCATCGCTATGGCACCATCGACGCGCTCAACACCGCATGGGGCACGGTCTTCTGGAGCATGGAGTTCCGCAGCTTCGACGAAATCGATCTGCCGGTTGGCACCGTGACGGAAGCGCATCCGACGCATCGGCTCGATTACCGGCGTTTCGCCTCGGACGAAGTCGTACGTTACAACCGCATGCAGGTCGACATCATTCGCGCGCATTCGCCGCAGCGGCCGGTCGCGCACAACTTCATGCAACTCTTCACCGAGTTCGATCACTACAAGGTGGCGGCGGACCTGGATATTGCGACATGGGACAGCTATCCGCTCGGCGCGCTCGAGGAGCAGTGGTTCGATCCGTCGATCAAGTCGAAGTGGCTGCGCACGGGCCATCCCGACTTCGCATCGTTTAATCACGATGTGTATCGCGGCATGTCGAAGTTGCCGTTCTGGGTGATGGAGCAGCAACCGGGGCCGGTGAACTGGGCGCATTGGAATCCCGCGCCGCTGCCGGGCATGGTGCGTCTCTGGAGTTGGGAAGCGTTCGCGCACGGCGCGGGGTGCGTATCGTATTTCCGCTGGCGGCAAGCGCCGTTCGCGCAAGAGCAGATGCACGCGGGGTTGAACACACCCGATAACCGGCTCGATATGGGCGGCGTGGAAGCGTCGGTGGTGGCGAAGGAAATCGAGCAGGTGCTGGAAGCAGACGGTGAATCGACGGTATCCACCAAAGTTGCACTTGTTTGGGATTACGAAGCAAAGTGGCTATTCGAAATTCATCCCCAAGGTGCTGACTTCCACTATCCGCGTTTTGCATTCGAGTACTACAGCGCATTGCGCAGCCTGGGGCTCGATGTCGATGTGATTCCGGTCGATGCCCCGCTGGATGGCTACAAGATGATCGTCGTGCCGCCGCTGCCGGTGGTGCCCGCTGATTTTGCCGGCAGGCTCGCGGCAAGCGGCGCACAGGTGGTGCTCGGGCCGCGCACGGGATCCAAGACGGTCGATCTGACGATTCCCGCTGCGCTGCCGCCGGGCGAGGGCATCGCGAAGCTTATTCCCATCCGCGTGTGGCGCGTTGAATCGATGCGCCCGAACGTAACCGAAAAGGTGGACCAACGCGGTGAGGCGCGTCACTGGCGCGACTTCATCGAAGCAAGCAATGGCGTGCAGGTTGAGGCATCGTTCGCGGACGGGCATCCCGCCATCGTACGTAGCGGTTCCGTGCGCTACCTCGCCAGTCTCTTCGATGAAACCCTCACGCAGGAGATCTTTCTGAACGTGGCGAAAGCAGCCGGCCTAAATGCCGCACCGTTGCCCGAAGGCATCCGGATCAGCCGGCGTGGTGGCTTGACCTATGTCTTTAACTACAACGCGACGCCGTACAGGATTCCGGCCGCCGTGAGCTTCATAGTGGGGCAGGACGAAGTAGAACCGCAGGGCGTCGCGATTTACAGAGCATAGCCAGGCACACAACACTCATCGATGAGGAGACACGCATGAAAACCTTGATTCGCCACGGACTGACCGGCGCGGCGCTGGCCGTATCCATAGCCATAGCCACAACCAGCATTGCGCAGGCGGGGACCTTGACCGCGAACATCGCGTTCAAAGGGGCTAGCCAGCGCGCGGTCTGGCAACAGACCTTCGATGCCTTCAAGAAAGCGCATCCGGATATTGACGTGAAGGTGACCTTCGTCGATGAAGAAGCCTACAAGGTGCAATTGCCCGGCTGGCTCACAACCGTTTCGCCCGATATTGTCAACTGGCACAACGGCGAACGCATGGCGTATTACGCGAAGCGCGGCTTGTTCGAAGACCTGACGCCGGACTGGAACAAGAACGGCTGGAACGCAATGTACGCGTCGACCAAGGAATCGTCCACGTACAACGGCAAGCAATATTCGGCGCCGACCGTGTACTACGCCTGGGGCATGTTCTACCGCAAAGACCTGTTCCAGAAGGTGGGCATTACCGCGGAGCCGAAGACGTGGCAGGAATTCCTCGACGACTGCAAGAAGCTGAAAGCGGCGGGCATTGCACCGGTCGCGGTGGCTGGGCGAGACGCATGGACACTCGCCGGCTGGTTCGATTACCTTGACCTGCGCATCAACGGCAACGCGTTTCATCAGAAGCTGATGGCAGGCGACATCGCCTACACGGACCCGCGCGTGAAGAAGGTCTATACGGCGTGGAAGGACTTGATTGATAACAAGGTGTTCATCGACAACTCGCTGTCCTACGACCTCGATGCGGTGCAGCCGTTCCTGTTCCAGGGCAAGGCGGCCATGATGCTGATGGGTACGTTCATTACAGGTGGCTTCCCGGAGAACATCAAGCCGCAGATGGGCTTCTTCCAGTTCCCGATCATCGACAGCAACGTGCCGACTGCTGAAGATGGTCCCGTGGAGTCGCTGCATATTCCGTCGAAGGCGAAGAACAAGGCGGACGCACACACGTTCCTGGCATTCGCGGAAACGCCGGACATCAGCGCACAACTGGCGAAGGGGTTGGGATCGTTGCCGGCCAATAGCAAGGCGCCGGAACCGGACGATCCCATCTCGAAGATCGGCTTCCAGATCCTCTCGCAGACGAAGGGTGGCATTGCTCAGTTCTACGACCGCGACATGACCAAGGAGATGGCCGACGAAGGCATGAAGGGCATGCAGCAGTTCGTGTCTGACCCGACGCAACTTGACGCGATCCTGGCGCAGCTCGAAGCCACTCGCAAGCGTATCTACAAGAAGTAGCGTAAGACGGCGGCTCGCCACTAACGCGAGCCGCCCTGGCGATCAGCATCAGGATCAGGAGAGCACCACATGTCCGAAACCCTCAGCGTTCCGGCGATCAAGTCAAAGCGCCGCAAAAGGATGTCGGCGACTGCGCGACAGCAGCGGTTGGCCGCGTTCCTGTTCCTCGCGCCGGCCTGCATCATGGTCGCGATCTACGTGATCTGGCCGATCTTCTCCAGCCTCAGGCTCAGCTTTTACAATTGGGACGGGATGACGGAGAAGACCTTTGTCGGCTTCGATAACTATGTCGAACTGTTCCACGCGCCCACGTTCTATACCGCGCTGAAGAACAACGTCTTGTGGCTGATCCTGTTCCTGCTGGCGCCACCGATGGGTCTCGCCGTCGCGTTGTACCTGAACCAGGCGGTCAGAGGCATTCGCATGGTGAAGTCGCTGTTCTTCGCACCGTTCGTGTTGTCAGGCGTGGTGGTCGGCTTGATGTTCAGCTGGTTCTACGACCCGACTTTCGGCTTGCTGAAGCTGATCCTCGGACATGGCGTGCCGGTGCTCGGCGATCCGCGTTACGTGACCTTCGGGATCATCTTTGCCGCGCTTTGGCCGCAGACCGCCTATTGCATGATCTTGTACCTGACTGGACTGACATCGCTCAATTCCGAGCAGATAGAAGCCGCCCGCATGGAAGGCGCGAAGGGCTGGACCATGCTGTGGCACGTCATCTTGCCGCAGCTGCGTCCAACGACCTTCATGGCGATCGTGGTGACCATCATCGGGGCGTTGCGCAGCTTCGACCTGATTTCCGTCATGAGCGGCGGTGGTCCGTTCGAAAGCTCCACCGTGCTGGCCTATTACATGTACGACCAGGCGATCAAGTACTACCGTATCGGCTATTCCGCCGCGATCGCCGTGGTGCTGTTCGCGATCATGATGGTGTACATCGTTTATCACTTGCGCAGAATGTTGCGCACCGAGCAATAAGCCAGGAGCGCGCCATGTTTCCAATGCCCGTCGCCAAGTGGAAGCCCGTGAATCGGGCGCTTTACAAGTTGTCGTTACCGGTCGCGCTGGTGATCTGGTTACTGCCGTTGATAGCGGTGATGGTGACGTCCATTCGCTCCTCCGATGAACTGGTCGAAGGCAATTACTGGGGCTGGCCACGGCACTTCTCACTGATTGCCAACTACAGCGATGCGCTGACGACGTCCCCGATGCTCCACTATATGTGGAACAGCGTGCTCATAACGGTGCCGGCAGTCGTCGGCTCGATCGTGCTGGCTTCCATGGCCGGTTTTGCGTTGGCGATCTATTCGTTTCGGGGCAACACCACGTTATTCGCAACGTTTGTCGCGGGGAACTTCGTACCTATCCAGATCCTGATGATCCCGGTGCGGGACCTGTCCTTGCAGATGGGTATCTTCAATACTGTCGGCGCGCTGATCCTGTTTCACATCGCGTTTCAGACCGGGTTTTGCGCGCTGTTCCTGCGCAATTTCATCAAGCAGTTGCCGTTCGAGTTGGTCGAAGCCGCGCGCATTGAAGGCGCGAATGAGTGGACGGTGTTCTTTCGCATCGTGTTGCCGTTGATTCGCCCGGCGCTCGCCGCGCTGGCAATCCTGGTCTTCACGTTCGTGTGGAACGACTACTTCTGGGCACTGTGCCTCACCACGGGAGACGAGGCGGCGCCCATTACCGTGGGTGTGGCCGCGCTCAAGGGTCAGTGGGTGACGTCGTGGAACCTTGTCTCTGCGGGATCGATACTGGCTGCGTTGCCGTCGGTCATGATGTTCTTCGCGATGCAGCGGCACTTCGTTGCCGGACTGACGTTCGGGGCAACGAAGGGCTAGGGCAATGGCCTATTCGTGAAGCCAGTTGTCGATCAGGATCACGACGTAGTCCGCTATGAGTTGTTGCAGATGAGTCGTCGGATGATATGCGTCAGCGAACATATAAATGGCGTCAGCATGAGGGGAGACGTATGTCGCGCGTGAGCAGAAGAGCGCGCTGGCGTCATCGGCTTGAAACGCCGGTGGCAAGTTTGCCGGGGCGCATGCTACGTGGGTGCCGACGCTGCCGTCGAAGCGAAAGCCAAGTTGGCGATAGTTCTCTGACGCTTCATCGATGAACGTGAATGCATCGATCCGCAACACGGCCGGCGATGAAGGGAGCGCTTCATCCAGCGCGGTGTTGAACACTTGCGACAGCCGCCGAAGCACTTTCGCGGAGCCAGGCAGTTGCTGCTCAACAAGGTTTGCGATCGGCGCCTTGCTGATGTCCGGTACGTTTTGTACAACGATATGAGTGGCGCCGTGTTGTTGCACGTTGTGCACCAGCCCCGCAAATTGTTGCGCTGCCTGTCGCAGCGGCGGCAGCACCGCCTGCAAGGACGCGGCCGGGTCGCCGCCGTTGGCAACCATTCCCGCCCATGCGCCATAGGCATCCTGAACGTCGTTGGCTCCGCCTTGCATCAGTACGAGTTGCTGTGCGGTGAAGCGTGTATGCAACTGAAGATAGGCCGCCACCTGTGAGGTCAGTGGAGTCTGTAACTCGCCGGTGTCGCCTGTTGCATCGCCGGGGTTCGGTGGCCCCGCGACTCGGGCGCCGCCTTGGGCGTAGCCAAATCCTTCGGGATGAACGACGCTGGGTTGCCCGAAGCCTCCCGTCAACGCTGGTGTGAGGCCCGACCCATAATGTTCCGCGATAACCTCTACGGAGATCGCGCCCGGATTGGTGGTGTAGGTGCCGCCGCCGAATTTCCGGGCATACGCATAGGTGCCAACGTCAGAAAGACTGTCCCCGAACGAGACGACCTGCTTGATGCTCCGTTGCGCATCGGCGGAGTCGGCCGATGCGTTCGACGAAGGCGACAAACCAATGACACTGCATGTCAACGCGAGGAATGCGAAACGGCGAACTGTCTGCATGGGACGCTCCGGGGCAGGGGGTGTATCGAAGAATAACCTCGTTTAACCGCTTATAACCAACTTAAATCCCGCTAATTGGGCTGCTTTGCTTTATTCATCAAAGACCCTCCAGTCCTGTCTCCGGGCCGCCGATATACCTTCGATACAACGTACACGACGAGTCGGAGACAATCGGATGAACATATCAAAAGCGCCTCCTGTATCCCATTTTTCGGGATATACAAGTCTATTTGGTCACATCAGCTTACGTACCAGCATTACGCTCGTGTTGACGGTTTTTGCCGCGCTGTTGATTGCGGTTAGCGCATTGGCCGGCGTCGCGCTTCAAACCAGTAACGCCGCGATTGAAAAGATGTACACGGAAGACACGCGCTCACTTCTTCAAATCAAAAGCAGCTATGAACACGTGATGCATGCACGTCTTGCGCTGGGCAGCTTTGCGGCGCTTTATGGACTAGGCGATGTTCAGCCGGCGTTGCTCGAGGGCGCACATGGCGATCTGCGTCAATCCGACGAGGAAGTGCGGGCGTACCTCGCGACTGCATCGGCGGACGATACCGAAACGGCGCTGCGCACGCGCTTTGTCGCTGCGCGTCAGAAGTACTTGCACGACGGTCTGGAAGCGTCGTTCGAAGCGCTGGGTAAAAGCGATTTCTCGGCCTACAAATCCCTGCAAGGCGCTGAAACGGAAGCGCTGGCCAACAACTTCGGCGCGCAAGTGGCTGCGCTGGAAGGTGTTCTGACCGAGCGCCAGAAAGCACGCTATACGAGCGCACAAGAGCGCTTCCACATGATGCTCTGGCTCCTGGCTGCAGCGGCGTCAGCGTCGGTGGTCGTTGGTACATTCGCGCGTCAGGCATTGCTTAACGCAATCGTCAAACCGGTCGGGCAAGCGATTCGCCAGTTTCAGCGCATTGCTGCGGGCGACCTGACCAATCCCGTCGATACCGGCCGCGACAACGAGATGGGCGCGCTATTGCGTGCGCTCGAGCAGATGCAGCAATCGCTGGTTGAGACGGTGACGACCGTGCGCGCCAGCACCGAATCGATCAACGTTGGCGCGACGGAAATCGCTAGCGGCAACAACGACCTTTCCATTCGAACGGAGCAACAGGCGGCGTCGCTGGAAACCACGGCAAGCAGCATGGAGCAGATAACGGCGACGGCGAAAGCGAGTTTCGAGAGCGCCCGGCAAGCGAGAGAGATGGCGACAACAGCATCGGAAATGGCGGTGAAGGGAGGCGTAGTCGTCAGCAATGTAGTCACCACGATGCAGGGCATCGCCGCTCATTCGAAGAAAATTTCGGAGATCACGAGTGTGATTGACGGCATCGCTTTCCAGACGAACATCCTGGCGCTCAACGCGGCAGTCGAAGCGGCACGTGCCGGCGAACAGGGTCGAGGTTTTGCGGTCGTGGCCGGTGAAGTGCGCAGTCTCGCACAGCGCAGCGCGTCGGCGGCTCAGGAGATCAAGATGCTCATTCAGGATTCGAGCGCGCATATCGACGCCGGGTCGACGCTGGTGGAAAGCGCGGGGACGACCATTGGCAGCGTGGTGAGCGCGGTCGAACGTGTCTGTCAGATCGTGACGGAGATATCCGCTGCGGCGGGCGAACAAAGCAAGGGAATCGAGCAGGTCAATCTGGCGGTTGCAACTATGGACCAGAGCACGCAGCAAAACGCAGCGCTCGTCGAGGAAGCCGCCGCCGCAGCACAGTCCCTGCAGAGTCAGGCGAGAACGTTAAGCGAGGCCGTCGAGGTGTTTCGGCTTTAAGGGGTGTGCGTGGTGTGCCTGGATTGCGGCTGAATGTGACAGGACTATTTCAGCAGGAAGCGGTCAGTGTGGACGGAGAATATGCTGGCAGACGGTGAGCGCCGCGTGATGTAGCGCGACGAGCGAACCCTATGCGCCAGGCCAGCCCCTTGGACAGCGGCTGGCCTGGCGCGACCGCAAATCAGGCCTGTGTTCCGGCACTGTCCGCGTCGTCCGGACTGGCATCGTCCTCTTTCTTTTCTACCAGCGACTCCAGAGCGCCTGCGCCTTTAAAGCCGGCGACGGCCGCAATCCCTTTCGTCAGAATTGAAGCGTCCGGATCGACCTTGTCCGTCGCTTCCACTGCCGCGATTGCACCCGCGACCTTTCCTACCTCATCCAGAAAGCCCATATTAATCACCGTATAGTTTGAACGTGAACGCGCACTGTTTCACGTTCACGCATTTCAAAGGACGTCGCGGTTGGAATCTTCAGCGGCATCTTCCACCGGCGACACTTCTTCCACTCTCAGCCTCGTCGACGAATACGCCCATTTGGAGTGCACGACAACGAGGGGCATGGCTTACGCTGATGACGGGCGTCCAACCGCCATCGTCAGTGACAATATCACCACACGAACCGCGACACTGTGAATTCTTGTCATGGGTCTTCGCGGTCATTCTTCAGTTCAGTTACAACGCACGCTGCAACCGTCCGGATCACCTCGCGGGCAGCTTTCAGTTGCCTGCCATCACCGTCCACACATCTTTTGGGCTCCCTGTAACCGTTGCCCGCAATCAGGCGAAATACCCTATGAAGCGCCTGTACTCAAGCGTCCCTTGGACCGCCAGGCGCGTCGGCAGGTCAACGGTCGATAGTGACCTTTTTGGAGAGTAGTGATGAAACTGAACAAGTTAATGATGATCATGACCGTGGCGGCCCTTGGTGTGTCGACACTGGCGAACGCGCAATCCGTGCAGCCTGTGGACGGGAACGCGATGGCGGTAGCGTCGAACCAAGGCCCGAAAACACGCGAGCAAGTGCGTGCCGAATTGGCTCACGCTCGCATGGACGGCACCATCTCACGTTTCGGTAACCCCGATCCGTATGGACCAGGCGGTACGCCGAATTTCGCCCGGCATTAAACAACGGGAAGGGAGCGGCAACAGGCACCGGGCGTCCGGGTTCAACAAGTCGGCCACGGCAAGACTGGCGGGAGATCAGAGGACTGGGCTGGCGGCATGAATGACACTGTTTTCAACTGGATGAATACAAGCTGATTGCGTAGTCATCCTTATATTTTTACGCTAAACATGAAACTGGAGATCTGATGAAATCGATTCGAAAAATCATCCTGTGCGCAATGCTTCCGCTGTCGCTCGCAACCGGTCTCGCGCATGCTCAGGGAATTGGACATGCCGGCATGTATCTGATGCCGCAGGACTATCAAATGATGATGGACAAGCTGACGCCTGAACAACGGACCCAGGCCATCACCATTCAGCAAAAGATGATGCAGATGGAGATGGACCACAAGGAAGCCATGGCTCAAATGGAGATGAAGCACGAGCACGAAATGATGCAGATGCAGAACCAGTTACTGGAGTTGTTCAAGGGCCACTAGCCCTGTCCGGCGATGATTTACCGAGGCTGTTTCGGGCACAACGCTGGTGTTCCGGCACGAGGCGATTTCGGTAACCCCAACGCCGGGGCGGTGCGGACTGGCCGGGTTGCACGTCGGCGATTCATGAACATCGTATCCGGTCGCGCCCTGTGGTGGATGCCGTCGTTGCAAGCGCCGCGATTCCCGGGGTGTTTCCGCCGGTGCCCATTGACGGTATCGATCTGGTCGAGATCGGCGTGGCCAACAATACGCCGATCTCGGTAGCCGTCGGGCTCGGCGCGAAACGCATCATCGTGCTGCCGGCCGGTTTCGCCTGTGCGCTGCACAAACCGCCGGCCAACGCGATCGCGCAGGCTATTCACGCAATGACGCTGATCAGCGCGCGGCAACTCGTGCGCGATCTGGCGTTTTATTCGTCGCGTGCAGAGATCTTTGTCGTACCGCCCTTGTGTCCACTCGATGTATCGCCTTACGGCTACATTCAGTGCGATCGACTGATTGAGCGTGCAGCTGGGAAAACGCGTGCTTGGCTAAGCGACGGTGGCCTGGAACGCGCGTTTATCCCGGCTGAACCGTACGAGCATGCGCATGCCGAGGCGGTTAAGCAAAAGGGCGTGCGGCACCAATAAATAAGCAACCGCACTGCATCCGAACGTTTCCGTCTTACGTATCTCGTCTAACGTGATCTGGCGTTCGAGGCGTGTGAATTAAACACTGACTTCTCGATAGATCCGCTCGCGAATGCGGATGGGCCGTGCTTCGCCAAGTTTTGCCTGGCTAGGGAGTAAGCGATGCGCAACGACCTCACTGAGTTCGAGCTTGACTGGCTTCTTGAACTGGCAATAAACGGTGATGCTGCGGTGCCTCCGGCCCTTTTAAAGCGCCTTCGTGAGCTCGGATATGCGGAACAAGTATTTTCCCGGATCCAGGCTTCGGATCTTGGCCGAGAACGATTGCTGGCGAGGGCGCGAAGCGCTTTCTCCGCGCACGCAAAAGCGTGACAGCCCGCTTTTTGCGCAATGAAGCATGGAGCTGTTTCCGCGGGCATCGGTTGACAGCTATCTGATGTCAAGTGCCTTGCGTATTTGCGCCTGCAGCACGGGCCACACCGGCGAGCTCGTCAACACTTCGTCGTAATGGCTAGCATCGGGAACAACGATTGTCTTCACGTCGTTGCCCGCGCGACGTGCCACGAGCGCGTAGCGCGCCGCGAGATCAGGCGGCGCGACCGTGTCCAGTTCACCGTTGATCAACACGGTGTGTGCACCAGATGGCAGCATCGCGGTGGGGGAAGTGTCGGCCAGCACGTCTTGCCTGCCGGGTTGCGGCGTACCGGTTAGCGTAAGGGGGTCGAGCCTGCAAGCGCGTTCGATAGACCAGGCATCGTGCAAATCGGGTAGCGTGCCCAGGCCTATGACGGCCGGAATGGGCAAGGGTGTTGCTGCGTAAAGAGGGCTCGCCGGACTGATACGCTCCCGTGCCGCCGCCCATTGCGCGAGTTGTGCGCCTGCCGAATGACCGACAGCCACAAGGCGAGTCAAGTCGATATCAAGCGCGGACGACTGATCCCTTAGCGTGTCCAACGCGGACGCGATGTCCTCATAGGTACCGGGAAAACCACCGCCGTCCTCATCCACGCCTCTGTATTCGATGCTCCACACTGCGATCCCTTCGTTCGCCAACGTGCGTCCCATTGCGGCGACCTGGGTCAGACCACCATATTTGTGCGCCCAGCATCCGCCGTGAAGTAATACGACCACAGGGTAGGGTCCCGCGCCGGTCGGCCGGAACAACTCGACAAATTGCGATTGTGCCGGGCCATATGCAATACGCGAGTCAGGAGGGGGACCTGCAATGGCAAGGTAATCCTGAAGTCGGATCGGCTCGGCGATCGTCTGTGACGAAAGCAGGATGGTAAGCAACGCTAGTATTAGTCGACGATAAATTTGGATCATGAAGCGGTGCTAGCCAGGTTCGACGCTGGCTTGAGAAGTGATGCAGATGTTCCTGTGACGCTTGAACAGAGCGCGCCACGCCGGATAGTGATGGTGAAGACAAGGACCCGCATGGCAAGTCGCAGTGCCGCCCTATGGTGTTTCTGCGCGGTCCGTGTACGGGCCCCGCGGCAGAAACAAGCGCATCGCTTACTTCGGCAGCAGGACCTTATCCACCACCATGATCACGCCGTTGCTCTGGTACACATCGTAGGTCGAGATAGCGGCGGTGTTGCCCGATTCATCGGCGACAACAATGTTATGCGGACCGTTCTCAGAGAACGACAGCGTCTCGCCATTCACGGTCTTGATGTCGGCCTTCCCGCCGCCTTGCTTGATGGCAGCATCGAGCTTCCTGAAGTCGTAACGTCCGGGAATGACGTGGTACGTCAATATGCTTGTCAGGGTCGCCTTGTTTTCAGGCTTGACCAGGTTGTCGACCGTGCCGGCCGGAAGGGCTGCAAACGCCTCGTTCGTCGGAGCGAAAACCGTGAACGGGCCCTTGCTCTTCAGCGTGTCGACCAGGCCTGCCGCCTTCACCGCTGCGACGAGCGTGGTGTGGTCTGCGGAGTTGACCGCGTTATCGACAATATCCTTGCTCGGATACATTGCCTGGCCGCCGACCATCACCGTGTCGGCATCGGCAAAAGCGTTGGATGCAGCGACAGACAGCCCTGCGATAAGAACGCTCAGTATTGCCTTGTTCATGACTATCTCCTCATTGAGCCGCGCTAGATTGCGCTGGCATGAAGCGATATACGTCGCGCTCGCGGCCGTGGATGCAACGGAGGGTCCAACCCGCAGGACGGACCCTTACAGGCGCACCTCAGCCACGCATCCGTTCGAGGCTCGGCAGCCACACGCGCAGCAGCGAATAGAGCCGGTCCAGATCGATCGGCTTGGCGAGATAGTCCGTCATCCCTGCTACACGAGTCTGTTCCTGATCGTCCTTCATCGCTTTTGCTGTGATCGCGATGATCGGCAGGCTGGCGAAGCGAGGGTCGGTACGAATCCGGCGCGTGGCCTCGAGTCCGTCCATGCCGGGCATCATCACGTCCATCAGCACAAGGTCGATGTCCGGTGTTTTGTTCAACTGGGTGATCGCTTCGAACCCGTTGCGTGCGATCTCCACGGTCATGCCCTTATGTTCGAGCGCACTGCTCAACGAGAAGATGTTGCGGATATCGTCGTCGACCAGCAGGATGCGCCTCCCCTCGAAGGCGCGATCCCGGCTACGCACTGCCTTCAGCATGGTTTGTCGTTCATACGACAGGTCCGCCTCGACCTTGTGCAGGAACAGGGTGACTTCATCCAGCAACCGTTCTGGCGAGCGCGCGCCCTTGATGATGATCGAGCGTGAATATTTCAGCAGCTCGGCTTCCTCCGCATGCGTCAGGTTGCGTCCGGTATAGACGATCACCGGCGGGAAAGAGCACACGCTTTCGCTCGACATCTTCCGCAGCAACTCGCCACCCTGCATGTCGGGCAGCTTCAGGTCGATGATCATGCAGTCGAAGATAGTTGTTCGCAGCAGCGCCAGCGCCTGTTCGCCAAGCTCGACAGCGGTGATGTCGATATCGCCGTCCGCGATGAGTTGCACGATGCTTTCGCGCTGGCGTGCGTCGTCTTCCACCAGCAGCACGCGCTTGACCTTCTGCGTGAATTTTTCCTCCAGCTTGTGGAAGATGTCCTTCAGTTGCTCGCGCGTGGTCGGCTTGATGGCGTAGCCGATGGCGCCAAGATGCAGCGCAGCCCCGCTGCTATCAGCAGCCGACACTACATGCACAGGAATGTGACGCGTGAGCGGACCGTCTTTCAACTGCTGCAGCAGCGCGAGACCCGACCGGTCAGGCAAGCCGATGTCGAGAAGAATGGCATCGGGCAAGTACTGCGCGGCGAGTTGCAGCGCTTCGACGGCAGTCTGCGCGACCAGGCAGCCGTACTGCATCTCATGGGCAAGCTCGAACAGAATGCCTGCAAATGACAGGTCGTCTTCAATCACCAGCACTGACCGGCGGCCAGGCGTCCAGTTCGCGCGATCGTCGTTATACGCCGGTACGTCTTGTGCCCAGGTGGCCGGCGGCTGAGTCGGCGCGGCGACAGCCGGAGTTGGCAATGGTGCGCGCAACGGTGTGGGCAGTGCGCGGACGATTTCCGTCGGCTCGCTGGCGCCCGTCCAGTGCGTGGGCAGCGTCAGCTCGAACGTGCTTCCTGCGCCGAGCGTGCTGTTCACGCGGATCGCGCCGCCGAGCAGCGTTGCCAGATCGCGCGAGATCGACAGACCCAGGCCGGTGCCCCCATAGCGCCGGCTGGTGGTTCCATCGGCTTGACGGAACGCTTCGAAAATCGTTTGGTGGTGTTCCGGCGCAATGCCGATACCCGAGTCTGTTACGGCGAAGCGCACCCGATTGCCGGTGTCCAGACCCAAGGCGAGCGAGATGGTCCCCGCGTCGGTGAACTTCACTGCATTCGACAGCAGGTTCTTGAGAATCTGTTCCAGCCGCCGCGAGTCGGTGAATATCGATGGCGGCATATCCGCCGTTACATCGACGACGAATTTCAATTGCTTTTGGTCGGCAAGCGGCTCGAAGGTGCGCTTCAACGACTCAATCAGGCGGCGCATCGATACATCTTCCGGCGCGAGTTCGAGCTTGCCTGCCTCGACCTTGGAGATGTCGAGGATGTCGTTGATCAGGTTGAGCAGATCGTTGCCGGCTGAATAGATCGTATTGGCGAACTTGACCTGCTCGGCGCTTAAATTCCCGCCCTGGTTTTCCGACAGCAGTTTGGCGAGGATCAGCGAACTGTTGAGCGGCGTGCGCAACTCATGCGACATGTTCGCCAGGAATTCTGACTTGTACTGGCTGGCACGCTGGAGGTCGTCGGCGCGCTGTTCCAGTTCTGCTTGAGCATGGCCGAGTTCCTCGTTCTTTTGATCGAGCGCGAGGGCCTGGAAAGTGAGCTGTTCGTTGATCGATTCAAGTTCTGTTTTCTGATTGCCCAGATCCGCTTGCGACTCTTCGAGCGCGGCGGTTTGCTCTTCCAGTTCCTCGTTCGCGGTGCGCAGTTCTTCTTGCTGAAGCTGCATTTCCTCGTTGAGGCGCTGCGTTTGCTCGAGCGTGTCCTGCAGCCGTTCGCGATACAGCGCCGCCTCAACCGACGCCCCCATGTTTCCTGCTATCAGCTTCAGGAACTCGATGTCCCGCGCAGATACCGGCTTCATGAACCCGAGTTCCACGACGCCATTGACGGTACCGCCGTTCTCGATCGGTGCCATGACTACGCTCTTCGGTGCGCTGGTTCCCAGTCCCGATGTGACCTTGAGATAGTCGTCAGGGATGTTGTCGACTTCGATCAGCCGGCCATCCGTGGCAGCCTGGCCGACCAGCGTCTCTGTTCCTGCGAAGGATTGTGAGCGCGCTTCGTTTTCACGGCTGAAACCGTAGGCCGCTTCGCGGCGTAGCGTGCCGGTTGCATCGCGGACATAAAGCGCGGCTACGACCACGCCGAGGTACTGGGCGAGAAATTCGAGCATTGCACGGCTGAGCTGCGGCAGCGCTTGTTGTCCCGCAGCGCTTTCCGCCAGCTGGCTCTGCCCGGTACGCAGCCATGCTTGTTGTTGCAGGGTTTCAGTGTGTTCGGTCTGCGCCCGCAATGCGCGATCGTAGGTGGTCGACAGATTCGTCAACTCGCGCCGGCCCAGCACGGCGAGCAGCAAGCTGAGCGAAAGGCTGATGCCGAGGAAGAGCGCCACTGCGGTAATGGTGACGCGCCTGACCGTTGCCGTCCGTTCCCAGCGCAGGTTCAACTCGACATCCATGAAGGCGTCGAACTCTCGGCGCATTTCATCAAACTCGAGCTTCCCCTTGCTGGTGCGCATGACGCCCTGGTAATCCTGATTCGCGCGACGCAGGGTAATGAGCTGTCCGGCAATTGCGTCCCACTGCGCCTCCAGTGCGCCAATACGCTTCAGGCGTTCGACTTGCGGCGGGTTGTCGCTGACAAGTTCGGTCAGCGTGGACAGCTTCGCGGTGAAACTGGCTCGACCGAGCTCATACGGCGCGAGATAGGCGTCGTCGCCGGTGATCAGGAAGCCCCGCATGCCGGACTCGCGATCGACCGCGAGCTTGATCAGGTCGCTGCCGTCTGCGACCACGCGCCCGGAATGGTCGAGCCAGTCCATGGCCTGCAGCAGATAGAACAGAAGAGCCACGAATACCGCGGCGGTGGCCAAGCCTGCACCGATCGGCAAGGCGATGTTGCGACGAATTATGCGGCGAAAGCCAAGCTGGTCGACAGCAGTATGCTCGGGCATTTTTATCCCTGTTATTTAATGCGCAAAAAGCGCGGTTCGAGCGAATGATTAGTGTGAGCGGGATGTCCTGGCACCACGTTCGGTGGTGCGCACCCGGCGGAAATGCCGCGCCAATCACTGGCGGGATAATACAGATTTCACGCCGAAAACGAATTACCGCGACTCTGTCTCTGTCATGGTCCGGTAAACACGTCTGGCAATAATGGAGTGCTCGAGCTGGTCTGCTCTCTGCGCTGCAGTGGGCGTCTTGTGCTGGCTTATCCCTTCAAGGACTGGAACACCAGATATGTCGAACAAGAACATTGGCGATCTTGCGCCGGTCGAGCAGGGTGCTTCCGTTTCGCGGCGTGGTTTTCTCAAGCTTGCCGGTGCTTCCGGCCTGGCAACGGCTGCAGGCGGTCTGGCTTCAGCTAGCCGGGCCGCTGCGGCGGGCCCGGACGGCACGCCTGAGCAGATCCACCTGACCTGGGGCAAGGAGCCGTGGGCCGAGGTGGTGATCTCGTGGGCCTCGCTTAGCCCGGCGCTCAATCCGCGGGTGCGCTTCGGCCGTGCCGGCGAGACGAAGACGACCGTTCACGGCGTTCAGCGCACTTATACCGATGGACTCAACGGCGAGATTGTCTGCACGTATCACGCGCGGCTTCATGGACTGCGACCCGCGGTCAACTACGAGTACGAAGTCACCGCCGACAACGACAGCAATGCGGCCCATCCCTTCACGGCGAGTTTCCAGACTGCCCCGCACGGCCGAGCCCCGTTTCGCTGGACCAGCTATGGCGACCTCGCCACGCCGAATACCGGCTGGGTGCTCTCGTCGCTGCAGAGCCGATTCGCCGTGCAGGCGGTGGAGCGGTTCCAGCCGCTCTTTCACTTGCTCAACGGCGATCTCTGTTATGCCAACCTGAACCCGGCACATCAGCCCGAGGTATGGCGCGACTTCGGCAACAATGCGCAGACCTCGGCGGCCAATCGCCCCTGGATGCCTTGCCCGGGTAATCATGAGCTGGAATTCAACAACGGCGAGCAGGGGCTTGACTCGTATCTGGCGCGCTATACGTTGCCGGAGAATGGCACGCGTTTTCCTGGTCGCTGGTATAGCTTTCGTGTGAGTTCCGTGCTGTTCGTCTCGCTCGATGCGGATGACGTGGTCTATCAGGACGCGGCTGCTTTCGTCGCGGGTCCGGGCCCGCTGGTGCCGGCCGCAAGCACAGGCAATCCGCTGATCGCCCCGGGGACCTCACTCTACGTTCGCGGCTATAGCGGTGGCGAGCAGACTCGCTGGCTAGGGGAGACGTTGCGTAAAGCGTCCGAGGACAAGGGCATCGACTGGATCGTCGTCCAGATGCACCAGGACGCACTGACTTCCTCGAAGACTGGCAACGGCTCCGACAAGGGTATCCGGGAGGCATGGTTGCCCTTGTTCGACCGCTATGGCGTCGATCTCGTGCTGTGCGGCCATGACCATGATTACGAGCGCAGCTTCCCCGTACGCGGCTGCAATCACCATGCGGGCATGGATGCCGTGACGGGCGAACCAGTGGATACGCTTCAGCCTCGACCGGTCATTACGACAAACCCCGCCGACGGTGCCTTCGATACCAGCCAGGGCACGATCCACCTGATCCTGGGTGGTGGCGGCACGAGTGCGCCGTTGGATGTCTACGGGCTGGACGCCGGGACCGGCAATGTGCAGGCAAAGGTGTTCACCAAGCCCAACCGGCCGGTACCCGGGACCGCGGCGAACACGTTCGTGCGCCAGCCCGCCGATGCGCTGGAGGATGCCATCTGGTCCGCGCAGCGCGATACCGGTACCGGTTATGGCATTGCCGTGTTCGATCATGATCCGGGGAAGCCGGGTGGCAAGACCACCATTACGATGAACTACTACCACGCGCCCGGCGCCGACCAGACGCCGAGCGCGACTTACGAACTGTTTGAGACCATCACGTTTTCGAAGACGCGTCGGAGTTGATCCGGGGACTGGCGAAAAGCGAGTTTGGTTGCGACGATCGGCACTTTCCCCGCAGGATTCCAGCATTGTGCTAACACGGGGGAAAGTTTCATGACGGCACGTCCAACACAACGAGGCTTTGTGCCATGACCTTCGAGGCAGGTGAGGCGATCATGTGGCGGCTTGTGCAGCGTTAAACGGGTCAAGTCGGATATCAGCGCGGGGTGAAGTCCGAAGGACTCTCTAAGGCTTGCTGTGCCGGTGATGGGTGCGCGTAAGCCCGTGGACCCGCACAAGATGGTCCACGGGTTTGACCGGCGCTCTAAAGTGCAGCCCCTGGATGCGGCGCGTCGTCGAACGCACCCCACACCGATTGATCGTAGTTCACCATCGACCCCGTCATCAGACCCGACTCTCCGCTCGCCAGAAACGCCACCGCGCGGGCCGCTTCCTCCGGGTCGATCAATCGCCCAAATGGCTGCGCAGCACTCGCCTGCGTCAGCCAGTCGTCAGCCGCGCCGTGATGTTCCCGCTGTATCCGGTCCTCGCCATCGGACGCCATCCAGCCGAGATTCAAGCCATTCACCCGAATCCGGTTACGCAAAAGCGCGTAAGCCGTATTTTGCGTCAACGTGGCCAGCGCTCCCTTCGACGCACAATACGCCGCGATGAACGGTTGCCCCGCCATTGCAGACATCGAGCAGATGTTGACGATCGAACCTTCAATGCGCTCGCGCCGCATGACACGAATGGTCTCCTGCATCAGGAAGAACGGAGCGCGCACGTTCGTCGCGAACATGCGATCGAAGAGCGTGGGGTCCGTATCGAGGATCGTGCCGCGATCGGTCATGGCTGCTGCATTGACCAGCACATCGATGCGCCCGAACCGCGCGTCTGCCGCCGCGATCACCGACCGGCAATCGTCGACCTGCGAGAGATCTGCCTGCACGTAACGAACGTCTGCGCCGCTCGTCTCGCTCAACTCACGCGCCTTCGCTTCGCCTTTTTCGCGCGAACGTCCGCAAATAACGACGCCCCTCGCCCCGCGCTCAACGAGCAGCGCCGCGATCGCCGCTCCAAGCCCCTGTGTACCACCGGTGACCACAGCCACCTTGCCGTCGAACTGTCCCATCGATTTATCTCTCCACCCTGTAGTCGATCAAAGCATCTCCGTCACTTCTTCAATAGACGTCTGCGCCACCGGCCGGTCGAGCACGACTTCGCCACGCGCCATTGCGACAATCCGGTCGCACGAGTGAAACACGTGCTGCAGGTTGTGGCTGATGAACACGCCGGTAATGCCCTGCGCCGACAAGCCCCGCACAAACCCGATCACCTTGTCCGTCTCCTTCACCGATAAATGATTCGTCGGTTCATCGAGGATCAGCAGCTTCGACTTGAAGTGCATCGCGCGCGCAATCGCCACGCCCTGGCGTTGGCCACCCGACAGTTCACCCAGCAGCGCTTCCGCCGAACGCAGATGCAGGTCGACATCGGCAATGGCCTTGACGGCGTCGGTGCGCATGCGCGCATGGTCCATGGGGCCAATGCCGAACAGCGAAAACAACAACGGTTCGCGCCCGATAAACAGATTGCGCGCGATCGACAGATTGGGCACGAGCGAGTTGTTCTGATGGATCGTTTCGATACCCAACTGCATCGCCGCCTTGGGCGTGGGGATGCGCACAGGGCGGCCCTGGAACAGGATCTCGCCTTCATCCGGCCGATGCACGCCCGAGAGAATCTTGATGAGAGTCGACTTGCCCGCGCCGTTGTCGCCGAGCAGGCCCACGACTTCGCCGCGTTTGAAGTCCAGGCTCACGCCTTTGAGCGCATGCACGCCGGAGTACCACTTGTGCAAGTTGCGCACGGCCATCAGCGAGGTCGATGTGCTCAGCGCGTCGGAGGTGGCGCCGTCGTTACCCTGATACGAATGCAGGGCGGTATCGTGAGCCGGGGAGGAGAGTGTGTTCATAGTTGCACCTTCAGATGTCGCGCCGTGCGGCGCATCCATGCGTTGGCGACCACTGCGAAAATGGTCAGGCTGCCGACCGCGAACTTGAACCAGTTGGCATCGACTTGCGTCAGCACCAGGCCGTTATCGATCACGCGAATCAGCAGGGCGCCCACCACTGCACCGAGCACATTACCGATCCCGCCAGACAACGCGGTCCCGCCGATCACGGCCGCGGCCACCGCCTGTAGTTCGAGACCATCGCCAATTGATGGAAGCGCCGCGCCAAGCCGCAGCACCTGTATCATGCCGGCGAAACCCGCGAGCACCGAGCACAGCACGAAGGAGAACAGCTTCACGCGTCGAGCCGGTACACCGCTCGATATGGACGCTTCAAGAAAGCCGCCGGTCGCTTTCATCCAGTTGCCGAGATTGGTCGCGGACAGCAAGAATGCCGCAGCCGCCCCGATGGCGATGAACCAAAGAAACGACGCGCGAAACAACCCCTCCGGTCCTATGAAACTTACGAACAGTTGTGCTGGCATCCGTTCGATAGGCAGGTTCGGCGGGAAACCACCGGACAGAACGACGGTCAGTGATCGCACAATGAACAACATGCCAAGCGTGGTGATGAAACTCGGTATGTTGAAGACCAGCGTGATCAATCCGTTAGCGAGGCCCACACACGCGGCTACCACCAGCCCGATAAAAAATGCCAGCCAGAACGGTACGCCCGCATTCATCAGCAGCGTGATCGACATGGGCGTGAGTGCAAACACCGACCCTACGGATAAATCGAACTCACCGCAGATCATCAGTAGCGTCACGCCGATAGCCACCAGTCCCACTTCAGGCAACACGCCGAGCACGCCACGGATATTTTCCGCGCTGAGAAATATCATTTGCGAGCGCACCTGGAACAAGCCGATCAACACGGCGAGCAATACGATGCCCGCCAACTCCGGCTTCTGCAGGTAGATCTTGAGCAGCTTTTTCATGCGAATCTCCTAGCGCAAGCCTTGTTGCGAGAGCGCGATGACTGAGTCCGCCTGGGCGGGCATGACGAGCGAATTGCCGGTGTTGATATCGGTGGGTGCAAGGCCGAAGGACTTCGCGAGATACACCTGCATCACGGGCATGAACCCCTGCGCATACGGTTGCTGATCGACTTCGGCCTGGATGTAGCCTGCCTTCATCATCTGCAGGACTTGCGGCACGATATCGAAGCCTGCAAGCAGTACCTTGCCTGGCGGCACATTGCGATCCTTCAATGTGCGCGCTACTGCTGCATGGAAGAAACCCATGTCGAAGTAAGCCGTTGTGTCGGGGTGGGCGGTGAGATACGCGCCGACGCGTTCGCCCGTTACCGAGAGATCCGTGCCCGAGTCGATCCGGTCGATCACGACCGTGCGAGTCGGATTGGCGCGCTTCCATTCATCGAGACCTTCCATCACGCCTTTCGCCCGTTGTTCGGCCCAGTTCTGCCCCGGCGCGCTGACACCAATCAGCACGCGGACCGGTCCGTCTTTTGGAAACTGGCTGGTGAGTTGATGGGCGAGACTGCGCCCTGCCGGGACAAAGTTCTGGCCGATAAACGCCTGCCGTTTCGCCGCACCCGCCGCGCCGCCGCTTTGATCGACGTTATAAGCGATCACGATGATGTGCTTGGCGCGGGCGTCGTTGATCATGGGCGTAAGCGCGTTGTCGTCCACGATGGTCGTCAGGATTGCGTCGGGCTTGCGCGCCTCGGCGGCCTGGAAGTTCGCGCTCTGCTGTTCAATCGAGCCATCGGTTTGAGTAAAGACCATCTGGCAATGCGCCTGAACGCGCGTGCAGGCATCGTCGAAACCTTTCTTCACGGCCTGCCAGAACGCGTTCGTCGCCGCGCCGTGTGTCAGCATGACAATGTTCAGCGGCTCCGCGCTGCGAGCAACGCTTGCCGCGAAAAGCGTGGATGTGATGCATGCCGCTATCGCGAACTTAGAACGCGTTTGAAATGTACTGAATCTCCGGGCCATCTCCTGTCTCCTGTTATGTCCCGTGCGCGGCTGCATTCGCGGTGCGAATGTCAGGCCGGCGTGCGGGGTATTGCTGTCGCCGTTCGTGGCCGGTGACTTATTAGGGCTTCACTCCATGCACTTGCTTGATAGGCCGGCTTGATGGGCCGATGAGTTGATGCGATCATCAGGCCAGTCCCGTGGTCCATTCCCTAAAACGTGTAAGGCTCATGCCCGACCTGACCAACCGCCGTAAAACGAGCATGGCCGATATCGCCAAGGCCGCCGACGTCAGCGAAGCAACCGTCGATCGCGTGCTCAACGGCCGCGGCGGCGTCTCGCGCGAGAAGGAGCGGCGCGTGCTCGAATGGGCGCGCAAGCTCAAGATCGATCGGGCGCTCGACGCGGTGTCCGTGCGCTGGTTGCGCATCGCGATCCTGTTGCAGCAACCCGTAGCGCCTTACTACGTCTATCTCAAGCAGGGTTTCGAAATCGCTCAGAAGGCCTTCGAAGCGCAGCGCGTGATCTGCGCGGTGACCTACTTCGACAACCTCGAACCGGCGCGCGTGGTCGAGACCATCAGCCGCGCGACGCAGAAGGCCGACGCGCTGATCATCGTCGCGTACGAGCATCCCGACATCACGGCGGCGCTGCGTCAGGTCAGCCGCGCGATGCCGGTCGTCACGCTTGCCAGCGACCTGCCGGGAACGGGACGCCTGGCTTACGTGGGTATTGATAATCGCGGGGCAGGACGGGTCGCGGGCGAGCTGATGGGCCGCTTTCTCGGCGATGCGGGAGGCAAGGTGCTCGTGATGACGGGCATGCATGATTTCCTCGGCCATGAAGAACGCGAAAGCGGTTTCCGCTCAGTGTTGCGGCGGCGTTTCCCTAACTGCGACATCGTGGAGACCGTCGAGAGCCGCGAGCAATCGGCGGTCACCGAAAGCCTCACTCGCGACGCCTTCCGGCGTTATCCCGACCTGCGCGGGATCTACAACATTTCCGTCGGTGACGAAGGTGTCGGCGCGGCACTCCAAGCGCTCGACCGCGTTCGTTCGACGGTGTTCGTCGGCCACGAACTCAACGACATTTCGCGACGCTTGCTTATTGAAGGAACGCTCGACGCCGTACTCGACCAGAACCCGGCCGCCGAAGCCATGCGTTCCATCGAAATCATCTTGCGGCACTATCATCGCGATCCCGGCGTGGCGTTGCCGCAGCAGATTCCGGTCACGGTGTTGTTGCGCGAAAACCTTCCGCTCAGCGACTAAGCGCTAACGGCGCGGGTTTTTCCTGGCGGCTCAGGCCGTTCCAGAGTTCGCGAATCCAGTCGCGCATCAGCTGCGATTCCGCCCAGCGGTCGGTTGTGTCGTTGCCATCGCGGCCGATGATTGCGTAAGGCTTGGGTCCCAGCTCGCAAGTGAAGACCAGCGTGTCGTCAGGATCGGCGCGCCGTTGCCACGACGCAAAGCCATAACGCCACCAGTCAAGAAACAGGTCCACCCAGATCCGGTGCGGCTCGAATGAGATCTCTACCTGCACCTGTTCACGGCTCGCGACGCGGCCGTGAAACGCCCACGAGTGGTCGAGGATCTGATGCATCGCAGCGTGGTTTTCATCGGACACGGGCAGCGCGAATTCACGTCCGACCAGATAGTGTGAAATGTCGCCAAGCAGTTTCAGGTCCGGTCTTGCATCAAGCAGATCGAGCGTGAAATGCAGGTCGGTCGTCATGCGGTCCCGATGCGTTTCGATATACACCGGAAAGTCCACCTGCTCGGCGAGTCGTGTCCATCCATCGATCAACTTGAGTGCATCATCGAGGCGACGCGGCCGTACGTCCGGCTGCAAGTCGATGTGATGCACGCCGAATTCGGTGGCTATTTCAAGGATCGGTTGCAGGTCATCTACCGTACGCGGAAAACATTGTCCTTCTGCTTGTAGGCCGAGCGGTTTTAGCAAGCCGCTAAGCCGGCGCACGTCGTCGCGCGACGCATAGCCAGCGCTGACGCCGTTGAAACCCGCTTGCGCGATCATCGTTATGTTGTCTTCAAGCGAGCGCTCATTACCGTCGGTATGACGGCGCTCCATTGCCCATAGCGACTGATAGATGTCGAGCCGCTGCGTCATAGCGCCTCCACGGCAAGCAACGGCTTGAGCTTGACGCTGCGATCCGAGAGCAAGGAAGGTTCAACGCACGCCCGCCGCGCAATCAACTCTTGCGCCACGCGCACGTCACGTGCGATCTCGCTTGCCTGTCCAACACCACTTGCGCCGACCAGCACGCCATCGCGATCCAGCGCGAAGAAAACTCGCGACGCGGCGCTCGTCTCGCGCACGACGGTCGTCACGCCGAACGCAGGCATGCCGGCAATCTGGATGGTCATGTCGTATTGATCGGACCAGAACCACGGCACTTCGGAATAGGTCTCTCCACGCTCCAGCATGTTGCGCGCGACAATGCGCGCATGGTCCTCCGCGTTCTTCCAGCATTCAAGGCGCATGCGCCGGCGGAACAGCCGGTGAGGGAACGAGCAGACATCGCCGGCTGCAAAGATATGCGGGTCGTTGGTGCGCAGCGTGTCGTCCACGGCAATGCCGTCCGCTACGTCGATACCGGCCGCTTCCGCCAACTCGGTGCGCGGCTTCACGCCAATGCCGGCGATCACGCAATCGCACGCGACGGTCGTGCCGTCGGAGAGCTTCACGCCCGTGACGCGCTTCATAGTCGATCCGATGACCCGGTCGACCTGCACGGCGAAGCGCACGTCCACGCCCATCTGCTTGTGCCGTTCCACCAGATACGCCGCGACGATCTCCGGCACGGCGCGCATGAGCGCACGCGCTGCCGCTTCGATCACGACGACTTCGCAACCTCTTGCAATGGCTGTTGCCGCGATCTCCAGCCCGATAAACCCCGCACCCACGATCGCGATCTTCCGTCCTGGCAACAACTCGCCGACTACGCTTGACGCGTCTGCTGCCGTGCGCAGGACATGCACGCCCTCAAGCGTTGCGCCGGGCACACTCAGACGCCGCGGCGCCGCGCCCGTGGCGATCAGCAGACGCTGATAGGCGACGGTATGCCCGTCCTTCAAAACCACCCTGCGCGCCGCGCGGTCGATCTGTTGCACGCCCGCATCGACACGCAGGTCGATGCGTTGCTCGGAGTAAAACGTCTCGTCATAAAGCGCGCATTGCGCGGTGGTTTTATGACCGAGCAGCACGGCCTTGGAGAGCGGCGGCCGGTCATAGGGCGCAACCCCTTCGTTGCCGAGCAGTGTGATCTCGCCGTCCCAGCCGTTGTCGCGCAACGCATGGGCGGCGCGCGCTCCGCTTTGCCCGGCGCCGATGATCACCATCGCGGGTCGGTTTTTCATGACGTTGCCTTAGCTTGCGGCGGCACGCCGAGCAGCACTTCGCCGCGTTCAATGCGCACCGGATAGGTCTTCAAATGTACGCAGACGGGCGGGCTCTTAGGCTTGCCTGTCGGGATATCGAAACGTCCCTGATGCAGAGGGCATTCGATCTCCCGATTGAGCACGAAGCCATCGGCGAGATGCGCGCGTTCGTGCGTGCACCAGCCATCCGACGCAAAAAAACCTTCGGCGATCCGATACACCGCGTAACTCGCGCCTGCATGATCGAAGCGGATTACGTCTTCTTCGGCAATCTCACTCGCAGCGCAGGCGACGACCCATTCGATGTCATTCGTTTCAACGGCCACAAAAGCCTCCGGGGTGTTGGAGTGGTTCAGATGCCCGACTGGGTCGCAAATGTTCCGCGCGGGGCGCTTTCAGCCGGCACCTCGCGTTCGATCACATGAGCCGGTTCGGAACGCTGTTTCCATAGCGCGGGCACCATCTCGCGATATACCGCGTAAAGGCTCGGATAAGCGGGAGGAAGCTGATCCTTGATGACTTCATGCAAACGCGGCAGCGCGTGGAACGGCACCATCGGAAGGAGATGGTGTTCGAGGTGGTAGTTCATGTTCAGGTACAGAAAGCGGAAGACCGGATTGATGTACACCGTGCGTGTGTTCAGCCGATGATCTTTCACGTTGACCGCGAGGCCCGCATGCTGCGTGAGGCCGAGCAACTGATGCAGCCAGCCGCCGTAAAAACGGGGCGTCCACACGAACATCAGCGGCAGGAAGCTGTGGAGTGCGATAGCAAGTCCAATCGTGCCGATGACCACGAGCAGATAGATTCGGCAAGACCAGATCATCTTCGGTTTTTCTGTGGCGGGGAGGAATGCGTCGGTGGTGGCATCTACGCGGCCGAACGCGTGCCGGACAATCTTGCGGATCTCAAGCGAGCTGCCCAGCAGTCCGAAGAAATCGATGATGATCGGCCAAACCTGCGTCGGTCGTGCGACCTGGATCTCCGGATCACGGTCCTGGAAGTACGTGTGTGTGTGATGGCGAGCGTGGCTCCAGCGCCACCAGTAGCCTTCGCGGATCGTCATGAACGAAGACAGGTGGTAGAAGGCGTCATTGAGCCAGCGGGTCTTGAACGGCGCGCCATGGGCGAGTTCGTGCCAACGGGCGTCGCTGGACGAATAGATCGTGCCGTAGACCAGGAAGGCCGGCACCGCCCACCACGTTCCCCAGCAGAACGCAGCTACCCCGCCCGACGCGACCAGCAGCAACAGCCATGGCACGAAGTTGCGGAGGCCTTCGGCGTCGCTGCGTTTCATCAGTTCTTTCAGAACGGCGCGCGGAATGCGCGGCTGATACCACTGCTGGCCGATACGCTCGTCGAGAGTCGGGTCGGTGAGGCCAGGCTTGGCCGCATCGGCGCCGCTGGCGTCGGGAGTCGAGGACATGGGTTGTCTCCTGCTTAATAGTGTTTCAAGCAATGTCTAAGCGATGTTTGAGCGCTTCCCGTCAGCTTCAACCGCCGGGTGGCCTTCTTGTTGAGAGAACGATAGATGACCGCGGCTCGCTGCTCACTCGAAAAAATGATGGATTTCCATCAAGCGCGGCTGCAGGCCGCATCGGCTATGGTTCTATAAAATAGAAATTAAATTCCATCGAATGGGTGTGTGAAATTTTCTTTGCATTGGTGCAAGTGGTCTTCTATGCTTGTGTGCACTAGCAGCCGGAGTGTTGCGTGGACTCATCCCAGGAGACTGCTGTGAACAGCATTGAAGTTGGCGCGGTGACGCCTGAAGGAGTGGTTGAAGCGCTGCTGCGCGGGCCGGGCGCAGTGCGTATTCGCGGCGTGTTCAGCGCGGCGCAGGTGGCACAAGCGCGTCGCGTGGTGATGGAGCATTCGCAGGACCGCGCGCAGACGGTCACGCATTTCCAGGGACAGGCGGCCGAAGATCAGCGGTTGCATTTGCAGCGACGCGTGTGGAATCTGCTTGCCAAAGGCGACGTGTTTTCGGAGATGGCTGAGCAGCCCGCGATTGTCGCGGCCATGCGGCTCTTTCTCGGCGACGACTTCGTCATGGGGTCGATCGCGGCTAACCGGATTTTGCCGGACGGTCCTGGACAAGAGCCGCATATCGATTACCCGTACTGGGACTTTCACTCACCGACGACATTTCCCGTCGGTATCAACACGAGTTTTCCGCTCAACGCGCAAGTGACCATTCCGCTGGATCCGTTCACGGCGCAGACCGGTGCGACGGCTTTTGTGCCGCACACGCAGCATGAATTGCGTTATCCCGGCGAGGGCGATGCGTTCTTCGAGCGTTGCGAGCGCATGGAAGCGGAGCCCGGCGACGCGATCGTTTTCGTCGGCGCGACCTGGCATTGCGCCATGCCAAACCACAGCACGCAGGATCGCAGCGCGGTGCTGATTCAATCCCTGCCGAAATTCGTCAAGCCAATGGAAGACTTGCGCGCAATGGTCGGCGAAGCGTTCGTCAAGAACGCCAGCCCGACCATGCGGCAGTTGCTTGGCTTGAACTTCCCGTACCCGCAGAATCTCGATGCGATCGCCGTTGCGACGAACGCCGAGGGTCGCAAGAACGCCATGCGGTAGGTCAGCCTTCCGAGAATTTCAGTGCGTGCTCCAAAGTGGCCGGGCTGATCGGCTTGTGAAGAAAACCGTCGAACGGTTCCAGGTCCTTGTCCTTGAGATCGGTCCTTCCGGTCACTGCTATCACGCACGCGTCGCGAGATGCACCTTCGTTGCGTACCTGACGGCAAAGCTCCCGGCCATCGGCGTCGGGTAACTCGATATCGAAGAAAACGACATCGAAACTCTGTGCCTGGGTCAACTCTATTGCCGAGCGGCCGTCGTACGCAACTTGCACTTTGTGCCCCAGGCCAGACGCTATTTCGCCAAACGCGTCGGCTGAATCTTTATGGTCATCGATAAACAGGATGTGCACGATTCCCTCGGTATTAAGCGGATGTTGCTGCTTTGGAAGCAGATGAACCGAACGAGATCGGCGCGTTCGTTTTAAATACCTCGCAACGAAGATGCCAGCTTTGATCGTCCCCCACAGTGTGGGAACGGCAATTGCACTGAGCGGGTGCACGGCGCAGCAGCGCCGGCAATTCGTTCAATAATCGCTTGCCCGTTCCGAGGGGACACCTATGCGACTCCTGACTACTCAAGATGGCTTACCCCGTATCTCGTGGGGCGCAGTCATAGCCGGCGTGATTTTGTCGTTGATTGTTTACCTGATCATGAGCGTGCTGGGGACCGCGATTGGCGCGTCGCTTCTCGCGCCCATGTCTCAGCCAAATCCCGGACGCGTCTTTGGATTTGGCTCGGGCGTGTGGGTGATTGTTACAACTGTTCTAGCCGTATTTGTCGGTTCGTACTTCGCCGGGCGTTGCGCGCCGGTACTTGGATGGCTGCACGGTTTGCTTGCCTGGGCTGTGATGACGTTGCTGCTGCTCTATGGCATGACATCGTTTATCGGCGGGGCGGTCAGCGTGGCGGGCAATGTCGCGGCGGCGACGGCGAACGTTGGCGCGTCGGCGAGTAATCAACCTGGGTCGTCCGCCGATTCCGCCAGGCAGCAGGCGCAAGCCGCGCTGGATGCGGGAGCGTCGGCAGTGACCAGCGCCGACGCGCAGCAGGACGCGATGCAGTCGGCGCAGACGGCGGCGCGGGGCATCGCTCGCGCGACGTGGTATTCGTTTGCGGCGCTGGTGGTGGGCGCCATCATTGCAGTGGTGTCCGGCAGCGCGGGTTTTCGCCATCAACCGCCATTTGAAGAAGGCGGCGGATCGGCGCGCGATGACGCGGTAGTGACCGATGGATTGGGACGGCGCAGGGTTTCCTGATTTGACCGCTTGCTGAATGAAGGCCGGTCGATTCGACCGGCCTGTCTTTGGTATCCCTATTGTTACTATCCATCAATCGGGCCGATTTTCCCGATGCCGACAAAGCCTCGTTCGGGCCACCTCGGGCCGGGCGACGCATGCATGCTCGCCAATCCCGAAAGACATCCATCCTCACGTCATCGACGCGATCGCTTCGAGCAATGCGAGATTCAGGCGCTTGAGATTGTTATTGGTCGGTTCAGGTTGCGACGAGAACTTGGCGATTACGGTCTCGCGTGACGGGTCGACGTATAGCCACTGCCCATGGATGCCAATTGCGAAGCAGGCTCTGCTGGCATTGCCGAGCTGATACCACTTGTTGCGGTACTTGCCGTTCGGCAACCAGGATGAGAAAGACCCGTGTCGCCATGCCTGCGCGCTTCCGCCCGAGAGCGTATCTTTCATCCACTCCTCGTTGATCAATCTGCGCCCATCCACTACGCCACCGAGGCGCACCAGCTCGCCGATCCTCGCCAGGTCACGCACCGTCATGCAGAGGCCGCCGCCTGAGCGCGCGGTGCCGGCGAGGTCCACCGTCACGCAGCCGTCCTGTCGCAACCCCAGCGGTTGCCATAGACGCGTGGCCGCGAAGTCCGCGTAGCGCGTGCCGGAAGCACGCTCGATCACGAGCCCAAGCACGTCGGAGTTGGGTGAGCAGTAATGGAAAGGACCGCCGTGCTCCCCTGCGCCTTTGGGCAGCGAAGCAAGGAAGCCAATCACCGTTTCCGGTTCCTCACCGACCAGCCGCGGGTCCCACAGGCCGGCCCGGCGGTAGCGGGCATAGACGCCGTTCGGATCGAGATAGTCTTCGTTGAACGCGAGGCTCGTGCGCATATCCAGCACGTGCCTGACCTGGGCGTCGCCAAAGGCCGATTGCGCGAGCTCTGCCACGTAGTGCGCGACCGGCGCTTCAGGGTCGAGAAGACCATCGCCGACGAGTATGCCGGCGAGCAGGCCAGCGACTGACTTACTGGCCGAAAACAGGATGTGGCGAGTCTGCAGGGTAAAGTTCGGTGCGTGAAAATCAGCGATAAAACGCCCGGCTCGCATCACCGTGACTGCATCGGTCGAAGTCTGCCGCAGAATGGCCGCGACCGTGCGGCGTTCGCCGTCGAGCACGAATTCGTGTTCGGTCAGCGCGGTGGCATCGACCTTGGGTTCTTCGGCGAGACCGGACGCGGCCGGGATTCGCGCTGTTGGGATCAGCTCGTGGACATGGCGAAAGGCCCAGATATTCCAGGGCGCTTCACGCCAGTTGTCATGCCGGACAGTGTCCCGGCGAAAGCCGTAGTCGCTTTCGAAATGTGAAGAGATCATCTTGCCTGCAGACTCCTGTTGCGTGCGGTCGTGAAAAAGCGAGGGCATCAATTAACGTGCTGCAGGAAGTCGCGAAAGCGTTCTCCTGGCGGTGTCGACAGCATCTCGACGGGCTTGCCGTCGTGCACCATGCGGCCGGCTTCCATGAAGAGGAGGCGCGAACCCACGCGTTGCGCGAAGCCCATTTCGTGAGTGACCACGACCATCGTCATGCCCTCGCTCGCAAGCGTCTGCATCACCTTGAGGACTTCCTGGCGCAGTTCCGGATCGAGCGCCGAAGTAGGCTCGTCAAACAGCATCAGCTTCGGCTGGACCGCCAGCGCCCGCGCGATGGCGACGCGTTGCTGCTGACCGCCGGAAAGCTGCGACGGATAGTGATGCATCCGCTCGGACAGACCCACCTTATGCAGAAGCGCGGTGGCGATCTCGCGCGCTTCCGCGCGCGTTTGGCGGCGCGCCCGGATCGGCCCGAACATGACGTTCTGCATTGCCGTGAGGTTCGGAAAAAGATTGAACTGCTGGAACACCATGCCGGCTTCGAGCCTGATGCGCCTGACGTCGCGCGCGGAACCCAGCACGCTGATGTTGTCGACGCGCAGGTCGCCACCGCTGATTTTTTCGAGCCCGTTGATGCAACGGAGCATCGTCGACTTGCCGGACCCGGATGGACCAACGATCACCGCGACTTCTCCGCGTTCGATCGCGAGGTCGAGCGGATGCAGAACGACGTTGGCGCCGAAATGCTTCGAGGTTTGCTGAAATTCGATCATGCTCATGGCAGGCGTACTCTCCGTTCAAGCACTCGCAGACCCAGCGCGAGCAGGCTGATCACGAGCAGGTAGATGATCGCCACCGCAGTCCAGATCTCCACCGCCCGAAAGTTCGCGGCCATGATTTCCTGGCCCCGCCGAGTCAGTTCGCCCACGCCGATAACCAGAAAGATCGAGGTGTCCTTCACCAGGTTGACGAACTGGTTTCCCATTGCCGGCAGCGCGCGCCGAAAGGCGATAGGTGTGATGACATGAAGCAGCACGGTGCGAAAAGGCAGCCCCATCGCCAGGCCCGCCTCGCGCAGTCCGAACGGCACGCCGTCGAGCGCGCCGCGGATGATCTCCGCGTTATAGGCGCCTGAGTTGACCACCAGGGTGATGATGGCGGCGCTGATCCCGCTGATACGGATATCCATCATGATCGGCAATGCGAAGTAGACGAACATCACCTGAACCACGATCGGCGTGCCGCGGATCAACGCAACATAGAGCTGGGCCGGCAAGACGGTGAGCCGGCCGCCGTAGGTCAGCGCCACGCCCGCGAGGATGCCGAGCACGATGCCTCCGGCGAGACCCGCCAGTGCGATCAGGAGGGAAAGCTGAAGGCCTTGCAGCAGGTCCGGCAGCGCGGCAATGACTGCCGCCCAGTCAAAAGTCATGACGATGCCTCGCCGAACCATTTGCGACCGAGTGCCTGGAGCCGCCCATCGGCCTTCATGGCGGCGAGTTGAACGTTGACCGCGGCGACCAGCGGGCTGCCCTTCTGGAAGCCGATGCCTACGTCAAGGCCCTCCAGCGCCGGCTGCACGACCCTGACCTTGTTCTTGCCGGCGTTGTTGGCGTAGTAAAGCATTTGGGGCTTGTCGTAGACGACCGCGTCGGTACGGCCGGCTTCCAGCGCCAGCAGCGCGTTGTTGATGCTGGGCAACTGCTCGACGGTGGCGTCCTTGACGTGGTCCTTGATATATCCGACCGCGAGCGTGCCTGTTTCGGTGCCGATGTGTTTGCCGGCAAGATCGGCCGGTGTGTGGATGGTGGTGTTGTCGGCGCGGGTCAGTGCGATCAGACCGCTTTTATAGTACGGATCGGAAAAATCGATCACCTGCTGGCGCTCTGGCTTGATGAAGAGTTGCGACACGATGACGTCGATATTGCGGGTCTGAAGTGCCGGGATCAGCGCGCCGAACTCCATCGGTTGCAGCCGCCATTTGCGGTTCATGCCCTTTGCTATCTCGCTCCAGACTTCGACGTCGAAGCCGCTATAGGTGTCGCCCTGCTTGAACACGAACGGCGGCGCGCCGACGTTGGAGCCGACGATCAGTTCGGCGTCGGCAGCCCGGACGACACGGGACAGCAGGATGGCGGGTGCGGCGGCCAAGCTGAGTTGCAGCAGTTGACGGCGATTCATGGTGTTGCCTCCACGGGTAAGTGAATCGTGCCGGGCCTGCCGTTTCCAGGACGGTCCGGCGTTTGTTATGGCTTGTGTTTTATTGCTTGGT
>NZ_MTHB01000125.1 GCF_002220365.1 Caballeronia sordidicola | reverse complement strand
CATAAGCGACACCAACTGTCTTCGCAGTGCAGGCTTGGTCTTCATGTCCGCCCGATTCATGAGATGCATATACAGCGAATAGAATGTGATCGATCGCCCTTGCCCGGTTTCCGTCTCGTGCTTAAGCAAGACAAAACCCGTGTCATGACCTTCCAACGAATCTGAAGCAACTCGGTATGCCACAACCGTGCCATCGGCGATTGCGCGAACAGGTTCATTGACAAGCTTGGGTGTCAGGTGAACGCCTCCATGCCATCGACGATCGCGACTTATCGGATAAATGCCATGCGGGGACTCGTAATCGTCAAGCCCGGAAATTTCGCTTAGCGCGGCTTGCTCGTAGCTGTCTGCACTGCCATTGGCAGACCCTGGCAGGAAAGGAAAACTGATCAACATGGTTATAGGCCTGTGGTCACACGGAGAACGGGAGCGTGTCGCTGTACTCGAACTCGCTTTTCAGCAAATGCGGCGCCGGATACTTCATGCTCGTCGCCGACGGCCCAGCCATTGGCGAGCAACACGCTTCACGCGACGATTCAATGCGTAATTTTATTTAAACAGTCTGCACAAATATTCGTCAAGGATTAGTTGGGATATTAAATTGAGATAAGTTTTAGGAGTTCTTATATTTTGTAAGATCCTCTCAAGAAGATCTTAATTTTACTTGGGAACCGAAGTCACTTGTTCGAACTTGATGATTTTCAGATTGTTTTCACTCACGCGACTTTTTGATCGCACGCGCCAATTGGCTGGCTCTATGCCGTTTTGAGTGGAACTTGACGGCTGGCGCGATAGCGTTTAATCCCTTGATCACGCGAGGCGGCGGGACGCAAAGGGTTTTGCGGCAAATGTTTTAGCCTGGACATGCGGAGGTAGGCGATGGCCACGAAGTTCTTCACGGTTCGAAATCCGCGCGCGGCCCGCTTGGTTTGTTGGAGCATGCCATTCATCGCCTCGACATAGGCATTGCTGCGACCGTCGAGCATGCCGCGCACGACGCCCGGCAGACGCTCCTTGAGCGTCGTGGCCAGCCGCC
>NZ_MTHB01000086.1 GCF_002220365.1 Caballeronia sordidicola | reverse complement strand
GTGGCGCTTGCTGACATGCTCGATCTCGACGCCCGCGGCCGCGCAGACATCCTGCGCACGCTGGCGGATACGTTCGCGCAGTGGCTCGGCAAAGCGCGCGTAGTCGAAAATTCGGATGCCTTTGGCGTACAGAAAACTCGTCATTCCACCCGCATAGCATGCCCCGGGCAGTGTGCCGGTGATGATGATTCGGTCGTAACACGACAGCACGCCGTACAGGTTCGCCGCGTATCGATCAGTCAATGCCTGCGTAGCCATGATCGCTCACCTCGCTATCGGTACATCCGTGATCGTACTACCTGTTTGGTTCCGGCTCTGCCGGCTTAGGCTAACTGTCGCCCGACCCGGCCCAGCTTTGCCTCCATGTTCATTAACGGCTTCAGAGGCCAAGAGACTAGATCAGGCTCGACGGCTTTCGCCACGCCCTCTCGCGCTGCCGTTGCGTCGGTGATTACAGTAGGCGAATGTCTGCTATCGAGAAGATTGACTGGCTGTTGTGGGTCGCTATGCAAAGGTTTACATAGCGACCCACAACAGCCCTTCGGCGTAGCCGATAGCGGCCGTTCAACTACTGCGAATCTGCCTTAGGGCAATACAACAACCTTCCCAGTTTTAGCGCGCTCCGTTGTCGCGTCAATTGCTTGCGCTGCCTGCGCAAGCGGATAGGTTATCAATTGGGGTGCCTTCAGCTTTCCGGTCGCAACTAAGTCGAAAAGGGATGATTTGGCGCGTTGGGCAGCCTCTGGTTGGCTTGCGAGAAAATGTCGGATGTCAACGCCGACCAAGCTGGCGCTTTTCAACAGAGGAAGATTGGCTGGCAAAGAGGGAATTCTACCTGCAGTGAAGCCAAGGACAAGATGCCTTCCGTCTTTCCCCAGGGATCTGAACGCCGGCTCGAATGTAGAGCCGCCAACTGGGTCGAAAACGACGTCTACTGTACCGCTTGGTGCGACGCTCTTGAGAGCGTCTCGCCAGTTATCTAATCCATAGTCAACGGAAGCATGCGCTCCCAGATCGAGTGCGGCCTGGCGCTTTTCATTGGTAGATGCTGCCGCGATGACGTATGCGCCAGTCTGGAGCGCCAGTTGAACGGCGGCTGAAGCAACGGCACCGGCAGCGCCCAACACGAGGATCGTCTCGCCGGCCCTTAGCTGTGCCCGGTGAAACAAGGCGTAGTGTGCGGTTTGATAGTCGACGAGCATCGCGGCAGCGGCTTCAAAAGGCAACGCATCCGGTATGGGATCAGCCTCATTGGCCGGCACCACGACGTACTCGCCGAGACCGCCTCCGAGCTGCCATGTGGCCACTCGCCGGCCGATCAAATTGCCTGCCACTTCCGGTCCGACAGCATCGATGACGCCCGCGATTTCTCCCCCCGGCACGTAAGGCAATGGCGGGCGAATCTGGTAGCGACCCTGCACCATCAAGCCGTCGACAAAGCCTAATGCTGCAGCACGTATATGTAGACGAACCTCTCCAGGACCCGGCACTGGCACGGGAACGTCCACTAACGAGAAAGCATCAATCTGATACGCGGTACCTGCATACGCTCGCACGATCTTTCCTTTTTCGCTATGGTCGCCACACGGTCGACAAAACGAGCTGACTTCGATACTCGTAACTATCCGAGTCAAATATCGTCAAACCTCACGGTCCTTGGCATCTGGAAGTCACGATTGTCGACCGTTTGCACGACGCCGTCGAACGTCTCAAACTGTTTAGGGTTGTAGGACGCCTGCCCGAATCCGCGTGCAAGCGAACTCGCGCAGAAGCAGGCGGGCAGGCGTCCTACAAGCCCCAAGGGAGGAAACCGCGGAGTGCTCCGATGTGATCGAAACGTTCACTGCTATGGCGATTTATCAGGGCGGATCGTGCGTGGGATAGATTGAAACGCGGATGACGGTGAACCTAAATCGGCAAGATCGTGGCAGCGACAGTGCAGCGTATTGCTATGCGGAGGGTTTGACGAGCGCCAAACTGCTCGTTTGGTGCGATGCGCGCAAGCGTCTCCTATAGGCTCTCGTTGCCGAAGAGCCGACAGT
>NZ_MTHB01000002.1 GCF_002220365.1 Caballeronia sordidicola | reverse complement strand
GGACTAACGCCGTCGGAGCTTGAAGTGCTAGCGTGGGTAGAGAAACTGACGGACATCGCTAATGACTTGCAGGATGAGTCTGAGCAACTGAAACAGGAAGCAGCTCAGCTCAGGAAAACCAGGAAGCGCGACTAGGTTGGCCGCTGCGATGATGAAGAAACTCGCGGTGCCATATGTCACCGAAACTGATCGAACGCCTGCGGTCATGAAGCTGCTGGCATGGAGCGAAGGATTGCTTGAGATCATCCATCGCGTGCAGGAGGAGAACGGGCATCTGAGAGACGAAGTCGCGGTGCTCAAAGGAGAAAAGAAGCGTCCGACGTTCAAGCCGAGCCGCATGAACGAGGATGCGGGAAAAAAAATCCGCGGATCCGGGTCGAACGCAAAATGGGAAATCCGCCGAACGACCCGGATCAGAGAAGAAGAGCAAGACGTCGAAACAGAAGATAGATTGTGACGAAGTCATCGAACCGGCCAAGCCGATCCCGACTGGTTCCCGATTCAAGGGCTATCGTGATTTCGTGGTCCAGGACCTGGTGATCGAATCTCGCAATACGCGATATCGACTGGCACGCTGGGAAACTCCGGATGGCCGGACCCTGGTCGGGCAACTTCCGCAGGCAGTCCAGGGATGGCATTTCGGTCCGACGCTGACGAGCTATGTACTCTATCAATACCACCATTGTCACGTCACGCAGCCGCTGCTGTGCGAGCAACTTCGAGAATGGGGCATCGAACTCTCGTCCGGGCAGGTGAACGCGCTACTGCAAGTGGGCAAGGAGCGCTTTCACGCGGAAAAAGACGGGCTGTTATCGAGCGGCCTGGCGCTCTCGGCGTATGTGACGGTCGATGATACCGGCGCGCGGCATCAAGGCAAGAACGGCTACTTCACCCACATCGGTAACGAACACTTCGCCTGGTTCCAAAGCACGCGCTCGAAGAGCCGAATCAATTTCCTGGGGTTGCTGCGTGCGGGTCATAGCGATTACCAGATCAACGAAGACGCGCTCGCGTACATGAAAGCACAGGGGCTCTCGTACGTGTTCCTGGACGCGCTGCGTCAGCACGAGAGCGCAAGCTTTGCCGATCAGTGCGCGTGGCAGCAGCACCTGAATGGCTTGGGAATGAATACCCCGCGCTACCGCAACATTGCCACCGAGGGCGCGTTGCTTGGCAGCCTGAAGCGGCATGGTGTGGCCCCGGATC
>NZ_MTHB01000079.1 GCF_002220365.1 Caballeronia sordidicola | reverse complement strand
GTCTTGCGAGGCTTTTCTAGAAGCCTATCAACCGGGCAGAGAGGCTTGCCTTTTAATCGATGCCTATCTGCCAGGTATGAAAGGACTCGATTTGCTTAAGCACTTGCACAATCGGGATGACCACTTACCCGCGATCATGATTACGGGTAACAGCGACGTGCGAGTGGCGGTGCAGGCGATGAAGGCGGGCGCTTCAGACTTCATTGAAAAGCCGATCGGCCCAATTGAGTTGCTCGAATGTGTGGCTCGCGCCTTCGAACAGTTGTTGAGTTCGCATAAGCTGTTCGCATGGCGCGAGGCCGCAGCGAACCAGATCTTGGAGCTGACGCCGAGACAACACCAGGTCATGGATCTCGTACTCGCGGGTCGCCCCAGTAAAGTTATTGCAGCGGACCTTGGCATTAGTCAGCGTACCGTCGAGAATCATCGAGCGTTGATAATGAAAAAAACAGGGTCGAAGTCTTTGCCGGCTTTGACTCGCCTTGCGCTCGCAGCGCAATCCGCGCAATTGAAGGATGTCGAGTAGCCACCTTCGGGAAGTTAATGGAGGAGCGGCTTTCGAGCAGGCGTGGACGGCGCGATGGGCATGCCGCTGCCCCCAAGCTGTTCAGTTGTCTCGCCGCTGCACCACTGCGAACACCAGACTGCTCACGCGTGGATCTGAGTAGTTTCCGAGCCTGTTGCTTCTGGTTGGACCGCCCTATGATCGAATCATCGACCCGCTCTCGGTGTGACCTCGATTTGACATCAATTGATCCCTTTCCTGGAAGCTTCCTCCGTCCGCTTCTGAACATAGCTTTCGTACGCTGAATCGTGCGAAAGCGGTGCTTGTAGCGAGCGTGAGTGGTGGTGTATTGCATCGCGGTCTGGCATTACGCATGTCCGGGTGGCCTATACATCCATCGCGCGCGTCGAGGTCGGTGGTATCGCCTGCGATCGGGCGACGTAGCCAACGATCAAGGGCGTGGAGGTGATCGTGGTCCTTCGGCCGCCACTGATCGTGCTCGACATTCCGTGTCACCCGTTTCGTCAGCCGCTATCCGGGCACTCGATGTCGCACCCGGATCTCGATTGCATTGAAGGGAGCGTCCAAGGGGGATGGACAGATTCGGGTGTCCCGACGCTCAATTGGCGCCGGCGTATCACTGCAACCTATAAAAGGCACAGCGTACTAAAGCGTAAGGAGTACAAGTTATGGTATCCGATGCCGGCCCGGACAAGGCTCACGACCCCAAGCAGGGATCGAAGACCCAAGTCAAGAACGAGTTGCAATCGCTTCCGATGCCGGAAGTGGAAAAGAAACTAAATTCGTCACCGGACGGCCTTAGCCAGGCAGAGGCGAAGAAAAGGCTAACCCAATATGGACCGAATGAGATTGAGGAAAAGAAGACCAACGCTATTCTGAAGTTCCTCAGCTATTTTTGGGGTCCAATTCCTTGGATGATCGAAGCGGCCGTGATCCTTTCGGCGGTCGCTCGGCACTGGCCGGATTTTGGCATCATTCTTGTACTGCTTCTGGCCAACGCAGTGGTTGGGTTCTGGGAAGAGCGCGAGGCGGGCAACGCTGTCGCCGCCTTAAAAGCGACGCTCGCGATCAAGGCTCGGGTGATACGTGATGGGAAGTGGATAAATCCGCCTGCGCGTGAGTTGGTTCCGGGTGACGTCATTCGCGTGCGTCTGGGTGACATTGTGCCGGCGGACGCACGACTGCTGGACGGTGACGAGGTGGAGGTAGACCAGTCCGCGCTGACCGGAGAGTCGCTGCCCGTCACGCACAATTCCGGCGAGGCAATATTTTCAGGCTCGATCATTCGTCAAGGTGAGATCGGCGCATTGGTCTACGCTACCGGTGGGAACACCTTTTTCGGCAAGACTGCGGAGTTGGTGCAAGGGGCGCACACGGTTAGCCATTTTCAGCGCGCGGTGCTGAAGATTGGGAATTATTTGATCATCCTGGCGGTGGTGATGGTGGCGGGGATTGTTGCTGTCGCGATCTTCCGTGGCGACCCGATCCTTACCACATTGCAGTTCGCCCTGGTACTGACTGTGGCCGCGATTCCCGTGGCGATGCCCACGGTGCTGTCGGTGACGATGGCGGTCGGCGCGCGCTTGCTCGCGAAGAAAAAGGCGATCGTCACCCGGTTGGTGGCGATCGAGGAACTAGCAGGCGTCGACGTGCTGTGCGCCGACAAGACCGGCACGCTGACCCAGAACAAGCTCACGCTGGGCGATCCGTTCTGTCTGAACAACCTCTCCGCGGAGCAAGTGGTCCTCGCTGCCGCGCTGGCGTCGCGGGCCGATAATAACGACACCATTGACCTGGCGGTGCTGGCTGGCCTGAAAAACGATCAGGCTCTAAAGGGCTATCAGGTAGGCCATTTTCAGCCTTTCGACCCGGTGCACAAGCGCACCGAGGCCGCAGTCACGGGCTCTGACGGAAAGACGTTCAAAGTGACGAAGGGCGCGCCGCAAGTGATTCTGGCGTTGTCCGCCAATGCCGCGCAGGTGAAAGCGTCCGTCGACAAAGCGGTCAACGAGTTTGCGGCGCGCGGCTTTCGTTCGTTGGGTGTGGCGCGTGCGGAGGGAGATGGCGCATGGCAGTTTCTTGGTGTGTTGCCACTGTTCGATCCGCCACGAGAAGATGCCGAGGTAACCATCGCGACCGCTCAACGGATGGGCGTGACGGTCAAGATGGTGACTGGCGACGCGTTGGCCATTGCTCAGGAAACTGCCAAGAAACTAGGCATGGGCACCAATATCCTCGATGCCAGCAGCCTCGGCGACGCGAAAAATCAGCAATCAACGGCGGCCTCCGAGTCCATCGAGAAGGCCGATGGCTTCGCCCAAGTGTTCCCTGAACACAAGTACCACATAGTGGATGATTTGCAAAAGCGCGGCCACATCGTGAGCATGACGGGCGATGGGGTGAATGATGCACCCGCACTGAAGAAAGCCGATTGCGGCATCGCGGTTTCGGGTGCGACGGACGCGGCGCGGGCGGCGGCGGCCATCGTGCTTACGACGCCGGGCCTATCGGTGATCATCGACGCGATCAAGGAGAGTCGGAAGATATTTCAGCGCATGAACAGCTACGCAATGTACCGAATCGCTGAGACTCTGCGCGTATTGTTGTTCATGACGCTATCGATCCTGATCTTCAACTTTTATCCCGTGACGGCGGTGATGATCGTGATGCTGGCGTTACTCAACGACGGCGCCATCCTGTCCATTGCATATGACAACGTTCACTACAAGGATCAACCCGAGGCGTGGAACATGCGCCTGGTGCTGGGGATCGCCACGGTGCTGGGCCTGGTTGGACCCGTCGCCGCATTTGGCCTTTTCTTCCTAGGCGACCGCGTTTTCCACCTCAACCACCCCCATCTTCAGACGATGATGTATCTGATGTTGTCGGTGGCTGGGCATCTGACCATTTTCCAGACGCGCACTCGCGGTCCGTTCTGGTCTATCCGCCCCGCGCGGATTTTGTGGATGGCCGTGCTCGGCACTCAGACGGTGGCGACGCTAATTGCCGTCTACGGGCTGTTCATGACACCGCTTGGGTGGGGTTGGGCGCTATTCGTTTGGGGCTATGCATTGGCGTGGTTCCTTGTGACCGACCCTGTGAAATTGCTCGCCTACCGGATTCTTGACCCCGTCAAAACCGGGCACAAGCCTGGCATCAAAGCCGAGGCCAAACCTGGCGCCAAAATCCAGCCTCAGCCCGAAGCCCAGGCCACAGCTCAGCCCGAAGCTCAGGCCACGGCTCAGCCAGGAGCGAAGGCCACAACTCAGCCCTTAGCCCAGGCCACGGCTCAGCCCGAAGCCCAAGCCACGGCTCAGCCCGAAGCCCAAGCCACGGCTCAGCCCGAAGCCCA
>NZ_MTHB01000212.1 GCF_002220365.1 Caballeronia sordidicola | reverse complement strand
TCCGAAGAAGGTCGTGCCACTGCGCATGGTGCCGCTCGTGCTTGGCGGCACGATCGTCTCGCATCTATTCGGTGCGTCGGTCGGCCGAGAGGGTACAGCGGTGCAGATGGGCGCAGCACTCGCGGACCAACTGACCCACGCGTTTCGTCTCGAACGTGAAGACCGTCGCATTCTGCTGATGATCGGCATGAGCGCAGGTTTCGCGTCGGTGTTCGGCACACCGCTAGCCGGCGCAGTGTTCGGCCTCGAAGTGCTTGCAATCGGGCGTATGCGTTATGACGCACTCTTTCCTTGCATCGTAGCGGGCATCGTCGCCGATCAGGTCTGTCTGGCATGGGGCGTCCATCACGTCCACTATGCGGTCGGTGCGATCGCGCCGATCAGCGCATGGAGCGTCGTTGCCGTCGTTATCGCCGGCATTGCGTTCGGTCTGGTCGGCATGGCATTCGCAACCAGCGCGCACAAGCTCGGCGCGCTGGTGAAGCGCCACATCACATATGCGCCGTTGCGCCCGTTCGTGGGCGGGATCGTCATAGCGACTGCCGTGTGGGCGCTCGATGCCTATCACTACATTGGCCTTGGCATTCCCGACATCGTTCGCTCGTTTCAGCAGCCGATGCAGCCGTGGGACTTTCTCGCAAAGTTCGGCTTTACCGTTGCGTCGCTTGGTACAGGCTTCAAGGGCGGCGAGGTCACGCCGCTGTTCTACATCGGCGCGACCCTCGGCAATGCACTGGCGCCGTTGCTGCATATGCCGTTCGCGCTGATGGCAGCCATCGGCTTCGTTGCGGTGTTCTCAGGGGCCGCAAATACACCGATCACCACCACGATCATGGCTATGGAGTTGTTCGGCACGGGCATCGGCCCACTTGCCGCAATCGGTTGCGTGACCGCTTATCTGTTTTCCGGACATGCGGGCATCTATCACGCGCAGCGCGTCGGGCATGGCAAACATCGCAAGCACCGGCTGCCGGTGGCAGACGGAATACAGAGTGCCGAGCGCGGCGGGTCTCTCCCGCAGAAAGCAACAGCGGTGACACCGATCGCGAATGACAAGCAGCCGCGTAGGTCTATCGATCCGGCAGTGACGACAGAGGAAAGCGGCCAATGATTCAGCAAAGCAATAACCAGCGCATTGCGGCGCTGCGACTTTACTTCCCGCTCGCGACCCGCGCGCGAGCGACGCGCGAGCGACGCGGTTCTGGCATCGCCTCAGCGCACCTGCACTTGCCCATCACCTGATAGCCGTCGCGAAGAGATCGAACATCATGCAAGCGATGCTGCATCACGTCAGTTCAGGGTATCTGCCCGGAGAGCGGCTTTCTCACCAGCATCCAGAAATCAACGGCATGCGGCATCCGCAGTGCCTCGAACTGGTCGACACAGAGGAACGCCTGCGTGGCTTCATGCGCGAACACGCCGATGAGCTGCGCAAGGTCCATGCAGTGATGTTCCTCTGCGAACTCCCCGCCGCGCATCACCTCACTGCCCATGCGCATCCAACGTCAAGCGGAACTTAAACTATGACCGGGGCGTACTCGCTTATCGCCATCAGCATCGGCGCGACGCTAGGCGCACTCACCCGATATGGCTTGAGCCTCACGATGAACGCGCTCGTGCCAAACATTCCGATGGGAACACTCGCGTGCAATCTGATTGCCGCGTATATCGTCGGGTTTGCGATCGCGTTCTTCGGTTCGACGGCAGGTCTGTCTGTTGCGTGGCGCCTTTTCCTCATCACCGGTCTGGCTGGCGGCCTCTCGACATTCTCGACTTTTTCTGCCGAGCTGCTGACCTTGCTTCGGGATGGCCGACTCGGGTGGTCGGTCGGCATGCTTGCGCTGCACGTCGGTGGTTCGTTAGTCATGACCGCGCTGGGCATGGCCACACTTTCCCTAACCCGTCACACCTGAAAAGGAGTTCTCAATGCAAGGGTATCAATTGACGTTTTTCACTGAACAGAACCGTAAGCATGGACATCAGTCAATCTGCGACTGGCTGCTAAAATTCGCCGAACAGCACGGCGCATCGGGCGGAACGTTGATGACAGGTGCGGAGGGATTCGATCACGCGGGCAAGTTCCATTCGGCCGGCTTTTTCGAACTCGCCGATCAGCCGCTTGCCATCACCGTTTACGTCGATGAGCAGGCATGCCAGAGCTTGATGAACGCGCTCGCGGAAGAAGACGTCGATCTCAGCTACGTGAAGATTCCGGTCGAGTTTGGCCGGACTGGCCGCTCGGTCGCGTGACAAGTCGCAATCAATTTTTCAACGGCTACCAATCTCTTTTTACAGAACTGTCAGTCGCTCGTCGGGTCGCTTATTTTCGTTGTCTGACAGACAACAGCTAGTGTGATGTCCCGCCGGGCTGGGCGCGCAACGGCGGATCATGGCCGGGCCGAGACGCCCATCGGCGCGGATTCTGCTCAAACTAGGCGAAAAAAGCCTGCAGTATGACAAGTTACCGCGGTTGTGTTGAACTATAGAGCATTGATTCTGCAAAGGAGCAAGCGGTAATGTGAGGTGAGATGGGCATCCTTTTTGCGTGCAAATGTGATGC
>NZ_MTHB01000219.1 GCF_002220365.1 Caballeronia sordidicola | reverse complement strand
TCCAGCCATCGTTTGGTGACCGGCAACGAGAACAGCACCTTGCTCTGGTCGTCAGCCTGCTCAGTCGAAGAGAGATCATCCAGCGCGACGTCGGCCTTGTGCATCTGCCGGTAGACGAGCGGGCGGCTCACGCCATGCCGGGCGGCCAGGGCGCTGACCGGTTCTGCGCCCGCCAAAGCTCGAACGGCCATCATCTTGCGTTCGTTGGTAGCCAGTTTTGTGGGGGCAGCGCAAACGGATTGATTCATGGGGGCGTGGCGTCGAAAATGGGGCCACATTATCCCGCATTATCTTCGGCCCTCGCATGTGTAACGCAGCTTTGAACCTCGCCATCTCCTGGAATGCTTCCCGCTCGATGTTCCTTCTCGGCACCTGCCCAACCAGCAGAATGAGCGGGGTCGAATTCTGAAACGCGGCGTGCACGCCGATCGACGCATTGCTGGCCCCCGGACCGCGCGTCACAAAACACACGCCGGGCCGGCTGGTCAACTTCGCATGTGCCTCGGCCATGAAGGCTGCGCCGCCTTCGTGACGACACGTAATGTATCGAATGTCCTGGTGCTCATACAGTGCATTCAACGCGTCGAGATAACTCTCGCCGGGAACCCCGAATATCGTATTCACGCCGTTGACGGCGAGCGACTCGACTAAAATCCTTCCACCAGTTTTTTTGGTCATTGGGTCCATCGTACAAAAGACGGTGTATGCGTCGAGAAAATGCACCGCGGGTTTCGGGCTGTCGTCGAACGGCGTGTCGGGAATTGACGTCGTCGGCTTGTAAACGCCATCGGATTATTGAATGCGTCCCACAGGGACTCAAGTGAATATTTTTTCTGACCGGTTGAATTAATTTTGCGCCCGCGATGGCGGAAATGAGACACTTTTGAAAACCGTGTGGATAATGTGGCTCAGCGGGCGTGCTCGTTGAAGACAGCAAAGTTGGCGAGGTTCAAATCTGGGTTACACGCAATGTGCCTAATGACCCGTCTATGGTCGACAGTAGCCGCCCATTTTTTCAGTCGTGGTGCGTGCATGAATCGATCCGATAGGTCGGCAGCAAAGCTGCCTGAACATGAGCGTCAGGATCTGGCGGTTCGGGCGTTGGCGGGATCCGAGACGATCAGCTCGCTGGCCGCTCGGCACGGCGTGAGCTGCAAGTTCGTCTACGCGCAAAAGTGCAAGGAGGGTGGATCACCGCGGTTTAAGGAATTTCCCCATGATTGACGACTGCGGGGGCACTCAGGATTCGGTTCGTTGCATACGCCAACAGAACTTGACATAAATATAATTGACGTAATTTATTATGTATTACTAAGTAATGTGCGCGAATCAGACCAAATTATGGAAGGAAATCGTTCTTCGATGTTTTGGCTGTCTCCCATGCGTTCCCCGAATTTGGCGCGCCTGGGCTGTCGGGTGGCTAGTTTTAGCTAAAACATTTATGCAACTAACCGTCTTTCCGTTTCGAATTCGCGTCTCGGCGCACTAAGGCCAGTGGTCGATCATTCGTCGACAGAAAACTGAGTTGAAATGCCCGTGTTTGGGCCGCTACCAATTCAGTTTGTGCCCGCTTTCCGTGGCTTGATGCCGATTGTCGTCCTCGGCGTGCAGGTACCGGCTGGTGGTCGAGATCGACTCATGGCCGAGGTTGTCGCGCACATAACGCAGATCGACCTGCTGGTCCATCATGTGGGAGCCCGCTGTGTGCCTCAGCCAATGGGCCGACGCCTGTCGCAAACGCCGTACAGGGTGTTCGCGGGCTTCGCCCTCGAACGGCAATTGACCGACGGCGTTCTCGAATACCTGCTTGATGATCAGGTGCAGTCCCGCGCGCGTGAGCGGCCGCCGCTGGCCGCCGATCGGCAAGACGAGGGGCGTCGCTTCGTCCCGGTAGGGCAGTGCGCTTAAGCCGTAGTGCAGCCGATAGCGCGTCAATTCGGTGACGAGTTCGCGCGTGGCGGGCAGCAGCCGTTCCTTGTCGCCCTTGCCAGTCACCCGCAACCACCATCGTGCTTCACCGGAGCGGTCGGTGCGGGTGAAGAAACCGCCCATGGTGTTCGCGGCGGCTTCCGAAATGCGCAGCCCGCTCAGGTACAACAAGGCGATCAACCAGCGCACCCGCGCATGGTGCTCGCGCTCGCGCGGGGTCGTACGCGGCATGGCATCGATGGCCGCTTTGACGCTCGCCCATAGATCGTGATCCAGATACCGGTCGATCTGGGGTTTCTCCCGCCGGCGGCGCTGGCGTGACAGCGACAAAGGGTTACCCGCCAGGTAGCCCGCATTGACCAGCCACGAAAACAATCCATTCAAAATGATCACTGCCTGATGGCGGCTGGCCGCCGACAGAGGGCCAGCAAAAGGGCGCCAAAGCGGATCGCTGCGTGAGAGCTTGCGCGCGTGCATCACCCAGCGCTGAGCCGGTTGCGGGTTTTCAAGGAACCGCCCGTAGGCAAGAAGGTCTTCATGCGTGAGCGAGGAGAGGGGTTTGCGCAGCACGACGGTGCTCCACAGCAGCAGCCGTTCGGCTTCCTTGCGGTAGCTCTCGAAGGTGGCGCGGCGATCGGCATAGCGGGCGAGCCACGCCTTGATGGCGTCCACGTCGTTGTCCGCTGCAATTTGCGGGACGCCCTGGCGCGCGCGATTGACGCCGTGCTGGCCATTCAGGTCGCTCGGCAGCGTCAGCGCATCAAGCGGCACGAGCGCTGACACGAGACCGGGCAGGGCGGCGGCGGGCCCGCGAGCGGGGTTGGTAGGGGGCATGGAGGGTGGGGCGCGATGGAGTGTGGAAAATGCACCAGTATATTGACATTATGTCAGTAATGTCAAATAACGGCATTCATTTTCAAGTTAATTAACGTGTTACGTTATATTATTGATCGATCCGTACATAACCGCCGGGCCTCTCCATGACCCCCTCCACGCCTGACGCCCAGATCGACGCCGAGATCGCCCAGCTGCGCGCACAGTTCCCGCGCACGCAGGAGTTGTATCGCGAGGTGTGTGTATTGCTGTTTTTTCGCTATGGCATCACGCCCACCGCAAACAAGCTCTATCAGCTCGTGAAAAAGGGCAGCATGAGCGCGCCAGCCGAAGCACTCACAGCGTTCTGGGCGACTCTGCGGGAAAAGAGCCGGGTGCGGATCCAAAGCCCCGATCTACCGGAGGAGTTGCAGACCGCGCTCGGCGAGCTGGCGGCAGCCGTCTGGGATCGCGCGCAGTTAAGCGCCAACGAAGCGCTCGCGGGCCTGCGCGAGGAGGCGGCGCAATCAGCGGCGCACGCGCACGCTGCGCAAGCGCTGGCCGAAGCAGAGAGTGAGCGCCTGCGCCAGGAATTGATCGGCAGCGCGGCCGCGCTCGACGCCGCGCACGCGATCGCAGAGGAATTGCAGCAGACCGTCGCCGTGAGTCGCGCGGCCGAGGAAAGCCTGCGATCGCAACTGGAGCAATCGCGTGAGGAGCAGCGCGCATCACACCTGGCGCTCGAAGTCGCGCGCCAGGCGTTCACAACGGAGTTGGAGAAACAGCGCGCGGCGGGACAACTGGCCGAAGAGCGTTTGCGCGCGACCGAAGCGCGGGCGTTATTGGAAATCGACCGGGAGCGGGTGGCCGCGACACGAGCGCAGAAGGCACTCGACGACGCGCACCGCAAACTCGAACGCGCCGACGAGCGTCATCGCGTCGAACTGACTGGGCTCCAGGCGCAAGTGAGCAAGCTGCATCATCAGGCGGGCGTTCTTGAGGGCAACCGGCACGCCCTCGAGACGGCGCAGAAGGCATCGTCTCAGCAGATTGCCGAGCTACGGCGCGAGCTTCATGCAGCACTGAAGGCCACGCCCGAGGCCCCGAAAAAACGCGCGATACCAGCGAGTGCGAAGCGCGGCGACATCAGCGAGAAAAAGACCGCGAGCAAGAGAAAGGATAGTTAGGCTCGAAGGTCACTGCAATGGAACCTCGTTGCGGGTCTGACATTTGGGCCTATCAAGCCTAGAAGAATCCCAATATCTGGAAAAGCGCTGGAGACGGGCATGGAAACAGAGCCGGCAAGCCGGCCACGCGCAATCCCGCTAAGAATCTGCATTCTCGATTACTCCAGTTATCAGATGTGGCGATTTTGGGTTCCGGAGAAATCGCTCGTTTTGACCTTGCAACCGCCGCGCTCCGGCTCAACGTGCGGATGCGCGCGACACACGCGCACGCGCTGACCGGCCCGACCGTCCAGTCAGCCCGCCGTCAACAACGAAACACCGCACCTCCGGGAGCCCTCCAATGAGCACCATGGCGTTTAACGAATCAATGCAAATCACGATGCGCACGTACGTGTCGATGAACTACCTGACCAGCGCGGCGTTGCTGGCGAAGAAGGCCCACGCGCTTGAAGCAGGTCGCAGCTTCAAGGACAACATTCCCAGCGTGGAGCGCGACGAACATTTCGCATTCGTGGCCGGCGCGATCACGATGAGCGCGGCAGCCGTCGAGGCCTTCGTGAATGAACTGTTTGCCGAATGCCGTGACCAGGGGGCACAGAACCAACTGGGCATCGCCCCGGACAAGGCGGCGCTGATCGCCCGTGTCTGGATCGATGTGCCCAAAGTCGAGCGGGAATCGGTGCTAGAGAAGTACGACCTGGCGCTGCGCCTGCTGGATCTGCCCGCCCTAGATCGGAGGGGGGAACCGTACAAGGCAGTCGATACGCTGCTCGCCCTGCGCAACAGTTTGATGCACTACAAGCTGGTGACGCAGGAGGCGGGCAAGCCGCCCGCTGAGCAGACGCCGGGCAACTTCGAGAAGAAGCTGCAGGCCTACTTTGCAGATAATCCGCTGACCGGCGCGGGCAACCCTTATTTCCCGGACCGCGTAATGGGCCACGGCGCGGCCGAGTGGAGCGTAAGCACGGCCGTGACGTTTCTGGACGGATACTGCCACCTGCTGTCGGCGACACCGCCGTATGAACATCTCCGGTTGGCTTTCGCGACCCAGTAAGGCGTCCCATTCTCGGAGGCGGGACGGCCAGCTGGTCAGCCGCCGCTGTCAGTGGAACCTTCATCTAGCATCGCCAGCGCGTTTTCGCATGCGAAAGTTGCCTGACGGGCGAGGGCGCAGTGCGGCGAAGTGGTGACGACGCCCTGACCATCGATTCCCGTCTGGCCGCAGCGCTGACGGAAGCGGAACGCGGTTCAGCAGTCCTTTGCCGTGCCGACCACTTCCGGCCACAGATGTGCGCTACACGCAGCACCTGATTCCGGTCGATGGGACCACGACTACCGACGAACCGGATCGCGTACGGCAATCGCGTAGCCGCAACGCACCATCATATAAATCAGCGACGTCGCGTGCTTGTCTTGCCGGAGTCCATACGACGACTCAACGACAAGCAGGAAACCTTACCTATCAGGGCGTTGCGGAACGCAAGCGTGCGCAAAGTCCGAATCTGAGCGCACTCCGATATACACGGTCTTGCCGAGGTGCCGGTGAACTGTTCCCTTGCCGCAATCAGGAGCACGAGTTTGCATACGTGCGTCAATTGTACTAACATGACGTACATTTGTGTTTGGAGCTTGCCATGACCACTGCCACTCGTTCTTCGCGCCTAGGGCTTCGCGCAACGCCTCAGCAGGAGGCCGTATTGCGTCGTGCCGCTGAGGTAGCCAATAAGTCGATGACGGAATTCATCCTGGACAGCGCCTACCATGCGGCCGAGCAGACCTTGCTCGACCAACGACTGTTCCTTGCGACCGGCAGCCAATCTGAGGCGTTGTTGTCACTGTTAGATCGACCCGAGCAAGAGAACAGTGGCCTGAAGGACCTGTTTTCGCGCCGCGCTCCATGGAATACCTGATGGCATTCGGAGCTCCACAGCCGATGGATACCAACTATCGGCTGGAAGCGTTCGACTGTGGCAAACCGGCACTCAACGATTGGTTGACACGGCACGCGCGCCAAGCGCAAGCGAGCGGTTCAGCCAAGACCTACGTGGTCGCGGAAGGCGCGCGCGTAGCTGGTTACTTCAGTTTAACGGTAGGGCAGATCGATACGCTGGAAGCGCCTGATCGTGCGCGCAAGGGCATGGGCGCATTCCCCATCCCGGTGGTTATCCTGGCGAGACTTGCGGTGTCTGTCTCTGACCAAGGGCGCGGCATTGGCATCGGGATGCTGCAGGATGCGATTCGACGCACGCTTATCATCGCCAATCAGGCTGGAGTGCGCGCTATGCTGACTCATCCCATAGACGAAGATGCCGAGCGTTTTTATCTTCGATTTGGTTTCGAGCCGTCACCTATCCGTGAACAGCAGTTGCTGCTGCTTCTCAAGGACGCGCGCCGCTTGATAGTGAGTTCCAGTGAGGAGGCGGCCCGCCGGAGCCCAGGACACGTCGAATAGAAGGTCAAACGTAAGTCGGATCTGAATAGCGTCATCATGGCCGATCGGTCGTGTCAGATGGATCGCTCGGGCCTCAAGGCCCCGCCAGAGGAACGCGTCTGAGTCACCGTTCACGCCGTTCGCGTGATGAGAAGAGCGGGAACCGTCGCCGGTAGCGGCGTCTTATGAGGGTGCAGCGTGGAAATCAAACTGGCAAAGAAATCGGGGGTCCCCAAGGCCGAAGTGCTGGCGCACCAGACAATTCAGAAAGAGTTCAGCGGTTCGCCGTTTAGCAAGTTGTGGCGCGGCTACGCGGCGTTCGCATTGGCCAGAGGCGGTCGCGGCAGTGGCGACGATGACCTGGACCTGGTGCTCATTACGCATACGGGCATTGCGTTGATCGAGCTGAAGAACTGGCATGGCAAGCTGCTCGAATCGGACGGTCAGAAGTGGTACCTGGACGGCGAGGACCGTGGTCATTCACCGGTCCAGGTGGTGCGGAGGAAGGTGCCCAAGCTGGTGAGCGTCATGACGCAAAAGCTGGGCAAGGACCTCACACCCTTCATCAGTTCGTATGTTGTCCTGCACGGCAGCATCGGGGAACTCCGCCTGCCGGAAGAGGAGCAACGGTCAGTGATAGGCATGACCGAATTTCTTACCTTTCGGTTCGACTCAAGCTATCGGCAATATATGGGCGGCCGCCACCACTTCAATCCGCTCGATCATCTAGCCAAATACGACACCTTCTTTCTCGGTTCGGCCTTTCGCCCCAAGGTCTACTACGTCGAAGGCTTTCGGCCCGAGGCAAACCCCATCTTCGAGCACCCGAGCAAGCTCTACGCCGAGTACCGTGCAGCTGCCAAGGACGATCCGACCGCACTGGCGTTGCTGCGGCAGTGGGATTTCGACAAGCTCGGACTGAAGTTGATCGGCGAGACCGATCGAGCTTTCATTGGATTGCGTGAGCAGAAGGTGTTCCAGTACGTCGCCGACCGCAACGAGGACCTCTCGCTGGGCTTGCTTCGGCCGATCGCCTGGAAGGGTTCCAAGGACGTCACGATTGACCACGCCGAGCTGTTCTCCTTGCCAGGGCGAGTGACGCGGATGGCAGAGTTTGTGCACAGCACCCTGCCCAAGTTGGAGTCCGAGGACCGCCTACTGCTGGCCAAGGCCGTTATCTCGCGTTTTGCCGAATTGCACGACATTCGCATTGCGCACCGCGACATTGGCGAGCACAGCCTATGGTTAGACCGACCTTCACGAGTAATCATGTCGGGTTTCGCGGCCGCCTACTATCCGGACCCCGATCTCAAAACAGTCGGCACGTTGCGTGAACGTGTACAAGTCGAACAGTCGCGCCTGCCGGAGGATGCTGCGCCCAACGCTCAGGCGACGCCGTACAGACGTGACGTGTTCATGCTCGGCGCCGTCGCTCACATGATTCTGTTCGGTGTCCGTCCACCCAGGTCCGACGGTATCCACCATTGGCGAGAGCCCGCCGACGATCCGTTTGGCGGTTGTCTCAACGACTTCTTCGCGCATGCCCTGAACCCGGACCCGGCCGCGCGATTCGAGAATGCGCGCGTGATGCTGGAGGCATTCAACGCCGCGACGGGTACCGATGAGCGGAGTCTCATCGATCTGGCCGCATTCGACGCCTTCAAGGCGCAGACCAAGGAACGTGACTACGACGAGACAGAACGCTTGTCGGAGGACGAAGATCACTCATTCTTTGTCAGCGGCACCGGCGCTGAAACCAAGGTGGTGAAGGTCTGGTACGGCGTGGAGCCCGATCTGCGTCGGCCCGATCTGTCACTGCGTCTCCTGTCTTTCCTCGGACGGGCCAGGACGCTCAAGGGCTGCGAGCTGCGTGGCGTGCCGCGCATACTGGATTTCGGTCTGAGCCGGCGCAGCCTGATGCTGGTGATGACCTGGGCGGAAGGGTCGACATTGCCGATCTGGCTGCAATCGAATCCTGGGACCGCAGAGCGTCTTGCGGTCGCTACCTCGCTGGTTGCAACCCTCCAGCGCTTGCATGCAATCGACCTTGCACATGGCGATGTGCATCCGGGCAACATCGTGGTGATGCCCTCAGGCGAGCCTTTGCTCATCGACCTGCTGGACTTCCGCCGCAACGCTGCGGACGTCTACACGACCGCCTATCTGCCTGAGAACTACATGTCCTTAACCGCCTTCGAGCGTGATCGCTACAGCGCAGCAGCGGTGCTGGTCGATGTATTGCAAACGCAGCGCGAGGCACCATTGCAAGGGGAGTTGCCGTATCCGCGCGTGTATGAGGAACTTGCGCATCTGCTGTCGTCTGAGACTCTCTCGACACTGCAACCACTGGAACGTGCGCTGATGGCTGCGGTCAAGCCGGATGACGACCCACTCCAGATCTTCACCGTCACGATCAAGAACCTGGCCTATGAGGGAGTCCCCGCTGGCGAACTGCGTAGCGACAACGGGATATTCCATGTGGATGTGAGGCCTGATCGCCAATCCTCCCAAGCATTGCGGATCTGGGTGACCGGTATTGGCCGCCAGGTTTCATTTGTCTGGAACCTGGCCCAGGAACGGGCAGAGAGCGTGCGTGCATCGAGCATCGCGCAAAGCCAACTCCTGCGCTCGCAGATGATGCGTGATGCTGGCATTCGAATGCAATTGGTATTGCGCGATGGGCCGGTCGCAGACGTTGATGATCTCGCGCGATATCTGATCGGTCACAAGCTCCTGGCGCGCAAGCTCGCTGGTCCGGCGCCGGCGCCGGACGGCAAGCGAGAGGCGTCCGTGCCGGAGCAAGTCGGCTCAGGAGAGGGGACTTCAAATCAGGACAAGGCTGGCCTCGATCCGACGGAAGGGATGCCTGCACGCGAACTCTGGAAGGCATTGATCGACGTGGAGGAGGAAGCCTTCACCACGGTGACGATCGCTGGCCCGCACCGCAAGAGCCCACTCCGGTCGTCCCAGGTTTTGATTCCCTTCCACGCCGACGGAAACGCCTTCGAATTTGACGCCGCGGACAAAGTGGACATCGAGAGCGTGCTGCACGACGGGACCTGGCGCGTTTGCGGGGAACTCGACCTGCGCGAGACCAGCTTTGGCGATTTTCCTGAACTTGCGGTTGATCACCTTTACATGAAGGCCAACCTGCGCATTGGCAGCAAGCTGCGTCTTGTCAGCCGCGCCGAGAAGGGATCGTACAGTCGACGGCGTGCTGCGGTCGAGCGCATCCTCGATGACAAGGCGGTGGTGCCCAACCTGGTCGAGTACTTCGATAAGGTATCGGCGGTACCACTGATACCCACGTCCTATTCGCCCCCCCCCGCGGCGGAGCTCGAACAATATTCGGAGGGCAACAAGAAACTCAATGCGAGCCAAAAGGAAGCATTCCGCCGTGTTCTCGGCCACGGCCCCATCAGCCTACTGCAGGGGCCGCCGGGCACGGGCAAGACATGGTTCATCGCTGCGTTGCTGCACCACCTGATGGCGCATGAGCGGGTGCGGCGAATCCTCCTGGTGAGTCAGGCTCACGAAGCGGTGAACAACGCTTTGGAAAAAGCCCAGGAACTCTGTCGGAGCAAAGGCCTGGCGTTCGACGCCGTTCGCATTGGACCGGAATCGGCGGTCTCCGAGGATATCCGTCATCTGCATTCAGCCTCGATCGAGCAAGCGTATAGGGATCGCTTCAAGGCGGAGTTGGCCGCGCGCGTCATACATCTGGCCGCGTCACTTGGCCTACCGCAAGCTTTTGCGCAAGACATGCTGGCGTTGCACCAGCAGCTCGGCATGCTCTATCAGCGTTTGCTCCACCTACAGCGGCGTGGCGGTTACGAGGATGAGAAGACATTGGCTTCGCTGGATGCGCGCGCCCGAGCCGTCTCAGAGACCTTCTTCGACATTGCGGCCGATGTCTACGGGATTACAGAAGTCGCAGATCCGATCCTTGTCCTCACGCAACTTGAAGCTGCCATCGTGGAGCGGCACGAGGTGCGCTCGGTGGATGCGGTGGAGCGGCTGCGGGGCCTGGTTCGCCTGTCAGAGGACTGGATCGACACGTTGGGCTCGCCCGATGCGAACTTCGCCGAGTTTTTGGCCAAATCACGCACGGTGGTAGCTGGAACATTGGTGGGCATTGGCTCCCGCGGTGCTGGCATTACACAGAACCTGTTTGATTGGGTCATCATTGATGAAGCCGGGCGAGCATCTTCCAGTGAACTTGCCGTCGCTATGCAGGCAGGGCACCGCGTTCTGTTGGTCGGTGACCATAAGCAACTGCCGCCCATGTTCTCGCACCAAGTCCGCGACGCGGTCGTTCAGCAGTTCGGATGCGGCGACGACGCCGCGATCTTCCAGAGCGATTTTGAACGCATCTTCGGCTCGGACTATGGTCGGCAAGTAGGTGTGACGCTACTCAGTCAATACCGCATGGCGCCCAACATTGGCGAGTTGGTTTCGACCTGCTTCTACGAAGACCGCCTCGAAACGGGGCGCGGCGCTCCGCCCGAATACTATGAGCACTTGCCACCGCATCTGGGCCAGCAGGTTACTTGGGTGGACATGTCGACGCTTGGGAGTCGCGGCCATCACCAGCAGTCCGAAGACGAATCGGATACCTGGAACAGAGCAGAGGCTAAGGTTGTCATGCAGATCCTGCGTCAGATCGTTGAGGCGGATGAATTCATGGACCGATTGCTACCAGACCTGAAGTCGCAGGAGCCGGCGATTGGAATTATCTGCATGTACGACAAGCAGCGCGAGATTATCGATCAGATGAAATCGGAGGCGGCATGGCTGGGCGACTTGCGCAATTTGGTGAAGATCGACACGGTAGATAGCTACCAGGGCAAGGAAAACCGGATCGTCATTCTGTCCACAGTGCGCAACCATCCGAACGGTCGGGTCGGCTTTATGTGGCGATCAAATCGGATTAACGTAGGCGTCTCACGCGCCATGGAGCGGTTGTATGTGATTGGCGCACGGAAGATGTGGGGGGGAAGAAACGCCGGTATGCCGCTCGGGCGCGTGCTGAGCAAAATTGAATCGATGGCCGCTGAGGGCCGTGCAGCGGTGCTTGGGGCCAACCAGTTCATGGAGGCATAGATGGCTGGATCGTTCGAATTTAACAGAATCACATTTGGCCTACCGGTGGAAACCTTCCGGGTGGAAGCCTACATCGCGCTTGATGAGCGTCTGCCCGTTGTCACGGAATTCGTGATGCGTCTGCTCAAGGTCTGCGGACAGGTGCCCTTGACAGCGGTCCGAGACTACTTCGGCTTCAACGACATCGAAGCACGGGCGGTTATTGAGTCCCTGACAATGCAGGGACTTCTGGACTTGCAGGATGACGAGGTTCGTCTCAGTTCGTTTGCACTCGAAAAGTTCGAAGAAGCGGGAGGTGACCATCCCCGCTTCAGCAAAGTCGAGCTCAAAACCGATACAGTGACGTTCGATCTCGTGTCTTTTATGCCCCTGCGATCTACGTCGACCGAGATAGCGTCCGACAACATCATTAAGCTGGATGCCACCGAAGACGCACTGGGAAATAGTGTCGAACGCGCGCGCGTAGCCTACCGTCGTCGCTATCCAGAGATTGCTTCTTTGCGCGCCGACCTGCGCGAACGATCCTACGGGGTCTACTCTGTCGAAAGCGTGGAGAGCAAGCGTCGCAACTATGTCCCAGTGCCGGTTTCCTTCGAGTTGGACCAGGATGGTCACGTTGAGCGCCGAATCGACGAGGCGTTCGAACGGATTGCACCGCCTGAACTGCTGCATTTCGTGAGCGAGCAGGTAACGGCCGCAATTCCGCGGACGTTAGCGTTGCCGGTAGCTGGTTTAGACGCGTTCATTGAGGCCTTTGATCTGAGGATTCTGAACCAATACCTCACCGGCAAGAAGTTCGATCTGCTTCGTTATCTGGCAGAGGTCCAGCTGGGAAGGTCAGTCCGATACGGCGAGCGCGTAGAGCCGATGTTCGGCAATCTATACTTGCAGGAGAACCGCGAGCGTATCCTGGCGCGGCTCGCCGACCGGCGTCACGATCAGCGCCGCCATGGCGCGCTTTTGACATCGCTTGCGTGGCTGGTGCCGGACTATGCGCTCTGGGGCCGAGGAGAAGCCTTCGCGCAAACGGTGAATGCGCTGTCATCTGCTCTGCAGGTGGGCGGACAGGGTGACGACCTGTATCTGTTTGCCAACGCGGAGCCGGGCGAGGAAGCCAATGTAACCAACAGCTTGCGGGTACCTCACCTACAAGAACTACATTTCGTGCGGCCGCAACCAGCCGGAGGGCGCTTGATGGCGGGGCGCCTGGAAATTCTGCTTTACCCCACAGCGTTCATGGTCGCGATGTTTCACCTGCCGGTGCCGGGTAACGAAGGCCTGTGGGTTCCTATCGGTTTTATTTCCTCACAAGACCGACACCTGGACACGGCGCACAAGTTACTGCGGCAGGCAGGCAGCGGTGCACGTTACGGACGCCGTGCACGCTTCACCAACAAGGAGCACCTTCAGTCGCCGCCGGGGTTCGACGAGGCCTGCACCTTCCTCAACTACTGCACGTTATAAAGTTCGACGACACGCTTTACGACTACTCGAACGGCCTAACGCTATCGGGCGTGCTCAAGCGGGTCTTAGCAGCCGATGACACCGCTTTTGTGGGCTAGTGGCACGCACCTGAGGCACCAGTGTCAAGAGAGCGGCCAAGCTTTTTTTGGTGAAGGCGTTTGCTATGGTCTGCGTCGTCGACCGTTCGAAGACCGCGAGTCCGAGCGGGACTTCGCAGCGCAGTTGTGGAATCTCCGCGCGACAGAGTTCAAGCACCGTCGGCGCTACTTCAACGAGGACGCCCGGAAATCCTTTGCGCAGCTTCACTCGCACTGATCTCAAAGCACAGAAGGAAGGAAAATCATGTTGCAATTCGAGAACGCTTGGCGGTACGAGTCGCCCGGCGCGATGCCGCCTGAGATTGTCGAAGCAGTTTTCTCACAGGTGATTGCTCGCACGGCGATGCAAGGGAGCCGGCAGGATCTGTATGAATTTTTTAAGCGGTGTTTTGCACCGGCAGCTGCACAAACTGCGAGCCGCAGTTCGTCGTAAAGCTGGGCGGAAAGCGATTTGCGAGACTATATGCATTCCGCCGCCGCAAACGCGGCGCTATTTGTCGAAGCCCTGTATGACGGGCTGTATGAAATCAGTTCTCGGCAGGCCACCGGGCCGGCGCCCTGGAATTTCGTGAACAGCGTGCTCGCGCCAACCGGCTACGCGATCCAGCCGCCGCATCTGGTTATCGGACAGGGTCGTGCTCCGGTTCCTGTCGCTGAGCGCGTGCCGTCGCTCGATGAAGTAGCCAACGAGCGGATCCAGCGGTCGCTTGCTGAGTCGGAACGGCTGCTGAATTCAGGCAAGTATCGCCTTGCCGTTCAGGAGATCCTGTGGCTACTCGAGACGGTCTCGACCACGTTCGAGGGATCGGAGCACGAAGACGGAACAGTGACCGGCAAGTACTTCAACCGGATCATCGGCGACCTGAAGCGATTCAACCGCGGCCGCGTGCTGGGCGAGGTGGTCTCGTGGATGGAGAAGTTGCATGGGTATTTGTCGTCGCCGACGGGCGGCGGCATCCGGCACGGTGCCGTGTTGAGCGACTCCTATGAACTGAGTGAAGGCGAAGCACGTCTATTCTGTGACCTTACACGCAGCTATTTGTCTTACCTGCTGCATGAACACCAGCGCCTCGGGTTGCGGTAAGTCATGGTGCCGGCTGGCCTGGGCTTCGAGTGTGTGCGTGATCCGCTTGATCCCGGTCGATCGGTGGGCGCGCTGCCAGGTGTTGCGTTTACGCCGCGTTTGGCGGCGGTGCAAGGAGCTGCGCTTCAAAACAAAGTGCAAAGATATGCCGACGTAGTCGAGATAGCGCAACCTCCCTTCGCTTCTAGCCTTGCAAACCCGATACGCAAAGCAAATGACATGCGTGCAGGAAATCGTCATCCCTCACGACGTAGGTCGACGGCCCGACAAAGTGCAAAGAGATCGCGACCGGTCGGAACAAACTGCAAAGATAAGATGACCACCTTTGCGGCCTGTGCCTCCCGGGCAGTCGAACGCTGAGTGCTTTCCAACACAGGCACCTCAGCCTGCACTAGATTTACGGTGCAGCCCGCCCGGCCCTGCTGAAGGCGGATCAAAGACCCCATTGCCAGGGAGCCCGACCATGCCCGAAATCCAACGAGACGCAACCGGCGTTTGCGTGAGCACGGCACTTTACCAAGTCCATCTGCATCCGGTTGTTGCCTTTCCCTCTCAGCCAGTGAGCATGTTCGCGACAGCAGAATTGGTCGGGTATGACGAGGACTGGCTACACGACGACAAGATGCGTGGTTTTGCGTTCGATGAGATTGTCCTGACAGACACGCACCTGGAATGCTGGCGCCCGCCCAACCCGCCGTCGTCGCAAGCCAAGGCTTTCCGAAAGGGATTCTCGCTGGGGCTGGAGCCGGGGATGGCCGAGGCATTGCGCGCTTGGATACCGCCGATCCGACGCATCGCGCGTGTCACCCACGCAATCTCCAAGGAAATCGCGGGTACCCGAAACCGCACGCTTACTCGCAACGAACAGACTCGCATCGCTCAGGTCGTCTCTGCGCGTGTCTTTGACGCGTGTGCGCCTGATCGCGCGGTTAGCCTCGCGCTGGGGTACGCACCCCCTTGGTTGCAGATCGAAATGGGACGACCCACGATTATGGCTCTGCTGGCTAGCGCGGGCACAGACTTTAAGGCGCTGGCTACGAAAGGTGAAGCGCGCGAGAAGCGGTTGAGCGAAGGCGAGGGATTAGTGTGTGGCGATGACATCGGAGTGATGGATAACCGCGCTCTTGTTGCGAAGAGCGGATCCTGTTCAGTGAGTCGTCGCCATTCAAGTTTTCTCGTGGATAGCCGATAACTCGTTCTCCTTCTCCTATGAACTTATATGACCGCTACCTACATTGAAAAACTTCATGCCGCGTATGATTTCACGGAGAAACTGGGCGCTTCATTTACAAGACTCCCCACAACTGAAACTGAGTTCTTCACGGGCGATTTAGGCGAGCGTCTGCAAGCGGCGATTTCGAATAAGGGCATCACTTCGTTCGCCGGTGCCGCAGGGCAGTGCGTGAAATGGAGCCACGCCCTTCGCCCGCTCGCGGAAGAGATTCTTGGTGCGCCCATCCTGCTCACCTTCGGGCAAGTAATTAACCCAAGCAGAGCCTTCTTCAATCCCAGTTGGGCTGATCTTCAGAATTGGCATCAGATGGGATTTAGCGCATCGGACTTTGAGGGGCGGTCCGGAATCAACTTGCACTCCTGGTGGACGCTACCGTCTGGCGAGGTGATGGACGTTACCCTATGGTCTACGTTGTCGGACGCGTGGAACCGACCGGAGTTGCTGGGCGCTGTAACTGGCGGCTGGCCGGACAAGATTGCGCCCAACCCTACGTACGTCCCGATGGTCGTAGGCGACGACTATATCGAGACAGTCGAACGGCACATGCCATTCAGTCGTTTTCTGGCAAGAGAGTGCACTTTGGCGGAACTGAACGCAATGCCGGTGATGATGATTAAGACATGACAGCATGCAGCGAGTACCGCTGGGGGGGCAATTCGTGATCCCAGCTCCGATGCCGGCGGCACCTCCGCTCGTCGCGTCGTCTAGCCTTGCCGGTCGAGCCATTCAAGTAATTCGATCCAGCGCCGGCGGGTTAATCCATTGCTCGCGATGTCGTGATCAAGCACGAGCGAGCGCGAGGCGATCGCAGCACGTAGTTCAAGGACGTCGTTGACGCCAGCATTAACCAGTACCAAGATTTCCTGCTGGTTATACCGAACCCACACAAAAATGCTGACCCGACACAGTTCGTCGTGAGCGAGCCGGATGACCGAGACGTTTTCACCGGGATGCAACGATGAAACGGCCATGGCATGACGTACGCGGGCCTCGAACGGAAATGCGAGTTGCTCCTCTAGATGGCAGTACCACGCCATCGCGCATTCTTCTTCGTTATAGGCGTCGACGACGATCTCCATCGAGATTCGATGTTCGCGCGCGGCGTCGGTTTCGGGTTTGGCCATGATGAGGTTGATATCGAGATCGCAAGGCGGGTTATACGTCGACGATGTGTCGCAGGAGACTGAAGGACACGCGCCAGTGCCCTTCGGTGTCGTTGCAGGCGATCGACGCGGTTTTTTGGTTGAGTCTGACGATGATGCCGATTCGCTCGCGCAGATGTTTGTCGGTAAAGCCGACGGTGTCGCCGATAAAGAACTCCTCGCGACGGGTGCGCGATGGCGGTGCCGATTCAGGCTTCGGTGCGGCGCTCGCGCCATTGGGGACGATGGCGGCATAGAGTATGACCCAGCGGCGCCGGGTCGCATGGTCCTCAATGACCGCTTGCGTCGCGCGCAGTTCGATCACGTGGCCCTGGCGCAGCGCACCGAAGGGATCATCGACGTAGCCCACGCTCATGCCCAGTTGCAAGTGCTGGCGTACCTGCAACGTGCGCTGCGGATCGTCGAGCATTTTGCCGACGGTCAGATAAAGTCGATACAGCTCGGCGCTATGGGCTTGTCGAAGCTCGTCCAGAGAAATTTTCATGAAGGCGATGATGGTGTGGTGAGGCCGCCGCCCCGGCCAGTGGCTGCATTGCAGGCACGCTGGATGGGCTAGGCAGGCTGTTTATCAAAGGTGACTTGAGTCGCGCATAGGGTTTGTACCGCTCAGGCGGGCCGGGCCGGTCAACGGGAGCATGGTTGGCAACCCATAGCTGTTGCCTATGCCTGTCATCGCGTCCATGAGTCATCTATTTGCTAAAAAGCGGCCGAGCGACGCTCTTCTCTCGGGGAAACGATAAAAATCACCCGCCAAGCGCGCCGGTCCTGGCGCGCCGACGCGACGCTGCGGCTGGCAAGACATCCGAAATCGGCTCGAACAGCGCGTCGAGGTCGTCAGCGGAGAATTTGACGGCGCCGGCGGCGTCCTCGGACAGGATGCTGTTGGCCAGCATCGCTTTCTTTTCCTGCAGGGCGACGATCTTTTCCTCGATGCTGCCGGCGGCAATAAGCTTGTAGACGAAGACCGGCTTGTCCTGACCGAGGCGGTGTGCACGGTCGGTGGCCTGGTTTTCGGCCGCGGGATTCCACCACGGATCGTAGTGAATCACGGTGTCGGCAGCGGTCAGGTTCAGGCCGACCCCACCGGCCTTCAGGCTGATCAGAAAGAGGGGCACTTCGCCCTGCTGGAAGCGCTGCACGGGTGTCACGCGATCGGTGGTGTCGCCGGTGAGGATGACGTAAGGAATAGCGGCTTTCTCGAGTGCAGCGCAGATCAGTGCCAGCATGCCGGTGAACTGCGAGAACAGCAGCACGCGCCGGCCTTCGTCGATCAGTTCCGGAAGCATCGCGAGCAGCAGATCCAGCTTGGCCGATTCCTTGACGCTGGAGGCTCTTTGCAGCTTGACGAGGCGTGGATCGCAGCAGACCTGGCGCAGCTTGAGTAGCGCCTCGAGCACGATGATGTGACTGCGTGCAAGCCCTTTGGCCGTGACGGCGGCTCGAACCTTTTCGTGCATCGCCGCGCGTACGGTTTCGTACAGGTCACGCTGTGCGCCTTCGAGGTCAACGGTGCGCACGATGATGGTCTTGGGCGGCAGTTCTTTGGCGACCTCATCCTTGCGCCGGCGCAGCATGAAGGGGCGAATGCGGCGCGCGAGTAAATTGCTGCGCACGGCGTCGCCATTTTTCTCGATCGGCGTGCGCCAGCGCTTCGTAAAATCTTTCTGGCTACCGAGGAACCCGGGGAGCAGGAAGTCGAACTGCGACCACAGCTCGCCGAGGTGATTCTCGAGCGGGGTCCCGGTGAGGCACAGGCGGTGCCGTGCGCGCAGTTCGCGGATGGTCGCTGCCGCTTTGGTGGTGGCGTTCTTGACGTACTGGGCCTCGTCGAGGATCAGCAGGTGATAGTCGTGCTCGGCGAGGATGGCCTGGTCGCGCCACAGCAGCGCATAGGTTGTCAGGATGAGGTCGTGTTCGCCAATCTGATCGAAACGCTCCTTACGCTGGGGCCCATTCAAATCCAGCACCTTCAGATCCGGCGTAAAGCGACGGGCTTCTTCGCGCCAGTTGTGGACCAGGGTAGTGGGCACGACGATCAGCGCGGGCCGGTCAAGGCGCCCGGCCTCCTTCTCGGCCAGCACGTGAGCCAGCGTCTGCACGGTCTTGCCGAGGCCCATGTCGTCGGCGAGCACACCCGCCAGATTGTGTTCGCGCAGAAACTGCATCCAGCTCAGGCCCTGGTGCTGGTAGGTGCGCAACTCGGCCTGCAATCCCCGCGGCACCGGGGCCTCCCGTAGGCCGGGGCCGACCTGCAGGCGTTGCGCCAACTGGCGGATGGATGCGTCGCCATGAAACTGCCAGCGCCCCGTGTTGTTGAGCGCTTCGAGGCGACCGGCATCGAGTTCTGAGATGCGCAGGGAGCCGTCGCCGACGGTGTCAAACAGATCGACCAGCACCCGCACGACGGGTTTGAGCCGGTCCGCACGCAGGCGCAGCCGTTCGCCCTGATCGGTTTTGAGTTCGATCGCTTCGTCATCGGCAATGCTTTCGAGCGCGCCCGATAGCCAGCGCCGGTCGCGACGGAACAGCTCAGCCAGCAGCGGCTCCAGGCGCACCGTGCGATCGCCCACCGTGATACCCATTTCCAGATCAAACCAACCATCGCCGGCATGACGCACCATCCCGTCAATGTCATCGATCTCGATAACATTGAAACGAAACGCCGCTCCCATGGTTACCCGCCAGCCGTTGCTGCGTAGTACGGGCAGGGACTCATTCACAAAGGCGGGCCATGCCTCGGACTCCCGCAATCCGAGCATCGCCTCAGCAAAGGGCTGCGGCCCATAGCCGGGGGAGACCTTCTGTAGTCCGGTCTTGCGCAGTTCAAGCAAGCGCTGTTTTTCAGCATGGGGGCGACGTTTGACCTGGGTCACGTCGCCATTGGGCGCCACGAATAGCGACTTGCTGTTGTCCGCATTGACGCTCATGCCGTCGTACTCAAAGCTGACGGTGGCGAAATCGAACGCATGCGCCTGAGGATCATATTTGCGGGGGTCACGACCGCTAAAGCCCGACGCATACAAAGGCCGCGTATCGAGTGACAGAACCGGTACAGGTTCGGTATCGATCACGCGAATCGCTGACGTATCGTGGGCGGGCGGCAACGGCAGATCCGGTGCGCTCTCGCGCAGCACCGCAGCCACGAGCGGGGCTTCGGCCAACGAAATCGGCGGCATCGACAAATAATCCCGCAGCGCGCCCAACGACATGGACAATTGCACGATGCCCGCTTCACCGGTCTTTGTGTCGACATACCACGCGGGTTCCGTCGCGATGACCATGGTGGCGTTCGGCTCGGTGCGTATCATCGGCCGCACGCGCTCGTCGGCCTGCGTCTCCCACGCGATCTGAGCTGGCCGGTCAATCCCCTGGACGAGTGCAGGACCCGTTGCCAATAAATCCAGCTGCATATACGAGCTTTGCGCTGCCTTGTGCTCAACAAAGAAGCGCCCGCTCGCCACCAGCTTCGACAGGGTGTCGGCACCGTTTGTGCCCTGCAACGCGAAAGCCCCATAATCTTCACGGGATCGTCCCAGCCATAATCCGCGCAGCAGGATCAGATCATCGGCGGTGACAAATTTGGGCGGTTTAATGAGGGTGGCCTCAACGTTGCTCCATGACTCGGCGCGCGCGCCGAGTGTGCCGTCGCGGCTTAAACCCGCCTTGTAGATCTGAACCTCGTGGCGTTGACGATAGTCCACCCAGACCAGCACGTAGGCGAGCGCATGCGTGGGCCTCGCTGTGGTCTTCTTCGCGCTGGGCACTGCCGCGGCACGCTGCGCGCGGAAGGTCTCTAGCCAGCTCACAAGTTCGGGACGCACGCTGGGTGTCGCCACGGGTCTTGCTCCGGGTATTGGTGTGGTGCCGGGCATATTTTCGAGCCCCGCGAGCAGTAGCGCCGCCGCATGTTTGCACTCGAAGCCGACGGGACACGTGCATTCGCTTTCGATCCAGAGACCTTCTTCCGACTCGTAGAAATGCACATCCGTCTCATAAGGGTGCCGCGCCGAGCCTTTCACCTTGCCGCTGAGCTCGTGGTCCCGCCAGCGCAAACCCGACACGGCGCGGACGTACTCACGCCCCTTGGCGACCGTGTGGGAGCCTAACCAGTTCGTAATCTGCGCGCGGTCATAAAAAACTGACGACATCAAGGAAACCCATCCATGCGTGTTTAAGCCGGTGATGACAGCAACGCAGGCGTGCAGAGGAAACGTCGAGGTTCCGCTTACGACATTGGGCTGCTTGCCTGCGTTTGTCTCCAGCATCCATTGCCGGTGATGGATGCGTATTTTACGCGAGTGCCTTCGGCTGGCCGGAGGGCTCGTCTGGATGTTCACTGCTGCGTGTCGTTTGTGTATGTCGCTGGTCGTCTTCGGCGTGCAGATAGATGCCGGTGGTCTCGATCGACGCGTGCCGCAGATTTTTCTGGATGAAGCGCAGGTCCGTGCCGGCATCGGCCTGATGGGAGGCAGCGCTGTGGCGAAGCCAGTGGGTCGATGCGCGACGTAGCGTGGCGATGCCGGCCGTGTTGGTGGTGTCGAGCGCGTCAGCGGCGCGGCGAAACACTTCCCTGACGATCAGGTAGATCGCCGCGGGTGTCAGATGCCGCGCAGTGTCGCCGGAGAGGTGGCCCCGTTCGTTCGGACAGGAAATCCGGTTTCTTAAGTGGATCCGCCTGGTAATTACGCCGCCAATTTTATCGCTGGCAGCATCGCGAAGTATGCCTCGTCCGGAGTCTGATCCGCTAGACTTGAGTGAGGCCTTTTCTGGTTGTATAGGGTCATATAATCGCCGATCGAACGCCGGGCGTGGCTGACCGAGTCGTAGGCTTTCAAGTAGTTGAGTAGCCCAGCGGAGTTGCACCGCCAGGCCCTCCCAGAACTGTACGTGAGCCTCTCGACTCATACAGCTCCTATCGTCCAGCCGTGGCTCCAAGCGTCCAATGCGCGAACAGGGTCGGACGCCGCGTTTTAAGACGCCGCAACCAATCCCATGCCCGCAGCTTGTGCGTTCGGAGTTTCTTGTATTTGCGCTGAGCCCAACGCACAATGAATGAATCCAGTGTACGTAAGGCCCCGCGAAGAGCGGAAGGCCGAAATCGCCCATAGTACCGAACCCAGCCTAGCAGTACCGGCTGCGTCCATCGAGCGATATCGACAAGTTCAAGGTCGTTGCGACTGTGCAACCGCCAGCGCCGCATTCGCAGTCGCATTGATTTGGTCGCTTTGTCGCTTACCGCAGGAGCGAAACTAACGAACAGTGCGCCAGAGCGATTCAGCGAGCTCCGGGGCCGGAAACAATAGCCCAGGAAATCGAAGCGTTGCACCGGATAGCTGCCGCGTCGGTTATCGTCCTTACAGTAGACGATTTTGGTCTTCTCCGGATGAAGCTGCAGTTTGCAAGCGGCAAGCCGAACATCGAGCTCTGCTCGTAGTTGGTTAGCCTGCACCTCACTCTTACAGTGGCAAATGACATCGTCCGCGTAACGCTCAAATAGGACACCGGGATAGTTCCGCGACATCCATTGATCGAACGCGTAATGCAAGAACAAGTTAGCCAATATAGGGCTGACTACGCCGCCTACAATGTTGCATACTTTTCACTCCATCGTCTGAATCATTCGAATTCTCGCCTGCGAGGAGACCTCCGGGCTGCGGATCGATCCGGAATACCACGAGGATTTCATCCTTGTGGATTTCGACACGCTTGACCAGAGCCAGCACGATCTTGCGCTTCGTTTCGAGATCGATCGTTGCGAGTTTTTCCGTAACGGCACTTGCAAATTCTTCCAGCCGGTTGATGACCAGAAACAGTTCACTTTGAGCCACCCCGTGCTGCCGAGATTCCTGGATTTGCTGATCGACCTGCTCTAGCCGGTTCTTCAACTGCTGTATCTTCGGCTCGAAGTCCGTCCTGTCGATGATACCGTCAGCATAGCTGTCGATGAGCCGGGACTTGCCTTTCTCCAACTGAAGCCTTTGTTTTTCCAGGCTGGCCGTATCGAAGCCACTATTCTCATTGCGCTCCATCGCATCCAGTCGTCGTTCATATTCCTTCTTCAGTCGACTCGGATGTCTCAACAGATCCGCGACCTGCTGCCATACGAGGTCATCGAGCCGATCCGTTCGCACTTGCAGGTTGTCGCAAATGCGTTGACCACCGAAGCGATAGGCATCGGTTCCGACACAGCGGTAATAAGCATAATCTCGCTGATGCCCTTTGGCCGCCGCCTTGCTGACTTTCTTGCCGTAATACGCGTAATGGCATTGCCCGCAAACAGTCAGGCCCTGAAGCAGGTAGAGCGGCGCGTTCTGGCGGCGTTGGCGCGCCAGCTTGCGATTCTCGGCAAGCTGCTCCTGGACTGAATGGAACAGCGCTTCGCTGACAATCGCCGGCACCGGGATTTCGATCCACTGCTGCGGGTCCGTGGGTATTGTCGAGAATGCCCTCCTGGGCACATCGGCGCTGTGGCGTTGGGTGCGCACGCGCACATGCGGCAGGCGATCACGAGACTGGGTCTTACCGAACGCGGCCCGCCCCATGTAAGCGGGATTACGCAATATTCCCCATACCACACTACGGTCCCAGTACAGCTTGCCGGATGCCGTCACCGTGCCCGCCTCGGCAAGACGACGAACCACTTCGCCTATGCTCAGCCGGTCCATCCCGATCCACTGGAAGATAGTCTTTACCGTCGCCGCTTGGGGAAGTTCAATCACGTACTGGGCCGGTGTTCCATCGAGCTGCTTGCGGATATAACGGTAACCATAAGGAGCCGTCGATAGCACATTCACGCTTCCGCGCTTTGCACTATGAAGCTTACCGCGTCGATTACGCTCGGTGATCTTTGCCCGTTCGTACTCCGAAATCATGCCCTGCATCTGCAACAGCAGCGACTCTTCCGGTGTCGCGCCAATCTCATGATTGAGAAACACCACCTGCACGCCACACGCGGAGAACTCCTCCATCAGCAATGCCTGGTGTGCATACTTGCGCGCCAGCCGGTCGGGAGACAGGATGTACAGCCGATCAACCAGCCCGAGTGCGGCACGGTCCCTGAGTCGCTCTAGCTGCGGTCTGATCAGCGTCGCGCCGCTTATCCCGGCGTCTATGAAGCACATGTCGTCGACAAGATGCGCATCGTCAGCGGCAATGCGCTCCCTCAGCGCGGCAATCTGGCTTTCAATGGTGCCGCGTTTGGTCTGTTGTTCGGAGGACACCCGCGCGTAGAGCGCGACCATTGCAGCGTTGCTCATCGCTTACCTCGCTTGATAGTCGCTCGCCGTGTCGCCACGGGCCGAACAGCGGATGGCTGTGCCGTAGCGCGTGAATCTTTCGGACTGAGCTGCTCGTACGCCTTCTGCAGCTGTTCGCCGGCATACCGGTTCGGTTCAAAGGCAAGACGGACACGCCAGTTCTTACGTCGTCCTCGGGTCATTGTCGCGCCTCCCTGTCGGCGGGAGCGATGGTCTCAAGGACGAGAACCGCATCGACGTCAGGACATCCTCTGGACCACGGCGCCAGACACTCCCTTGAAATGCGCAGCCCCCATCTTACCCGCGAGTTTGCTATGTTGTTGGCGGAGCTACAACTGCCCCTTGCGGCGTTCCTAGAGGTGGCCCCGTTCGTTCGGACATTTTTTTCGATTTTTAAGTGGAACGCTGGGCGGTCACGCTGCCGTTTTTATCGCGGGCAGCATCGCGAAGTAAGCTTCGTCCGGAGTCTTGTCCGACAGACTTGAATGAGGCCTTTGCTGGTTGTACCACGTCAGGTAATGGTCGATCGACTTCCTTGCGTGAGCGACAGATTCATAAGCCTTCAAATACACCTCTTCGTACTTCACGCTGCGCCACAGCCGTTCGATAAAAACGTTGTCCCGCCAGCTTCCCTTGCCATCCATCGACAAAGCGATTCCGCGCGAGAGGACCGCGTCGGTGAAGTCTGTACTGGTGAATTGGCTGCCTTGATCTGTATTGACGATCTCAGGCAATCCATATTTCGCGAATGCTTCTTCGAGCGCTGCCACCG
>NZ_MTHB01000031.1 GCF_002220365.1 Caballeronia sordidicola | reverse complement strand
CCGCTCAGCGGATTCTCACCGAGCGCTGTCTGCACCTTGGCAGCCAACCCCGGGAATCCAGAGCGCATGTCGGTGATACCTGCTGCAATCCACACCCGCGTACCCGCCGGCAGGCCGATCACGATCTCAAACTCGCCAGCACCGCTCGAAGCGTCTCGACATCGACCGCGCCATCCACTTTGACCATTGCACGGCCGATTCGAACTTCGATCGTGCCGCCCTGGGATGTCGCCTTCGCCTTATCCGGTTCGATCAACGCCTCTGGCGCAACCACGCTCGCTACGTCTGTCACCACGCTCACGGGAATGAGCCCGCCAACCTTGCCCTGCTGTTTAACCCTATGCTCTCGTCGCCATCTGAACAGCAGATTAGCGTTCAAGCCGTTCTCACGAGCAAGACTTGAAACCGAGACACCGGGCTCACAGGCCGCATCGACCATTCGGCGCCGAAACTCCGGACTATGATTCGGGCAGCCTTTACGACCGCCCGAGCGCGATTTTTCTAATGTCAAAGTGGTTCCCACCATTCAAGTAGTGGGAACCACTTTGGCGTCTCATGGTAGCGAGATCAAGTGCGGCCCTCGCGCGACGCTTACGTCCTATCCGCGTTCTCCACGAGCTCTGGCACGAGTCGACCATCGATCGGCAACGTAGGCGCGCTCGCTATCGCAACGCGGGCGCCAGCGCGGTGCAAACGCGGCCTCGGCTAAAATAGCGGCGTGCTCGTTCTCGCATTAACCAGCGGAAATCATCCTATGACCAGGACAAAACTCAGGTCCATCAGCATTGCTCCCGACCATAACAAGTCTAATCTGTCGAAAGGGCAAAAGGCGTTCAACACGCTCATCAAGCAGATCGAAAAGCGGCGCGCCCGGCTGAGTGCCTGGGAGGCTGCAATGCCGGCGTTCCATCGGAAATACCAAAGCGAGTTTGCTCCCCTTGAGCAAACTTCGATCGACTTGCGGACCAAGCTCGTGCATCGCCTGGACCAGGTCTACGCTCAGAAGGGGCTGACCAAATCCGAGCGACGCACAATTGCAGACCTGATCAGCGACCTGGCAGGTGAACTGGTCGCCGAGAGCGACGATCCGGAGCTTAAAACGATTTACAACCGATACAGCGAATCCGACTTTGACAGTGAAGCTGCCGCTGAGTTGGACGACATGAAATCAGTGCTCGAAGCTATGCTCGGGGTCGAGTTGGGCGACGACGTTGACATGAGTTCGCCCGAGGATGTGCTGCAGCGCGCGCACGCGCAAATGGAACAGCGCCAGGCACAAGATGCACTCGAAAACCAGGCCCGGGAAGAGCGCCGCGCCAAACGAAAAAGGACACCTAGGCAACTCGCAGCAGAGGCACGAGAACAAGTTGAGCAGACCGAACTGAGTTTATCGATCCGAGAGGTCTATCGCAAACTGGCCAGCGCCTTGCATCCCGACCGCGAAACCGACCCGCAGGAACGTGAGCGAAAGACCACCCTGATGCAGAGGGCCAATCAGGCGTATAGCAAAAATAGCCTGTTGCAATTGCTTGAGTTGCAGTTGGAGTTAGAACACATTGACCAGAGCGCCATCAACAACATCGGCGAAGACCGGTTGAAACACTACAACAAGATTCTGAAGGAACAGGTCGGCGAACTCGACCATGAAATCCTGCATGTCGAGTACGGATTCAAGCACAGCTACGGAATTCCGCCCTTCATCGACGTGTCGCCCGGCACCATCATGCGCAATCTTGCCGCTGATATCTTCTCGCTGCAGGAGAGCCTCCACGCCCTTGAGCATGACCTGCTCGTATTCGACGACGTCAAGCAACTTAAGGACTGGCTAAAGTCCGTGAAACGGTCATTAGCCACGCCACGTTTCGACGATATGTTCTAGGGGAGCGCCGCTCCTCATGCTTCCTCCGCAGTGTGCAGAAAACACCGCTTACCTTCTTTGGAACGATTGGTTCCACCCTCTCCCATCGAATGCCTGGCACGACTGGCACGGGCCCTGCCGACATTCGGCGCCGCCTTTCCGATCCCGGCGGCAATACCGAATTGCTCGTCACGTTCGAAGAATTGGAAGAACTGCTCGACGTCACCATTGCCAACTACAACGGCACCCACCACAGCGGGTCGCCAGGGCGATCGCCTTTGGAAGTGATGCGCTATTTCCTCGCAACGCAGTGCGCGCCGCTTCGCTCACTTCCAGAACATCGCCGCCGCAATTTGTTCATGATGCAACCAGCCTACGAATGCACTGTGAGGGGCAACAAGAAGGGTGGCTTACGTCCGCATGTCAATTTCTTCGGCGCCCGTTATTCCAGCATGATTTTGGGCCAAGGCGTCAATCTGATCGGCACAAAGATTCTGATTTATTTCGATCCGCAGGATCTGCGTTTTGTTCAGGCATTTCTGCCAAACGGCGCCGAACTCGGTCCGCTGCAGGCCAATGCGCCATGGCATCGCACCGCCCATTCGTTACGCTTGCGGCGTGAAATCTTACGCCTCAAGCGCGTAAAAGATTTGACTTATGGCGATGCCAATGATCCGGTTGCCGCTTACCTCGAGAGCAAACGTCAGAAATCAGTCAAAACACAACGCCGAAGTAGTCATCGAATCGCTGAAGCTGTGCAGTCGCTGCAAACGCCGTCAGTCGAAAACGTCGGCAGTCCGCAAGCGCCGATACCTGCGGCACCGACACCGCCGGCCAAGCCGCGACAACTGGCCATCGGCAACCAGGCCCAGTCCAAATAGCCTCGGTCCAATGATGAACACTCAAGAACGTCCAATGTCGCTTGAACGTCACCCGGTGACATCGCGTGACTACCGCATACCGACTCCGACATTGGATGCATTTTATTTGCTCATTGTGCGTTCACTGCGATTCAAGATCCACGGCTCCATTATCTATGGACGTTCGCGCTTCGGAAAATCAAGCGGGATCGATTTTCTGGAGGAATTCCTCGCGAAGAAAGATAAGACGCTGCCGTTGATCAAGCTTACTTGCCAGCGCAAGAAAACACCTTCCGAGTCCGCATTTTTTTCAAACATGTTGAGCGAGGCGTGCCATGCGGCAACAAGCGGTGGCACACCATCGGCGCTACGCATTCGACTTGTCAACCGTCTGCGCGAAATCGCCGAGCGTGTTAAGAGCAACCGCATCGTTCTGTTCGTCGATGATGCGCAACGACTTGCGCAAATTGAATATGAATGGCTCCAGGAAATTCATGACACGTTGGCGAAACATCGCGTTTCGCTTGTATCGTTTCTGGTCGGCACACCACTGTTGCGCGGGCAGAAATCGATGTTCCAATCCCAGGGTGAAGATCAAATTGTTGCGCGCTTCATGGTCGACGAGCTTCCATTTCGAGGATTACTCTCGGCACAGGACTGCGCAACTTGTTTGGTCGCTTATGACGTGACGGAAGATCCCCCCAAGTCTGGCTGGCCCTACACCAGGTTCTTCCTGCGCAAGGCGTTCGATACTGGGCTGCGACTGGGCGACGAAGGCGCATCTGCCTGGGATGCGTTCGGTGACGCGCATCGACAGGCTCGCCTTCCGGGAGATGTCGAGATGATGGACTACTTCACCCGTGCGGTCGAATATATTCTTACCGAGTATGTTGGCCAGGACAACGACAAGTTCAGGCTCAACCGCTTGATTTGGGATGAGGCTGTTAAGTATTCTGGGTTCACGCAGGCACTCGAACTCATTTCACCTGGTATTATCGAATCCTAAACAGAATGCGAAATTTACGGTCAGCACGCCCGATTTTCTGTTTTGATAGTTCGACCCCGGAGTTCTGCACGCGGCCGCGCTGGTCCTGCGATGGTGAATCGGCGTGGTCGATTCTGAACAAATTCCAATGGCTCAATCGCCTGCCTTTGAATGCGTTGTTGGCGCCACTGGGCCGCGCCGATCTCATCGATGCCGAACCGAACCTCGATTTGCGCTTCGCGTCAATGATTGACGTCAAGACGACTTCGACCAATCTCGGCATTTCGTCAGCGCGCATAACACACGCTTTCGTGCCCATCCAAAACCAGACGCTCGCGCGCGCAATTTTCAGCAACGTACTGCGGTACTGTCCAATCTGTTTGATCGATGGTTTCCATGCAACATTGTTTCAGTGCCTGCTGCTCGATCAGTGTCCGATTCATTGCCGACGGCTTCAGGAAAATTGTCCTCAATGCCATGACACTATCGAATACCGACTCAATGCTTCGGCAGCAGCGAATCCTTATTCATGTCCACGTTGCCTTATCGGACTTTCGCCAAGTATCGATGCAATCCACCCAAGTTAAGAAATTGAGATCTTTCAGCAAGGTTTTTGCGTCATGGATTTGTGGGGTTTCGAGCGGGGTTTGCGTGGCTTTGAGATTCCTGGCCGATGACGGAAGGTATGGCGTGCGATGAGGGCCATGGCGTCCGCCAGCGAGGTCGCCGCGGCGATGCCGAGCAACAGGGATGGCAGTAGAGGCTTGAGCACGGAATGCACGTAAGCGCGGTTGATGCGTCGGTCGGGCGGCAATTCATGGCAGGTGTGGGCCGTCAGGGTGGTCAATGCCTGCAGGTTGTCGCACAGCACCCTGGCGGCGAGATCTTGTGCCACAGCCCGTTGTGACAGCCCGGAAACATGCTCGAGGTTTAACCGGTGCTTGAGGCGCTTGAACGCTTCTTCTATTCGCCAGCGCTGATGGTAGAGGTCGCCGAAGCAACTGGCGGGAAAGCGTACCGAGTCGAATAAGGTGGTCATCAGGACGCGCACATTGCCGTTCGGGGCGACGTGGCGGACCAGGCGCACCGTTTGAGGTTCGCGCGGGCACTCGTAGTCGCGCGCGTCGCGGCAATTGGGAGCGCCCAGCGTGACGATCTGTTCCAGCAGTCCGGAGCGCAGGAATTTGCGCACGCAAGCAAACCCGGAGGAATCGACACGCATGCAAAACGGAAGTTGAAGCTGGTTCAACACGGCCACCAGCCAGCGGCAAGGATAGCCTCGGTCGAGGAGCAGCAAATCGGTGCTGGAGAGGCGATGGAGATGTTCGAACAACATCTGCCGCTCGCCACGCTCATGAACGCTGTGCAGCGAGGCGGCAAGCATCAATTCGGCGCCGGGGAGAAACAGGCCAAAGGCGATTTGATCGGCCAGCGCCGCGCGCTTGACATGGCTGGCCCGCAGACCGAAGCGCATGGTGGAGGCATCGGCGGCGACCAGTCGCAAACCACGCCAGCGCGGTATAAAGCCATAATGTTCGGCGCGCTCGATCACCCAGTCGTTGAGCTGCGGGAGGGCGCGCAAGGATAGCTTGGCGCGCGCTTGCGCGAAGGCTTGCTCAGAGACGTGGCGCACCAGCTGCGCTTGTTGCCGTAGATGGGCGAAGAACACATCGAGTTCGGCCTGTACGCTCATGCGCATGCCGGTGAGTAGTAACGCGACCAGAGAGGGCAAGGGCAACTTGCGATGACGCGTAAACGCGCCGGGATGTTCGGAATGCCGGGCTATTTGGAGAAACTCGGCCGACTGCAATCGCGCGGCAAGATCACGGGAGACTCTGATGAACACGCCTGATGTACTACAACCCCGCGCACACGCCTTGCGCCTGTATGGACTGCTGGCGCATTGGCCCGACGTTGCGGGCGAACAGTGGGTCGCACCTCTGCTGCAGTGGGAAGAGGACGAGCGCGGTCGCCGCTCACTGGAGCGCCGTATCCGTGACGCGCATCTAGGCAGCTTCAAACCGCTGTGCGACTTTGATTGGGCATGGCCCAAGCGGTGCGATCGTGCTGCCGTCGAAGAGTTGATGTCACTTGAGTTCGTCAAGGACACCGCCAACGTCGTGCTGATCGGCCCGAACGGCGTCGGTAAATCCACACTGGCGCTCAATCTCGCCTATCAGGCAATCGCAGGTGGCCACACCGCGTTGTTCACCACCGCCGGCCAGATGCTTGGTGAACTAGCCGCGCTCGATAGCGATTCTGCCCTGCGCCGCCGACTGAATCGCTATGCCTCGCCCGACGTGCTCGTGATCGACGAGGTTGGCTACCTCTCGTACTCGAACCGCCACGCCGATCTGCTGTTTGAACTCGTCAGCCGGAGGTACGGGGTCACCTCGACCGTGGTTACGACAAACAGACCATTTAAAGAATGGCATGAGGTGTTTCCGAACGCGGCTTGCGTCGTGTCCCTTGTTGACCGACTGGTGCATCGTGCGGAAGTCGTCGTGATCGAGGGCGAGTCCTATCGCGTCAAGGAGGCGCGTGAACGCGCTGAGCAACGCACGAAGAAACGTACTGCGGCCAAGGCCGAAAAGAAGGCATCATGACGCGCCTTCATCTACCTTCAGGAATTACTTGTGGGCTCGACTTCCTGATTCCGGACAACTGGTCCGCCGATCAGGCACTCGCCGTCATCGAACTCATCGACGATCTACGCGAGCGAATCTGCCTGCACTATCAGTTCGCATTGCACGAACTGCTACACGAACAACGCGCACCTCCCGTGAACGCTCACCTGAACGACGTCGACGATCTATTCTGATGACCCTCACTCGGCAGTAGGTGCCGGTAACGGCCCCTACTCGTTGACGCTCCTACTCAACCTTGTGCCGCCGTTTAGTGCCGGATTTGCACCGCCGCTAACAACTATGGAGGAGTTTGCCGATCCAGACTTCTCTGACTCGAAGATCGCCTGATAGCGGCGGATTGTTTTACGGTCGATGCCCGTAAGCCGCTGGATCTGGCGCTGGCTCTTGTTACGCTCGAGTAGCGTGAATACGGTGCTTTGCAGGTGCGGCTTCAAGACGTTCACTCCCTGAACTCCTTCTTGTTCGAAGGAGACGAAGATAGACGTCCTGCAACACTTCACCCGTCAACTCAGTCGACGGTCGTCAGATGGGGGAGTTTGAAGTGACCATACCCGGGGGAATTTGACCGACCGCCCGGGGTCAGTCCGGAGAGGATTATGCAGTCAATCTCACGCAGAATCTGCTCGGGCTAGTCGACCGGCTCAAGTCACGCCGATACCGCGCGCAGCCAGTCCGTCGGCATTTCATCGCCAAGGCGGACGGCAGTCTTCGTGGGCTCGGCATTCCCTCTTTCGAAGACAAGGCGGCGCAGCGTGCCATTGTTATGCTTCTGGAGCCGATCTATGAACACGACTTTCACGACTGTTCTTACGGTTTCCGACCCGGTCGCAGTGCTCACGAGGCAGGCGCTGCGCTCCGTGTGGAAGGGAATTATGTATCGTGGTGGACAGTGGGTGCTCGACGTTGATGTGCGAAAGTACTTTGACAGCATCGACCAAGCCAAATTGAGAGAGCTTCTAGCCAGGCGAGTCACGGATGGCGTAGTCAGAAGATTGATCGACAAGTGGTTAAAAGCGGGTGTGCTGGATAACGGCCAGCTGTCTTATCCGGAGTTCGGCACGCCTCAAGGTGGGGTGATTTCGCCCTGCTTGGCTAATGTGTTTCTACATTATGTTCTGGATGAATGGTTTGCCGCGCAGGTGCAACCGCGCCTTCGTGGTCCAAGCACCTTGGTTCGTTTCGCGGATGACTTTGTCGTGATACTTGCGCACAAGGACGATGCGGAACGTGTCTTGCGGGTGCTGGAAAAGCGCTTGGGTAAGTACGGACTAGAACTACATCCGGACAAAACCCAGATGATTGATTTCCGCTTCAAACCCCAATCCGATCACGATGATCACCAAGAGCCGTTGGCCACGACCTTCAACTTCCTCGGCTTCACCCATGTGTGGGTGACTTCGGAGAAAGGCCGGGCAATGGTACGGCAATTAACCGCCAAAGATCGCGTCGCAAGGACGCTCAAAGCAATCCGCCGTGTCCGCCGTAGTATGCGGACCCGGCCGCTTCGCGATCAGCACCAGCGCTTGTGTCGGATGCTTAAGGGGCACTACGCCTACTTTGGCATCAGTGGGAACTATGAGCGCTTGGCGACCCTGCCGCATCAGGTCGCACGCATCTGGCGTAAGTGGTTGTCGCGAAGGTCGAACGAACGCTCCATGCCACGGGTTGCCTTCACGAAAATACTCAACCTATTTCCGTTACCGCAGCCTCGGATTGTTCATCGTTACGCCAAACCGTGAGCGAATCTGCGCGATGAGGAACCGGATGCATTAATTGGGCTCGTCCGGATCTGTGAGGGGTGAGGGGGGGCAACCTCCTCACCTACTCGGAGCCCGCCTGGTTATGTTTGTACAGCATCAGCTCTTCTGCGGGTAAAATCAACCGCCGATCATGCCAGATAACCCGCCGTCGGGCGCAAGCTTGCCTAAAGCGACAGAGTGATATTTTGTTATTCTTCTACGCTGGCGTCTAGGCTATTTCCGGCGAGCCGAAATGCTTCTCGTATAGGTCACGACTGTCCTCAAGCCAGACTCGAGCGAACTCTTCGCTTAACGGGTCAACGGCTACCCGCCGCATGTCGAAATCATCTAAGGTGAATTCCGCGACGAACCACGCGCCCTGAACACTCAAACATAAGAGCCGTTGTCGGAATCCGCGAGCTCTCATGTACGGATAACGCGTAGCTATAATTTCTGAGCTACAACCAGTCCATCGCCTTTGCTCCGCAATAACGTCCATTTCACTGAACGCCTTTTGAACAATCAGCGCGATCCGCTTGGAGTCTCTCGCATTTCGCCTGGCCAAGCGAATCCGATCAAGGCGAACCGCCAGTGTGTAACATCCTTCTGCCATGGCCGCGACAACTAGTAATTCTAGAATGTAGATGAGCTTGATGGCGGTAGTTTCCATATGAATGATTTGAAAGAAGAGGCACCACACGCGCCTAGTCTCGACTGGCAATCGCCCGCAACATCGAAGCCTTGCATAGACAGCGAAACAGGCAGGCCCTGCTTACCCCGCTCCGGCCGCCATAGCAATCGGTTCTACAAGATCAACGCCGCAATCAGACGGTCGATCTCGACTATTGATGATTCACCTCACCATTTCCTAGTTTGAACCTTCATGAATTTCCTTGTCCAACAGGTAACCCGAGCCGAGGGACGAATCGCAACCCGCCCCTGCCGTCTAAGTTAAGATAGTGGCACATTCCTTTCCATAAGGACGGCTTCACCCAATCAGGATGCCCAGTTCCTGTTCGATGTCGCGCATGGTGCGCAAGATACCTTCACGCATCGCTTCGATCATCAGATCAATCTCCGCTTCTGTAATGATAAGTGGTGGCGAAAATACACACTGGTTGACGATCGGGCGTAGCATCAAACCAAGCTCATGGCAATGTTGATCAATCCGCGCGCCGAGATTGCTGTCGAACGCCAGTGAGTCTTTAGCAATATCCTTGACCGTGCATTCTACGCAACCGACGAGGCCCATGCCTCGTACATCGAACACAATGGGAATATCCCGCAGTTCCTGCAAGCGGGCCTGAAAATACGGACCAACGTCGCGCACGTGCTCCAGGAGGTTTTCGCGCTCGATGATCTCAATGCTCTTGAGCGCCGCAACACTACAGACCGGATGACCTGAATATGTAAATCCGTGACCGAACGTAGCGCCTCTCGCATTGTTTCCCGACACTTCGGAAAACACGCGATCTGAAATCAGACAAGCGCCAAGCGGCAGATAGCCGGAGGTAAGGCCTTTCGCGCAGATGATGATGTCCGGTTCAATGCCGAAAACATCCTTCGACGCAAACCAGTGGCCAAGACGCCCAAAGCCGGTCACTACCTCGTCGGAGATATACAGTACGTCGTACTTTCTGCAAATTTCCCAGCATTTACGCAGATACCCGTCCGGTGGAACAATTACACCGCCGGATGACTGAATCGGTTCTGCGATAAATACGCCAACATTTTCCGGGCCCAGTTCAAGGATCTTTGCTTCGAGATCGTGTGCCTTTTCATCAGCGAACGCTTGCATGGTCATGCCCGTGGGACGGCGCGACGGGTTGACCGAAGGCAGAAAATGTACGAATGGCGAACCGATGTCGAACCAATTCTTGTCGCGGTCCTTACCCGTAACCAGCGAGCATAGGTACGTACTACCATGGTATGCAGAGGCACGTGAAATAATGTGCTTCTTATTGTTGCGACCTTTCACATTGTTATAAAATTGAACGAACCGAAGTGCAGTATCGACGGCAGTTGAGCCGCCCGTCGTCAGGAACACGTGATTAAGATCCCCAGGCGCCAACTCTGCGAGTTTTGCAGCGAGCCTCGCCGACGGTTCGCTCGTCAGAGAAAACGGGTTCATGTACGGCACCTGCATGATCTGCTTCGAAATCGCATCGGCCATCTCTTGGCGGCCATATCCAATTTGCATGCACCACATTCCGCCTGGCCCGTCGATCAGGCGACGGCCAGTTTCATCGTAGACGTAGATTCCGTCCGCTCGGGAAATGACGGTCCGGTTCGCAGCACCCACGTCGGCCATTGACTCCCACGGGTGGAACCACGATTCGTTATCGTTCTTGCGAATTTGATCAAGATTGTCTAAAGGTTTCATAATTTCCTCGTTCGTGCGAGGCACGCACAGTTACTTCGTTTAACTGCTTAGGTTGTTGTATTGCTACGGGCAAGTCGGCGTGACCGCCAGCCAATTCAAGGTTGATCTCGTGGTTGCGCCTCTAATGTTGGCCGATCATAAAAAGGTTGTTGAGCGCCACTCCGCTTGTAAAAAATATGTTGACCAGAATTGGTTGCGTTGATCTGTGACTAAGCACAAAACTACGCGACAGCACGGTAGTTATCGAGAACATCGAAACGCGTTAGGGCCGGAATGCGATTCCGCTCAGATCCGCTCGAAAACGGCAGCGATGCCTTGACCACCGCCGATGCACATCGTCACGAGCGCATACCGCCCCCCCGTCCGTCTGAGCTCGTAGAGCGCTTTCACAGTGATGAGCGCCCCGGTTGCGCCAATCGGGTGTCCAAGTGAAATCCCTGAACCATTCGGATTCACTTTGACCGGATCAAGCCCCAGCTCGTTCGTAACCGCGCAGGCTTGTGCGGCAAAAGCCTCGTTGGCTTCAATGACGTCGAGGTCGGCCACGGTCAATCCTGCTCGTGCCAGCACAGCACGCGTGGCTGACACAGGCCCTATCCCCATGATCCGGGGATCGACGCCAGAATGGGCGTATGCCACGATGCGCGCGAGGGGCCGTTCGCCACGCTGCTGCGCAACTGCGGCATCCATCAGGACAAGCGCAGCGGCTGCGTCGTTGAGACCCGACGAGTTTCCGGCGGTGACCGTCCCATTGCCCTTCGCAAAAATTGGCCTGAGCTTTCCCAGTTCTTCGCGGCTTAAGTTCGCACGCGGATGTTCATCGGTGTCGAAAACGACGGGTCCATTTCGGGCGGAAATCGACAAAGGCACAATCTGCTCCCTGAAATAGCCCGCTTCGACCGCAGCAGTCGCTCGACGGTGGGACTCACATGCCAGCGCGTCTTGATCGTCGCGACTAATTCCAAATTGCTCAGCAACGTTTTCGGCGGTCACACCCATATGAACACGATGAAACGGATCGTTGAGCGCGCCGAGCATCATGTCGATCGCCTGTGCATCGCCCATGCGTATCCCGAAACGGGCGCCCGGTATCACATAGGGCGCACGGCTCATATTTTCGGCACCACCCGCTACCGCGATATCGGCATCGCCGAGCATAATGATTTGTGCTGCGGAAACTATGGCCTGCAGCCCTGAACCGCAGAGGCGATTGAGCGTGAACGCGGGCACGCGCTCTGACACACCGGCGTCCATTGCAACAACACGCGCAAGGTACATATCCTTGGGTTCCGTATGGATTACGTTGCCAAAGACGACATGCCCGACCTCATCGCCGAGAACGCCGCCGCGAACAAGCGCTTCACGCACAACCTGTGTTCCCAGTTCCGTTGGCGACAGGTTTTTCAGGCTACCCCCAAAACTTCCAATCGCCGTACGCACACCGCTCACGATCACAACTTCGCGCTTCATTGCTGCTCCTTTCTTTTAAAGCCCGCCGGCCACCGATATTCCTTTCAGCGCGTATCACCTTTCAACTCAACTTAACTGCGCGCATAGATCAGGCACCACCGCGAACAGATCGCCCACCAGACCATAATCGGCCACGCTGAAAATCGGGGCATCCGGGTCCTTGTTGATCGCAACGATAACTTTAGAGTCTTTCATACCTGCGAGATGCTGAATCGCGCCCGAGATACCGACCGCCACGTACAGTTGTGGCGCGACGATTTTGCCGGTCTGCCCGACCTGATAGTCGTTCGGCACGAAGCCCGCGTCGACTGCTGCACGCGATGCACCCAGCGCTGCGTTTAGCTTGTCGGCCAGCGGCTCCAGCACCCTCGTATAGTTCTCGCGATTGCCCAAACCGCGGCCACCCGAGACGATGATCTTTGCCGTCGTCAGTTCCGGGCGGTCCAGCTTAGTCACTTCGCGACTCACGAACAGCGAGAGACCGCCGTCCGCTGCCGCGTCGATCTTCTCGATCGCAGCGCAACCACCTCCGGCGCCAAGCGCGTCGAAACCGGTTGAGCGAACCGTGATGACCTTGATCGGGTCAGCCGATTGTACCGTCGCGATCGCGTTGCCCGCGTAGATTGGACGCTCGAAAGTATCGACTGAAACCACCGCCGTAATATCGCTAATCTGCGCGACGTCGAGTTTCGCTGCGATACGCGGGGCGATGTTCTTGCCGTACGCGGTAGCAGGCGACAGAATATGCGTGTAGTCCTTCGCGATTTTCAGCACCGTCGCCTCGATATTTTCCGCGAGGCCGGCTCCGAGATGCGGCGCGTCAGCCAGCAGGACTTTCGAAACACCCGCGATCTTCGCTGCCGCATCCGCCGCTGCCTGCGCGTTGTAACCTGCCACCAGTACATGAATATCACCGCCGATCTTTTGTGCCGCAGCAACAGTATTCAGCGTCGCGGCCTTGATCGACGCATTGTCGTGTTCTGCTATTACCAAGTTCGTCATTTTTTTCGACTCCTCATAACACCTTGACTTCAGTTTTCAGCTTCTCGACCAGAGTCTTCACGTCCGACACCTTCATGCCGGCGGAGCGCTTGGGCGGCTCGGCGACTCGCAACGTCTTCAGGCGCGGCGACACGTCGACGCCGAGGTCTTCCACCTTAATAGTCTCCAGCGGCTTCTTCTTCGCTTTCATTATGTTCGGCAGTGTCACGTAGCGCGGCTCGTTCAGGCGCAGGTCGGTGGTGATCACGGCAGGCAGCGTCAGCGACAGCGTTTCGACGCCCCCGTCCACTTCACGCAGGACCGTAACATTACCGTCGGCAACTACCACCTTCGACGCAAACGTCGCTTGCGGCAGGTTAGCCAACGCGGCGAGCATTTGGCCAGTCTGGTTTGAATCGTCGTCGATCGCCTGCTTCCCGAGAATGATCAGTTGCGGCTGTTCCTTGTCGATTAGCGCCTTCAATAGCTTCGCAACCGCCAGCGGCTGCAGATCTTCCGACGACTCGATGAGGATCGCGCGATCCGCGCCAATGGCCAGCGCCGTACGCAACGTTTCCTGCGATTGCGTCGGCCCCGCGGACACCACGATCACTTCGGTCGCCACGCCAGCTTCGCGTAAGCGCACAGCTTCTTCCACAGCGATTTCGTCGAACGGATTCATCGACATTTTCACGTTCGCGATGTCGACGCCCGTGCCGTCCAATTTCACCCTGACCTTAACGTTGAAATCCGTCACTCGCTTGACCGCGACCAGTACCTTAATACTCATTTTAATATCCTCGTCGAAACGCTCAGTCTTGTTCCGCGACCAGGGGGTGACTGGCCAAAGGGCGCATCTCCGCATCAAAATCGTCAAGTGTCGGAAAGGAAAGCGGCTCGAGTTCTTCAAGTTTCGTCAGGTAATCGCCGTAACGCTCTAGAATCGCTTCCCGTTCACCCGGTGCGACATACGGCACGTGAAACGCCACAAACGATGGCAACACTTCGAAACCGGCATAGCCCAGCGTTCCGCGCAGAACGTGGCGCAGCATTATGTCCATTTCACCGTGGATACCGTGCTCACCGAACATGAAGTCGCGGCCGCCGCAGGTATAGGCAAGCAACGCACGCTTGCCGCGCATACCGCCCCGATCGTAGAAACGCAATCCACCGTAAATCTTGCCCGATACAAGCACGCGGTCCAGCCATCCTTTCATAATCGCAGGCATTGAGCACCAATAAAGCGGGAAGCTGAAAATCACCAAGTCGCACGAGAGAAGCTTGTCAAGTTCGGCAGCTATATCCGGGGCAATCTGACCTGCCGCGACGCTTTCTCGCTGCTCCAGCGCATAAACGAGATAATCCGGGTTTTGACGCACCCCAAAATCTGCCGCGCTCGCAACGGGATTCCAGTGCATCGCGTACAGATCCGACAGCATTACTTCATGCCCCTGCACCTGCAGCGTTTCCATCGCGAGCCGCTTCATCGATGCCGTGAAAGACTGCGGTTCCGGATGCGCGTGAACGATCAATACTTTCATGTTGAAATGCCCCAAAAATTCCAGAGTTCAATGTTCTGTCGACAAGACGCATCAATAGAGCAAAAGATGGCTTAGCGATGCATTGTTCGAAGACGCAAATCGTCGGAGCGATTGCCTTGACAAGTTCTCGAAAACCGATCGAGATTCGGAGCCTGAGAAAGCGACCTTTGCCCGGCCTTTCACAACTACTCAATGTCTGGCTCCCTGCAATCTTTATTACCCGTCAAATACGGGTTGAACGTTCGTTCATCAAGATTACTCTTTATCTCGGCATGCCGCAAGTCTCAGTCTTGTCCAACGAGGTGTGAGCCTGAAGGCGCGGGCGTGATTCCAACGAGGAATGAGCCTAGGAGACCGTCGGAGTTGAGGTGAAGCGTAATTCAAAACGGTTCAAGTAGCTGACTGAGTTCGCGCCGGTTTGCGGACTCACCTCGTCGTCAACACGCGATAAAAGTAGTTTGAAAGAAGATTGGAGCGGCAACCCGGGGCGTTGGGGTCGCGCAAAGCGCCTCTTTGAGGTCCTACGCGCCTCGTAACACACTCATCCGCTTGATGTTCCACGCCAGCGCGACCAGCGACCATTCCGCCCCGACGTTGGACAGCCCGCGCAGCGAGAACTGCCGGAATCCCATCACATGCTTGATGATGCCGAACACCGGTTCAACCGTGTTCTTGCGCAGCCCGTAAAGCGCGCGACCCGCCTTTGTCTTGAGTCGGTGCATCATGCTGACGAGCGGATCGGTACTCTCGGGTGGTGCTGGATCGTCAGCGAAGCGTTCCATCAGCGGCAGATGATGGGCGTCGCGCCGGATCGCGATTCCGCGGGGTGATGTGCGCGGCCTCGCAGGTAGCGACGTTGGCCGCACTGAAGTAGCCCGCATCCGCCAGCAACACCTCAGGCTGACCCAATGGCTCGGGCAGCGCCCCCAGCACGTCGAGCATCGGTGTGACCTGGCGCTTGTCGTTGCTTTGCTGGGTTACCGTCGTGCCCACGATCAACATCGTTTCGACATCCACTGCCGCCTGCGCGTTGTAGCCTTGCTCGAAGCCGCCACTGGACACCGGCAGGATGCGCGACTCTTCGTCCGTGAGGTTGATCTGGTCGCGTTCCCTGGCACCGTCTTGCGGCGGCTTCGGGTCCTTGCCCCGCGGCTTCTTGCCATCTTTGCGCTGCGCCTCGCGACGCGCCACCTTGGCTTCGTACTCCTGCTGTTCTTGCTCGAACCGTTCCCGCGCCCGCGCCTCGATCTTCGCCTTCGCTTCGGCTAACGCCTTGAGCCGCGCTTCGCGTCGCGCGAGCTCCGCCGGCACATCCATTCCGTCCGGCACACCGTTACGGTCCGCGTTCCCGGCCATTTCCATCAACTGTTGTACTTCTTCATGCAACTGCGCCTCGATCCGGCCGATGTGCCCGTACGACAGCGCGCGATGCCTGCTTGCGTTCGCCTTCACCTTGGTGCCGTCCAGCGCAATCCGGCCCAGCTTGATCAGCTTCATCTCCTTGGCGACCAGCAGCACCTGCACAAACAGCTTCTCTATCTGGCTCGCGAACCGCTTGCGAAAGGTGGCCAGCGTGTCATGGTCCGGGTGCGTGTTCGCCGCGATGTAGCGGAACGCCACCGAGTCATAGGTCGCTCTCTCAATCTTGCGGCTCGAGAACACCCCGGTTGCATACCCGTACACCAGCAAACCCAGCAGCACCTCGGGGTGATGCGCCGCCATGCCTCGTCCCGCATACGCTCTGCTCAACTCCGAGAGGTCCATCTGCGCGATGACTTCCACCACGAACCGCGCCAGATGGTCTTCCGGCAACCAGTCCTTCACCGACGGCGGCAACAGATAACCGGTCTGACGATCAACGAGCACGAAGCGACTCATCTATGGGCTCTCTCAGCAAACTGGCTGATTCATTAACGCACAACGCTGCCGCCCGGATGACCTTCTACCCTGAAAATCCGACAGTCTCCTATAGAGACCGGGAACGACAATAGAAGGCTGGCTGACGGGCAACTGACCGGCGTGGCGGGTCGATCATCATCAGGGGATGGTGATCGATATGAACGAAGCACAAGTGAGCACCGTCGAGAAGATGCGGCAGGTCCTGGCGGGCACGCAGGCTCTCGAATTCAGGCAGGCGGGGGATGATGCGGGGCGCTACGCCTGGATTGACGCCGTGCTACGGCGCATGGACTACCGCCAGTTGAAGCGCCCAGAGCGTGGCGTGGCACTGGCCTATCTGCAGCGTCTGAGCGGCTATAGCCGCGCGCAGGTCACGCGGTTGGTGTCACGCTGGATGGCGCGCAAGCCGCTGGTCAAGCAGTACCGCGCCCCCGAACACGCTTTTGCACAGCGCTATACGCCCCTTGATGTGGCGCTGCTAGCCGAAGTAGATCGCGCCATGGGCACACTTTCGGGACCGGCCACGGCCTGCGTGCTGCGCCGCCAGCGCGACGTCTTCGGCGATGCGCGCTTCGAACGGTTGGGCTCGCTCTCAGTGGGGCACCTGTACAACCTGCGCAACAGCGCCACTTATCGCGACCGGCGCGTCGTGCAGACAAAGACCCAGCCGACGAAGGCGGTGACGATCGGCACGCGCCGTGCGCCAGCCCCCGAGGGTCGCCCCGGCTTCATCCGCATCGACAGCGTCCATCAAGGCGATCTCGATGGCGCCAAGGGCCTGTACCACATCAACGCGGTCGATTGCGTCACCCAGTGGGAAGTGACGGCCACGGTGCAAACAATCTCCGATGCACACCTGCTACCCGTGATCGAGCAGATGCTCGATCAGTTTCCTTTCACCATCCTGGGCTTTCACGCCGACAACGGCAGCGAGTACATCAACCACCGGGTAGCCGGGATGCTGAACAAGCTTTGCATCGAGTTCACGCGCAGTCGCCCTCGGCACAGTAACGACAATGGTTTGGCGGAGACCAAAAACGGCGCAGTGGTGCGCAAGATATTCGGCTACGGCCACATCCCGCAGCACCATGCGGCGCACTTCAACACATTCTGCGTGGAGTTCCTCAACCCGTTTCTGAACTTCCACCGACCGTGCCTCTTCTCCACCGATGTGCCCGACCCTAAGAAGCCCGGGCGCATCAAGCGCACGTATCGCCCGAAAGATGCGATGACGCCGCTGGACAAACTCGCCAGCCTGCCCGATGCGGCAAGCTTCCTACGCGAGGGCACCACGCTCGAAGATCTGCGGCAACGCGCCTGCGCGTTGACCGACCTGGAGGCAGGCGCGGAACTGAACGAAGCCCGCGCCGCGCTGTTCAGACGCGTCATTGAACGCACAGCCTGAACAGGCGGCTACGCCGCCGAACATGAAGCGTGTACCGAGTCCGGTACACGCGGTAGCCGTTACGCCATGGCGGGAATCTCGCGCCCGCCCGTGGACAACGGCGCTGTTCACAGCACAAGGCTATGGACAGCCGCTACGCGGTTCCGCTGTTGCCCACCGGCTCCCCACGAACTTTGCCTTCGGCCTGACACGCCGCTGCGCGTCTTGTCCTAATGAATCTCATCATCAACCCCTCTCAGCCTCCCGGATATACTCGGCCGATCAACAACGGATCGACTCGCTTCGCATTGCCGATCCCGGGCCGCTCCAGGCTCAAACCTGAATTGGAAAAGACTGTCTCGGCGCTTAATCACAGCAGTTGCGCGAGTGGCTGCGCCCGGTCGCCAACGCGGGTTTTACACGCCATTAAACTTCGTGATGCCGCAAGTCGCGTCACATACGAGCTCTTTCCAGGCGACCCTAATGTTGATTCGACTCGTTGCTGGCGTGAGGAGGCGATGAACGGTTTTGCAACGATCACTCTTCAGCGTCACCTCAATGAACCACAAACCTGGACCTACGACAACTTCACCACGCGGAAGTCCCCCTCTTTCGAGGCGAGGCAAATCTTGAACGCCTACAAAATCAATTTACAGACCAACATTCGCTTTTTCGGCGTTCATCCCACTTGTCCAGCAGCCTGCCTCGCGGGTCACCTGCCATTGCCGAAACGGTGGCATGGGCGAACGACCGGGCATCGTGTTCCAGCGTAAGAGACAAAAACGCTTTAGGTTCTACCTCCTCGCCGAGCGTCATGTTGCCGGCGTGCCTTAATTGACAAGCCCGCCGGTGTTCTGGTTTAGCTCAAGCCCGACAGTGCCCTCGGCTTATTTCTTATGACGACTTCTACCAGCCGTTCGCTGTGCTAGCCAACACGCCCAACCTAGGAACCCATCCGCCTCAACGCCGGCAGACAACGGCACACTCTCGCGAATGCACCGTCGCTTAATCCATCACTTTCACCTATCAATACATTTCGTATGACTAACGAAATTGTCTGAGATCGTCGCACAACGTAACTTGTCTTTTAAGCTTCCTCCCCGGTCGAAGCCAGATGAAACGATTCTGCGCACGACTTCACGTCGCACTCCCGCATTAAGACTAGAACGAGTAGATGAATTGCGTCGCAATCAGGTCGTTCGACTTGCCGTACGAACCGTCGTTCTTAAGGAAAACCTGTTTGTTGGCCCAGTCGTGCCGGTATTCAACCTTCACCGTGATCTGCTGGGTCGGATAGAACAAGAGATCGAGCGAGACGTCTTGATGGGTCGCGCCCTTGCACTCGAAGCCGAGGCCGCCGTTGGCTTTCGAATTAGCCAGGCAGTCCGCCCCAATGCCAAATCCGTCCGCAGTGTCCATGCCGTTCGAATTCAGCGCGACGCCACCTCCGCCGCCGCCGTTCTTGGTGTCGACGAGCACGTCATAGCGCATCGTGGCGCCCATGCGGCCAACGATCGGCATCGTGAACTTGCGGTGAGCAAGCAGCGACAAGCCGTACCACTGGGCCTGGCCACCGTTGAACGCAGCGTTCTGCTGCTGGCCGTAGTCGAGTTCGGCGTTGTACTGGACGTCGGCCTGCGTATAGGCCATATCAGCTTCGCTGAAGAAGAAAGTACCGAACGCGCTGGACGCCTGGCCGCCGACGCCATACACGGGGACAGTGTTGCCGTTCACGCTCTCGCTAGCGGCGGACAGGCTTTGGCGGCCGATATTGAACGAGCCGCCGATATCCAGCGCGCTCGACCAGGTGTAGTCGACGCGGGCGGTGAAGGACGGGATCTTGTTGCTGCTGGTGATCGGATCGCCCAGTGCATTGGTGCCCGTCTGCACCACCGAACCAAACGTGCGGTACTGTTCGTTGCCCAGCATAAACTTCCACGCCCAATTGCTGCTGTCCCCCGTGTAGTTCACACCGATGCCGACGTAGCTACCCGGATCCGAGAAGTCGTACAGTAGATTGTGTGTGAGCGTAAGCGTTTGATTCGACTGCTGCAATTCATAGCCGCCGAAGCTTGGCATCAGACCAGCCACAAATGTTGTCGTTGGGGTCACCGGGACGGTTACCACCACCGTGTTCAGGATGTTGTCGCCGAGCTCTCCGTGTTCGGTCTGCAAAAGCGTAATACCGTTGCCGCGATTTGGCATCAATGTGATTTCTGCCGACGGAGCCATTGGGCCCACACCGAAAGTTTTCTTGATGTCGAGGTACAAGTCGCCCAATGTGCTGTTGAAGTAGCTATAGCTGCTTTCGTGATTTGCGAACAGGAACGAAGCACTGCTCTGCGCACGGTTATAGATATAGGCCGGGTCGATATAGCCCGTCACCGAAAGACCCGCGAGCGGGCCGGTGTTGGCGGCATCGACGAGCGAATCAACCTTCAATTGTTGGTTTGCGATCTGCTGCTTCATCGTGTCGACCTGGTCGTTATTTAGCATCGCGCGTGCCTTGCCGTAGTCTGGCGACGAGATATCGATCGGCGCCTCAGCTACACGCGGGGCTGCTGCCGTCGCCGCGTTGGCCTGGGGTTTGGAGGCCACCTCCGAGCGCAACTGCTTCACTTCGTTCTGTAGCACGTTGAGCTGCGCCTTGAGCGCCTTGATCTGGTCGCTGGTGGAGTCCGCCATCGCCATACCAGGCAGACTTCCCGCCACCAACAGACAGATAAGTTTCCTTTTCATGCAATTTCTCCTCGTTGGTCGGCTTGCAAAAGACTTTTTATGCGCGTGCCGTATCGAGCGGATTTCGTACGGCGGCTTGTTGTGGTATTGAGGGAAGCGGATCGGCGGCTTCGGCGAGCGCGAAAGCCATCTGCATATCGCGGTTGCGCTTGCGCTCGCGCACCTGCATCCAGCGATTCACCGCAACCACGCCGATCGTCACCGTGGTGATGAAGATCGTGGCGAGCGCGTTCATCTCGGGATTCAGGCCTAGACGCACGCGCGAGAATACGACGAGCGGCAGCGTGGTCGAGCCCGGCCCGGAGAGAAACGCAGAGAGAACCAAGTCGTCGAACGATATCGTGAATGACAGCAGCCAGCCGGATATGAGCGCCTGCGAGATCAGTGGCAACGTGATCAAAAAAAACACCTTGAACGGCGTGGCGCCGAGATCGAGGGCGGCTTCTTCGAGCGACTTGTTTAGCTCCTTGACCCGAGACTGCACGATGATCGCGACGTAGGACACGCACAGCATTACGTGGCCGATCCAGATCGTGAAGAGTCCTCGTCCCTTCGGCCAGCCCAGGATCTGTTCGAGCGCGACGAATAGCAGCAGCAGCGAGATGCCCTGAATCACTTCAGGAATGACGAGCGGCGCGTTGATCATGCCGGCGAACATCGTGAAACCGCGAAACCGTCCGAAGCGCGCCAACACGAAGCCGGCCCACGTGCCGATCACCACAGAGGCGCACGCGGTGAGCAGACCGATCTTCATCGAGAGCCACGCGGCGCTCAACAATTCAGTGTCTTGCAGCAGCGCGCCGTACCATTTGAGCGAGAAGCGGGACCATACGGTGACGAGCTTCGACTCGTTGAACGAATAAATCACTAGGCTTATGATCGGGATATAAAGAAACAGAAACCCGAACGTCAGCACGCAAGTGGAAAGCGTTCTGTTAGGCTTGATCATTGCGCGCCCTCCAGTTCCTTGACCTGGTAGTACTGGAATACGGCCATCGGCACGAGCAGCAGCAGCACCATGGCGACGGTGACAGCGGATGCCATCGGCCAGTCCATGTCGTTGAAAAATTCGTCCCACATCACGCGGCCGATCATCAGCGTGTCGGCGCCTCCGAGTAATTCCGGAATCACGTATTCGCCCACTGCCGGGATGAACACCAGCAAACTGCCGGCGATAATGCCGTTCTTAGACAGCGGCAATGTGATGCGTGTAAATGCGGTCCAGGGTTTACAGCCGAGGTCATAGGCAGCTTCGAGCAACGTCAGATCCATCTTCACCAAGTGTGCATACAACGGCATCACCATGAATGGCAGGTAGGAATAGACCATACCAATATAGACGCCGATATCCGTGTGGTAGAGGTGAAACGGCGAATGAATTATGCCGATCGCCATCAGAGTGTGATTGAGCAGGCCATCGTCCTTAAGGATGCCTATCCATGCATAAACGCGGATCAGGAACGAGGTCCAGAACGGCAGCATCACGCCCATCATGAGCAGGTTGCGTTTAGCGGGTTCCGATCGAGCAATGTAGTATGCAACCGGGTAACCGATCAGCAGGCAGAAGAAGGTCGATACCGCGGCCATCTTCAATGAGCTGATATAGGTGGCAATGTACAGGTCGTCTTGCAGCAGGAACGCGTAGTGACTGAGCTGCATCGCGAAATACACCATGCCGTCCTTGACCGTTACGAGGTCCGTGTACGGCGGAACGCCCATGCGCAGATCGGCAAAGCTGATTTTTAGGACCAGTACGAACGGTAACGCGAAAAAAAGCGTGAGCCAAAGGAAAGGCACACCGATCACGGCCCTGCGGCCCGACGGCATTAGCACCAGGATACTTTTTTTCAGCGGGGCTAGGAGGCGGCCGCCGGTTGGCGCGCCGAGCGCCGAGGAAGAGGAGGAAGTGGGATGCGTCATTGCGTCAGCACCACGCCGCTAGCGGGCGACCAGTGGACGAACACCTCGTCGTTATACGAAGGCACACCTTCGCTCATCAGGTGCGAACTAGAGAGATGCGACACCACCTTCTTGCCGCTCGGCAGGCGCACGTGATACAGCGAATAGCTGCCCATGTACGCGACGTCGGACACCACACCGCGTGCCCAGTTATGTGGCGTAGCGGGCTTGTCAAGCGACAGCTGCAGGCGTTCCGGACGAACCGAGATACCCACTGGCATGCCCAGCGGGCCGGTAATACCATGGCTCACGTAAATGCGGGCTTCGAGCTCTTCGCTTTCAACAAAGATGTGGTCCGAATCATCCGCAACTACCGTGCCCTCGAACAGGTTTGTCGAGCCGACGAATTCGGCGCAGAAGCGGCTATTCGGGAACTCGTACACCTGGGTCGGCGAGCCGATCTGCACGATGCGGCCTTCGCTCATCACCGCGAGGCGGCCGGCCATCGTCATCGCTTCTTCCTGATCGTGCGTAACCATCACGCAGGTCACGTCGACCTTATCGATGATGTTCACCAGTTCGAGTTGGGTCTTCTGGCGGATCTTCTTGTCAAGCGCTGACATGGGTTCGTCGAGCAGCAGCAGCTTGGGGCGCTTGACGAGCGACCGGGCCAACGCCACACGCTGCTGCTGGCCGCCTGAGAGTTGATGAGGCTTACGCTGCGCGTATTTGCTCATCTGCACGAGATTCAGCACGTCCGCAACGCGTTCCTTGATTTCGTTCTTCGGAGTGCTTTCCTGCCTCAGGCCGAAGGCAATATTCGCCTCCACGCTCATGTGCGGGAACAGTGCGTACGACTGGAACATCATATTGACCGGCCGCTTGTACGGCGGCATCGTGGCGAGATCTTCACCGTCGACGAAAATACGCCCGGACGTTACCGTCTCAAGCCCTGCGAGCATGCGCAGGAGCGTAGACTTGCCGCAGCCCGAGCTGCCGAGCAGCGCGAACAACTCGTTCTTAGCAATGCTCAGATTGACGTTGTCGACAGCATTGCTGTCGCCGAATTTCTTAACGACGTTTTCGATGCGGACGAATTCGTCCGATTTTGTCTTGATCTCGGACGTAGCCACTGGTCCAGCCACCTGGGTGGCGCTGAGAGTTGGTGTCATTTTCATAATCGGTGCGATTCCTTGCTAATCGCAGGCGTAAGTGTCCCCGACGAGACGCCCAAGGCGACTCGCAAGGTGCACTGCGATGGGAAACATGGGACTGCGCGCTTTCGACGCAGGCTGGTTGCACTATTACCCGCTTCGGGCGGCGCAGGCATCAAGCGATTGCTGCACCGCAAACATTCGTGCTCGTCTACCGTCGGTAATCGATTAGTGACCGGTTTTAAGCTGCGACCACAGACGGTTTTCGAGCCGAACAATGTTCACCGGAAGCGGCTTCATCAGCGTCATCTTGACCAGGACTTCCTCCGGTGGGTAGATGGTCGGGTCGCGCACAATAGCCGGTGTCACGAACTGATCTGCTGCCTTATTGGCAGTCGGATAGAACACCTCATTCGTGATCGATGCGCTGACTTTCGGATCCTCGATATAATTGATCCACTTCATTGCGGCTTCTGGGTGAGGTGCGTCCTTCGGCACCCCCATCACGGAAAACCACAGCAGGCCACCTTCCTTCGGGTTGGAAAATTTCACATGATACGAACGCTGCGCTTCGGTGGCGCGGTGGTTCGCGATACCTACGTCACCGGACCACCCGAAAGCAACGCATATGTCGTTGTTGGCGAGATCGTTGATGTAGCCTGCGGAATTGAACTGAGAGATATAGGGGCGCACTTTCTTCAGCACGTCAAAAGCGGCCTGATAGTCGCCAGGGTTCGTGCTATTCGGATCCTTATGCATGTATTGCAACACTGCGGCGAACGCGTTATTCGGGTCATCAAGGAAGGACACCCCACAACCCTTGAGCTTCGAAAGATTTTCCGCATCGAACAACAGTGCCCAGCTATCGACCGGCGCATTGACGCCGAGTGCCTTCTGCACAGCCTCTGCGTTATAACCGATACCGTCCGTGCCGTAGGCCCAAGGCACACCATACTGATTCCCTGGATCGACATCAGAGATCATCTTCATTAGAGCTGGATTTAGATTTTTGAGGTTCGGCATCTGCGATTTGTCGAGCTTCTGATAGATACCGGCCTGTATTTGCTTGGCCATGTTGTAAGAGCCCGGCACAACGATGTCGTAGCCGGAGCTGCCCGCGAGCAGCTTGGCCTGAAGCGTATCGTCGCTGTCGAAGTTGTCGTATCTCACGTGGATACCGCTCTGCTTTTCGAAGTTCGGAACCGTGTCCTTGGCGATGTAGTCCGACCAGTTGTAGACGTTAAGCTCCGCGTCAGCTGCAACTGCTGGCGTGGCCGATAGTGCGACTAAGCTGGTGACAGCGAGTAGCGCTGCACCCGCGGCCGCGTGACGAAGGTGAAGAACGTTCATGTCGTTTCCTTAGTTTAAGACGCCCGCCACGACTGCTCAATATCAGTGCGAGCCCAGGTCAAAATGGTGTGCGGCGCATGCTCCGTGAGGAGAAGTCTTGCAACAGTTAGAATTGAATTAAGACGTCAATTTGAATCGGTCGAGGTCGAAAGTCGGTCAATCGAATTGGTTTCACCGCAAATCGACCCTCGAATATTTGTCAAGGTCAAGGTGCCGCACTGTCCTCAGTCCTCAAGAAAAGATGATTCCGAGCTACGGGGACCATCGTATTGACGCTCCTATTCCAGCATCAGCATTGCGATCATCTTCAATGTTTTGAGCCATAAAGTCGCGCTCTTGCGAACGTATCCGGCTCGTCAGAAATGCCAGAACGGGACGTATCCTTTTCAAGTTCTTTCCTTGTCTCTGAAGATGGCTTCGATACTTGAAAAAGGTTGACGGTCAGGCGCAAAGTTTGGAGCCTTGAAGCGAAGTTCCTGCAAACCGCTTTTGCGCCACCGCAAGGTGTCGGTGAAGAAAATTTCGTGGCGCGCGGGGCAACCTGTCCGGCGTCCGCCCTCCCACGGCCGACTTTGATATAGAAACATTGTCCGCTGGAAACACCCAGTGCGAACTCCGTTACACCTGCTATCACGAAACTCCTTTGACCTTCTCGGGAGAATGCGCGATCGACCTTCCGCAATTTGCGTTCGGCATCAATGTCCGAGATTGCTTCATCCAGCAGCATCACCTTCGAACGCCTTCGACGCGCAATGGCGATACGCGGCTGCTCTCCACTGGGTTGGAACGCAGAATAGATACCACATGTCTCGGCAAGAACCACGCGCTCTAGCAGCAAGCGACGCGCGAAGAGCTCAAAGCCTTTAAAGACTATCCCGAGACAGGTACAGACGCGATTAACTCGACGCAGGTCGCGTACGAGCGCACGGCCTATCCGACCGACACTCAGCGGTATCTGTGTACCACCAACGAACATCGTGCCGCCCGACGGCCAAGCTCCCAGACTCTTCAGACGAAGCAGCGCACCCATGCCGGGCCCGTCGGGCCGACGCGCGAAACGACTTGGCCATTGCGGAAATTCATCGATAGCCCCTCCGAACTGGCCAAAGCTATTGCTTAGATCGTCTACATATACCCGTTCTGCGGCAGCCGTCTCGACGTCATCTAATGAGGCCAACATGGTGTCTCCTAGCGACGTCCACACTTACTTTCGTAGCAAGAGTTGCCGCGCCTTATTGAATGGTCAACCAACCTGTGTATGCTCGAAGTATATGACTTACTGAACAGGGGTTCAACAATTTTCAAAATACTTCTTCGTGTAAATTTCGCCTATGTAGCTGCGGCAACGGAGGCATCTTAATTGCGCCCTATGCTGCTCCGCTGATGGCTTCCAAAGTACACTTAGGGTACCGCAAGGAAGCCGTCAGACAATTGATTGAACAATCCTTTTGCACTCGCATATAATCGGCCGCGTAACGACTCCGAAAGGTTATAAAATGAGAAAAACCCCCAAGAAGGAATTGGCCTCGGCACACGGACGGGGTGTTCGAGAACTGCCGGCCGTGCGCCAACGATCTATCATCGACGCGACCATGCGATGCATTGCTCGTTACAGCTTTTCCGAAACTACGATTGACCGGATCTGTGCCGAAGCCGAGGTATCTCGCGGCCTGATCAACCATCACTTTCAGTCGAAAGACGAACTGATGTCGCGAACCTACGAGCGGCTGGCCGCAGACTTGCTGGAAGTTTCCCGGCAAGCCGCAGCGAATGCGACAGGGCCGGAGGAAAAACTCAATGCGATTATCAAGGTATGTTTTGCTCCACCGGTGTTTGCACCGAAGAACGTCAAAGTCTGGCTTGGTTTCTGGAGTGTCGCACATAGCGATCCTGTGATCCACAAAGCACACAAGGAGCTGTACAGCAGCTACCGCTTGGCGCTGAAAAAGCTCTTCGATCAAGTTGGGGAAATTCGCGATGTTCATGTGGACAGCGAGCTCGGGGCGCTGACGCTCACGGCCGTCATCGACGGCTTCTGGCTGGAACTCGCGCGGGATCCGACTTCTTTCTCGGCAAAAGATGCATTGCGAAGTTGTCTCCTCATTGTCGACAGCTTCATACCGCGGACGAAATCGGGCAGGAAACGAGGTTGAGGCCCAGACAATAGGACCAGGCGTCACGCGCGCTGCGCTGCTGTCTCGGGAAGTGCCTGCGAAAGCCTCCATCTTTTCGTGGACTCGCCCAAAGAGATGCACCCTGCCCTGCAAGAGGTTCGAGCTAGCAACGACTTTTCTTTTCTGGCGACTATCAAAGTAATCCTCACGCTGGTTCAAATCGAGCTGGGCAAGCATTACTTCCTCGTTCAAGGTCGGCTCCCGCAGCGCGAAGCTCGGTTTCGCAAGTTGGTGCACCGCGAGGAGTTGATGGATCTCTTCACAACGTTCCACGCTTGTATCGCCTCCATGGCACGCTCCGCTATTGCACAACATATAGCCTCGTTCGCCGAGGAGTTCGCGCGCCAGTTCTTGCTCACCGCACCGGCGTTCGCGAGGGCTTTCATAAAGGGCAGTAAGAAGGTCTTCTCGGGCGCTAGTGCCGTCTTCGAAGCTGCGTCTAGTCTCTCTCGCCACGCAGTTCACGGCACAGAAGACTGAGGCGCAAATGTCGTCCGCGACTCGGAAATTCGATCTAATTAAATCTTCCGACGGCATTGCCACTCCATGTCTAGGTATCACTGAGCGAGTCCGGGCAACAAATCCCGTATCCCCCGCGCCAGCATCTGAAATGCAATGGCAGTTAGCACGATACCGGATAGCCGCTCGACAAGCGGCATAGCAACGTCACCCAGTCGTTTACAACACAAACCTGAAAACACATACGTTATACTAATCATGCTGGCGTGCAACACGCATAATAGACTGATCACGCAGAGATCAGCCTTTGTTTGAAAGTGAGCCGCAGTAGCAATCACGAATGAAATCACCGCGCTTCCGATCGATAGCGGAAAGATTAGCGGTACGGCAATGAAGCTGCGCCACCGCGCATATTCGAGCTCGACAGTTCCAGCGACCCGTTCGTCACTATTCGTGCCGCGCATCATCGGAATGGACCACAGAGATAGCAGTAGGCCACCCGTCAATGTGAGTGCGCCGAGCGTTAGTCCGAGCATGCGCAGTACGATTTGTCCAGCCCAAACCGCACCGACCATCAGCGCTGCGATCCAAATAAACATGCGTAGAGCGATCTGCCGCTGCGTGGTGACCGGAAAATGTCCGGTCATGGCTGCATACATCGGCATCGCGACGGGCGGGCAGAAGAGCGCGAGCAATGTCGTCAGAAAGATCAACACGTCGCTGAAACTCATGGTCATGACGCCTACCTACAGTTCCTAGAAATTAATCCAGACCGCTCCGAAGCCGTCTGGGCGGGACCGTGCCATGATCGCTCAAACAAAGTCGTAGGCTGCGTTCGACACGAAGGAGCCGCCATCGGCCCACGTCGCTCCAGCAACGTGTACACCTCATTCGGTAGCTGCTTGCGCACCTTGTTGCAACACTCCTTTTTGCAGGAATCGTCATCTCTTATCTCCCTAAACAGCGTTTTTGTCTCGCTTCACAAATTCAGGGAAGGATGCCGCCCAACGGGAGCGCCAGAAGGATTGCTTGGCTTTTTGCCATTTTGCGTTTTGGGTTGAACGTTCATTTAATTAGATTTATACTATATCCAAATGCGGGCCGCAAGTGGCGGCGACCCTTGCAGGGCGACCTGGTAAAACTAACAGTGAGGCGAGCGATCAACATGACAATCGAAGACATCCGCACGGAACAACGCGAAGGCGTCCGAACGATCCGTTTCGAACGGCCGGCCAAACGTAACTCGCTTGCTCGGCCCCATTTAGACTATCTAAGGGAGTTACTCATCGAGTATGCAAATGACCCATCGGTCCGGTGTTTAGTGATTACAGGCAGCGGCACGGCATTCTGCGCAGGTGCGGACATCGAGGAATGGGCGCAGGCCGAGGCGGAGGGCGAGCTGGAAATCTACGGGTGGACCGACAAGGCTCATGCGTTCGTGCGGGAACTGGCGGCCTTCCCTCGTCCCACTGTGGCAGCGCTTAACGGCTCGGCGGTTGGTGCCGGCACTGACATCGGGTTCGCGTGCGACTTCCGGATTGCCAGCGCTTCAGCGTCGCTGCGATGCGGTTATACCGGCATGGGCTATAGCCCTGACATGGGTGGCACGTGGTTTCTTCCTCGCATTGCAAGGCCAGATGTCGTCAAACGCTTCATTTTTCTGAACGAACGCTGGGCTGCGCAGGCTGCCCACGCGGCTGGCCTCCTTTCCGAAGTGGTCGACGACGAGCGGTTCGAGCAGCACGTCGCCCAGTTTGCGGACCGGTTGGCGAGCGGCCCAAGTGTTGCGTTCGGTCATACGAAGGCACTTCTCGCGTCTTCGTTCTCTCGCAGTTTGGCGGAGCAACTACACTATGAACTTGCAGCGGGTGTAGCCTGCGGACTTAGCGAAGATGGTCAGGAAGCGCTGCGCGCGTCCGTACAAGGACGCGCGCCACAATTGGTCGGGAGATAATCATGAACTTTTCGCTGACCAACGAGCAGGAAATGCTGGTGTCCTCGCTACGCAGTTTCGTAGAAAAGGAATTGCAGCCTCACGAGTTTACAGTAGACCGAGCAGACGAAGTCCCATCGGAACTTGCCGCCTCAATTCGCAAAAAAGCCGTCGAGCTGGGTTTCTACGCATTCAACATGCCAGATAGCGTCGGTGGCGCGGGGCTCGATTATCTGACGCAGGCACTGGTCGAGCGCGAACTGGGCCGCACAAGCTGGGCACTGCACGTGTTCGTCGCTCGGCCGAGCAAAATACTGATGGCATGCAAAGGCGATCAGATCGAGCGTTATCTAAAACCGACCGTGCGCGGTGATCTTGTCGATTGCTTTGCGCTCACTGAACCAGGCGCAGGTTCCGATGCGATGGGTATCCGGACACGTGCGGTCCGCGATAGCGGCGACTACGTGATCAACGGCAGCAAGCATTTCATCAGCCACGCCGATACTGCGGACTATGTCATTCTCTTCGCCGTCAGCGGCGAGGAGGAAATTCGTGGGCGCAAGCGCAGCCAGGTAACCTGCTTTTTGGTCGACAAGGGCACGCCTGGCATGTCCATACACCGCGGTTCGCATTGTACGAGCCTGCGCGGCTATCATCAATCGGAGATATTCTTCACCGATTGCCGCGTGAGCGCGGCGCAGATACTCGGCGAAGAACATCGCGGTTTTGAATTGGCGAGCGAATGGCTTACTGCGGGTCGCGTCATGGTTGCCGCAAACAACGTCGGCCGTGCACAACGCGCATTTGAAATGGCGTCTGAATGGGCGGCTACGCGTCAACAGTTCGGCAAGCGCATCGGTGAATTTCAGGGCACGTCATTCAAGCTTGCCGACATGGCGACCGAAATTCGCGCGGCAGAACTGGTAACGCTGTACACCGCCGATAAACTCGACAAGGGCTCAATGACAGACGGCGATGCGGCGCTTGCCAAGCTGCTTGCGACGGAAACCCTCGGCCGCGTCACCGACCATGCGGTGCAAATATACGGCGGCATGGGGCTGATGGACGACCTGCCGATTGAGCGTTTCTGGCGTGACGCGCGCATCGAACGCATTTGGGAAGGAACCTCGGAAATCCAACGACATATCCTTTCTAAAGAAATCCTTCGCCAGTACAGCTAGCGCAATCAGCCGCGCTCGCGGGCACAATCGATTAACCAGCATAGGGCGCGTTAGCCGGCGCGCCCTAAGCACTCGATAATTGAAGAGACAAACATGGTACACACCGACGACGCCTTAGGCGGTGATGATCTGCGGGCAGCGAACCTGCGGCGCCTCCTCAATCCAACCAGCATTGCGTTCGTTGGAGGCCGCACCATTGCTGGCGCAGTGCAACGGTGTCGCGACTTCGGGTTTAGCGGCGATGTCTGGCTGGTTAACCCGACACACGCGGAAATCGACGGCATCCGCTGCCGTTCCAGCATCGCGGACCTGCCCTACGCACCCGATGCCGTGTTCATCGCCGTACCCGCTGCGCAGGCTATCGGCGTCGTGCGGGATCTTGCCGAACGGGGAGCTCGCGGGGCCGTCGTGTATGCATCTGGATTTTCGGAGGTCGGTTCACAAGGTGCTGCGCTGCAGGCCATGCTGCTTGATGCGGCGGGCAGCATGGCCATCCTCGGGCCGAATTGCTATGGTTTCCTCAACGGATTGAACGGTAGCGCATTGTGGCCGGTCGCACACGGCGCTGCGCGCGTCGATGAAGGCGTGGCTGTCATTACACAAAGCGGCAACCTGGCGTACAACCTGTCGATGATCACGCGCACTGTTCCGTTTGCGTATCTGGTAAGCGTGGGCAATCAAGCAACCGTGAGCGTTGCACGACTGATCGACGCTTTCCTCGACAATCCCAAAGTGCGCGCGATCGGCGTGCATATCGAAGGCTTGACGGATGTTCACGCCTTCAGCGCGGCCGCGACACGTGCACTCGTACGCGGCGTGCCGATCGTCGCCCTGAAGAGCGGCGTATCGAAGCTAGGCGCGCAGCTTGCGCTTAGTCACACGAGCTCTTTGGCGGGGTCCGACGTGCTGTACGAGGCATTATTCAAACGGCTCGGCATCATTCGCGTCAAAGATCCGGTTGGGTTGGTTGAAACATTAAAGTTATTATCGATCGGCGGCATACCGAAAAACGGCAAACTTGCCGCACTCGCAACGTCCGGCGGTGACGCCGGCCTCGTGGCCGATCTTGCCGAGGCGCATGGCATCGCATTGCCGCCTGTTAATGCGCAAGGCCGCGCGTCGCTGCAGCGCTTATTGCCGGCCTATGCGAACATTGCCAACCCGCTCGATTTCACGACGACTCCGTGGGGGAGCCCGGAGGCAATGCGAGTCTGCTGCGACGCCTTGCTGAGCGACATGCCGGGCGCTGCGGCGATGATCCTGGACTATCCGAAAGAAAGCACCGGCGAGCGTCCCTCGTGCAAAATCGCTGCCGACGCGTTTGCCGATTCGGTCCGCCGTCACGGGATAACGGGCGCGATCATCTCCGTATTCCCCGACCTTATGCCGCCGGAGCATGCGGCGCGTATGGCCGAGGCGGGTATCGCGCCGCTCCAGGGACTCGCGGAGGGCGTCGCGGCAATCGGCGCAGCTATGTGGTACGGACAGCAGCGCAAACGAATCGTTGACGCGGATGCCCTGTCTGACTTGCATGTATTGCGTGCGGGTCGAAGCACGGGCACGAGTCGCCTTTATGACGAATGGGACAGCAAACGCATGCTGGCAGAGTACGGGTTGACAGTGCCCGTCGGGGAACTCGTTGCGCCTACAGACGCGCCGGCAGCCGGGCAGCGACTCGGTTTCCCGGTATGTGCCAAGGTCGTGAGCGAACAGCTTCCGCACAAGACGGAAGCCGGTGCTGTTGCGCTCCGGCTGTACTCGCAGCAGGCCGTTGCCGAGGCCGTTGAGAGGATGATACAAAGTGTCGCTTGCTATGCCCCGGATGTGAAGGTCGAACGCATTCTGGTCGAAAAGATGGCTGCCGCGCCACTTTTGGAGTTAATCGTCGGTGTGAAACGCGAAGAGGATTTCGGGCTTGCGCTTGTTTTGGGAAGCGGCGGGGTGCTTGTCGAACTGATCGGTGACACCACGACCCTGCTGCTTCCGGTGCGGGAGGACAACGTGCGTTCGGCACTCCTAAATCTCAAGGTCGGCCCGCTTTTGACCGGATACAGGGGAAGCAGTAGCGCTGACCTCAATGCAGCCGTGCGCAACATTATGGCTATCGCACGGTTTGCGGAGGCGCACGCCGACAAGCTCGCGGAACTCGATGTCAATCCACTGCTGGTGCTGAAAGACGGCGCAGTGGCGGTAGACGCACTCGTGCGTCTGGATGGGTGATCATGTGCTTCGACCGGTACTTTGGTCGTTTCGTCCGAAGCGAACATCATCTCTATCAGTTTGTCCGGATTGAGGACGCCAGGCGGATCAAATTCGCTCTACAGTCGTCACAGCACGCGGTTGCATCCGGGCCTCGCGGACATCCCAGCCAAACTCAATGTAACGACCGATATGCCCTCACCGCTTCTGGCGGAAAGTTTATGGCTGTCGACCTGCAGGAAACGCTCAACTCGGAACAGGCGGCCCTTGCAAACCGCACCGTTAAAGTCGAACACATTCAGCGGCTGATCGCGAAACTGCGCCGTATGAAGGTTGGACGCGACTCCGAGGGGCTGGAGTGGCAGATCAACACACGAGTTGCTGCTGCATAATCTGCAGGTTGGCGAAGGAGGCGCTCCGGTAGACATCCCCTAGATGCGTCGGCGGGCAGCCAAACGGGTTCGAGCTAAACGTCGCCGGAACGCCTTTTGCAAGAGCTTGGGACAGAGCCGCCCGTCTCGACAGATGTTTGGACTGAATACGAAGCAGCGATGAAGCAGTTCGATGAGGATCTCCGGCCAGAACGTCCTGTGGCGCGCCAGCACCTAGCCTCACAAATACCCTTCCTAGATGCCTCTTTCGAAGATCGGCGCATCATGGGTAAGAGTCGCCCGTAGTGATCGACGCTAATTCAGACCCGGAGATGGTGCACGGACACACTGCGTCAAGCCTTCAAGATGCACGGTCAGCGGACCACGGTCGCGCAGTCTCTTGAGTTAGTGACCCATGCTTGTGCCGATGCGGTTGCTGGAGTTGCTGTCTTGGCACTTATATATGGCCACCTCGGGAGAGCGCCAACCATGCGATGAGGCAGAGTATAGGCAAGGCTTAACGATTGATCGATGCAAAAAGGCCACAGCACATTATTGTTTAAACAGCGGCATTTCTCTATGGGAAAAATACTTGCAACTCGACCTACTATCCGGAAACGAGTTCGTCAGCGGCCGCGCAAGTCGCGGCTTGACGCGTTCTCAGTCGGACAATGCCATCGAAATCACCCTGCGCTGGGAGTACAACGCACATGAATAACAAGGATGCGGTGTCCGCGCGTCAGCTACGCTCTGCTTATGAAGGCCAAAAAGCCACGCCCTTTGATTTCGAGGCAGTGGTATCCGTACCACTCGAATTGCATCGATGCACCGTGCAGCAGGGGTGGGTCGACTACAACCAGCACATGAGCGAGTCGTGTTATTTGCTCGTGTTCGGCGATAGTAGCGATGCGTTCTTCCGCTACCTCGGAATTGACGACGACTACCGCTCAGGCGGCCATTCGATCTACACGATCGAGACGCATATTCGTTATCTCCGAGAAGCGACACTGGGCGAGCCGTTGCGTTTGACGCTGCGCTTGCTCGATGTCGATCACAAGCGGTTGCACATCTTTCATGAGATGTATCACGCGGGCAGCGGCGCGTTGCTGGCTAACGCGGAGCAGCTCCTTATGCACGTCGACATGCAGGCAGGACAGGCAGCCCCTTTTTCGCCCGGACTTCTAGCGCGCTTGAACGTGATTCACTCTGCGCACTCGCAAGATTCCCGACCCGTCGACAAAAGGCGCGTCATTGGGATCAACCGCCGAACCCCTACCTGAAGGACGACATGAACATGACACTCGAATTGTGGCAAACGAGAGCCGCTGACCTCGCGATCGAAGGCCGCGCCTTCATCAACGGAGCACCCTGCAATGCGCACGACGGTGCGACATTTGCGTGTACTAGCCCGATCGACGGACGCGCTCTTTCACAAGTCGCGCGCTGCGGCGAGGCCGAGGTGAATAAGGCGGTCCTTGCTGCGCGACGCTGCTTTGACAGCGGCGCATGGCGAGGCATTGAACCCCGCGAGCGGAAAAAAATACTACTACGGTGGGCGGAACTCGTCCGGCAGCATGCCGATGAACTTTCCCTGCTCGAAACACTTGATACCGGCAAACCGATCGCCGATACAACCAGTGTCGATATTCCGTCGGCCGCAAATTGCATTAGCTGGTTTGCAGAAGCCATCGACAAGGTCAGTGGCGAGGTGGCACCCGCTAGCAAGCATCTGCTCGGCCTAGTGACCCGTGAGCCGGTAGGCGTGGTCGCTGCGGTCGTGCCATGGAATTTTCCCGCGCTCATTGCAATGTGGAAATGTGCACCGGCGCTCGCCTGCGGCAACAGTGTTGTCCTCAAGCCGTCGGAGAAATCGCCGTTGAGCGCGCTGATGTTCGCGCGATTGGCCGTCGAGGCCGGCCTGCCGCCTGGCGCGCTCAATGTTGTCACCGGTTTTGGAGATACTGGACAGGCACTCGCCAGCCATATGGATGTAGACTGCATTGCATTCACCGGATCGACGGCGGTGGGCCGTAAGATTGCACGCTACGCCGCCGAATCGAATCTCAAGCACGCGTGGCTCGAACTAGGCGGCAAGTCACCTCAAATAATACTGCCCGATTGTCCCGATCTCGAGCGCGCGGCACGCACTGTCGCTCATGCTGTCTTCTACAACACTGGGCAAATGTGCACCGCGGGTTCGCGGTTGCTGGTTCATCGTGACATTAAGACCGAATTTGTAGACCGGGTGCTCAACGCGGCACGGAACTACATGCCTTGCAATCCGCTAGCACCCGATACACGCATGGGCAGCATGATCGACGCATCACAGGTTGACCGGGTCCTGGATTTTATCAAGCAAGGCCGCAAAGACGCCACGCTGCTGACGGGCGGGCATCGCGTTCTAGATGGCAGCGGCGGTCAATATATCGAACCGACAATTTTCGATTGTCCCCGCGCCAATATCGCGCTCGTTAAAGAGGAGATCTTCGGGCCGGTGTTGTCAGTCATCACGTTCGACTCCGTGGACGAAGCTATCGCCCTCGCCAATGATACGGAATATGGCCTCGCCGCTTCGGTCTGGAGCGCGGATCTGACGACCGCGCACGAAACGGCGCGTCAATTGCGCGCAGGCACGGTCTGGGTCAACTGCTATGAAGAAACCGATGACATGAACTTTCCATTCGGCGGCTTCAAGGAATCAGGCAACGGCCGCGACAATTCGCTGCACGCGCTGGATAAATACACCGAGCTAAAATCGACCATCATCAAGCTGAAATGAGGAGGCCGTCAGCAGCGCAACGGCTTGCGTCCGCGCCGACCGCGAAAGCTTCCTAAAGGCAGTCGACACACATGCGCCAGCCGGTTCGGATACGGCACAGACGGCGGCCTGTTGCGCGGCGCTCCGCAGCAATCGATGCAGCCGGCCGCTGTCGAGCGATGCTTTCACAAAACTCGCTACAATTGGTGAAGAACCTCTTAGTGACTTTCGCCGTAACCAGCTCGTCGAATTGCATACTTGCTAATCGACGGAACGGAAACAGGTCTTACAAAGCACCGCTAGGTAAGACCACAGCCGTTGTCAGTCATTAAATACGTGGCGTCGCCAAACTCGATTGACCGCTATATTCGTGGATACTTGGTTCAGCACCTTCGGCGTCAAGAGAGATTTGTTCCGAAGTGCTCTCGTCAAGCATCTGCATTTTTTCCTTTATCGCAGCCAAAGTTTTCCGGCGCGATGACACGAATATTCTTAATGCAGTCAGCAAGGAAACCAACTGCCGGATGAAGCCAAACAATTCGTTTGCGGGGCTCGCGCAGATGTTAGTAGAGCGCAAGACCCGTCGCAAGGGCTCAGTTGCGACCCTGCGATCGACCCTGGAAAGCACAACCGAAAGGGTCAGAGCCAAACACATGCTAGCAGCGGACCGGGAAGCTCAGATCGTGCGGCGCGCGGTCGAATATTTTTCGGCTCATGGATTCGGCGTAGGAACGCGTGAACTCGCGAAGCACATCGGTGTCGCACAGCCTCTGCTCTTTCACTACTTTGGCAGCAAAGACAAACTGGTTGAGCGCGTATATCGCGAAGTCTTTTTTTACCGCTGGAATCCGGAGTGGGAAGAGTTGCTGATAGATGCGTCGAAGCCCCTTGATGAACGACTGATCATCTATTTGGAGGACTACACGCGCACGATATTAAGCAACGACTGGATTAGATTGATGGTGTTCGCAGCTCTCGACGATCCTTCTCTCAACAAGCATTATATTTCCCTGTTGCATGAGAGAATCTTCAAGCCGGTGTTGCGCGAAATACGGGCCAGTAAGAAGATGCCGCCAGAGCCCACTGAGATCGACCTTGAGCTGTTTTGGGGCTTTCATTCAAGCTTCTTCTATATGGGAGTACGGCAGTGGATATACCGTATGGAGGTGCCAGACGACCTGACCCGCCTGATCCGAGCGCACGTACACAATTTCCTCTTCGGATTCCACCAGACTCTCGCCGCCGGATTGACATGCCCCAGTGAAGTTTGATCGGGGCGCTATCAACAAAATCGCCGCGCGCGCTGTTCGCCACTGCCGCACTTGTTCGTAAGCATCCGGCGATGTCATCTGGTTTTCTGTCGTTTGTGGTAAGAGCATACGTTTCCACGATCAGGAAGCGGACACATGCACACTATTGCTCAAGATGTTCCGACCGGCCACACGCGGCGGACCTTTAGCCCCGCGTTTAAGTCGAAGCTTATCGAGCAGTGCCGGCAGGTTGGCGTGTCATGTTCAGGCGTCGCGATCTCGCATGGTATGAATCCCAATGTGCTGCGGCGTTGGATCAAAGAGGTCGACAATCCGAGCGATGCCGCGACGCCGGCGCGCAAACCGGTTGATGTCGAGATCAAGCCTTCTTTCATCGCGCTGCCAATGACCGCGCCGACACCACAAGCGCCCGATGCTGCGCAAGTGAACGTGCGCATCGACATTGCGCGCAATGGCACAACCGTGTCGGTGCTGTGGCCGCACTTTTGCTTAAGTGACAGCGCGGCCTGGGTTCGGGAGGTGCTGCAATGATCCGCATCGACGACATTTGGCTTGCGACCGAACCTCTTGATATGCGTGCCGGTGCCGACACCATCCTTGCGCGCGTGGTGAAGGTATTTGGGTCCGCACGGCCTCACCATGCTTATCTGTTTGCCAATCGGCACGATACGCATGAAGGTCCTGGTGTACGACGGATTTGGCATCTGGCTGGCTGCACGACGCTTGAACAAGGGTCATTTCGTTTAGGCCAATGCCCATACTGAGATTGCAGAGATATTGAATCCTGAGCAGCTGCGTGCGCTTGTGATCGTGCCGCCGTGGCAAACGCTGGCACATGACCACGTAATCTCGGTGGTGTAGCAAATGACGTAAACAGTTTCGATTCCCTCAGCGCGCTGGCACTGGCAAACTTGGGGGCATGAATTCACCCACTGATCTCGATGCCCTGAATCCCGATCAACTGCGCGCACTCGCGCGGCGGTTGATGACCCAGGTCGACGAGAAGACGCGTGAATCGCACTACCGCCAAACGCGCATTGACCAGCTCACCCACAGTCTCTTGGTCATCAAACGCCTGCAATTCGGCAGACGTAGCGAACAGTTCACCGCCGAGCAGTTGAGCTTGCTGGACGAGGCCATCGATGAAAATTTGGTCGCGCTGCAGGCCGAGCTGGATGAACTGCGCTCGGACGCGCCGCAGAAGAAGCCCCGCAAACAGGCCAAACGCTCGCCATTGCTACCCCAGTTGCCCCGTACCGACATCCACCACGAGCCGACGGAGTTGAGCTGCCACTGTGGCTGCCAGCGCGTGCGCATCGGCGAGGATATCAGCGAGAAGCTTAACTACACGCCGGGCGTGTTCACCGTTGAGCGCCATATCCGTGGGAAGTGGGCATGTAAAGCGTGCGAGACGTTGATTCAGGCGCCGGTCCCGCCGCATGTGATCGACAAAGGGATTCCGACCAATGGCTTGCTTGCGCGCCGAGCCCCGTTACAGCCTTCCTTTGCCAGCCCCGCAGAACGCGCCGGCCAGAACTGGCCCACTGGGATATCATCGGCAACGAGTGCAGCTTCAGGCGTTCGCGCCGGCATCAACGGCAATGATCGCGCCAGTGATGAGGCTGGCAGCTGGGCTGGCAAGAAAGACAACAGCGGCGGCGATTTCCTCGGGATTGCCGTAGCGGCCGAGAGCCAACATACTACGGGTTACATCCGCGATTGGGCTATTGGCCGGATTCATCTCTGTGTCGACTGGCCCGGGGAGGATAAGGTTTGCCGTAATGTTGCGCGGACCCAATTCGCGAGACAGGCCACGTGTGAAGGCGAGAAGTGCAGACTTCGTCATCGCGTAGGCCGTCATCCCAGGGAATGGCACCCGCTCAGCGAGACTTGAACCTATAGAGACAATGCGACCTCCCTCTTGGAGATGCGGAATCACAGCTTTCGCAAAGAGCAGCGGTGCCCGTACGTTGACGTCGAGAAGGGCTTGGATGTCTTCAAGACTGATGTCGGCAACAGTCCCGGCGCGACCGATGCCGGCATTGTTGACGAGGATATCGAGCCCGCCGAGGGCGCCCAGTGCCTTTTCTACAGAGAGCTTGATTGCGTCCGGATCGGCGCTGTTAGCCTGGATCGCGAACGCCTTCCGTCCTTTTTCCTCGATTGACCGCACCACTGCAGCCGCGCGGTCACCTGAGCGCTCGTATGTAATGGCAACGTCCGCGCCCTTCTCCGCAAGCGCAATAGCGATGGCAGCGCCGATCCCGCGCGAACCGCCGGTCACCAACGCGCGCTTTCCATTCAACTCGTTCATAATTCACCTTTATTTAGTGTTCACTAAGGAAATGTTAGGTGGGTTGGGAAATCAAGTCAATCGATATATGTAGTGGACTATGAAAAAATCGCATAAGACGGCAGTGACCGAAGGACTTCCGCTTCGGCGCGGTCGGGGGCGACCACGCGTGTTTGATCGTGACGAGGCGCTCGGTATCGCGACCCGATTGTTCTGGCTCAAAGGCTATGACGGAACTTCAATCATCGATCTCACCGAAGCGATCGGCATAGAGGCTCCCAGCCTATATGCTGCATTCGGTTCAAAAAAGGAGCTTTACGCAGCGGCGCTGAGGCACTACGGCGAAAAGTATCAAGGGCTTGTTTGGGACAAGTTTGGAGCCGCTGCAACAGCAAGGTGCGCGGCAAACGCCTACTTAATGGATTCCGCAGCGGCGCTGAGCGGGTCGCTCGCCGACGTTCCTCGTGGCTGTATGGCAACACTGTCGGCTGTCGACGGCGACGGCGATCAGGAAATCGGCAACCTCCTGCGGGCAGCACGCGGTGTCGTTTTTGGCCGCCTGAAAGCACGTTTCGAGCGCGCGGTTTCGGAGGGTGACCTTCTGGATTCCGTCGATGTCGCGGGCCTCGCGCGTTTCGTGCAAAACATTCAAAGCGGGATGTCGATTTTGGCTCGAGACGACACCGACCGCGAAGCTCTTGAAGTGGTCGCCAAAATCGCGATGCTAGGTTGGGATGGTTTCGTCAATCAAAGTGCTGACAAGCACGGTTGACATCTGACGACGCTTTTCAAGGGCGTGGATCAGAAACCGCCCGGTCTCGGTCGCCATACATCGTCGTGCCTTGAACGCCGGCATCGAACGAGGTGCAGATCAAATCACGAAACGGCTCCAGCGATGAGATGCAGTTGCGAGCGACGCCTGTATTTCGTCCGAAGATGCCCGCCAGTTCGGCATCGTACGGTAGCGGCAGATCTGGTTCAAGCCAGCCTTGGGTGAGCGCAAATTCACGCACGCCATTGAGCTTGCTGCGGCCCATCAGTCTCGCGTTTGCAATGTCGCAATCTGAATCGCCTTGCCGCATTCGCGCTAAAACTTGTCGGTATTCAAACACTTCGAATCTTCTGTTACTCATCGCCCCCCCGGGTAAAGACTCCGAAGACAGCAAGTCACGGAAATTCGAAACGCGTTTCGCACTACAGCGCCACTAGACAGCAGTGACCAAAGGAGATCGATGACGCCGTTCCCGAGGTCGCTTCATACGCCGATTATAGAGTGGCTCCAATATGCCGATCATTCATGTATAAGACGGCCGCGTCAACTTTCTATGCGGGGTCAAGGCGCCACGCACGTTCCGGCAGCATGAGCACGAGCAGGCGCCGCAGTGGTTCTGTCGAATGAAAGGGACTTCCCCGTCCCGAGGCTGCGGCGGAAGCCGCAATTCGGCATCAAAGTGCCATGATGAAGTCTCGACCTTCATCAACACCAGCGAAAGGGGAAGTCCATGTCCATTGTCACCATCGGAATCGATCTTGCCAAGAACGTCTTTGCGGTTCACGGCGTGGATGAATCCGGCAAGCCGGTATTGATCAAACCGCGTGTCCCACGTGATCAACTGCTCGCGCTGATCGCCCAGTTGCCACCCTGTCTCATTGGCATGGAGGCCTGTTCGGGTGCACATCACTGGGCGCGGATGTTCCAACAGTACGGCCACACTGTGAAGCTGATCGCGCCCAAGCTCGTGGCGCCG
>NZ_MTHB01000119.1 GCF_002220365.1 Caballeronia sordidicola | reverse complement strand
CCCGCACGGGTCGACTCTGGGTCTACGTTCGTGATGACCGCCGTTCGGCTTGCATAGAACCGGCCGCCGTCTGGTTCGCTTACTCACCGGATCGCAAAGGCATTCATCCACAAACTCATCTTGCTAAATTTGAGGGCATCCTTCAGGCGGACGCGTATGCGGGCTATGCTGATTTGTACCTCGATGGGAAAATCCGTCCGGCCGCTTGTTGGGATCATGCTCGGCGGTATGTCTTTGACGTCCATGAGAAAACGCCGTCGGAAACCACCACGCAATTGCTTGACAGGATCGGCGAGCTATACGGTATTGAGGCTGAGATCCGCGGCAAGCCTTCGGATGAACGATTGCGCGTGCGCCAGGAAAAGAGCAAGCCGCTGCTCGTGGCTCTCGAAAAATTGATGCGAGAAAAACTTGCCACGCTTTGGCCGAAAGCACCGCTGGTCGAAGCGATTAACTACTCTTTGAACCGCTGGGATGCGCTCACGTTGTTCTGCGACGATGGACAGGCAGAAATCAGCAATGTACTTGCGGAAAATGCATTGCGTTGCGTGGCGCTCGGCAGGCGCAACTATATGTTCGCCGGCTCCGACAGTGGAGGAGAACGGGCCGCGGCGATGTATTCATTGCTCGGCTCGTGCAAGCTTAATGGCATCAATCCACGTGCTTATCTTGACTACGTGCTGACCCGCATCGCGGACCACAAAATCAACGTCATCGACGAACTACTGCCTTGGAACGTCGCCAGACTTCTGCCTCCGTTCCCACCGGCATCAAACTGATCCGCTCGTCTACGAAAATCTGAAGGGCCCGCACGAGACGCTTACTGATCGACCAAGATTGTGGGTCGTAAAGCAGATGTGCTCAAGCGATTACCCGACATAATTTGGAGGGACTAGAGACTGTTCAGAAAGTCGAGGAGCTCGTCTGTCGGCTTGAAGCGTCCAGGCTTGCCGGGTCGCGGAGTAGCCTTCTCAAGTGCCTGTTCGGGAGGCGCGCGAACGCGCAGAGGATCTCACCAAAAAACGCAATGCAGCGAAAGCCGCGAAGAAAAAACCATGACGCGACTCAATTTACCGTCCGGGATCACGCAAGGGCTCAACTTCCTGATCCCCGAGAACTGGTCCGCTGATCAGGCGCTCGCCGTCGTAGAACTACTGGATGACCTGCGCGAGCGTATCTGCATGCACTATCAGCTTGAGCTTCTTGAACTGCAACATCAACAACGCGCCAATCCCAAAAACGCTCACCCCAACGACGTAGACGACCCATTTTAAAGTTGCGGAAATAGTCGGTGGCAGGGGGTCTCATCCTTGCCGCCATCTATCCGCGCTTTTACACCGCCGCTAACAGGGCCGGGGCGACAACCGCAACATCAACGCCGACGTATGAACGCAACTGCCCTAGCAACGTGACAATGCCGGGCGGACTGTCTAGCGTCGCGGTTTCAATGCATTCCGGATTGTGAATGTATTGAAGCAAACATGTCATTTTAATTTGCAATCGGAGCGGCAGACAATTGCGGCACCGACAGCAGAGGCAGATAGCAATCTCTTGGTGTCGTCAAGTCGAAGGCAAAACTTATTTCCGTCGGGTTTTCTTCATAATCGAAAGACTATTGATAAATATCTAACGCGTCATATTATTAATTTATTGGCTACCATTTGTAACTCCAGTTAATCCGCGATAAATAAATCCTAAAAACAAATGGGGTGGGTTTGTAAATTAAAATATGAATTTTTTGCAAACATATGATGGGAATTGATTTCAATTTGCTTTACTAGCGTAGCAGATCCAAGTTGCAACCAGATGAATCATAAAAATAAATTATTAGGAGACGAATCATCATTAGCAAAATAAAACTTGCATGCGTGGCGTGCGCGTTCTGCGTATGTGCACTGAGAATTGACGATGCCTATGCACAATCGAGCGTCACTCTCTATGGGATCATCGACAACGGTATCGAATATCTTTCGAACGTGAAGGGCCATGCCGTTACGGAGCTTTATTCGGGAGTCGGCTCACTAAATATTTTGGGCTTCCTCGGTAGTGAGGACCTTGGAGGCGGTAACAAGGCCATTTTCAGATTAGAATCAGGCTTTGATTCTGGTACCGGCCTCTCGGTGCCGTCCGGAAGTCTATTCGGAAGCCAAGCGTACGTTGGTTTGTCCAGCGATAAATACGGTACTTTTACGCTGGGGAATCAATATGATCTTTTATACCCATTGGGCTTTAGCCCGGTTAAATGGATCACGACACTAGCGGCAGGAGCCAGCGGCGGCCTTGGTACATCCATGCTTGGGAACCACGCTGCCGGCTTTGAATATGGTAACAGTGCGAAATGGCAGGGTGTGTACGGACCGTTAGCGCTTGGAGCGATGTATGCCTTCGGCCCACAAACGTCGCAGCATATGATGTCATTCCACGCCGGTTATGCTTCCGGAAATTTTTCGGTCGGGGCATCGTATACACGGGACAACTACGTTACCTCGTTTCTTACTACAGGATACAATGTAATTGGAACGCGGATTTACCTTATTGGATCCAGCTATGTGTGGGGTAACTGGCGGCTGATGGGGTATTATTCTAACGCACAAAGCCTTCTAACCTCAGATTCGAATCACGTGGTCACTGGGGCTTTGATATATCAGCTACGCCCTGATATATATCTCGCCCTCGGCGCCGACTACGCCAACGCTCGCAACATACACAATGTCGCAGGAACTCAGAGGCAGATCGAAGCCGCTGCCTATTATAGTTTGAGCAAACGGACTCAAATATACTCGGCCGTGGTCGCCGCCCATGGGAACGGATTCGTTCAGACGTCCATCGGTATTCCCGCTGGGCAGACTGCACCCTCGACCGCGGGCGGCGAAGTAGGGGCTCGCTTTGGTATAACCACACGCTTTTAATTTTTTCATAGCAGCTGATGCCTCAACTTACGATATCGAGGTTGGGCGCTCTTCGTCTCCTTGAAGTAAATTCAATAGCCTTGAAAGGTGAATTGCACGCGGCCATGGAAGGAGGATTAACGGCTGAATCTTAAACGGCAAGTCACTCAGTGAGTGAGCAACCCATATTGGTGCAGACAATGGAGCGAGAGTTAGGGCAACGCCAAAGACGCGTTGAAAGCGGAGAAAGCGACGACGCACGGCTAGCTGGAAGTACATAGAGGCGGGTTCAGAACGACTGATTAGATCTCTAGAGGGTGCTCCAGCAGATGAGGCAAGCGGCGAACTTCAGGAAGGCTTCGTGGATCTTGGCAAGTCGCTCGTAGCGCACTCGAAGACGATGGAAATTATGGAACCAAGCATGAGTACGTTCGACTACGCATCGATATTTTCTAAGGCCCCTGCCATGCTCGGTGCGGCGCTTCGCAAGAACGGGTTTGATACCCCGATCGCGCAACTGCTGTTGGTGTGCTTCGGAGTCGTATCCGCGATCGGCGTAGACGACTTGAGGCTTTTGCAAAGGGCGCCCGCGGATACCACGGATGGGTGGAATCGCATCAATGAGCGGCAACAATTGTGTGACGTCATGGCGATTTGCACCGGTCAAGATGATCGAGAGCGGCACCCCATTTGCGTCGGTAGCGATATGGTGCTTGGAGCCTGGTCGCGCACGATCTACGGGGTTCGGCTCAGTTTTTGGCCCGTCCCGATAGCACGGACGGAAGACAAATCGAGAATCACACGTGAGAAGTCGATTTGGCCGGCTGCACGTAACTCGGCAAGCAGCAGTTCGTGCAATCGATCCCACGCGCCTGCTTCTTGCCGGTCGCGCAGGCGTCGCCAACAGGTCACGTCAGAGCCGCAATCCATCTCGGCGAGTAGATCGCGCCAACGCGGCACCGTGCGTAACAAACACAATGCCGCTCAATGCTGCGCGATCGGCGATCGGCGACCGGCCTGCAACCTAGGTATTTCTCGCGTCGAGGCTTCGACTGTGGCGGTAAGGGTTCGATTTGTTTCCTTAATTCGTCGTCAATGACTGGCTTATCCATCCCCTTGACCTCGTTGTCACGACGATCAAGGTTAAGGCATGTCCATGAATTAACAGCCCCATCACGTCTTGTTAAAGCCGCCTCTATGTCTGTGCAAAAACCGAAGACTTGCGAAGTCTGGCCATCTTCTGATGGGTTCGCCGTCGAAAACGAAGAAAGCCAAAAAATGAAACGCCTACTGCGATACGCAAAGTTAACTATCACCTCCATTGTGTACCTATGTGCCACGATAGACGCGGGAGCACATGTTCTTCGCACCGGTAACGATAGTTTAAATTTCGCGCCGCCATTTCATGCTAGTCAAGGGATAATTTACGAGGGCGCTCGGTACGATAATCCAACGGATCCGACGGCGATGTCAGGCCAAATGTCTGTTTATTACGAAATTCCAAAAAATTACAAATGGGGCCAACGAGGTCGCGGAGCGAAATATCCTATTATTATGATCCATGGCAGTCAGCAGACGGGCGCCAATTTTATTGGTACTCCTGATGGAAGGCCAGGTTGGGCACAGTACTTTTTTGAACATGGATGGCCAGTTTTCGTAGTCGACCAACCCGGTCATGGCGGATCGGGATATTTCCCGAATATTTATGGGCCGCAGGCCGCGAACCCTTCCGTTGCGACAGTGATAAAAATGTTCACTGCGCCGGAATTAGCGAGTCCGTCACTTTGGCCGCAAGCCAAGCTTCATACCCAATGGCCGGGCGGCTTCGGCGCTGGAGTGCCGGGGCAATACGCGTTTGATCAATTTTTCGCGTCGCAAGTCTCGAACATGCCGAATAGCGACCAAGCGCTTGCGCTAACGACCTCCGCGGTGAGTGCACTGATCAAAGACGTCGGGCCATCTATCCTGATCACTCATTCGATGGCCGGTCCGCTCAGCTGGTCCATCCCTCAGGCCAATCCCGGGAAAATAAAAGCCATAATTGCAATCGAGCCAATGGGCAATTCCAGCCTTAAAGGTGATACTGAACCTGGTAGCCGGTGCGGGCTTAGCAATGTCTGTCTGAATTTTTCCCCAGCGGTCAGCAACCCAGGCGATCTTCGTCTCGTCAAGGTACGATCGCCTGCCGCCGATATGAAGAGCTGCTGGTTGCAAGGGGGGCCCATCATTCACAAGCTAAACGGACTTAACCATGTCCCTATACTCATCGCAACCGGGGAAGCCTCTTATCACGCATCTTATGATTATTGCACGTCGAAGTTTCTTAGGCAGTCAGGTGTCGGAAATCTGTATGTGCCGCTGGCTTCGGTTGGCATTCACGGTAACGGACATATGGAGATGCTTGAAATGAATAATCTCAAGATCGCCGCTTTCTATGAACGTTGGCTCACAATTAATCTGCACGAAAAGGTGAGCGTCCGGGCTGGGAGCAAACCCGGCGTGCTGGTGATACCTGGCGCTCACCTTGAGCGGTGACTCATTGTCGTTTATAGCTGTTAAATGGTCTTGCCTTTCGAATGCGTTACCCGTTCCGCATTCTCTTGCGGTCGAAAGCATTTTGAATTGGAATTTCTATTCCTGAAAGAACACTTCAAAAAACCTGAGGGCGAACCGCCCCGGTAAGTTGGACAGTTTCCGGGCAGGGCCGAGAGGGCCGGGTTCAAAGTATCGCTATGCCAGGTTTGGATCGGCGTCGTTTTAGAGCGGCGTATTTTCAGGCGAGTAGCGGTACCTAGACTAAGTTAGTGACTTGCCTCTCTCGTGGCGTTGGGCGTGGATTAATCAAAGAGATATGGAGACACCGTAATGACGAACACCAGCTGGGATCTGTTCAGTCGGACGTTGAAAATCATCAACGGCTCGCATCGAGAGCCGGGTGGGCGCCGATTTTGGATCGCGACAAGTTTGCTGACTGCAATATTCGCGACCGGTAGCGTTGTTGCCGCACCGGACATGGGAGCGATCCAAGCGAAAGCGCAGACGTGCATTGCGTGCCACGCGTCGGGCATCAAGCTCGGCAATCCGCCGATCAGCGTGCCGACGTTGGAAGATCAGCATGCCGAGTTTATCGTCGCAGCACTTGAAGCATTCAAAAATGGTAAGCGTAGCAGCAGCACAATGAGTCCAATTGCTGCATCGTTGAGCAACGACGATATCCATGCGCTGGGAGATTATTTCAATGGAGCGGGGTTGACGCCACAGCGCCCCCCCGATAACGTGAAAATGCCAAAGGTCGTGCTCGAAGTGTGCGAATCCTGTCATGGGAGAACCGGCATGGGTGTAGTCCCGGAGGTTCCGGTTATCGGTGGTCAACATTCGGATTATCTGAGCAACGCGCTTCACGCTTTTCGTAGTGAAAAGCGTAAAAGTGCCGTGATGGGATCCTTGGCGGCCAGCTTGTCCGATGAGGACATCACCGCCGCCGCGAATTTCTTCTCTCAACAGGCGTATCTATCAAATGAAAAGTTTGTTGCGGGGCCCATATCGGAGGAGAACCGTACCGACACGGTTGCATCCACGACGCGTCAACCCGCTCCAGCGGCGGTTCAGCAGAAAGTAGCTCGGCAATTGGTTGTTGCAATGAGCATGGTCGATATAAAGGGTGGAATCTTCGAAATGGGTTCCAATATGGTTGACGAAGATGCGCCAGGATATCCGAAGCATGCGGTGACGGTGCAGGCATTTCGCCTCGCTGCATATCCGGTGACCTTTGCGGAGTACGATGTTTTTGCTATCGCGACAGGCCGCGCAAAGCCAGATGACGAAGGCTGGGGCCGGGATAAGTATCCGGTGATTAATGTGGATTGGAATGATACGATGGCCTTTATCATGTGGCTCAACAAGGAAACTGGTCGACGTTTCCGCTTGCCGAGCGAAGCCGAGTGGGAATATGCAGCGCATGCGGGTACGTCAACTAACTATTGGTGGGGCGATCAGACGGATTTCTCGATGTTCAACTCGCACAAGAACGTGGGGCGGGATCGATGGCTCTATACCTCGCCAGTCGGTTCGTTCCCGGCCAGCCCCTGGGGCCTATACGATATGACGGGAAATGTCTTCCAGAGGGTAGCCGACTGCCGGCATGCGAGCTACGTGGGTGCGCCGACCGATGGCAGCGCCTGGATCACAAGTCCATGCTTGCTGCGGATCATGCGCGGTGGGTCATGGCACACGCTCGGTGCCGCGGCACGCGCTCGAGCAAGAACAGCGGTATCAGATGTAATGACTAGCGATACTATCGGTTTCCGTTTGGCAGAAAAACGATGAGCTTGCTTTGCGGGCCGCACGCCGGTTTTCCGACGTGCGGCTCCGGCGTTAGCCGCATGCCCTTGTACAGAAGTCAGGCATCGTCTTCGCGAAGGGCCCGAATGGTCGAGGCGGCATCGATGGTTCGCTGCACGCCGATCCAGAGAGTCTTAGGATCGGGTTCACCATCACTCTTACGGCCCAGAAATCCGCCCAGTGAAGCAATCAGGCGAATGATTTGATTGAGCGTGATGGGCGTTTTCGGTCGGGTGGGATGTACAGATCGCTGAGGTTCGCCGATTCCGCTAGCCGTGCGAATGGTTGCGTTAAGAACTTGCCGAGCAGTCAGCACACCATGCTGCCTCACGGACTTCCCATTGTTCCCTCCAGCCGACGCTCAGCAGCGCAATACTTTGTGCTAGAAAGGCTAATTGCCCCTGCCAAGGTACCGGTGATCTGCCTTGATCGACACCTTCGGAGTTCTAATTTACTCATCCTTCCATGAAGCCGTTAGTATCGACCAACGTCTCGCAATCCTGAAAGACTGTTGCAAACGATCAGTTTCAGCGGCAAGCGTTACTACGCCATTGGCTACCAACTAATTACGCGGGCTGACATCGAACTTAAAATACTGCTTGTTAAGCCGTGTGAACGTTCCGTCCGCTTTAATTTCCACGATCGCCTGATCTATGGTTGCCCTCAATTGATCGTCTCCTTTACGATATCCCAACCCCGTGCCTTTGCCGAACAGCGACTTATCGTAGATTTCAGAACCATTCAGCTCAAAATCGGCACCTTGCGGCTTACTCAGGAAAGACGCGGTAGATGACGTCGCATCATCAAGGACTGCATCCAGTCTGCCTAGCGCTAAATCGACGTAGATTTGATCGGACGACGCATAGGCAACAATGCCAACACCTTTGTCGCGCCAATATTTATTGGCAAATGTCTCAAATACCGTTCCTTGCTGCACACCGACCCGCTTCCCCTCCAACTTATCTGCACTTGCTACCAGCCCTGAATTTTTATGCGTTATCAAATAAACAGGTGTGGTGTATAAAGCAGAGGAAAAATCGATGGATTTCTTTCTTTCGTCGTTAATAGAGAGCGATGAAAGAATGGCATCGAACTTTCTTGCTTCAAGAGCTGGAATTAATCCATCAAATGAGTTTTCAACAAATACACATTTTCTTTTTATTCTTTCACAAATCGACCGCCCTAAATCCACATCAAATCCCGCAAGATTTCCACTCGGATCTTTATATTCAAATGGTGGAAAAGTAGGATCAATGCCCAGCTTTAGCTCCGTTGACACAGGGGCAGAAAACGCTAAAGAACTGACTGCCATTAGAAAAACCGCTAACGATATTTTTTTCATTGCTCTACCTCTGGGCTGCTGCTTGGATATTAAGATTTGAATCTACCGGGCCGAAACGACGCCAGCATAGGGTGAGATTTACCGGTGGTCATCTCCCAGCTAACTAGTTCGCCGACGATTAACGACAGTGTCGCACCAGAGTGAGTAAATGCCACATAACAACCGGGCATTTCCTGGAGCTCTCCCAGAACAGGGAAACCGTCGGCAGGAACCGGTTTCCAGCCGGCTTTATAGCCCGCCAGGGTGATAGGGACATCTGATTTGAGTAAGCGATCCGCCTCAGATAAGAGCTGTTCAACGATGTGCTCAGGAACGGAACAAACACCATTTTCATCTTCTTTTATCTCATTGACATACCAGCTATGATCAATGACTAATGAGTTTCCCGGGTTAGGCCTCATGGCTACTTTTGGCGTGTTCAATACAACTGAGGGACGGTTGTCAAACGGTTCCGTGATGGCCACCATTGATAAAACTGAACCGTCAGGCAGGTCAACCCCCAATTCAGCTACTAGCTTCGAGGTCGAGGCGCCACAAGCCAGCAGGACTTTGTCGCATAAATATTCACCCTGTTTTTGTGATACAACCCCTTTCGTGGCGCCTTCTGCGTCGAAAATGGGCACGGTTTTTCCGGCATTCTCAATAACGGTTCCATTGAGAGTTAAAAATTCAGAAACCAGACACTCAATAAGTTCGGGCAAACTGACCCAGCCTTCTCCAGCATTGTAGATACCATAAGGACCTATAGCGGCGGGATTAATCTTGGCATCTATTGAATTGACGTCTTCAGGCTGAAAAAGATGTGAATCATAACCCCGCTCTTTCTCAATCGAATACCATTTCCGTACTTCATCCTGATCAGATAGAAATACGCCACCATTGAATTTCAACCAATCAACATGAGTATTTTTGCAATAAAGGGAGCGAAATCGATCAATACCGGCCATCCTTAAATTATAATAATCGGCAGGCCATGGTCCGGATGCGTTCAACCACGACAGGGAGCGACCTGAGGCGCCAGAGCCTAATTCCTTTCCTGTAAATAATCTAACCTTCACGCCAGCGCGAGCCAAATACAGCGCGCATGAAACCCCGATAACCCCACCGCCAATCACTGAAATATTCATTTAAACAATTCCCTCTCTGCTGCTTTAACTGAAATCAAAATAATGGTTCGCGGCACATCAACGTCATCAGCGCGTATCTCGCGCCACTTTGCGCAGCAAAGGTCGTCCATCGCTCGGACGACTTTAGCGTCCACTGCACATGCGGCAGGCAGCGACGACCCTTCCTCTTAACTCAGGCCATACCGAACATGCCGCGTGAGGCGCGAAACGCGACCCTGTGTGATCGCATGCCGATGAGCACGTCACTAACCACGTCAACATTGAACATGCGTGGTGGCAAACCGACAGCGTGATCAACCCGATGTTATATCCGCCCCCGATGCACCGATCCGTTGAAAATGCTGATATGCCAAAGCTTCAGGCTGGCAAAATGACACGTCAAATGCAATTTTTTTGGTCTTCTATTCCTGAATGTTATGGCCTCGTCCGATCTTAAAATTCGTCAGGTTGAAGCGTTCCGCGCGCTCATGCAACGCCATACCGTCACGCGCGCTGCGCAGACGCTACATGTGTCGCAGCCCGCTGTGAGCCGCCTGCTCGCCGATTTCGAAACCGGCGTAGGTTTCAGGCTATTCGAGCGGCAGCAAGGACGCCTCGTGCCGACCGCCGAAGCACGAGTGCTGTATGAAGAAGTGGAGCGGACCTTCGTCGGGCTGGACCACATCACGCACGCGGCACAGCAGATTCGCGCGATGCGACTCGGGTCGTTGCGCGTTGCCGGTTCGCCGGCCGTTGCGCTGGAATTGCTGCCCGCCGTAGTCGCGGCGTTCATCCGCGCGCATCCGGGTGTAGACGTGACACTGCTCACGCCCGGTGGTGCCGGCACAGTCGTGGATCTGGTCGCAGCGGGGCATTGCGATATCGGCTTCACAACCGAGGCAGTACCGCATCCGGCCGTCCGTCTTGAACGTCTGACGGATGCACCCATGCCCTGCATCATGCCGCTGGGCCATCGGCTGGCGAAGAACCGCATAGTACGTCCGGAGGACCTCCGCGATGAGCCGTTCGTTTCGTTTCCACGTTCATTCGATGCACGCAACGCCATCGACCGGGTGTTTGTAGAACATGACGTGCACCGCCAGTTGATTGTGGAGGCACAACTGTCTCAGATCATGATTTCGCTCGTGGCCAACGGCGCGGGCGTCGCATTGATCGACCCTGTCACGGCGGCATTCGCCAGGAAGCGCGTCGCGGTACGGCCATTTCACCCTGACATCAAGGATCAGATTTATCTCGCGAGCGCCACTTCAGGTTCAGCATCCGGCGTGGCTACGATATTCGCAGACAGCACGCGTGTGGCGCTTAAGGACGCGCTCAAATTCCAGGTTGACCGTTCATCCAGGCGGCGTTGCTGAACCATGCGCCCACGGGTTTTGACGCAGCGATGCGTTCATGCCAATGTGACCTCATTAGACGTTCCGCAGTCACACACAGCACTATCCGTCCCCCTGGAAAAACGGGCGATCTGACGACTTCATTGGTTGTCCAAAAAGCTTTGTCGCGTCAACTGAGTAGCTATTCGGGCGGCAGGTTTAACCCAGGCGACGTGCGCTACTCGCTTCACTCTATCGTGATGCGGGAAATCGAAGAAAGTTCGTTGGTGCATTTCGTTGAATTCCGCGCCAAACCATCGGCATCGACCGCGGTTCGCCGACCAGGGAAATCCCTACCCTTAAACGCCGACCGGGTGGCTTTTTGAATGCGCCGAACGAAAAAGACTGCAACTCAAACGTCGCTTCTTGTAGAGCCACATCGCAACCGACTCTATCCGAAGTAACGATTTGCATCGCTTGGCATTGACCCCTGGCCGCCTGCTGTTGTGATACGATCTAAACGATAAATACCACATTCGAAGAGTGAGAGTTGAAATGGCAGCCCGGCCGCCCAAACATGATTTCTAGCGGCTGGTCCTGGTTGAAAAACTGCTTCGAGGGACGGTCCGGGATTGGGCGAGTTAGCTGCCGTTTCTCAACAATTCGGCGTTCGATCTGGCAACGAAACGAGCGGCCGCAAAGAGTAACGCCGAGCCGCCCGGCCCTTGTGGTCTGAAGACGGTCAATCCGAGATATACATGCTTGTTCGAACGCGCATCAAGTTTCGCCACCTACAGTGCTTCCTAGAAATTGTTCGTCAAAAAAGTTTAACGAAGGCGGGTGACGTTCTTGCTTTGACGCAACCAACAGTATCTAAGACCCTAAGCGAATTGGAAGACGAACTCGGTGTCGTGCTGCTCGAGAGAAGCCGGGAGGGCGTCCTGTTGACAGCGCAGGGCCACGAGTTTTACCGCTACGCAGGCATTTGCGTTGCATCCCTGCGAAATGGTTTCGAAGCTGTGGCCAGAAGTAAGAATCCCGCAACCATGATCTTGCATATTGGCTCGCTCATCAGCGTCGCGGCGCGCATTATGCCGGACATCATCATCCGTTTTCGGGAGAGTTACCCACAGGCGCATATCCGCGTGATGACTGAATCTAACGTTACTCTCTTGCATAAACTTAGGCACGGCGAAATCGACGTTATGATCGGCCGGATACCGGAGCGCGAGCAAGCCGTCGGCTTTACCTTTGAGCCGCTCTATCATGAGTCTCAGTTGTTTGTCGTCAAAAAAAATCATCCAATATTGAATGGCGAGACTTTTTCTCTACATAACATAACAGACTATCCATTTGTGATTACCGGCTTTCAAGAGTCTATTCGTCAGGATGTCGAACGGTTTTTGGCTGCGCAGGGAATTCCACTTTTCGAACCCACCGTCGCGATTAACAATCCCGATTTGGGGAGAAACCTATTGTCCAAATCGGATGCGATTTGGTGCACTCCTCTAGGCGTTGTTGAACAAGACATCGTTGCGGGAACGCTGGTTGAATTGCCTATAGATACAAGTTATCTTCGTGCGACGATCGGCATGACGACCCGCGCGGATCAACCCTTGGAAGGATTGAATCTGGCGTTCGCCGAAACCATACGAGTAATCACGCAAAATCTCGCGGATACCTTCTGACTGTAGACGGGCGTGCCGTCCGCACCTGAAACGCCTCTTGCATGCCATTTCTTCAATCCGAAGCCGCAGCAATTTCATTGTTCATAACCTTCGAGATGTTGGATATTTGGGCTTCGGAGTCTTTTTAGCACTTTACGCCCAGCAATCTCTCTACAGGTTAAACATGGAAAACTGCATTGGACCCGACAGGCTTCTGCGTAAGCCACGATACACTGCGCCTCCGGGCGCTATTGACTGTCATGCGCATGTGTTCGGACCGCAGGCGCGCTACCCTTTCTCGTCCACGAGAAATTACACCCCTGAGGATTGCACGATCGAGGATTACCGTTCGCTGCTAGCATCGCTGGGATTTAGTCGTGGCGTAATAGTACAAGGCGGCGCACACGGTATTGACAATCGGGTGACGCTCGATGCCATCGCGACCGACCCAAAACATCTGCGAGGTGTCGCTGTGATCAATGCCGGTTCATCAAGGACGGAGCTTGAGACTTTAGATCGCGGCGGAATACGTGGTGTGCGTCTTTCCAGCATCGTTGGAGACAGCTTCGAGCAACTCGAGCCTCTCGCGCGGGACGTCCATGACCTTGGATGGCATCTGCTGTTTCATTTTCAAACCTCTTCGGAAATGATCGAACTGGAGAGCGTTTTGACCAGGATCCCAAATGCGTTTGTCCTCGATCATCTTGGCAGAATCCGTGCAGAAGAGTCGTTGAATTCCAGTCCCTATCAATGCCTGCTACGCCTGCTTGACACTGACCGCTGCTGGATCAAACTCGCCAGCCTCTACCGACTGTCACGCGAAAGCTATCCATTTCTTGACATGCTGCCGATGATTCGCGATGTCGTTGCGCGACGCCCTGACCGAATCATTTGGGGCAGTAATTGGCCCCATCCCATATGCCCGACTCCAATGCCGAATGATGCCGATTTGGTGGATTTGATTCCGATATGGCTCCCCGACGGCGACCTGCAAAAGCAGGTACTCGTGAAAAACCCCGAAACCCTCTACGGGTTTCCAGAATGGCCAAAACTATAATTGAATGAGGTCGCGGTCGCGCTGACAAGGTTCAGTGCGACCGGCTAACCTGCTGACCGACTATAGGACGCGATAATCAAGTCGCCATCTATAAGTCATCTAGTTAGCAGCTCAACATCGATTGTGGCAGCGCCGGCTGCACTGACGTCGCGGGCGTGGTGCGGTCGAGCGTGGTCATCGAGAAAACCGTCATTGTGATTCGACCGCGACAGTTCTCAACGACTTGCTGGCGACCCGTGGCGTCGGGACATTGACGGGATAAGAAGGTGAATCCGCGCTAAGAGCGTCGAAATCGACAGCCTTGCAATACCTCGACGTTTGCAAGCACGCGTTTATCGCACATTGCGGTAAGCAGTGCGCCAATTACTTGCAGACACGTTGTCCACCACGTAATCACCACCCAGCACAACTTTTGGCCCCGACGCGCCTACTTCTAACGCTCATCTTGAGCATCTGTGCCGCAGACTGTTTTTAGGTTTGAAATATGCAAATCGCTTTTTTAGCACCGTGTGCTTTCCGAGCTATTCAAGTTGTTGTTATTGCTTGGGCGCGCGGAGATCAGAGGACCGTCACAGTCAGCGTAATTTGCGAGACACAAACATTCGATCATTCGGAATCTGCCTTTTGATGGTGGCCAAAAACACCATTGATACTAAGGCGCTCGCTGCAATGAACACAAAGAAAGCGGTGCTACCTATCGCTAGTACCGCGATTGCAGAATAGGAGCTTGCTATGGCGCCGATCCGGCCGATGGCGCCGGCACTGCCCAACCCGGCGCCTTTCACCAGCGGTGGATAGACAGAAGCGCACAATGAGTACGCAAGACAAGTCATCGAATTGAGCGACATCCCGAGGACGCCGATGGCTAGAAGCACGTGCAGTGAGTTGCGCGCAGGATCAAGTGGGATGATGACCAATGCCGACACACTCAATATGGCGGCCAAGGTGGGGAAGAACAACGCAATGCGAGACCCAAAGAGTTCGACCAACTTTGACATAACGATGGATGCCAGAATCCCACCGGCGCCGGAGGCTGAAAGCGCCAAGCTTGAGAAGCCTAAACCGTAACCGTGGCTCGAAAGCATCGCAGGCATCCAGTTCAGCGAGGTGTATGACGCCATGAAGCAGAAGAAAAAGCCGCCCCACAGTCCTAGAGTCATACGCAGGGAATTACGACCAAAAAGTGCGTGAAGCGAACCGCTATTGCGCGATATATCGGCTTCGACCCATCTGGCGTCGGCTGCAACCTCAACTTTCAGCCGTTTAAGACTGCGCCGCAATTCATCGCGCCGGTTCGGCTTCAGCGCCAGAAATCTTGGCGATTCGGGCATAAATACTTGCAGGACGATACAAACCAGGATCGCCAATGCCCCATTGATAGCAAACAGCGAGCGCCAACCAAAGTTTGGCAGGATGATCGAGCCGATAATGCCGCCGAGAAAAACTCCGAGCGGTATGCATATCATTCCGGCAATGACAGCCCGACTGCGCCTGCGTGCTGGAGTGAATTCTGCAAGTAGTGTTGTTGCAATTGGAATTGCCCCTCCAATTCCGACACCGTCAATGACTCTAAGGATCAGCAGCTGATGAATGTCGTTAATCAATGCGCCGAATGCCGTTGCAAGACTAAATGTCAGGATGCTAGCCACGAGGACCGGTTTTCGGCCAAATTTGTCTGCGAGCCAACCCGCGAGTATCGTACCCACTGCTACAGCCACCCAGCCTAACGCGACGACCTTAGAGAAGTCTGCTCGGCTGGCATGCCAGTCGCGAATCATTGCAGGAATGGCAACCGACAAGACGTTGTTTGCCAATGAGTCCACGATGAAAGCAAGAGAGACCAAAACCAAGAGTGCTTTCTGAAAAATGGTCCATTGCCCTTCGTCGATGATGAGACCGACATCAACCGGCAGTGCGCTATCGACTTTCATTGTCTGCGTCTCCATAATTTTTTGCATAAGTCGCGATGTGCTCCAGTCTCTTTCTTGCCTGACTGCGCGCGAATCTTCCAGCCGTTCACTGCGGCACGAGTTTTTCGTCGAGGAGCTTCACCATTTCTGCTTGTTAGCGATGCGATCATCAACAACATCCGCACGAGCCTCTGTGCCGCATACCATAAGAACCAGGCAATTCGCCCTTTGCACTGATGGAGTTGATCGATAGTGATGGTGCGCCGGTCACGACGCGACCGGCGGACATACCGCATCGCAGACAAGTTGCGTCGTCATCGCGTTCGGAAATCCTGCGCACCACTTCGAACGTGCCGCATTCGGTGCACTCGTAATCATAAACGGGCATGGCGTTTGATCGAGGTTAGTTAATCATTTGCGCCATCATTTGTCGCGGTGCAACCAACCCACATCACGACGACAGTGACGCACGGAGCTTCTTCGGATCGCCTGAATCTGAAATCTTCTACTGAAGAATTTCGCATGAACACCAAGCTGCAATCGCGATTGCCAAACTATAGCTACTACCACCGCACCTTTTAGATCAGGCCGGGGTCCGAAGCGTGGCCGGTTAAGAGCAGAAACATATAAGCATCGCTAAAGTCAACACATCCAAAATATCCAGGTTGGTTAGAAAACAACCTCCGCTCGTCCGGATAAGCGATTCAAGGCGCGAGAGTCGCGCCGCTCTCACCGCTTCGCGCAAGGTATTCGACGACACTACCATCCGCCTTTTTTGCTTCGATGAAATGGTTTAGGAACGCAGCAGAAGCCGTTCGCTCCTTGGGTACCGCGAGGGCCTGGCTGATGGACATAAAGCGACCACGCAGCACGCGCAATCCACTTTGACGCTTCGCAAACGTCTCGACAACTTGACGTACCCCCGCCACGGCGTCCAGTTCCTGCTCAAGGAAGCTTTGAAAGGCGGCGGCGGCTGTAGGCTGGCGGACGATTTGAGCCCGCTTTAGATTCCGAGTCAGAAAAAGCTCGTAGGCGGCGCCAGCTCCAACTGCTATACGAACACCGTCGGCATCAAGCTCATCAGTTTCCTGGAAACGAGAATCCGATTTCACGAGATAAGTTCCTTCGATCGTTAGATAGGGCGTAGTAAACGCCATATCCTCCCCTCGCCTTGGATCGATGGCGAGAAAGGCAATGTCCCACTGACCAGCCGACATCGCTTCGACAACTTTGCCCGCGGCATCAAATCCCACGAGTTCAACCGGCACTTGAAGCTGCTCTCCCAACGCGTAGGCCAGGTCCACAGAAATGCCCTTCGGCTTGCCCGAATCTGGAGCGAGCTGCGCGAGAACCGAGTTGCCGAAGTTGATCGCAGCGCGCAACTTACCTGAGGGAGCAAGCTCCCGCACGATGTCGGGCGTCGGAGCGGGCGGGAAGGTCCTTTCGTTGGTCATAACATTCGATCCTTGATTAATTTTGCCGCTTTTTATAGTCAATACTATTCGGGCTAAGACCTAGCAACGCCCGCCCGTAGCTGACGGCTGCGCTGTCCCAGTTGAATGCGAAATGTGAGGCGGCGGCATTGACATCGCGCCAGATGCGTTGCAGATCGGAAGTCTCATAGATCCCGCTGCCGCCACTGACTTCAAAAAGATTGGTAATCGCGTTACGACACTTCTGAGCAGCGAATGCGACATCACGCTGGAAGCGAACGCGTTGCAGAGTCGCGATGCTACCGGCATCGTCGGCATTGTCGATAACGGCGGCGTCCTCCATCACCAGTGCATAGGCAGTATCCACATCGACAGATGCTTGCGCGATTCTGGCGAACATCACCGACTGCTCTGCCAGTTGCAACTCACCCAACGACGCCATCCTCTTTTTGAGGTTCTCTGAAAGGCTGCGTATTGCGCCGCGCGCCATTCCCAAGGGAGCGCCAATTATCGAGAATGGCGGCAACCCCATCATCGGCATGCGATAGAGGGGCCCGCTGTGAAATCTGCCGCCTTCAGTTTCTCCATTTTGTAATTCAGCCACCGACACCGATCGATGCTCGGGAATAAACGCTTCGCTGATTTTTATCGAACGGCTCCCCGTGCCTCGCATACCTGCGGTGTACCAATCATCAACAATTTCGACCTCACTGCGGGGGACGACGAAAAAGCGTGGCTCGGGAGGTTCATTTTCGCTGAGCACCGCACTACCTACAATCACCCACTGAACATGGTCGATGCCGCTGCAAAATCGACCCTCACCGCTGACCAAGCGGTAGCCGCCCTCAACGCGGGTGACCGTTCCTGCTAGCCTATAGACCGTCGCCGAAAGAGCGCCGGGGACGCCGTTGACTTCCTTTTGAACTTCAACCGGAAAAAGATTGAGCATCCAACTGTGGCCGGTGAGCACGCCAAATACCCAACCCGTCGAACCACAGGCCGAGGAGATTTCGGCGGTCACTTCTACGAGAGAAGACATCCCCAATTCTGACCCACCGAATATCCGTGGCGTCACAATGCCGGTCAGTCCACTAGCGATCAGTTCGTCAATGGTGTCCGTCGGAACCATGCGATCCGCTTCTGTGCGCGCCCCTCTTGCGCAAATGCGAGACGTCAATTCCCTGGCTGCAGCCAACGCCTCCGCTCTATTGGCGAATTTCGGCAAGTTACTTTTGAGTGCTTCGCTGCCGTGAGTCGTTGGGTAAATCATCTATTCCACCTTAATGACGGGCTTTGGGCTCGACAGAGTTACTCAGAAGGCACATTAAGCATTTCTAGACATCGCCTCTTTCATCTTCAAGCGCCTTATGCGCGCCCCAGCTGCGCATCTGGTCTTCGATGTGTTCGCGCTGCTCGGGCGTGAGAAACCAGCGGTAGTGACCGGCCTTCGAAATCGGTGGCAAATCCTTGGCAAGCAAGGACCAGGAGGCGCCCGAATCTTCACTTATGTGCACTTCGCCAGTCGCGGTGCCGCCAAAAAATGCCACCTGGTCGTCCCAAAAGTGCATGGTCATGGCTTCGATGTTGCCGACGACGGGGTTAGGGAGCCCGTGCGTTAGTTCGGTCCAACTCTTGCCATTGTCGCTGCTTCGGATAAGGCCGGCGTTGGAATACGGTGGAGACATCTTCCGCCATTCGCGTGGCGCTTTGCCGGCTCCACCCAAATAAATCACTTCTTCATCGCGGGGGTCGAGGTAGAGAATGTCGGGATACCCGATTCGATCGGAGCGGAACGTCAGATGGTCCCAAGTGGTGCCGGCGTCCACGCTGCGATACAGGCCTTCTCCTGTCGCAATAAAGATGTCATCCGGATTGGAGGCGCGGATAACCACACGATGAGTGTCATTGCGAAAGAAGTCGTCGTCGGCCTCAAAGTTCGATGATTCGATCCACGTCGCGCCGTCATCTATTGTTTTGAGTAACGCACCCTGTTCGATGCAGACATAGTAGGTCGCCGGATCGGCCGGATGAAAGGCGATGTGCTTGACATGCGCGATGTGGGGCGGTGGCGGGAAATTCCATTTTTCCGTACCAGCGACATCCATGATGCTCGGGACATCATGCCAATTTTGGCCGAGGTCCTCGCTACGATATAGTCCGTGAGGCTCGACGCCTGCAAAAAGCACAGTCTTGTCACCACGATATTGCACTGCGATCGTATATACGTGCGGCCGATCAAGGCCGTTCATCCGAGGCGTCCAAGTCATGCCGCTGTCGCTACTCATCCACAGGCCGCCATTTCCATGCACACCAGCGAACAGTAAGCCCGAACGTTCCTCGTAGAGCAATGAACTGATTTGTTTGTCATTTATGGCCGAGTATTCGACCGTCCATGCATCACCGACCTGCTCCCGTCCGAGCATATAGACGCCACAAATTGTCCCAACAAGCAGCTTTAGCGCGGGGCCGACCGCGCGAGTCTGGTCGCCGCCGTTCGGAGATAAACAGGTCACCATAGTGGCACTCCTTGTTGTTGATAGCTGTTAGTTTGATGTACCGACAATTCGCATTTGCGCAATAGTCGATCTCGACATTTTGGAAAGATCGCAAACATGTCTGCTCATGTCTTAATTCATATTTCAATAGCGCAATTACACTTTTTGCGGCCAGTCACTCGCCGTTGGGAACAGGCCGAAAGAGGCTATCTCGGGTTAGCTCTTTAAAAAATTTGTTTATTTAAAGACCTGGATTGCGGTCTCTGCAAAGATAAAACTCGTGGATTGGTGAGGCAAATGGGCACACGCTTCCCGTGAAGCCAGCAACGCGTTGCCGTATCCTTCTCGGCTGGAGACGACCGGAAAATCACTTCCCCACATCAAGCGCTCTGCACCAAATGCGTCAATTGCGGCATCTATCAACACCCGTGCACCTGGTTTAACCGGTGAGCCGTCCTCAGATGGCGGGGTCGCGCGAGGCAGCAGTTCCCCCAAGCCAGGAAGTTTAAGAAAGACATTGGGAAATCGGCTCAACAAGAGGCCCTGACGTCGAGCCGCTCGCGCGTCCTCGGTGTCATCAGGACGGGCCTGCCCGGCGAAATGTTCCAACACCACGGGAAGTGCGGGCATCTCCGTTAGGACATCGGCGAATTCAGGGGAGTTGAACGTCTCGACACTTCCAACACAGCTGACCGCGAGCTGGCATTCTTGAGCTACCCGCCAGATCGCCAAAGGATCATCACCGGGTGAGCGTGAACCCGGGCGCAGCCGAACGCCGGTCGCCCCCAAGTCCGCCGCGCGACGTAATTGGTCGAGCGCCAGAGGATCTGCCCAGTCAACACCAACAACGCTGCGCAAACGGTCGGGATGCATCTTAGTACAAGCCATCTGATAGTGATTTTCATATTGCCCAAGCATCTGTATTAAAACAGCGCGCTCGACGCCGTACCGATCCATCTGGAAGAGCAACAATTCCACCGGCTCGAACCAGATTGGCGATACGTGACATTGACTGTCTACGATGGTCATGTCAGCAAACCCGGAACGCCGAAAACAGCGGTACTCAATTCAATTAACTTTATCGACGATGGCATGACGCAACCCTGTGGATATGCGCTTGATTCGACACTCGATTCAAGCTTTCATGGCACCTATTGGACTCCTCCTACGCGCTCGGAACAAATGAAGATGCGTACGGTTTGCATATCGTTTTTCGAATGCATACGTGTGAATCCTTATCTCACCAACAGTTGAGAGCCATCGCCCCTGTGGATTAGTGTTAACCCCTGCCTTGGCCTTCCGCGCGGGTCGGCGGGTAAAACACTATTTTTTTAGCGCCCGCGCAAACGCTCACGCGGTGGCGAGTCCTGTCCAGCCGATACCGCCAATCATAGGTGCCTTCCAAAGCTTCGGCCTTTCAGGCATATCGCTTTTTGCATGTATCGAAGCCAATTTTCAATTTCCATTTGCTTCGGATGCGGCAGACAATTTTGAACAGAGGGGACATGCCAAGTGTTTGCGGCTTGCTACGAAACAATCGCGTTGCACGATAGATCATTGAATTTCTTTTAGGAACACCCATGCCAGCGAGCGCCGTCTTGAAAGAGTCTAGTCCCGTCCTTGACCTCCCCGTCCTAGCAAGCCGCAGCGAGGCGGTCGCTTGCGCAAGGGAGCTTGTACCGAAGCTGCGTGAGCGGGCGGCTCATGCGGAAGACCTCAGACGCATTCCCGACGAGACGATTTCGGAGCTGCGGGCGTCTGGCCTGACAGGCCTGCTGACACCCAAGCGGTTCGGCGGTTCCGAACTCGGCATTGCGACACTGGTTGAGACGACTGCGGAGCTTGCTCAAGGTTGTGTTTCTTCCGGTTGGGTTTTTGGCAACCTCGTAGGCCATTTCTGGCTGCTATCTCAATTTGCGCTCGACGCACAGCAGTCGGTGTATGAGCGGCCGGGCGCTCTTGTCTCGACCATTTTTCGCTTCGGTGGAAATGCACCGGTGCGCGAAGATGGAGGCTATCGAATCAAGGCCGGCGAAGGTAAGTGGGCCAGCGGTATCGACCATGCCGACTGGGTCATCCTTGGCGCAACACCATCTGGAGAAGAGCCCAAGTTCATGTTAGTGCCGCGCAAGGACTTCACAATCGTTGATGACTGGCATACCAGCGGCATGCGTGGCACCGGTAGCAAGTCGATACATGTGGCGGATGCGTTTGTTCCCGATGCCTACGTCGTTCGTTTTGCAGATGTCGTTGCCGGCTCAACGCCGGGGGGTGCCGCACTGGATATTTCGCTTTACGGCCTCCCAATGAGCATAGCATTGCCGCTTTCGCTCGTCGGCGCGCCTGTCGGCGCCGCCCTTGGCGCAATTCACGTATTTAGCAAGAGCAATCATGCGCGCCTCTCGGCGCTCGTCGAACCGGAGTTGTCGGCTCAGTCCGCTACGTTCGCCCGGGTAGGCGAAGCCGCAGCCATGGTCGACGCCGCCTTTGCCCTGATTCTGCGTGATGCCGAGCGCGTCGATGCCATGCAAGGAGTCGGTGATGTGTCCGCCCGCTATCGCTTTCAAGCACCGCGGGACCTCGCCTATGTTGCTCAGACGTGTCGTCGCGCCGTCAATAGCCTCATCGAGGCAAGCGGCGGAAGCACGATCTACAACACGTCCGAGATCCAGCGCATCTGGCGCGATATCAACGGGGTGTGTGGGCATGTTGGTTTCAACTGGGACGCAACCATGACAGGTGCCGGGAGGTTTGAACTGGGCCTGCCTGCGACTACGTTCAACAGATTTTCAAAGTAGAGCCCGCGGGATTCGGGAGACAAGCCGCAAGACTGCCTACGTCGACCCATTCGCAAAGTAAAGAAGATCCATACCTTAACTAAGTACCGACGTAAGTATCTGAAACACGCAACCTAAAAAACAATTTCAAGGAGCATTATGATCATCGATTGTCACGCACATGTGAGCGCGCCTGCTGAGCTCTGGGCCTACAAGGCGCTGATTATGGCTCACCGAGGCGCTCATGGAAGAGGCGGTCCGGTCATCTCGGACGAAGAGCTGCGCTACGCTGTCGAGGAAGAAAAATTCCTCGGTCGTCACGACAGTCACATGCACTATATCGATCGGCTCGGTACCGACATGCAACTGATCTCGCCGCGTCCGTTCATGGCAATGCACAGCGAAAAGCCCGGATTCCTCGTGCAATGGTGGACCGAAGAGGTCAACAACATTATCTACCGCCAGACCAAGCTTTGGCCGAACCGATTTGTTGGAATCGCTGGTCTGCCGCAAGCCTCGGGCGAACCTTTGACCGCATCAATCAAAGAGTTGGAACGCTGCGTCAATGAACTCGGATTCAAGGGTTGTCTACTCAACCCAGATCCATTCGAAAACGGTCCGGAGGATCCGCCCCCACTCGGTGACCGCTACTGGTATCCGCTTTACGAAAAGCTTTGTGAGCTGGATGTTCCTGCGCACATTCATGGCACGGGATCCCGTTCCATCCGTGAGCCTTACACCCTGCGTTTCATCAACGAAGAAACCACGGCCATTGTCGGGCTGCTGAATTCGAATGTTTTTAAAGATTTTCCCAAGCTGAAGATCGTTATCTCTCACGGCGGCGGGGCAATCCCGTATCAGTTGGGACGATTCGAAGCTGGCAGCCTCCGCCGTGCAAAAGGTGGTGGAGAACTGTTCAGCGAACAGCTGAAAAAACTCTACTTCGACACAGTGCTTTACACCCCGAAGGCCGTTGAATTTTTACTCGATGTCGTGGGCCCGGACCGGTGCCTATTCGGCGCCGAATGTCCTGGCGTCGGCTCAGAAATTCATCCCCATACGCATCGCGAAATGGACGATGTAGCGCCATCCATTCAGAACATCAGCTGGCTAACGGAAACGCAAAAAGAAGACGTTCTGTTCCGAAACACCATGAACTTGTACAAGCTAGATCTGAATTTGTAATTTCGAATGCAATTTCCAGCCGCCGGCAATCGACAGGGTGAAGAACATTCACTTGCAATCTGAGCCGACGCGAATATCCAGCAGGAGCGATCATGATTTCCAAACAAGACAACGAGACCTTGACCCGTGTCGGCCCAGGTACAGAGATGGGCGACTTCATGCGTAGCTATTGGTTGCCCGTCGCGCTGTCCGCCGAACTCCCTGAGCCAGACGGTGCACCGATTCGCGTCAGGATCCTTGGCGAGGATCTGGTGGCCTTTCGGAATACAGATGGAAAAGTCGGTTTGCTTGATGAATTTTGCCCTCATCGAGCTGCGTCGCTGGTCTTAGCGGTCAATGAAGAAAATGGATTGCGCTGCATCTACCATGGCTGGAAATATGCTGTCGATGGATCATGTGTGGACATTCCGACCGAACCAAAGGGCTCCGCGTTTTGCTCACGCGTTAAGGCCAAGGCATATCCGACTCGCGAGGCTGGCGGAATGGTCTGGGCGTACCTTGGAAAGACCGAGCTTGAGCCACCATTTCCTGAATACGAGTGGTTCAAGTTGCCGACCGAACATTGTTTCGCAAGCAAAGTGCTCGGTGAATGCAATTACGCGCAGCTGGTCGAAGGTACGATTGATTCGGCCCATGCCGGCGTATTGCATCGTCGCAGTCCATGGACCAAGAAATTCGACGCAGTTGTTTTTGAAGAAATACTGAAGGTCGATCTCGAGCTCGAATACACGGCCTACGGCATTCGTTACGCTGGCTTACGCGAGACCGAGCCAGGAAAATTCAATGCCCGCGTCACGGCACTCGCGATGCCCGTAACAACGCTCATCCCGCCGTTCGAAACCGGCGCGACGCCCAATCGACGCCTTGTAAACGTATTCGTTCCGCGGGACGACGAGAATACGTGGGTGATGCAGTTTGTTTTCGACCCGGTTAAACCGGTGGACGCCGAACAGCGCATCCGCGAAGGTGGACTCTACGTCGATAAGGATTTTCGCAAGCTGTCAAATCGCGATAATTTGTACAATCAAGATCGCCAAATGATGAAGGAATCCAACTTCTCGGGAATCACCGGCATTTTGGTCCAGGATCATGCGGTAGGAGAATCACAGGGCCGAATCCTTGACCGAAGCAAAGAGTTCCTGGGGACTTCGGATCTGTGCGTCACCGCTTGGCGGCGGCAAATGATTAAAGGTGCGAAAGCACTACGCCAAAATGCCGTTCAGCCAGTAGGCACGGCGCCAGGCATTCCATATCAACTCGTTAGCGCGTGTACGGTGACCGTCGATAAGAATAACGGGGAGTCCTGGAAAACGAAAGCGTCACTCCCCCCTGAGTTGGTGAATGCTAGCTAAGGAGAGGCGGGCGAATTAACGAATCTAAAAAATATAGGACCGGAACCTGAGAGAAGCCAGCTTGGATCGTTACACCGAGCTCGCATAGGTCGCACCTATTTGCCTAGTCAAGCGCTGACATTAAAACGTGCAAGATACCCCCGTCAAAATGGAGAATACAAGGTGAGCGCCGAGGACTTCCCCGTACAAACGCACGAATTGATCGAGGTTCGTCTGGTGTCAGTTCGTTATGCGGCCCGTGACACGAATCTATACGAGTTCCAGCGTCCTGATGGAAAGCTATTGCCGCCTACTAGCGCCGGTGCTCATATCGATCTCTATTTAAATGAAACTCTGGTACGCCAATATTCATTGGTCAACGATGGCGACAGCCCATCAACCTACCTTATCGGTGTAAAGCGCGATCCCGCGAGTCGAGGTGGATCGACTTATATGCACGATCAGCTACGTGTTGGTGCTTTGATAAAAATCAGTCCTCCTAGAAATAATTTTCCTCTCGACGAAACTGTCGAGCATACCGTATTAATCGCCGGCGGCATTGGGATTACCCCGATCTTGTGTATGCTGCAAAGGCTGCAAACCCTGGGAAAATCTTGGACACTTCATTACTCGAGCCGCTCAAGAGTTGATGCTCCTTTCTTGGATAAGTTGTCAAATATGCCTGCTGTCAATCTTCATTTCGACCAGGAAAATCCTGGGAAATTTCTCAATTTGGCAAGTATTGTTGCGAACGCGCCCGTGGGGTCGCATTTTTACTGCTGCGGCCCTCTTCCCATGCTGAAAGCTTACGAAGGAGCCACGTCAGAGCTCCCCCGCGAGCAAGTTCATGTTGAATATTTCAGCTCCGTACATGGTTTAGCCACAGATGGTGGCTACACAGTGGAAATCGCCTCTAGCGGTAAGGCATTCGATATCCCACCGGGCAAAACAATACTTAGCGTCTTGCGCGATGCTGGGTTTGTTGTTCCTTCTTCGTGCGAACAAGGCGTATGTGGTGCATGCGAAACTCGACTCATATCGGGCGAGGCAGATCATCGAGACGTAATCCTTACGCAATCCGAAAGGAATGCCAACGAGTCAATCATGATTTGCTGCTCCGGCGCGAAGAGTCCTCGGCTGGTTCTCGACCTCTGAGAAAGCATTAAAAACTCTCATTGGGTGACCGGTTTGGGAGCCTCGAGTAGTAGACCAAGCTAAAGGGCGGAAAACAGTATATGGCGACGATTGTTTTGGGTATGGGAACCTCGCATGGTCCTATGCTGTCGACCCCTCCGGATAAATGGGACTTGCGCGTTCCAGACGATCGGAACAATCGACATCATTTTCGAAACCGGACGTGGACATTTGATGAATTGGTGCAGTTGCGCAGAGGCGAGAACCTCGACCAGCAAATCACGCTCGAGATCTGGAAAGCTCGTCATGCGGCCTGCCGTACTGCCATCTCCAAAATGGCAGACATGTTTGAAAAGGTAAAGCCGGATATTGCGGTCATAGTGGGCAATGACCAGATGGAAATTTTTAATGACACGCTGATCCCGGCGTTTAGCGTCTTGTGGGGTGAGCAGATAATCAACAGCGCTCGGTCGGAAGAACGTCTAGCGAGACTGCCACCTGGTGTCGCGATCGCAACCCCGGGTCATATTCCACCCGGAGGAGCTACTTACCCTGCGGTCAAGGACCTCGGCAAACATATTATCGAACGCGCTGTTTTAGATAACTTTGACGTTGCAGCAATGACTAAGTTACCCAAGGACGAAACTCCGCACGCCTTTGGGTTTGTCTATAGACAAATCATGAACGACCGAGTGGTGCCCAGCGTGCCGGTTGTGCTGAACACGTTTTATCCGCCCAATCAGCCGACGGCCGCGCGTTGCTATGATTTTGGCAAGTCGATAGCCAAAGCCATCGAGTCTTGGGACAGCGACGCGCGTGTGGCCCTGATAGCTTCCGGCGGCATGACTCATTTCGTCATTGATGAGGAGATCGATCACGCCATTCTCGCCGATATGCGCGAAGGCAGTATGGAAAAAACTGCCGGACTTGGCGAAAGTATCTTCCAGTCTGGAACATCCGAAATAAAAAACTGGATACCAGTGGCGGGCGCCATGGCAGAACTCAAATTCCAGATGCATTTGGTCGACTACGTTCCGTGTTACCGAAGTGAAGCCGGAACTGGGAATGCGATGGGATTTGTGTACTGGCTTCCCACTGCATAACTCAACGCCGACAAAAGATTCAAGCCCAACCGCTTTTCATTAAACAGGGATCGTAAGTGACTACCGACACGGAAGTTGAAAATAACCTGGCACGCTTGAAGAAGCTGGACTGTTGCGCCCTGTCGGACGCCTTGGACAAGCTCGGGTTGAAAGGCGTGGTATCGGGCTTCCCCCAGCAGTCGGGAGAGGGTCGCATTGCGGGACGAGCCATCACGGTCAAACTCGGTACAGGTGAACCGCCTCCTGGACCGCCAACTCATCTTTGCAGCACCGCCATCAATCAGGGGGGGCCGCACAGCGTCATTGTGGTCGAACAGCGCACTGGCATCGAGGCCGGAAGTTGGGGCGGCCTATTGACCTTGGGCGCGAAGCTGCGCGGCATTGCTGGTGTCATTGCAGACGGTCCAGTGCGCGATATCGACGAAGCCAAGCAGTACGGATTTCCTGTGTTCACCCATTCGTTGACCGCCTTGACCGCGCGCGGACGCATCGTCGAGAAAGCGACCAATGTGTCGGTGACGATCGGTAGCGTGACCGTTAGCCCGGGCGACTACGTCGCTGCGGATCGCAGCGGAGTCATCTTCATCGCGGAATCCAGCATTGATGCGGTTTTAAACGCAGCCGAATTGATCGTTGCAAGAGAGGCCGCCATCGCTAGAGCTCTGTTGAGTGGAGCGTCGATCTCCGTGGCGATGGGCGCTGACTACGAACATATGCTGAGCAAAGGCTGACTTAATCCTAATTATCGTTAATCGAGAGCCGAATGAACCCCGAAACCAACGATGTAAATGTCGAGCGCGCTTCAAAACTTGACACGGCCACACTCAGCGATGCCCTGGACCGATTGGGCATCGTGGGTCAATGTTACAAAATCAAACCTTGCGACAAAGGGTTCCGACTGACGGGCCGCGCTCATACCCTTTTATATGGGCCAGCCGCAAATCCGCCAGGAAATGTGGGCGATTTTATTGACGACGTCCCACCGGGCCACGTTGTCGCCATCGACGCGGGTGGGCGCGATGACACAACGATCTGGGGGGATATCCTCACAGAGATCGCCCATCGCCGTGGCATCGCAGGAACAGTAATCGACGGCATCAATCGCGATGTCGCGTTGTGCCTCGAACTGAAGTATCCGGTGTATAGCAGGGAGTCTTGGATGCGAACTGGCAAAGATCGTATCCAGATCGAGGCTCAAAACGTACCTATTACTCTCGGTGAAGTACGTGTACAGCCTGGCGACATTTTGCGCGGCGACGCCGATGGGGTGGTAGCCCTTCCCAGGCAGCACGAAGAGGCGATCCTCCGCGCAGCCGAGGAAATCGAAGAAGCCGAAAGCCACATCCGAAAGGCGATACGTGGCGGCATGCGACTCGACGAGGCGCGCAAGCAATATAAATATCACCAGCTGCAGACGCGCCAGAAATAAACTTGCCTCGACCACGATAATGCCCGCCATGACAATCGCCAAACTTGATCCCAGCACGACGACCTTCCCTGCCCCAGATCGGCTCGATCCCAAGTTGCTGGCAGCCGCACGTGAACTCGATGCGGCGACGCTGCATGAGGCTGCCGGCAAGATCGGAGTGCTTCCGCCAGCAATCAAGCCGGTCGGGCAGGGTTTCAAAATTTGCGGCACGGCAGTGCCGGTCCAGTGTCCGGGCGGCGATAACCTCTGGCTTCATCGGGCGCTCTCCGACGCGCAAGCGGGCGACGTACTAGTCGTCCACGTCTCGGGTCAATACGAGCACGGCTATTGGGGGGAAATCATGAGTACCGCGGCCAAGGCGCGCGGGCTTGCTGGACTGGTCATCGACGGTTGCGTACGCGATGTGACGCTGCTTGAGAACATCGGCTTCCCGGTATTTGCGCGAGGACTTTGCATACGCGGCACCAGCAAGGACTTCTCGGCGCGAGGATGGATTAACGCACCAACCTTATTTGATGATGTCACGGTGCACGCCGGCGATCTCATCGTCGGCGATGCCGATGGACTGGTCTGCATTCCGCGTGCACATATTCCAGCGGCGATCGATGCGGCGCGGCAGCGTGCTACTCGGGAAGCCGCTGAATGCTTGCAACTCGCGAACGGCGCGATGTCCACGCTCCAACTCTACGGATGGGAGTAAAACAATGGCCATTGATGTCAACGCCTTTCGCACCGGCATGCGCCGACTCGCCGGACACGTGTGTCTGGTGACGACCGTCCATCCCAATGGCGAGCGCGCCGGACTTACCGCCACAGCGGTCTGCTCGGTGTCGGCCGAACCTCCAACAATCCTGATCTGCGTTAATCGTCAGAACAGCTCCCATGCCGTCATTCGGGAGTCCAAGATTTTCGCGGTAAACGTCCTCGCTCTCGAAGATCAGGAACTGGCCAACCGATTCGCCAGCCGAATCGTTGGCGAAGAGCGTTTCAATGAGGGCTTGTGGACAACACTTGAGACCGGCGCGCCTGTATTAGAAAGTGCGCTAGTCAGTTTCGACTGCCGCATTGCCCAAGCGATTGAGGTCGGCACACACGGCATCGTCTTCGGTGCGATCGAAGCGATTCGGGTTCGACAGGCTGAGGCGAAACCATTGCTCTATGTCCATGGCTCGTACGGAGGTTTCGCCTCCGCAGGCGCATCCATGAGCCCGGAAGTACTGGGCATGCCGACTTGGGGACAAATTGAGAATTGAGTTCGGCAACGCGGTGCCACGAATTGCGCTCGCGGATTCAATTTTCAAACCGGAGGATCAATCAAAACATTTCGACACCAGCGCAACTGATTGGATGCGCAGACCACCTTTTGTCTCCGACTTGGATTATCAACGCCGCTTGGCACAGGGTCATGAATGATTAGTATCCAGACCGTCGAGGGGCAACTTAATGTACGCGCATTATCGAGGACCGATGAAAAATGCTGTTTAAGGAGCATGCGATGCGTAAAATGGTAAAAGCCTCCGTAAAAGTCGATGTCGAAAAAGTCGAGATTCGCGAGTTTGAGCGTCCATCAATTCCGTCCGCCGCGGCTTTGTTGCGGGTAGAGTCGGCCGGCGTCGGCGGCAGCGATCCCGAGCTGTATCGTAAGCCTAACCATGCACCCATCATCATGGGCCACGAGAACGTCGGCACTATCGACGAAATAGGTGCAGAGGCACAAGCACGATGGAAGGTGAAAGTAGGCGACCGTGTTGCACTACATGAATACTTACCATGCTGGAATTGCGAGTGGTGCTTGAAGGGAGATTTTCGTCTATGTATGGAGGTCGATTTCTTTAACGTCAAGGACCGTCTTAACACCTTGCGTTTCGGCATGAGCTCTTGCAATATTGCACCGCATCTGTGGGGAGGCTATGCGGAATACATGTACATGCCGATCAATACGGTTATGCACAAAATCCCCGCAGATATGCCGGCGAGTCACGCTACGCTCGCTGTACCGTTCGGCAACGGAGTTCAGTGGGCGGTAAGAGATGGTGGCGCGGGCCCGGGTAAAACTGTGCTCGTATTTGGTCCTGGCCAACAGGGGCTTGGGTGTGTGCTTGCGGCTAAAGAAGCCGGCTCAAAGACGGTTATTCTTGCCGGGCTGACGCGAGACCGCAGCAGACTCGATTTGGCATTGAGGTTAGGCGCCGACTTCGCGATAAACGTCGAAGAAGACGACCTCAAAAAACGCGTCATGGAAATTACCCTCGGTCGAGGGGTCGATGTTGTCGTCGATACCACCAGCGATCCATCCGGAGAGATCGCACAGTCCTCCATTGCGATGTCAGCCAAAGGCGCAACATTGAGTTTGAATGGATTGGGGCAAAGCGTCTCGATTGGAGAAATCAAAAGGCGGTACCTGACGATACGCGCACCACGTGGTCGCAGTTATCAGGCTGCTGAAACCGCCTTGGGGTACATCGGTTCGGGTAAGTATCCAATAGACGAAGTTTGCTCGCATAACTATGGCCTCCACCAGGTAGACACCGCGATAAAAGCTTCTGCGGGAAAACTAATTGCAGACGCCGTACACGTGACTGTCGATCCTTGGCTGCAAGAATAAATACCCTATGTTTCTCTATGTAGAATTGACTACTCGGCGATCGCTTCCGGCATTCGCAGCGGGAAGACTTATTGCGCCGCTGAGAGGATCGCATGGGTGGCATGGTCGATGCCTTACTGGAAAGCTCACGCACACGACCTCGGCGGGGAGAGTTCCCTCGCGATGACCGCGGACGCAGCGTTGTAGATGCTGACGCAACACCTATGAGTGTTTGACATCCGATCGTTAGCTTTACGCTCAATCACATCGTTGCGAAGCAGCGTTTTCGCTAACACTGACGCAGACTCTTGGTTCAATACTCCGATTGTTGCAACGGCGGTCTTAAGGTCGATGCAAAACCTCAAATGCCACGAGGACGAAACGATCTTCAACCCAGCCCGCTGTGGGCGTTGCAAACGCAGCGTTTCCCTGGGCGGCGCCGAAACCGCAGCGCGAACACCCGCCACGCACGTCGGGTTCGCCCGGCGTCTGCATCAGGCCTCAATCTATCAAGGTGAGCGCAGTCCAACCATTGGCGACGCATGCACGCGGTTGCCCCGCGTGCATGCGCAGTCTTGGAATGCAAGCACAGGGGGGAGAAGATTCGCCTGCATGACAACTCGTTCCAGCAATCAAAGCGCGACGGTTCCCGGCGTCTGTCAGTGAACAGGGGTCAGCGAAAGCTTGTTCGATACTGAGGTTACGCCGGACACCCCCTTCGCCACTTCTCCCGCCTTGGAGATCTGACCATCATTTGGAACTGTGCCCAGCAACGTGACAGTACCACCCCGTGTGCGCACAAAAATGTTAGTCGAGTCAACGCCTTTAGTCTTTCCTAACGCACGTCGAACATCACGATCCAGTTTGTGATCTGCGGCCTTGCTAGACGTTGCGGCGGCCTGCGGAGGGACGGAACTAGACGGAACCATGCTACTTGCCTGGCCATATGCGCTGAACGCGACGATGAGGCAAAGCCCAGCGCCTAGCGATTTCAAAAGAATGACTGCTTTCATGATGTTTTCCTTTGTCTTAAACGAACTTAAATGGCACGGTTAAATCACTTGCGATATGAGCCAAGTTGCCATCCGTTTCGCACGGTGCCCAATCCATATCGTTATCATGCATTCCGACCCGCATCTTTCGCTTTTGCCAGTGGGGAGCTGAGATAGGACCGAAACACGTCCAGCATATGAGTGCCCGTATTTTCCGCGCTTTGCCCCTCCTGAAACCGATGCCCGGATCCATGCGCCTCCAGTTGCCGCCTATGTCGGCCAGATCCCGTCGAGGCTCGTGCCATGGAGGCGCCCCCCTCGTTGAAAGCATCTTGCGATCAAAAGATGGATTTTGCGTTAGAAGCGATGCATTAACCCCACGGCTACCACCGACGCCACGTTCCCTGACGAAATGGTATTGGCAATGTCGGCCTGATACGCCCCGTTAGTTCGTTGCCAGACGCCCGTCAAATACACTGCCGTTCGCGTAGATAGCTCATCGGTAATCTGGAAAGCCGCCTGGTTAACGGCAACGTTCTTTAGCAGCGCGTTGCCATTTTCATAGGTGTAGGCAAGCCCGATTTTCCAGGTAGTAAAAACAACACGCGTCACCCCGCCTGAGAGCGAATACACCATTGCGCCGGTATAAGTATTTCTGGCATTACTGTACATTCCACCAACGTTAAATCCGGCAATCTCTGTACGACCACCGATGAGAACGTTGCTTAGGCCGTCTTTACCGTTATTGAGAACCTGATAGTTTTGCTCCGTATAAACAGCTGCGAGGTGGGTCTTGGCGTAGTCGAACTTGAGCGAAAAGCTCTTGCCGCTATCTTGTGAAAAGCCACCGGCGACACCACCGAAACTATACATTGCCCCTACCGATACGCCATATAAGCCATCGCTCACGAACTTGACGGCGTTCGGCATGCGGGTCCCGCCGGCGCGGTCCCAATTGATTGCAGAATATCCAGTCGTCGCACCTGTCGGTCCAATAATCGGGGCAAAATTACCCGGCACACTGCTAGCGTTTGCGGCAGCGAACTGAGCAGGTGTGGATAGTCCAGACAAGGCCGCGCCAAAACTTCCAGTGCGCTGATTGAATGTGCCGCCAGCAAAGCCGGTCGCAGTGTCAATGCCGCCCAAAAGGAAATCGTCAAAAGCAAAGTCGTTTTGTTCTCCAAGGCGGACTTGACCAAACCCGTTTTGCTTTAAGCCCACCCAGGCGGAGTCCTCAAAAAGCGCTCCGTGAGATTGTGCGTTGATTGCACCGGTCGCCAGCGTGATCAAAGAATCCAAGCTAAATATCGCGCTGGTCCCCCCACCCAAATCTTCGACGCCCCGGAAGTAAATCTTGGTTGGAAAGACTCCGGCGTTCTGAAATTTGTAGAGCGTATTGCCCCCGCTGTTGGCATATTCAGCTAGCCCTGCGTCAAGGAATCCACCTAGTGTGACGCTACTTTGCGCGTTGGCATCCGGCACAGCGGCCATTGCAAGTCCGCACAGGAGCAGCCCGGAAGCGGCGTGCTTTCGACGAATTTCCATTTTTGTCTCCTCTTTTGTCAACTTGTTCTGAAAGAATATGATTCATGACATGTGAAAAATAAACCCAGCGACCTCCTTAATACGTACGACTTATTATATTATTTTGGTTCAGACAGGTATCTTCGATGCATTTCGGCGGTTGAGGCCACGCCTACCCCCCGCAGCGCGCGCTCATCTTGATCTGTCAAAACTGCGCATGTTTCATCGGCTCCGTAGGAGGGGCTCGACTTCTTCTGACCTTTGACCTCCGACATAGACCTTGACGTGCCGTCGCATTGAGCGCCGCCTAGCCTCGTTTTCACCTTGCTACGACGTGGCGCAACTGAAGCTGGACACGGAGTTTATGTCGCCACTACCGTTGTACTTGGGCCATGCGGGATAGACACATAGGGGACGAGACCGAGTTGCACCTTTATTTCCGTCACTTGCGGTAAGCGTTCCAGGCGTGTTGCCTTGTGTCACCCAGGAATCAATCACAGTGAGTGGGTCCCATTGCGCGTTGAAGATTCCACTTCCGTGCCCAAAACCGGGAACAATATAGAAGCGCACAAATTGATCGAGCGATGCTTGACCTAACGTGCTGATCATCTGGTTGTAATAGTTAATCGTGTTGTACGGCGAGACCGCCTCATCGGCAGTACCGTGAAGCAGGATCAGCTTTCCCCCGCGGGCCTTGAAAGCAGATATGTCCGGGTTAGTCGTTTCGAGGACCGTCGACACAGCAACAATCTGCGGCTGATAATCATCGGGATTAAAACCGTTGATCGAATCGATATTAGGGTTGTTCGTGAAATAGTAACGCACCGATGGATCGGAGATCAGGTACTGGAAGGCATCCGTAGCGGCTGGAGGATGCGACGGTGTCCGGGATGCGCCGAACCCGGTTAGAAACTTTGCGCCTTCGAGAATGGACCAGTGAGGAAAGGTCTGCTGTCCATCGGCAAGCGGGAAATCGAGTTTGAATGGAGAGTCGAGTGTATTTACAGCAGCAATCTGAGTGTCGGACAAGCAAGTATCACCGGCGTCGGTGCCCCCTGGGCAGCGCAATGTCTGTTGCACTGTCTGGATCGTGAACTCCGCTTGGCACGCAGCAACATTGCTGATAATCCCGTCCTTGACGCCATCCAGACCATCGCAGGTATTGTAGACAGCATTCTGAAGCAAGGCGATCTTGTTCGGGTCCAGCCAGCCTGCGCCGGCATTTCCATATATTGTTTTTGCGAACGCATTTGAGGCTAGTTGGAGCAACGCCGAGTTGTACGTCGGGTACATGGCAACAGCCCCATCATAATCTTGGGGATATCGCTGAACGGCGATGAACGCCTCATGGCCGCCTTGGGAGCCACCAATAAAATACGTGTACTGCGACTTCTTGCCGTAACGAATCTGCGCCAGTGCCAATGCGGAGTCGTGCGTCTTCTTGATCTGGTCGCCGCCGAAGTTGTGGAAAGACTCTTGATTTGAAATGAAAGATTTATCGGACGTGCCCTGATGGCCGGAGTCGCTCCCGAAGGTCACATAACCTTGTGCTACAGGGGTCGCAGCAGTCGCAGTAGCACCCGGGTAGATACCAAGGCCGGTGACCAGAACGCCATCAGAGGCGGCGCCGCCAAGTTGTAACGCTTTGCCGTTCCAGGTCGACGGGAGATTGACTTCGAAATTGATGTTAAGAGCGCTCGGATCGACTGGGGAGATCACACCCAATACCTTACAATATTCACCGTCGGCATTCCCCGCCGTATCCGCAGTGAAGAATGTTGCCGACACGACTTTGGCACCCGTAGTTGGAAGTCCGATTGAAGCGGCGGGAACTGCGGTGTTGGTCAAAGCACTACAGGCGGCACGAGCCACCGCTTGCGGAGACGAATCCTCGTGCGAATCGCCGCATGCTGAGAGCAAAAAAAATGAAGTAATCAAGATTACTACACGGGCGCAGTTCGACGCGTCACGCCTCAAGGACAGTTTCATTGAAAGTCTCCGTAGTCGGGATCAGGGAGATGTCCCGACAATCGTTAGTTTGTGGAAGCTAGTAAGACCTACCGTGGGTAATACACGCGAGCTGCGGTGTCGTAAAGCACTGCTCGCCGCTCCGCATCGCCTAGTTGAGCAGTTGCGCGCCGCGCGGCGCGCACCATGTCGCCATAGCTGCCCGCCGTTTGTCCAATGTCGGACCCCCACATGATCCGCTCCGCACCGAAAACATCGACTATGCGGCGTACCACTAAAGCGGGGTCAAGACCTGCAGCATCAATGCGGTTGAGGTTGATGGTGCTGAGCTTCATCGTGACGTTCTTGAATGCAGAGAGCGCTTGCAAGGATGCATCGATCCCATATTCTGGCGCACCCTCATCGACGGCGAGATTCGAGATGTGATCTACGACAACCAGGGCATCCGGGTACCGCTCAAGCACGCTTAGCAATGCCACCAAACCTGCTTGTCGATTGAACTTCAGAAAGAACAGGCAGATCGATATCTCGTTCTCAATGGCTTCATCCCAGATCCGTAACGAAGCGTCTGATGCGAACCAGTCGGTTTCCGGCAGACGTTTGGCAGGATCGACTCCAGCGCCCAACGATGCCGGCATCAGGCGAATACCGATGGCGCCTCGTTCGATTGTCCAATAGCGAAATGTAGCAAGTGCATCGGGAGCAAGCGCATCGAGGCAACAGACAGCGGAAAAGCGATCGGGATGGGCGGCCGCAGAGTCGACAATGTAACTATTGTCGTACCCGTAAACGGTCCCGCGCTGTACAAGGACCGTACGTTCGACGTCATTTTCGTCCATCAACGTCAGCAAACGTTCGGCGGGCATCGGATTGTCAAGCGCGCCTTTGCTCAGCGTGCCAGTCAAAGGCGCGGGTGGATAGCTTCCTGTGTCTGCGGTTACGATATGCGAATGGCTGTCGAACATGAAATCTCCAAATGTGAACATCTGGTAGTGCTTTATTTAGGCTATCGAGGCACGCATTCCGCTCCTCGACATGCGCCTGATAAAAGCGCCCCATTGCGCGTGCCGATATATCGGGTGGCAATCTTAACGACGTCAGACAGATCGTGACCGGTTGCCCAAAGACCGAGACGGTCGTCCCGCGCCTCCGTCCAATAAAGAAGCTTGTAAACGAATACGAGCAAAAGCAGCACTGAGCGGCTTGACGCGCAATCTGGGCGTCGCCGCGATTAATCAGTTGAAGTCTAGTAAGGCTTTCTGAAAATTTGCGCCGTCGGAACCGGCGCAATCGCGAATGCAGAGGGACTATGCGAGCCATACGCTAGGGATGACGGCCGTGCTCGCCCAAACCCGGCGCATTTCGCGCATTGTGCACTCGCGCTGGTCGTCCTCCGGGATCTTGTAAGTACCAAGCGACGGGGATCGACGATATACGATCCCGGCACCTTCGCTAGCGCCGAAGGTAGGAACTGCGATGCCAATTTGACCCATCTCATATCGCTTGTCTCCAGATTCTTTTTCAAGTTCGGAACTAGATCTTATCTTTGACGCGTAGCTTATTCACCCCTTAACGACGCATCCACTATCACCTAGTTGGCTGCTTTGTTGAAATGAAAATATGGAAGACATACATGCCAAAACTTACATGTCACGCTGCCATCCAACTTTGGCAAATTAGGCGCCGGCACACCTCGAAGCCCGGAAAAGCACCATCGATGAAGCGGCTTAAAAACTCAAGCGCAAGTAGCACGGCGAGCGCGACGACACCGGGCCCGAGTGACCGTCACTCGAGGCCGGTTCGCAAATTCACCTCTGTCATCCGGTCAAGGGATTCATTGCTATGCTCACAGGAGGGGCGCTGCGGTGCCCGCAGCGTCATTTCGATGGCAGGGACATCCAGTCCTGACGCTGCGCCGCCGTGCTGTGGTCTCGCGCAGCATTAGCGAGCCAAGGACACCCGGTTACTGCTTATCGCCGACTCACAATGGGGCAGGCTCGCCACGTCGATCAGCACGTCAGGATTGACAGATTGCAGGTGAGCGGCCCGGAGACTGCCGTCGCTCAGTCCCGCTTATTACTCTCCAATCATCGTCGGCAGGTCATGGCTCTGCTCGTGCGGAACCTGCTTGAGCAAATCCAGCGCGACATCGACGATCATATCCTCCTGGCCACCGACCATCTTGCGCTTGCCGAGTTCGACGAGGATGTCTACCGTCTTCAGGTCGTATCGTTTCGCCGCCACTTCAGCGTGACGCAGGAAGCTCGAATACACACCAGCGTAACCCAACGCAAGCGTCTCCCGGTCCACCCGAACCGGCCGGTCCTGGAGTGGACGAACGAGGTCGTCGGCGGCATCCATCAGTTTGTACAGGTCGCAGCCGTGGTGCCAGCCCTGCCGCTCCGCGGCTGCGATAAATACTTCGAGCGGCGCATTGCCCGCACCTGCGCCCATGCCCGCCAGACTTGCATCGACACGGTCGCAACCCTCTTCTATCGCCACCAGCGAGTTGGCTACTCCAAGGCTCAGGTTGTGATGGGCGTGCATGCCAGTTTCCGTCCCGGCCTTAAGCGCGTCCTTGAACGCGCGAAAACGGTCTCGCACATCGTTCATGCCCAACGCACCGCCCGAGTCCACCACATACACGCAGGACGCGCCGTAGCTCTCCATCAGCTTCGCTTGCTCAGCAAGTTTTTGCGGCGTCGTCATGTGACTCATCATCAGGAAGCCGACCGGGTCCATCCCCAGCTCGCGAGCGAATTCCAGATGCTGACGCGATACATCCGCCTCGGTGCAGTGCGTTGCAACCCTGACGATGCGCGCGCCCGCATCGAATGCATTGCGTAGGTCGTGGATGGTGCCAATACCAGGAATCAGCAGCGTTGCGATCTTCGCTGTCTTCACGCTTTCAGCGGCAGCGGCAATCCATTCCACGTCGCTATGCGCGCCGAACCCGTAGTTGAAACTCGAGCCTTCGATACCATCGCCATGTGCCACTTCGATGCTGTCGACGCCCGCTACATCCAGCGCCTGCGCAATCGCCTTGACGTTCGCGATGCTGTATTGATGGCGAATCGCGTGACTGCCGTCGCGCAGCGTGACGTCGGAGATATAAAGTTTTTTTGTCGTCATTGCACAGTCTCCTGATTTTTCCGATCGCCACGGGCCACACCGGCTTCCATGCGGCGACGCGCCATCATGTCACCGCAAGCGAGCGCGGCGGAAGTCATGATGTCAAGATTGCCCGCGTACGACGGCAAGTAGTGCGCCGCGCCCTCCACTTCGAGAAACACCGATGTCTTGAGTCCATGCATGGGTCCCAGACCCGGCACGTTCAGCGGCTTCGACGGATCGATCACATCGAACTGGACTTCCTGCTTCAGACGGTAACCCGGCACATAGGCCTGTACGCTCGCGACCATTGCCTCGATGCTCGCAAGCAGCGCCGCCTGATCCACGAGGTCCGACAGAACGAACACTGTGTCGCGCATGATGAGCGGCGGCTCTGCGGGATTCAGCACAATGATCGCCTTGCCGCGCGTGGCGCCGCCCAGCTTCTCAATTGCACTGCGCGTCGTCTCAGTGAACTCGTCGATATTTGCACGCGTGCCGGGGCCCGCGGACTTGCTAGATATCGACGCCACGATTTCTGCATAATGCACCTTGGCCACCCGCGACACCGCCGCGACGATAGGAATGGTCGCCTGACCGCCGCACGTGACCATGTTCATGTTGGCCGCGTTCTCGGCTTCAAGGTTGATCGCGGGAATCACATACGGGCCGATAGCCGCGGGCGTCAGGTCGATCACCTGGACGCCATGCGCCTGGAGGACATCGTTGTGACGCTTGTGGGCGCCGGCTGATGTTGCGTCAAAGACGATGTCAATGTCCTTGAAAACGTCGAGCTCAAGCAAGCCGTCCAGGCCCTCGGCCGTGGTCGCCACGCCCAGCCGCTGAGCTCTTGCGAGGCCGTCGGATGCGGGGTCCACGCCCACCATCGCGCCCATCTCCAGATGCTTGCTGTTACGCATCACCTTGATCATCAGATCGGTGCCAATATTGCCCGGTCCGATGATTGCCACTTTCACTTTTCTGTTCATGCTGTTTCCCATCTCCGCAGCTAAAGGTTTCGGGGTTGCCGTCTTCGTTAATTCTTCACATGAAAGCCGGCGCTCCCGAGGCGTTCCATTTCGACTGCGATGTACTGGCCCGGCTTGATCCATTCGGCGGGCGTGGCGCCCCCTGCCATAACAATCCAGCCCGCCTGCAAGGGCTCGCCCGCAAGCGCGGATAGCCGCGCGGCTGCGACCAGCGAGCGCAATGGATGGCCAAGCAAGGCCGCGGTCGAGCCGACCTGCACCACGCGTCCATCGATGGTCAGCGTCAACCCGAGGTTGCCGAAATCAATTTGCGGACTGCACCATGGCCCGATCACGAACCCGCTCGACGAAGCGTTGTCTGCGATCACTTCCGGCAGCGTGAACTTGAAGTCCTTGTAGCGCGAATCGATAATCTCCAGCGCCGGCGCAATGGCTTCCACTGCTGCGAGCGCTTCGGGACCGGTCACATTGCCGGACAGCGGACGCTTGAGCACGAACGCGATCTCCGGTTCAACACGCGGATGCACGAAACGCGAGAAGTCGACAGCCGTCCCCTCTTCGATCTGCATGCCCGCCGTCAGGCGTCCCCAGATCACATCAGACAGTCCCATCTGGATCATCTTCGCGCGGCTCGTGAAACCCATCTTTACGCCGACACGATGCTCGCCGCGCGTCACCCGGCGTTCAATGGATGCCGCTTGAATTGCGTACGCTTCGTCGAGCGACAAGTGGCCTTCAGTGTCGAACTGGGAGACTTCGTTGGCGTTGCGGGCGGCGTCGTCGAGGAGCGTTGCGTAGTCGAGAATGTTGCTCATCATCGTGCCTCGCCCGAGTCGTGTTCAAACACCGCCCGCACGGAACCGAGTCCGTTGATGCGGGTTTCAAAGATGTCGCCGAGTGTGACCGGGACCATTGGACCCAACGCGCCGGACAACACAAGGTCGCCTGCCTTGAGCGGCGTGCCCAAGCCGGCCATCGTGCGCGCAAGCCAGACGACTGCGTTGATTGGATTACCCAGGCAGGCCGCGCCCGCGCCGACCGAGACCGGCTCGCCGCGCCGCTCAATCACCATGCCGCACAAACGCAAGTCGAACTCCGAAAGTCTGCGCGGACTGTTGCCGATCACGAATGCTGACGACGATGCGTTGTCCGCGATGGTGTCGCTGATGCGGATGTCCCATTTCGCAATCCGGCTTCCCACGATTTCAAGCGCGGGCAGCGCGTACTCGATCGCGTTGAGCACGTCGAGCGGGCCTGGATTCGGCATAGTAATATCTCGGCCGATCACGAACGCCACCTCGGCTTCAATCTTCGGTTGCGTGAGGATTGATGTAGGGATCGGTTCGCCGTCGCCATAGGCCATGTCGTCGAAGAGCATGCCGAAATCGGGACGATCCACGCCGAGTTGTTTTTGCACCGCGACCGATGTCAGCCCGATCTTGCAACCCACCAAGCGGTGTCCTTCTTTCAACCGCCGGTCAGTGTTGAAGCGTTGCACGGCGTACGCAGATTCGATGCTGAGTTGCTCATACGTCTCTCTCAACGGCGCGATGAATTGACCGGTGCGCGCGGCATCGAATAACGCGTTCGCAGCTTGCTCAATAAGCTTAGGCGTCATCTCTCCTCCTGCTGTTGAGCAGCTGCAGCGGTCTCATCCTTGGTCTGGTCGCCTACGGCCCAGTGCGTTGCAGGCACGACCGTCGCAATGACCCGGATGGATGCGAGCGGCGCGCCGAGCGTTTCGTGGATCGTGCGTGCGACTGCTTTGATGCACGCTTTCACGGTGGCATCGTCACGTCCTTCAATGAGCGAAATGTGCACGATTGGCATGGCTGTCCCTATATGACTTCCGACGGATTCGATGGAGTGGCCGGTGCCACGATTGCGCCGCCCGGGTACTTCCTGAGCTACCGTCATCAATGATGGGCACGCAGAAGATTATTCATATTGCTCAAGCGTCTGTATCAAAACTGCATGGCCGACACCGTACCAATTCACCTGGAAGAGCAGCAATTCGATCGGCTCGAACCAGATCGGTGATATGTGACGTTTGGCTGTCCGCGGCAGCCATGCCAGTAACGCCAAAACACAAGAACAGCAACATCCGGTTTTATTGGAATCAGAAACGTCGTGATGATAAAACGCGTCATTAGTGAGCTCGGTTCAATCGTTCGAGATACCAATTGAACTACTCTCGAGCCCTATTAGCAAATGAAGATCTGTGCGACTTGCATACCAACTTTTGAATGGGCGGTTTCAAACCGAAGCGCAACAGGAGGGTCTAGTGTTTAGAGCCTTGAGTTTGGCTGGCTGAGGCAAGTGTCGCAGCGAAGACCTCGAATGGCGAATGGAACGCGTGAGTTGCTCGGGGCCGACTGTTCAGACTGTCGGCAATGGCATCGAGTTCGTCCTGACTGCAGACAGAGAGGTCGGTGCCTTTGGGCAGATATTGGCGAAGCAACCCGTTGGTGTTCTCGCAGGTTCCGCGTTGCCAGGGGCTATGTGGGTCACAGAAGTAGATGTTCACGCCAGTGGCGGCGGCAAGCTCCTTATGCCGCGACATCTCTTTGCCCTGGTCGTAGGTAAAGCTTTGCCGCAGCGGTGCGACAATCGAATTTAGTTTGGCGGAGAAGCCTGCTAACGCGGACTCGGCGGTAGCGTCTTCCATCTTGGCGAGTAGCACCAGGCGGCTGGTCCGTTCGACCAGAACGCCGACAGAAGATTGGTTGCCCGCGCCCTTGATGAAGTCACCTTCCCAGTGACCCGGCAGCAACCGGTCTTCAATTTCAGGCGGCCGTACGTGGATACTGACCATATCGGGAATCTGCCCGCGCCGGTCTGTGCCGCGCGTGCGGGGCATGCGGGTGCTGTGACCGTGGCGCAAGCAGGCAATGAGCTGACGGCGCAGCTCGCCACGCGGTTGAGCGTAGATGGCCGTGTAGATCGTTTCGTGTGAAACGTGCTGGGTGGAGTCTGTAGGATAATTGGGTAGCCACGTCTCCTCTCGGAAACGCGGCCCCCGAAGAACTGTACGTGCGAGTTTCCCCGCATACAGCTCGAGCACAGCATTAAACGTCATACTGACGCCGGTCATACCAGCTTTCATACGACCTTCGCAAACGTCACATCGTTGATTCGCCTCATTGCTGAGGCGAGAGGCGCTGAACCGTAGCCCCACCGGTTACTCACAAGCTGCCCCTCGTTGAATCTAAAACGCTGATCTGCGACAACTGCACCACGCGGAAGTCTGCACCCTTTCAGGTCGGGGCAAAGCTCGAACCCCTGTGCGACCCATTACAGGCCGCCGTTCGCTTTCTCCGC
>NZ_MTHB01000055.1 GCF_002220365.1 Caballeronia sordidicola | reverse complement strand
GGCGCGCCCGGCCTGATGACTGTGGTGGTGCTCGATAACGCCTCGATTCATCACAACATCGATCAGCAAACCATCGACCGCTGGTTTCTCGACCATCGGATGGTGCTCTTCTATCTGCCGCCGTACAGTCCCGAGCTGAACTTGATCGAAATCGTCTGGAAACACGCCAAGTATCACTGGCGGCGCTTCGTCACCTGGACGAAGGAAACCATCGATACAGAGATCGCCAAGCTGCTCGGCGGCTATGGCTCGGAATTTGAAATCCGTTTTTCCTGAACACTTATTTCATGCCTCCGAATAGTATTGCGCCTTTGGCGTTTTACTTTACTGGCGATTTGCTTGCTGATTACACCAATCTCGAGCTCATCAGCACCATCAGTACGATGGATACCTTCCAGAAGATTTACCGGCCTGAGATTTACAATGCGAATTCTCCAGCAGGAAAATTCTATCAGCCCAGTTTGAAGCACCATGATTTTTCTCTGACTCGAATTGATTACGATCGGGAAGAACGCAGCCGGCTGGCTGTTGAGCAGGGAAGGTTTGTTGAGGAGCAATTTATCAAACCATACCAAACCATTCTTGAGCAGTGGTCCGTGACTACGCTCGTTGACTAACAAAAAAGCAAGGTCGTCTACCGTGAAAAAACTGCTACCTACATCCACTGCTGGCAGCTTACCTAAACCGTCCTGGCTTGCAGAGCCCGAGAAACTCTGGTCACCCTGGAAATTGCAGGATCAGGGATTAATCGAGGGCAAACAGGATGCTTTGCGTTTGTCACTGCAGGAACAGCAACATGCGGGCATCGATATCGTCAGTGACGGCGAGCAAACGCGCCAGCATTTCGTGACCACGTTTATCGAGCACCTCAGCGGCGTCGATTTCGAGAATCGCAAGACCGTTCGAATTCGCGATCGCTATGATGCAAGCGTGCCGACGGTGGTTGATGCGGTCGCCCGACAAAAACCGGTTTTCGTTGAAGATGCCAAGTTTTTGCGCCAGCAAACCAGGCAGCCTAAAGTGGCCCCCGCTTTTGAGACAACGGTTTAAGCTGTGGTCTGAAAGTGGATGAAGGCGAATGGTGGAAAGCAAAAAGAGGAAGATTCACGGCGCAGAGTTCAAGGCGAAGGTGGGCTTGGAAGCGGTGCGCGGCGTGAAGACGATCAACGAGATAGCGCAGCTGTATGACGTGCATCCAGTGATGGTTGGGCAATGGAAGAAGGAAATTCTCGCTAACGCCGGCGCGTTGTTTGAGAACAAGCGCGGTCCAAAACCGGAGGCGGCACGAGACGGCGAAGATCGTTTGTATGGCGAGATCGGGCGGCTAAAGATGGAGCTGGACTGGCTTAAAAAAAAGTCCGGCTTGTAAG
>NZ_MTHB01000252.1 GCF_002220365.1 Caballeronia sordidicola | reverse complement strand
ATTGCTATCGAAAGCGGTCTCCGGTTGAAGATTGCAGCCAAAGTCGACAGGGTCGACCAGGAATACTTCAGATCCATCATCGAGCCATTGCTGTCGCAGGCGGACGTCGAGTTCATCGGCGAAATCAACGACGCACAAAAACCGGCGTTTCTATCCGGTGCGAAAGCGTTGCTCTTCCCGATTGACTGGTCGGAGCCCTTTGGGCTCGTGATGATCGAGGCGATGGCGTGCGGTACGCCAGTGATCGCATTCAATCGGGGCTCGGTGCCAGAGGTGATCGACCACGGTGTGACTGGCTACATTTGCGAGGACGTACCGGGCGCGGTCGCTGCGCTACAACGCATTGATGATCTATCTCGCACGGAAGTTCGGGCCCAGTTCGAGCGCCGATTTTGCGCGAAGACGATGGCGGCGAAGTATGTTGAAACCTACACCTCCATGCTCGCACCTACGCGGCAGCGTCCCCTGCTTCAGGATACCGAGATGGCTTGAGTTGCGCCGAGAGAGTTTGGCACTAAGGATTTCACCAAAGTGTCGAAGTCACAGGCGCTGCTCGAATGCGGCCTCAGGTACATACCTAGCGAGCATTGAAGCAGCCTTGAAAAGCAAACCGCGTATTTCTCAAATACCCTCCCGTGGCCTCTCGTGCGATTCCTGAGTCTTCTCTCCCGGCGAGTGTCTTAGAAGCAGCACTCGCTGACCTCAGAATCTACCCATCTTTCTCCGCTGCATCCATAGCGTCCGGAGATCGGATTTATCCGTGCGCCCGGATCCGCTTGGCGCGTCTCGTATGAGTAGTTGTCCCAGATCATTTAGGTTAGCAGAGTTGCATCCAAAATTACGGGCAATTCCCAGAATCACACGCTTACCCTTTCTCGTGGCATTGCATTGCTGCGTGTCTAGCGTAGGGCTACCCCACTCGCGCTAATCTACGGGGCCGTTTCTCCGATGTGACTAAGCAGAGATTCCGTATCGCTCTCTGACCAATACGCTTGTTTGCCATAAAATCCGTGAAGCGTTTTCTCGTAACCGCGGGTGAGCAAAACCGCATCGTCGTATGCTGGGCTATTCCTGATCGCGTCGCGGGTGAGATCGGTCGAAACAGTGGAGTCGAACCAATCCGTGCCGCTTAACCATTGCGTCGCCAACAACACTTCTTTACCACCCGGCCACCAGTTGCGCGTGTCGACTGTCAGGTAACGGATGACCCAAGCGACGTCGTCGAAAATGAACCCGGACACGTGGCCAATGCTGCCGTCGGCGGCCCGGATGTGACAGCCCTTCACGGCATCCGTACTTCGAAGATGGACGTCAGCTGGCGGCCCCTCTGTATGCGGATCGGAGCCCATGGGTGCGTCCGGCTCGTGGTGCGGTGCCTCGACCGAGCCGGTGAACGCGGGGTAGGCGCTCGTCCCCCACACGTTTGAGCTACCCCAGTACCTGGGATATCCATAGTAAAGGAGGTGTGTGGTTTCATACTGACGAGATACAGACTTATGCGTATCAATATTCGGGCTATCCCTGACCTGTTGACGCGTGAGGTTTACATGCAGTGCGCCTGAGGCCGGATCCGATGGTTTGATTGAATACGGCGAAATCAATACCTTCCGTTCGCCGATCCAGTTTCCCGTTTCGACCACAAGATAGCGCACTCCCCATGCCTCATCGTCGAATAATGCCTGGTCGACGGTTCCTATGTCGCCATCAAGCGCCACGACGGCGCACCGGTGAAGACGCTCTATAGTTCGCAGCATTTCGATGCTCCTTGCGTTTTTACTCCGTTCGATTCATCCGCTTCGTATTGTGCTTGCGCCCGTGTCTCGTCCAGTTGTGTTGACCGATCACGGTGCCGCGTGCGGGTTCGCCTGGACGAAATTCAGCGGGGCGACGATCAGTGCAATTGGTGGCCTTGTACTTCCAAGAATAGACGCGATCTTTTTGTACGTTTTCAAAGGTGGGAAATGGCCGTTGCCATTTCCCACCCTGCCTGGATGCTTAAAGTGACTTGAGTCGCGTGACCTTAGTGCCGTCGAGGGTCGCGCCGGCCATCAGCCCACTATTCGTCAACAGAAACGCATCCACTTGGCTGCTCGCGGTACTCGTGTCGACTTCGCCATTCGCGCCGACCTTGAGTACCGCAACGGACGCGTCGCCCCCGACCGACCAGCCTTCGCTGACTCGGAACCGATTGAGTGCGTCTTCGGTCATGAACAGGAATACGATGGCCCTTGATTGAGCGCCGATCTGCCAGCCGATCGAACCAGTCGCCGTGCTGTAGTATCCGACCGTGCGGCCGCCGACGCGCAGCGAGCCTTCGCCATACTGACCACCGACACCGAACCCGGCATCGATGACCGACGGGAATATCAACACGCCGCGCGCCTTGGCAACGAGCTCGCGCGAACCTTTGGCGGAGCTATAAAGACGGGCAAGCGTCGAATCGAAACCCGCGTCAATGGAGTGGCGCTTATCCATCTGGTCGCCGCTGGCGTCAGACGCCCCGGTCGTCGTGCAACCCGAGACTGCGAGGGCGATTGCAATAAGTGATCCGGGCGTACTGAACATGAATGTTCGTCTTAGCATTATTGTCTCCAGTCAAGTCGAGCAAGTTAGTCCTTAACACTACGTCATAAAAAATGAAGATGCGGTACGACAGCGTACAAAGGCGATCGGGGCTTCGGGGTTTTAGCGAGACAGGATTGCTTGTGGCCCTCATCCGCGAACCCGTTTGCGGCAATGCACTCAAGGTATCATTTCGAGAGCCTCTTGCGGATCGCCAGTAGTTCTCGCCGGCGTTTTCCACTCGTTTTTGGATATTCCATTTGGAGTCCTTCCAATGTATCGAGAACAATCTGGGAGACGATAAGACGAGCGTTCTCCTTGTCATCGGCCGGAACGACATACCAGGGTGAGTCAGCCGTGCTTGTTGCACTGATGCATTCTTCAAACGCCGTCATATACTGCTTCCAGAACTTCCGCTCCTCGATGTCCGCGAGGCTGAATTTCCAGTTCTTATCCGGTTCGTCGATACGCGCCAGAAATCGCTTTCGCTGCTCCTCCTCCGAAAGGTGAAGGAAGAACTTGATGATCCGGGTGCCGTTGCTGTAAAGATGTCGCTCGAAATCCACGATCGAACGATACCTGTTGTGCCAAACCTCTCCTTCGTCGAGCAAGGCGTCCGGGAGTCGTTCGCTTCGAAGAATCTCGGGATGCACGCGGACAATCAGCACTTCCTCGTAGTAGGAGCGGTTGAAGATGCCAATTCTGCCCCTCTCCGGTAGATCCCGGGTGGTGCGCCAAAGAAAATCATGCTCCAACTCGGTGGGGCTGGGGTGCTTGAAGCTGAACACCTGGCAACCTTGCGGATTGACTCCCGACATCACATGCCTGATTGCGCCGTCTTTGCCCGCTGCGTCCATTGCCTGAAAAATCAGGAGGATTGCGTAGCGATTGGAGGCGTAGTGCATCCGCTGGAGCGAGCTCAGTTGAGCAACGTGCTTTTCTAGTGTTTTTTTATACTGCCTCTTCGACTTGCACACGGGATCGCCGATTGTCGGCAGTTTCTTGAGGTCGACCTCGTCTCCCTCCCGCACGCGACAATTCCTGGAGTCAATTTTCATTGTCATGCCTTTGCGGATTGTCCTTACGTTTCGGAAGAACCGCCTCGTGTCGCGTCGCGTTGTTGGTAACGCCGACCGCCAAGCTTGGCGATCAGCTCCGCACTACAGGTTTGTTCATGAGTCAACTTTCTATGACTATTCGTAAGAGGTGCGAATTTCATGATCGGTGAGATCGACTCATCTACGGTTTATGGGATTCTTCTTTCGGAGGCGCCCCGTCTGCCGATTCCCAGTCCTCGACGGCTCGAACGTCCTCGCGCCCCAGCTCCTCGTAGAGTTCATGGACTCGCTTGACAAGCTGCGGCGTCGGATCAGACGGCGTTTCCGTTTTGGCTTCACGCTTAGGCGGGGCGTGGAGTTCGGGCTGAGCCGTGACCTGGGCTTCGGGCTGCGCCGTGGCTTGGGCTTCGGGTTGGGCCGTGGCCTTCGCTTCGGGCTGCGCCGTGGCCTGGACGTCGGGCTGGGCTGTGGCCTTCCCTTCTGGCTGAGCGGTGGCCTGGGCTTCGGGCTGAGCCGTGGCCTTCGCTTCGGGCTGCGCCGTGGCTTGGGCTTCGGGCTGCTCCGCAGCCTGGGCTTCGGGCTGAGCCGTAGCCTGGGCTTCGGGCTGAGCCGTGGCTTGGGCTTCGGGCTGAGCCG
>NZ_MTHB01000186.1 GCF_002220365.1 Caballeronia sordidicola | reverse complement strand
TAGCGAATGTTCTTTAAAAACTAACAGCCGATAAGTGTGGGCGCTTGGTGCTTGGCTTTAAGCGTGGTGGTGTTTTCCGGGGTAACTCGGGAGATGTTGCCGTGAAGCGAAAGTATCAAGTCTCACACTAGTATTAAGGTAGGTTTTGAGCGTCTTTCTGTAAAAGGGAAGATGGGAGGAACTTGTCAGTACGTTGAGTGAGCGACCTATTCGCAAGAATAGAAAACAGTAACAGGCATTGAACTGAAGAGTTTGATCCTGGCTCAGATTGAACGCTGGCGGCATGCCTTACACATGCAAGTCGAACGGCAGCACGGGGGCAACCCTGGTGGCGAGTGGCGAACGGGTGAGTAATACATCGGAACGTGTCCTGTAGTGGGGGATAGCCCGGCGAAAGCCGGATTAATACCGCATACGATCTACGGAAGAAAGCGGGGGATCCTTCGGGACCTCGCGCTATAGGGGCGGCCGATGGCAGATTAGCTAGTTGGTGGGGTAAAGGCCTACCAAGGCGACGATCTGTAGCTGGTCTGAGAGGACGACCAGCCACACTGGGACTGAGACACGGCCCAGACTCCTACGGGAGGCAGCAGTGGGGAATTTTGGACAATGGGGGAAACCCTGATCCAGCAATGCCGCGTGTGTGAAGAAGGCCTTCGGGTTGTAAAGCACTTTTGTCCGGAAAGAAAACTTCTGCCCTAATACGGTGGGAGGATGACGGTACCGGAAGAATAAGCACCGGCTAACTACGTGCCAGCAGCCGCGGTAATACGTAGGGTGCGAGCGTTAATCGGAATTACTGGGCGTAAAGCGTGCGCAGGCGGTTCGTTAAGACAGATGTGAAATCCCCGGGCTTAACCTGGGAACTGCATTTGTGACTGGCGAGCTAGAGTATGGCAGAGGGGGGTAGAATTCCACGTGTAGCAGTGAAATGCGTAGAGATGTGGAGGAATACCGATGGCGAAGGCAGCCCCCTGGGCCAATACTGACGCTCATGCACGAAAGCGTGGGGAGCAAACAGGATTAGATACCCTGGTAGTCCACGCCCTAAACGATGTCAACTAGTTGTTGGGTCTTCATTGACTTAGTAACGTAGCTAACGCGTGAAGTTGACCGCCTGGGGAGTACGGTCGCAAGATTAAAACTCAAAGGAATTGACGGGGACCCGCACAAGCGGTGGATGATGTGGATTAATTCGATGCAACGCGAAAAACCTTACCTACCCTTGACATGGTCGGAACCCTGCTGAAAGGTGGGGGTGCTCGAAAGAGAACCGATACACAGGTGCTGCATGGCTGTCGTCAGCTCGTGTCGTGAGATGTTGGGTTAAGTCCCGCAACGAGCGCAACCCTTGTCCTTAGTTGCTACGCAAGAGCACTCTAAGGAGACTGCCGGTGACAAACCGGAGGAAGGTGGGGATGACGTCAAGTCCTCATGGCCCTTATGGGTAGGGCTTCACACGTCATACAATGGTCGGAACAGAGGGCTGCCAACCCGTGAGGGGGAGCTAATCCCAGAAAACCGATCGTAGTCCGGATCGTAGTCTGCAACTCGACTACGTGAAGCTGGAATCGCTAGTAATCGCGGATCAGCATGCCGCGGTGAATACGTTCCCGGGTCTTGTACACACCGCCCGTCACACCATGGGAGTGGGTTTTACCAGAAGTGGCTAGTCTAACCGCAAGGAGGACGGTCACCACGGTAGGATTCATGACTGGGGTGAAGTCGTAACAAGGTAGCCGTATCGGAAGGTGCGGCTGGATCACCTCCTTTCTCGAGCTCAAACGTATTAAAGTGAAGTGCTAAAGCGCTCACGCTTATCGGCTGTAAGAAGACAGGCTAAGGGTCTGTAGCTCAGTTGGTTAGAGCACCGTCTTGATAAGGCGGGGGTCGTTGGTTCGAATCCAACCAGACCCACCATGATTCGCTTGAGTGATGATTAACGAATGCGTTAAGTGTCACAAAAGAGGAATGACGGACCCTTGAGCAACGCGGTACTGGGGGATTAGCTCAGCTGGGAGAGCACCTGCTTTGCAAGCAGGGGGTCGTCGGTTCGATCCCGTCATCCTCCACCAATCACCAACGCAACGCATTCTCGGGAACACGAGAGAGTGGATTGCATTGGCGATTGAGCCAGTCAGTAAGCGATTTTAAGCATAGCGCTTAGAGTCGTGCTGTCGTTCTTTAACAATCTGGAAGAAGTAGTAAAGGTCAACTTGAAAGCACTTAGAGATGGGTGTGAGTAAATTGATCAGGGTTGTGATTGTATCAATGTATGAAAAGGTAATCGAAAGATTGCTTTGGAATACGGCGCAACACGAATACTCAACCTATAGCGGTGTGAAAGAGGTTTCCCTCGAAGCTGAACTTCGGTTCGGTGTAGAGAGGACTCTCGGAGACGCACTCGTTATAGGGTCAAGCGAACAAGTGCATGTGGTGGATGCCTTGGCGATCACAGGCGATGAAGGACGCGGTAGCCTGCGAAAAGCGACGGGGAGCTGGCAAACGAGCTTTGATCCGTCGATGTCCGAATGGGGAAACCCGGCCCTTCTGGGTCATCCTAGACTGAATACATAGGTCTAGTGAAGCGAACGCGGTGAACTGAAACATCTAAGTAACCGCAGGAAAAGAAATCAACCGAGATTCCCAAAGTAGTGGCGAGCGAAATGGGATCAGCCTGTACTCTTTAGCACGACCGTTAGCCGAACACTCTGGAAAGTGTGGCCATAGCAGGTGATAGCCCTGTAGGCGAAAGCGGATGTGTGGAACTAGGTGTACGACAAGTAGGGCGGGACACGTGAAATCCTGTCTGAAGATGGGGGGACCATCCTCCAAGGCTAAATACTCGTGATCGACCGATAGTGAACCAGTACCGTGAGGGAAAGGCGAAAAGAACCCCGGGAGGGGAGTGAAATAGATCCTGAAACCGCATGCATACAAACAGTCGGAGCCTTCGCAAGGGGGTGACGGCGTACCTTTTGTATAATGGGTCAGCGACTTACGTTCAGTAGCAAGGTTAACTGATTAAGGCAGCCGTAGCGAAAGCGAGTCCGAATAGGGCGTTCAGTTGCTGGGCGTAGACCCGAAACCAAGTGATCTATCCATGGCCAGGTTGAAGGTGCGGTAACACGTACTGGAGGACCGAACCCACTAATGTTGAAAAATTAGGGGATGAGCTGTGGATAGGGGTGAAAGGCTAAACAAACTTGGAAATAGCTGGTTCTCTCCGAAAACTATTTAGGTAGTGCCTCGTGTATCACCTTCGGGGGTAGAGCACTGTCATGGTTGTGGGGTCCATTGCGGATTACTACGCCATAGCAAACTCCGAATACCGAAGAGTGCAATCACGGGAGACAGACATCGGGTGCTAACGTCCGGTGTCAAGAGGGAAACAACCCAGACCGCCAGCTAAGGTCCCCAAATATTGCTAAGTGGGAAACGAAGTGGGAAGGCTAAAACAGTCAGGAGGTTGGCTTAGAAGCAGCCACCCTTTAAAGAAAGCGTAATAGCTCACTGATCGAGTCGTCCTGCGCGGAAGATGTAACGGGGCTAAGCAATATACCGAAGCTGCGGATGCGAGATTTATCTCGCATGGTAGGAGAGCGTTCCGTAAGCCTGTGAAGGTGCATTGAAAAGTGTGCTGGAGGTATCGGAAGTGCGAATGCTGACATGAGTAGCGATAAAGGGGGTGAAAAGCCCCCTCGCCGTAAGCCCAAGGTTTCCTACGCAACGTTCATCGGCGTAGGGTGAGTCGGCCCCTAAGGCGAGGCAGAAATGCGTAGCTGATGGGAAGCAGGTTAATATTCCTGCACCATTGTTAAATGCGATGGGGGGACGGATCGCGGAAGGTTGTCCGGGTGTTGGAAGTCCCGGTCCTTGCATTGGAGAAGGCGCTTAGGCAAATCCGGGCGCGTAATTCAAGGGTGTGAGGCCATTCGCTTAGGCGAAGAAGCAATCGGAAGTGGTTCCAAGAAAAGCCTCTAAGCTTCAGTTTAACAAGACCGTACCGCAAACCGACACAGGTGGGCGAGATGAGTATTCTAAGGCGCTTGAGAGAACTCGGGAGAAGGAACTCGGCAAATTGGTACCGTAACTTCGGGATAAGGTACGCCCCTGTAGCTTGATGCGCCTGCGCGCAAAGGGTGAAGGGGTTGCAATAAACTGGTGGCTGCGACTGTTTAATAAAAACACAGCACTCTGCAAACACGAAAGTGGACGTATAGGGTGTGACGCCTGCCCGGTGCCGGAAGATTAAATGATGGGGTGCAAGCTCTTGATTGAAGTCCCGGTAAACGGCGGCCGTAACTATAACGGTCCTAAGGTAGCGAAATTCCTTGTCGGGTAAGTTCCGACCTGCACGAATGGCGTAACGATGGCCACACTGTCTCCTCCCGAGACTCAGCGAAGTTGAAGTGTTTGTGATGATGCAATCTCCCCGCGGCTAGACGGAAAGACCCCATGAACCTTTACTGTAGCTTTGCATTGGACTTTGAACCGATCTGTGTAGGATAGGTGGGAGGCTATGAAACCGGAACGCTAGTTTCGGTGGAGCCGTCCTTGAAATACCACCCTGGTTTGTTTGAGGTTCTAACCTTGGTCCGTGATCCGGATCGGGGACAGTGCATGGTAGGCAGTTTGACTGGGGCGGTCTCCTCCCAAAGTGTAACGGAGGAGTACGAAGGTACGCTAGGTACGGTCGGAAATCGTGCTGATAGTGCAATGGCATAAGCGTGCTTAACTGCGAGACCGACAAGTCGAGCAGGTGCGAAAGCAGGTCATAGTGATCCGGTGGTTCTGTATGGAAGGGCCATCGCTCAACGGATAAAAGGTACTCTGGGGATAACAGGCTGATACCGCCCAAGAGTTCATATCGACGGCGGTGTTTGGCACCTCGATGTCGGCTCATCTCATCCTGGGGCTGTAGCCGGTCCCAAGGGTATGGCTGTTCGCCATTTAAAGAGGTACGTGAGCTGGGTTTAAAACGTCGTGAGACAGTTTGGTCCCTATCTGCCGTGGGCGTTGGATATTTGAAGGGGGCTGCTCCTAGTACGAGAGGACCGGAGTGGACGAACCTCTGGTGTACCGGTTGTCACGCCAGTGGCATCGCCGGGTAGCTATGTTCGGAAGAGATAACCGCTGAAAGCATCTAAGCGGGAAACTCGCCTTGAGATGAGATATCCCTGGAGCTTCGAGCTCCTTGAAGGGTCGTTCTAGACCAGGACGTTGATAGGTCAGGTGTGGAAGTGCAGTAATGCATTAAGCTAACTGATACTAATTGCCCGTAAGGCTTGATCCTATAACCAGTGTGTGTCGGCAGCCGTTCGTGCTTCAGCACTTATGGATGCCCCATCCCGCGCAACGCGCGGGGTCTTAAGCACACGCCTAGGTTGAGATCATGTTGTGCCAAGTAACAAACACAATCCAGTAACAACGAGGCGCTCGGGCTTAAACACCCCGGTGAACTCGACTACTTCTTCCCCAGATTGGTTGTAGCGCCCCCAAGCGATACAACACCCCCTTTATGCCTGATGACCATAGCGAGTTGGTCCCACCCCTTCCCATCCCGAACAGGACCGTGAAACGACTCCACGCCAATGATAGTGCGGATACCCGTGTGAAAGTAGGTAATCGTCAGGCTCCTCATGCGCTGCATTGCATCGCAGCTAAACAAAAACCCCACCCCATAAAGGTGGGGTTTTTGCGTTCCTGAAC
>NZ_MTHB01000015.1 GCF_002220365.1 Caballeronia sordidicola | reverse complement strand
ATGCCCGGCTGCCTCCCACGCGCCCCGCCAGGACCTGACCATGCGCGCTAGTTGCCGCCGCACCTGTTTCCGCGCACGTTTGCCTTCCTCGACGAGGCTAACGCGGCTGGGCTCGCGCCATCAATCTGCGATCGCTTCAGAATATGCCAAACCTGCGGGTTACTGGCCTGCCGACGCGTACTCTTCTGAGTCTTTCACCTGCCAGGCTTCTCTTGATCGCTGGAAATCTGTTTGCCTTCGCCCGTGCTGGACAGCAGAAATTATCGCCGTGGTCATTCAACGCCCATAGCGGTCACTGCCTGCGGAGCGGCTTAGTACAAATGGTTTTTTAGTTACCGCTCGCGGACTGATGTTCATCGGCTCCGTTATCCCTCTGCGGCCGCGATCGCTAACCAAAAAATCCTCTGCCTTATATCGTGCAAGATATAAGCGCCATACGACAGCGATGGATTTGTTGCAACAAGGTGTGGACCTATCAGTAATCGCCCTTTGGCTTGGTCATGAATCGATTGAAACCACGCAGGTCTATCTCGACGCCAACCTCACCTTGAAGCAGGCAGTTCTGGACAGGACCATACCCCCTCAAGGCACGCCGGGGCGGTATCGACCAGATGACGAATTGTTGGCATTCTTAAAGGGCCTGTAGGCTATAACTATGTCCCGCGTCGCGCGCTATCGGCCGATGTCCTGCCAGGCTCGTGCGCTACGGGACATAGTTCGGAGCAGGACATAGTCAAGCTTCTTGTGCCCAAGCATGACTTGAATCACGCGGATATCGACCTTCTGTTCCAGTAGATGAGTGGCAAAGCTATGGCGCAAAGTGTGCATGGACACGCGCTTGTCGATTCCGGCGGCCTCGGCGGCCGCATGGATCGCCCGGTTGAGTTGACGGGTGCTGAGAGATTCAATCGGGTTGAGCCCGGGAAAGAGCCAGCCGCCGTCGAGCATCTTGCCTTGGGCTCGAGCCACTCGCC
>NZ_MTHB01000097.1 GCF_002220365.1 Caballeronia sordidicola | reverse complement strand
CTTTGCGGCTGTCCGCTGGCGAACTGCGTGGTGGTAAAACTATGCTTGCCGTCGTACATCGCGGTCGAAGGCTTAATTGACCAGTGGCCGGTACCGTCCACGGTCGTTTCTCCAGCCCCCTTGCCATCAACGAAAAGCCAGAGTGTATCGCCAGCCGTGCCCGTACCCCTGATGGTGGGCTGGTTGTCGTCGGTCGTACCGTTGTTCGGCACTGGACCCTGAACCGGACCCACTGCGTCTTGCACGTCCGTAATCACCGGCGCGGATGGGACGTTACTTAACTCGTTGAACGTAAATGGACCTGACCTGGGGCCGTTGCCAGACGAGTTCTCAACTTGGGCCGTATAGGTGTGGCTTCCCACTCCCACGCCTGAGTCGTTGAACGTCCATCCCGTTCCAGACACAGTAGCAGTGCCGACCTTTTGACCGTCGCGATAAACCGCAAGCGTCTCGCCGGCGAGCAACGCGGACGATACCGAACCGTGCACCACCGGCGCCGTATCGGTGGTCGAAGAACCTGCCGGGATATTGGCGCCCGAAGTGTGATCCGTCAGGCTACTAATCGCAACGGTTTCGGTCGGAATCGGGGCAGCCGGGGCGATTTCATTGAACGTGAACGGGTTCGAGACTGGACCATGGCCATTCGTGTTCTCTACTTGGGCCGTATAGGTGTGAATTCCCGTTCCTACGCCTGAGTCGTTGAACGTCCATCCTGTTCCAGACACCGTAGCAGTGCCGACCTTTTGACCGTCGCGATAAACCGCAAGCGTCTCGCCGGCGAGCAACGCGGACGATACCGAACCGTGCACCACCGGCGCCTTATCGGTGGTCGAAGAACCTGCCGGGATATTGGCGCCCGAAGTGTGATCCGTCAGGTTATTGATCACAACGGTTTCGACCGGGATCACAGCAGCCGGGGCGATTTCGGTAATATAAAAGTAATTGGAAACGTCACTGTGGCCAGCGATGCCTACCACTTTCGCGTAATAATTGTGACTTCCGAGGGACAATCCCGAATCGTTGAACGACCAGCTAGTTCCCGATGCAGTAGCGATGCCAACCTGTTGGCTGTCGCGGATAATTACAAGCGTCTCGCCAGCGAGCAGCGCGTGCGACAACGTGCCCTGAATCGTTGGCGACGAGTCGCTGGTCGAACCATTATTGCCGACGGAAACGTTACCCAACGTGTGATCGATCATGTTTGTGATCACTATGGTTTCACTCGGCGCAGGTATGTTCCCCACCGAGAACAGCCAATCGTTCGAATGCGCGCTTTCAATACCCGCAGTATTCTTTTGCGTTGCGGTTATGTCGTGCGGGCCAGTAGCCCATTTGGTGTTCTGGTACAACCAGACGCCGCTTGCGTCGCAAGCGGTCGAGCCGATCAACGTGTTGCCTTCGTACAGGTACACAACAGCGTTCGCATCAGCTGTACCATAGAGCCTAACAATCGGCGAAGGGGTTATGCTGCCTGACGGGAAAGAGCCGAGGGGGTCCCCATTACTCGAGTATTCCACCATGTCATTGATGACCGGAGCATCGGGCCTATGAACGGTATCCACGTTGAACGGCCAGTCGCTTGACGGCAAGCTTACCTTGCCCGTAGCCGGGTTGGCCTGCGTTGCGGTGATGTCATGTGCGCCGTCAGCCAGCGCGGTCGCCGGCTTGAACGACCAGTCACCCGTGCCGCTCACCGTGGTCGAGCCAATTTCCTTGCCGTTGTCCATCACGTGCACGACGTCACCGGCAACGCCCTTGCCGCTGATCACCGGATCGTTGTCGTCGGTCGAACCGTTCTTCGGAACCGGACCTGTAACAGCACCCACCGCATCCAGCACCTGCGTGATCGAAGGCGCTACCGGCGTGGTCGTGTCAACATTGAACGGGAAGTCCTGCGAGGGGCCGCTGGTTGCGCCCGTAGCCGGGTTCGACTGCTCAGCGGTTATGTCATGCGGACCATCCGCCAGCGGAACCGTCGGCTTGAACGTCCAGTCGCCCGACGGGTTCACCGTGGTCGAACCAATATCAACGCCGTTATCCAGCACGTGCACGATGTCACCCGGCACACCCTTGCCTGCGATCACCGGATCGTTGTCGTCGGTCGTGCCATGTGCCGGAACGGGGCCCTGGATTGGGCCAACGTTATCCGTCACGCCGCTGATAGTCGGTGCTGCCGGAACGCTAGTGTCGACGTTGAACGGCCAATCACCTGACGGCAAGCTTACCTTGCCCGTAGCCGGGTTTGCCTGCGTTGCGGTGATGTCATGCGCACCGTCAGCCAGCGGGATGGCCGGCTTGAATGACCAGTC
>NZ_MTHB01000175.1 GCF_002220365.1 Caballeronia sordidicola | reverse complement strand
TGTCAAACGACACAAAGTCGTCCGAAAAATGACCCAAAGTCGTCTAATCGGCAAATTCGGGAGCACGTAATCTGTAAAAATCGTTATCAATCAAGGGGTTGTCGCATAATTGACGTAAAGTAGTCCAATCTAGCGGGAAGGCTGATGCCCTTGATGGCGAGATTTTGAGGTGGTTTTGCCGCGATGCTATGCCGATACGGTTGACTTGAGCGCCACGCGGCAAGTTCAGCCGGGCGCGCGAGAGCCGGGTGCAGGAGATAGGACTTGTGCGGCCGCATGAACGACGCGAGGCGATGCCATATCCAGGCTGACGTTGTTAGATCCTCTTGCAGCCAAACTATCAACTGGTCGGTCCATTCGGCGTATGCGATCGCAAGAGGGCGATCCGGGCTATGTGCGAGCCAACCGGACAGACCCAGTGCAGGCGTCGAGAGCCGGTGAACGCGATCGCATGTGCGAACGAAGCCAAGCCAACTCAAATGCCAGCCGACGGCTGTCACTGTCTCGATGCTGACGGCATCGGTGGCGATGGCGAATTGCTGACGGCACAGGGTGCTCCACGCCGGCATATCGATGTTGCGAAGTGTGTGCCCAAAAAACGCGTCTTGAAATTGCAGGAGTGTCGACTCGAGCTCAAGAAACCGTTGCGTAAAGTGAGGCCAGTTCATCTGGCTGAAGCGATGCCGGCCAGGCTCGGGTAAATCGGGTTTGGGACCGAGTGGGTCCGTGGAGGGTCGGGGTCGCCTTGCCAATAGCTCGGGAATCGTCGGCGGCGGAGTATCGTAAAGTCGGTTCGACATGCGTAGGTGGGCCGTGCGGCGAATCGAGGCCGCGCGATTGCGTTGCGCCGCTACGAACTGGCCCGTCTGGGGATCGTGCTGTCGAAGCGAGAGTTTGGAAAGGCGCGTGGTGGATTCGGCGACGTAAGCTTGCCACCTGCGCAGAATTCGAGCCGAGCGTCCCGATATCGGCGTGCATCGCCCAGCAGGCAAGTGCAAGTCCGGTACCCATTGCTTGCCGCATCGCGCACAGACAAGTGGATACTCCGCCATGTTGCCCTGAAGCGAGTATTGAATGGGCCTTGTGCAACCGGGGCAACCGAGCCTGAGGGCGCGTTGATGCAGTGGACAACGCACGATGAAGCGCCACTGAAACCATGCGGCGTGAAAACCCTGCTGCAAGCATTCGCGACAGTAACGGAGTTCGGTGCTCGCGTTGGTAAGTCCGGGCGTGCTGTAGCAGAATGCGGTTGTCACATCTGTGGGAGAGATCTGCAGCAGATCACCCAATCGTGCTGGGTCGAATCGATCGGCACGGCGCAGATCTACGCCGTCTGTGGGAATCTCCTTCGGAGGTAGGAGGACCAGATTTGATAGTTCGTGCAACGTCAGCCGATTGCATAGAGAAAATTTCGACAAGCGCATCCACATGGATTCGCCGGCGGTGCTCCACTCGGGGCGTGACGTGAAGCGTGCTTCGGCAATGCCCTTCGCCTGCCAGAGAATCGGCATTTCGTGTTCTTCTTGGTGATCATCGCGCATGATCCGTCACCTGCTGATTGCGGACAACGTGGTGCTGCCGGCTTTCTGTGCCAAGACGTACCGACTGCGTTCGACCATCGATGTCCAGAACGGTGTATCGAAAGTCAACGTTGGGCTATCACTAGCACTGCTAATCAGTAAAGAGGCTTCGGCGGCCGTGGTGAAATACTTCATGGGGATTTCGACCGGCCCGTCCAGCTGGGCCTTGATGTGGGCATCCTCGAAGGCATGCCAGAGAGCGCCGGCGGAGTCCAACATGCGCAAGCCGGCGTCATAGGCCTGAGGAACATGGAAGCGCGTATAGCACCAACCGGATGCCTCGGGATACTCGCCCTGATCATATGCCTTCAGCACGGCCCGGCATTGGGCCGCTGAGGTAATGCCGCGAAACGCCAGCTCTTCTACCATAAATCGTGCGACGATCTGGCCTTTGTCCTGCGCCTGAAAGGCAGATTTTTGCGCGACCAGCTGTGATTGGCCGACCAAAAACACGAACAGACGCAATCCGTTGCTTTCCAGTTCATCGTGCAGATCCCGCAACCATTCATAGTGAAGTTCATGCAAATTCTGGGCCTCGTCAGCAAACAGCACGATCCGTTCATCGCCCTTTGTATCGGCCACCTGTCTCAGTTTGTGCAAGAGCCGGCCGCGCAGGGCGGCCTTGGAGGCACCGCTTTGCGCTGGATGATTCGCGGCGTACAGGAGGGCCGAGAAAAAGCTATTCTCTGAAGGTGTTTGCGATCGGGTACAGCGCATCTTGTAGATTGATAACCTGGGATGACGCCGCTCAAGATCGCGACGAATGAACTCGATGGCATAGGTCTTCCCGATACGCGGCCGCCCATGGATTAGCGCTCCAGTGATGTACAGGAGCAAACACTCGTCGACTAGAGCCCGAAAGGCAGCGATCGATGGCGTCGGGATTCGATAGGTGCGACGGCTGATCGGATGATCCTCCAAACTTGCCGGTCGCTGCGGGGCGGTAGCCATGAGTCTCCTCGAGTTATCGGTTTTGCACCGTCAGGTCACCGAGGTCGATAGACGTTTGGTCGTCTTCCGATTGCTGTGATCGTGCGGCGGGAAGACTCGTTGTCTGGGAGGGTTCTTCCATCTGTGCGAGTTGCATCACTACGGTCCCATCCTTGCGGCTGCGTTTGGATGGATGACGTTGAGATTTCGAGAGCAATTGAACCGGATCCTGTTCGCCCGCGAAAACGAATCGGCCGAGGCGGCGCTGACGCAAAATATATCGACGCAAGCGCAAGGTATGACGGCTGTATCGCCAACCGTCCAGCACGCTCAGCCGACCCAACTCCGCCCCATTAGTCAGATACGCCCATGCTTCACGCATGTCGGTGGGGTTTGGATAAACCCGAATAGGTTGACGCAATAACCCAGTTGTTCGCTGAAGGACTTCGCTGCTGTAGCGCGCGCCATACAGGCTGATATAAGGTGCGGTGCCGCTTGCGACGCTACCTCGGACGGTGCAAAGATGAACCGACTGAAGTTGGTGCAGCCGGGAGCGTAGAAAAGTCGGCAGGGTTCGAACCGGTACAGTGTGATGGTCGAGCGCCAAGCGGAGTGCTTCCAGCGGGGTTCGTCCATTCAAGCCATCGTGCGGCGTGCAATGGTAGTTGGCGATGGTGACATCCAGTAGCTCTTCGAGTTCGTCAATCGTAATCAGTTGATCGACGGCCGTTTGTCTCCCTTTCTTGCCGACGGGATCGTTGGGGTGACGTCCTGTCGTACCGTGCACTCTACGGGACATCCGGTCGGTCAGCGTCAAGAAAAAGCGTTCTATAAAGGGACGTCCCGTAGGTTCGCCAACAGGGCCTGCTTCCATTCGACAGCCGACGAACTCACAGACAGGAGCAAAGGTGTCTTCGGTAAGGTGCGAGGCCGCATTGTCGACCTTCAGGACATCCCAGCAGGCGTAGGCCAGTTCAGGTAGCTCGGAGACAAATCCCGCACCCTCCCGGTAGCCGAGGCCGGGAATCGTGAACTGATCACGTTTGCGTCGAGGGCGTAACGCATTCTGCAGCGTCGCGAGTACGTCGTGGTGATCGTATTCTGGTGCCGGAACAACATGCCATCCAATCACGGCGCGGGTGCAGACGTCGATCATCGTCAACACATACAGGCGCTCAGTTTCGAGATCAACGCTGATGCCGGAGGGCTCGGTGAAGCGCACACGCAGACGCAGGTCCAGCTTGTGGCCGTCAAGCTCGACCACAGAGAACGGTCTGGCCGCCATTTCCCAGGCACCGTTGTCGCGCGGCAAGCGCAGGGGGATGCGATCCTCGAGCCGGCGCTTGACCCACCTCGCGAAAGAGCGATACCCCTTCTCATCTTGGTTTAGAGGGTAGTCGGCTTCAGTCAGCCCGGCTTCATGGCATGCCGCGATCAGCTTGGAATGCGTTACGGTCAGGCCGTACAAGCGATTCGTCTGCGTCAGTCCCAAGCGGGCGCTGCCAATCTGGCGTTCGATGATGCGGGGAAGCTGCGGCAAGCGCTCAAACAATTGCCCGACAGCGCCGGTCAGGCCGTCGCGCGATGTCAGGCGGTCTGCTCGCTTGCTTCGTCGATAGGTTTTAGCGCGTGCATGCGGAATAAGTCCCCGGAACCCCTGGATTCGACCGTCAGTGTGTGCGGCAAGGCAGCGCGTGAGCAATCGTGAGAGGAAGCTGGCGTCGATTTTATGGTCTCGCACGATGTCCACAATCGGCGCGCCGTTCAGATAGGCCAGTAGGGCTTGCTCACGTTGTAGGTAGATTGCTCGTCGCGATGAATCGAGCGCACCCGGATCCACGGACGGCCACGATTGGACGTCGGTGAGCGGTTCCGGGATATCGCTACGTCGCACGATGCGCGGCCTTCGAATACTGCTGTATTCGGGAGTTCAGCGTCCAGGGCTGAGTGACCAGATCGGGACTCAGGAGATAACCTGCGTGCAAGCCAGCAACGGCGGCGGTACGAATCAAGATCGGATCGTATCGGGTGAAGTGCTGCTCAAGCTCGAGAAACGATGCTTCTCGTTCGAAGAATTCGACGACATCTTTGGCCAGGGCGGCATCAATCAGGCGCATTCCGGTGTTCAGATAAGGTAACAATGTCATCCAGTTTTGGATCCAGACGCGGTGTTCGTCAAGGTCGGCTGGCCGAATGGTTTGAATCAAAAGAGAGGAGGGCGTACCGGCGGAAGAATCCTCATGAGGCGCTGATTCGATGGCGTGGTCGAGCGCCAGATATTGGGGGCGTCCATCCTGCAGTAGCCAGAAATCGGCATGGGCATCGTGTTGATTAGACGCGAGAACAGGACGTTCGCAGTATGTCGTGACAGCAGGATTCGCTTCGAGCATGACCCAGAGTCGAACTTGATTAACCGAAGTGAGTACCAGTGTGCGTTGCAGCTTCGGCGACCACATATGATGAAGCGTCTGCTTCGGCAGCCGGGAAACTGGCAGGGGTTCGGGTGGGTGCATGGCGAGTATTCCGGACCAGCGACATTGGACTACTTTAGGTCAAATTCAGCAAAATGGACAAATTTGTGGCAATTAAAAATGACGTAAAGTTGTCCAGCGCTGCCCGCTGTGCCTTATAAACTGGTCTTTGGGGCCGGACGACTTTGTGTCATTTGACA
>NZ_MTHB01000065.1 GCF_002220365.1 Caballeronia sordidicola | reverse complement strand
GCGTTGATGCGCGACCACGTCCAGCGGCCTGAAGAAGGACATGCGAAAACTTGGGTGCTTCACGGCCAAAATAGCCGGGGTTGGTATGGGGCGGTGGCGCTTCGGCGTCTAGTTACCAGTCGTAAGGCCCGTTTCATCTGGCGCACTCCTGCGGAAAATCCCTTCATCCTGCGCGCTGAGAAACGCAGCACCATCGAGTCGCGCTACGCTGATGTCGCCTTTGCTATGAGCAACATTTAAATGGAGAGCCGGATGCGCTGAGAGGTGCAAGTCCGGTTCGGGGAGGAGAGGCAGGGAGATAGTTCGACTACGCCCTGCCTCTTACTCCACTCGCGACCGATGAGGGATGGCTGTATCTGGCCGGCCTCAAAGATCTATATAGCGGAGAGATCGTCGGCTATGCTATGAGCGAGCGCATGACAAAACAGCTGGTCATGCAGGCCCTGTTTCGTGCTGTCACATCGCACCGACCGCCGCCTGGTCTCATACAACACACGGATCGCGGTAGTCAGTATTGTGCCCACGCCTATCAGAAGCTCCTCAAACAGTTCGGCATGCAGGCATCTATGAGCAGGCGTGGAAATTGTTTCGACAACGCGCCTATCGAATCATTCTGGGGCTCACTGAAAAATGAACTTGTCTATCATCGCAAGTTCGCGACCCGCGATCAGGCCAGCAAAGAAATCACGGAATACATCGAGATCTTTTATAACCGGCAGCGCACACAGGAGCGCCTGGACTATTTGTCGCCGGCCGCTTTCACGCAGCGATTCCGTTTGAGTAAAATCGCTGCTTAACCTGTTGGCGTCCACGGATTCCGACCGACCTCAAACTACGGCGAACCAGAGAAACCAACCCCAGCCAAAATACCAGTCGTTCCAGTAATAATGTGACATTTGAGCCTCCATTTTCTATTCGAGAACAGTTCATAACTGAGCAAAACGGGGTTGCTCACCGTCGCAGCCCGCCCGTCGCTGCTTAAACGCGTCCCAATGAAGTCGTCGGCGAGCAAATAGTCGGCGAGAGTCGAAGAGCGCACACTACTTAGCATATCGACCTCGTGCTGGGAAGGGTAGATCGGAAAATACTTAGCGTAGCAATCAATCCAAAATTTGCGGTCTTCGCCTGCTGCGGCGACTTTGTTTTCCTCCCGTCATAAGTCAATGCTGTAATTCGGTCTTCGCCTACTTCGGCACTTAACGAGTCTGGCGATCAACACGACCTAAGTCGATGGCAGAAGGCAGTGACCGAATCAGCGATAAGTCGCGGTACGTGCTGGGCTGCCCCGCTCGTCCGGCTATAGCGGCGTTCCTATGGGATGCGTAAGGAGCAGATCGAAGGCTAGGAGTCTGCGCGGCAGAACGATATGTCATCCAAATGGATGGGGTAAACGTTGTTGGAATGATGACGACCAGCTATCTCCCCTACAATCCGCAGCAGCAGATGCTTCTGCCTCAGGCCCTGCAGGAGTGGCTTCCTGAAGGGCATCTTGCCTATTTCATTAGCGATACGGTTGATACGTTGGACCTGAGCGCATTTCACGCTCGGTATGCCGGTGGTGGGTCACGCAATCAGCCGTTTCATCCGTTGATGATGGTCAAGGTGCTGGTGTATGGCTATGCGACGGGCGTATTCTCGTCGCGCAAACTGGCCAGGAAACTGCATGAGGACGTCGCGTTTCGAGTTCTGGCGGCGAACAATTTCCCGGCGCACCGAACCCTCTGTGATTTCCGTGCCTTGCATCTGAAGGCATTGTCCGATCTGTTCGTTCAGGTGGTGAAGTTGGCGCAGGAATGTGGACTGGTCAAGCTGGGGACCATCGCCGTCGATGGCACCAAGATCAAGGCCAACGCCTCGCGCCACAAGGCGATGAGCTTTGAGCGCATGCAGAAGGCGCAATTGGAACTGAAAGCGCAAATCGATGCCTTGCTGGCCCAAGCGCAGACGACCGACGATCGCGAGAAGAACGAGCCGGAGCTGGACATTCCGGCCGAGATCAAGCGGCGCGAAGATCGGCTCGCCGTGATTGTGGCTGCGCGCGCACGGCTGGAAGAACGCCAGCGCGAAGCGGACACTGCACGCGGACGTTCATTCGACGATGACACCCCGCCGGGTGGCGCAGGCAAGCCAAAGAAGAAGTCCCGCTTCAAATACAAATTCGGCGAACCGAAGCCGACGGCGCAGGAGAATTTCACGGATCCGGACAGCCGGATTATGCCGCGTGCCGGCGGTGGCTTTGACTACAGCTACAACGCCCAGGCTGCGGTGGACGACACGGCGCACATCATCGTCGCGGCCGAACTGACCAACAGCGCCGCCGACAGCCGTCAATTGCCGGGCGTGCTCGCGGCGCTCAAGCACAACACCGGAGCCGATCCGCGCCAAGTTGCCGCCGATGCCGGCTATTGCTCGGAGGACGTGTTTGAGGCGCTGCGCGAGCACCCCGCCGAGTTGATCGTTGCCCTTGGCAAGGAAGGAAAGGATAACGTAGCAATTGATCCGAAGAAACGGCCGCTGTGCGCCGCGATGGCAGAACGATTTAAGTCAACGGCCACGCAAGAGGCTTACCGCCGGCGAAAATGGTTGTCCGAACCGCCCAACGGTTGGGTGAAACAGGTTCTGGGGTTCCGACAATTCAGCATGCGCGGTCTGACCAAGGCCCAAGCCGAATGGAAACTCGTCTGCGCTGCGCTCAACCTGCGGAGAATGGCCAATATGATGGCTGCATAAGCGTGCCAAAGCGGCGATTGCTTCAGCGTTCGGATCGAAACGTGATCAAATCGGCCGCATCGCTCGCCGTCCCCGGGTGAAAATCGGCGGCGCTCACACGTATGCATTCGATGTCAGTCGCTCACCACCCCAATTTCTATCTGCCGCGCAGACTCCTAGGAGCGCCTTAGAACCCGCTGTTGATCATGGTCAGCGTAGCGCTACTTGGAACACAACGCCGAATGCAGCCATCTCGAGCTTCATCTTCCGAGCGTGCATGCTAGCACGCGGGTGCAGCCTCCAATTGGCGCGTGCGACTACATTTCGTCCTTCTTGGACGAGGGCTCGCCTGATTAGCAACTACAAAGCGACTTACTAAGACCAGCCTGGTCTCCAGGGCGTCCGTGAAAGGGGTTAGATCAGAGCCGGTATTTTCGCCACTGGGCAGATAAGCATGCGCTGCGTGCGTCAGGCGATCTTAGTAGAATCCGAGCCTTTCGATTCCTTATGTCGAAGGCTATTTTTTACTTTTTTAGCCATGGACGGAACGTGATTCGAAACTCGATTATTCGCCTTTCATTACTACCGTTGGTATGCCTTATTGATCATATGAGAGATATGCATCTTCGCTTTAAGGCCATAGTGACACTGCAAAAAGCCTCTTACTTGAAGTGTGCGATGCCCAGGTCCTAGTTGTCGTCTCGTGTACTGAGGTGCAACGGATTTTGCGCGTCTCGCACCAGGTCCCTTAAAACGGATAGCCTGGAGCTGATACGGAACTGAGTAGTTTCCGTGTCTATCGCGAGACGCTTGGTCGGGTCTATCCTTGGCGTGGCTGCAGCACGTTTTGCTGGTCGACCGAACAAGAGGTGCGAGCGTGCATCAATGCCTCAACGGGATCGGAACGTTCATTAAATTGCTTAGCTTTTGACCGTCCGCGTCGCGCGGTCCGTGCGTACCCGAAACTTAGGACGGAGTTCGTCGCCTGCCGGAAAATATGACGGAGTATCGAAAATGTTGAGAAGTATACAAACTCTTAAGGGCAGCGCGGTCGCTGCGCTCGATGGGCTATTAGGAAGCGTTGACGAAGTCTATTTCGATGACCAGGCGTGGGGCGTCCGTTACCTTGTGATAGATACTGGAAACTGGCTCAATGGACGTCAGGTCCTGATTTCACCGTATTCCGTCAAACACACCGACCCGGGAGCGGGCGCCGTGTCCGTGGATTTAACTCGCGACCAGGTAAGGGACAGAGGTGGCCCCGGAAATCTGGACAGTCGGTTAGGTGGAATCGGTGGGTTCTGAGATAGGCATAATGCCTACAAAGGAAACCAGACGATGACGAAGAGAACCCGGCGCACGCACTCAGCGGCGTTCAAGGCGAAGGTGGCACTGGCAGCAGTACGTGGCGAGCGCACACTGGCAGAATTGGCGCAGCAGTTTGAGGTTCATCCGAACCAGATCACGGAATGGAAGCGGCAGTTGCAAGAACGAGCGGCTGATGTGTTCGGCGGGGCGGGCGCGCCCGTCAATGAGCCGCCGATAGACCTGAAGACGCTGCACGCGAAGATCGGCCAACTGGCGCTGGAGAATGATTTTTTGTCCGGCGCG
>NZ_MTHB01000048.1 GCF_002220365.1 Caballeronia sordidicola | reverse complement strand
AATCATCCACCGGCGGGTCTTTCTATCGGCCAAAAATATCGGGCAACGAACCTGCCCGATACCCCCGGCCGCCCTACTTCTTCGCCATGAAGGCCAGATCCGAAGGCGGACGCAACGTCGATGCGGCGAACGGCATGGTGGTGTCTTCGGACGAGCGGCGCTCAGCGCCCGCGCCAATCGACGTCACTGACGCAAGCGGCGAAATCTCGCCGCGCAACGCCTTCAGCACATGCTCGGAAAGCCGCAGCGTCATCGCCGCGATCGTGATGGTCGGAAAATTCGCGCCGACCGTCGGAAATACAGAACTGCCCGCTACATACAAATTGCTCATGCCGTGCACCTGGCAGTTGCGATCGACCACGCCTTGCTTCGGCGAATCATGCATGCGGGTCGTACCCATGTGATGCCAAGTACCTTCAAGCTGCGACGGCCACGGCTTGCCTTCCATCGGCTCATCGAGCTTCACGTCGGCCACGCCGGTTCGCTGCATTTCTTCCGCCAGCAACGTCACGGTACGGTCGAAGGTGCGCTTGGCCAGCTCGGTCAACTGCCAGTCCACCTTGACGCGGTTCATGCCGAGCGCATCCTTCTGCAACGACAGCGTCACACGGCTGTCCCGATTCGGCTCCGCTTCCACGATAGTCTGGAACTTGACGTCGGTGATCAGAGGACGCGGCTGCAACAAGCGCGCAAGACCGAAGCAGGCCGTGTCCACCGGATGCATGGCCATGGTCAACAGGTCCTGCGAAAAATTCCAGTCCGGCTGGTCCTTCTGCAACACTGCCTGCTTGCAGCGCACAAGCGCGTCAGCGCCTTCCGTGTTTTCACCACGAAACACCGAATAGAACCACACGCGTGCATTGAGCAAACGTTCACGCTCGAGCACCTTCTGTGTCAGCGCGAACTGCGACGAGATGTACTGCCCGTGCGCCGCGACAGATGCGTTCTGATAGTGATACTTGATGTCGTAAAGCTTGTTGCGCGCCCACGGCTTCTTGAACTTGATGCTGCCCTGCATGGTGCGCGGATGGTCCATGAAATAGCGGCCCACCAGGTCATTTCCATTGCCCAGGCCCGCGGCCTGCGCCTTGTTCGATGCAAGCAGCAGCCGTGCATTTTCAATGCCGCCGGTCGCCAGCACGAAGATCTTCGCAGCCACGGTAAAACGCCGCCCGCTCAGCGTACCGACCTCGATACGCGAGACATGACGCGCGTCGGTGTCGGTGTCGATGTTCATCGCGTTGGCGTTGAGGAACACTCGCACATGCGACGAGCGCTCGAGCACGGCCTTATACACCTTGCCGAAACGCACCGGCGGGCTGAACTGCGAAATCGTGTCGCGGACGGTGCCGCTTGGCAGCGGATGACGCCTGACATCGTCACGGCCAATGGCGGCTTCCCAATAGGCCGGGTCGAAATTGTTTTCGCCAAGCTTGAGCAACGCATGCGTGCGCGCATAGTACGGGCGCAATTCGTCAAGCCCGAAAGGCCAGCCGCTATCCTTCACCCAGTCGCGCTTTTCAAAGTCCCACGAATCGAGCGGACGGCACCAGCCGCCCCAGCAATTGCTGCTGCCGCCCAGGAAACGGCTGCGGCTGCCATCTGCGTAGGTGTAAGGAATCCCGACGTTCTCGCCGCGATACAGATCGCGCGTCTCATGGTCCGGCTTGTAGCCACCGCTCTCCAGCAGAACAGTGTCTATACCGTGCTTATCCATTTCGAGCGCCAGCGTGATTCCCGCAACCCCTGCCCCGATAATGCAGACGGTGGTTTCAATTTCCGCGCGCTGCTCAACATTCCGGCTGTCAATGAACATTCCCCGTGCTCCCTCTCGTGTGCAGCGGTTCGCCCACTTGTCGTGTTCGGCTCTCCACTGTCGTCACCCGTTGTCGAAACGATTCGTGGCCAACCCTGCTTCGGCGCGGCCAATGCGCCGCCGGCATCCAACAGGTTTCGGTCCCTGATAATCCACGAAGCACTACGCGAGTTTCAGTCGAAATTACTTGCAGCCAGGAAGTCATGCCAAGCCTTACCTGCGTGTAATAATCGTCGGACCCGTGCTTCGTCGCCCGCCAAGATAAAGGCACAGACAGCCAAAAGCGCGCTGGTCGACGCGCCCGGCATGCCGTACAAAACCTTTTTTCTTCGGCGCACTTTCCTGGTGCCTCTCAGGTGCTACGCGGTGAACCGCTTCCTGATAAATCGCACCGGATTTCCACCGTATACGCCTTCTGCATCCAGCGACCGATGCACCACCGACAGTGGCGTCACCACTGTCGAGCGGCCGATGGTCACGCCCATTTGTACGACACATTTCGATGTAATCCACACGCCGTCCTCAATCACGATGGGCGCAACACGCAAATCCATGTTGCGCTCGAGATCATGTGAACCCGTGGTGAGAAATGCATCCTGCGAGATGCATACATTCGAACCGATCCGGATCAGCGCCTGGTTGTAGAGCCACGCGTTTACGCCGAACCAGCAGTTGTCGCCCACTTCCAGATTCCACGGCGCCTTCACGCGAATGGGATGTGGCATCCGGCAACCCGAACCAATGCGTGCGCCAAAGCGGCGCAACAGCCAGACGCGGACAGCCGATACCGGTACAAATTTGTTATTGATGACGGCAGCTTCAATAAAGAACCACATGATCTCCGTCAGCACGCCGCGCCGGGCCACATAGTTGCCCTTGCCCGCAAGACCAAGGTCGATGACCTTGCCGCTGCCTGTGCTGTTCGCGCTGCTTGCACCATTGAAGCGCGCCGTGCCTTCGCCCGTACCGTGGGCAGCAGGATGTGGGCGTTGACTGGTGGTGGTCTTGTCTTTAGCCACCTGGTCCTCAACGCAAGGTTCGTCGATTGTTCTGAGCATGATTGCCGGCCCCCGAGCCCGTCGCGGCGAATTGCATCACCAGTTGAATCACAGCGCCGCGTGAAACGATTATCTGCGATACGTCTGACCGTCCTCGTGCGCCAGCCCACTAATGGCCGCAAGGGAAAGACTTTTGGCGGTATCTGCATGAGCATGCGCGCGAAGATTTGCTACCTTGAAACAAGGGGTGCCAACCGCTCGACATCACGCCGGCTTTGGGATAACAATCAATCTTCATACTCGCCGAATATCCGGAGCGCATCATGAAATCAATCAATCGCCAACTATCAGTTCATCGCGCAATAGCCTTGCTGATCGCGAGTGCCGCGTGCTCGGCATGGCCCTTGGCTCATGCAGCCGGGGGCGACGCTGGCACGCGCGACTTCGGAACCGAAGAGAAACTGCTGGGCGCACCTGACACCTATGGAGCCGGCTATGCCGATCCCTATGGGCAGGCTCCCGCCGGCAACCGCGCGAAGGCCGCTGCTGCCAGCACCTCTGCTGAAAAAATGATGAACAACAACGCGGACCCGGCCCAGACCAACGCGTCGTTCGTCACACCCGGCACGGTGGTAATGAAGCCCGGGGCGCGCATGCAAGTGAAGGACGCGACCGGGAAGCTGGTGGCCACCCCTGAAGGCGCGGCGCAGTCCGTGTACACCACGACCGGCCTCAAACCAACGGCCAAAAGAAATACGGAGATCTATCGATCTCCGTATTGAGTGTTTTGGCTTTGAGGATTCTCGCGCCGCCCCTGCTTCGAACAAGCAATGAAGCAGGGGGATTGCGCCAGACCCCTACCCGCATCTGATCCCTACAGGTCAAGGGTCAATCGATCTTCTCTATTTCCACCAGTTTCACTGCGGAATTCGCCTTGGGCGACGGGCTTGCCGTGCTAACGGCCTTCGCGTCCTTACGTTCGCTCAACCGGTCCGCCGCACGTTCCCCTCTTAATAGACGCAACTTTTCATCCAGCCGCCCGAGCACCCAGCCCGGCGACAAATTCAGCTCCGCGAATGCACGGCCCTCGGCGCCGAGGATGGCACGTTGCCCCGGATCTGACACGAGCATCTCGATAGCATCTGACAAGGCCTGCACATTCTCTGGCGGCACGACCACGCCGCGCGGCGTCACGATGTTATAAAGCTCAGTCCCCGGACGTGCCATTGCGATCACCACGCGCCCGCTCGCGAACATGCCCGTGAGTTTTGACGGCATGACGAGATCGGAAGCATCGCCGCGTTGCGGGAGCACATGGATATCGGCGAGATTGAGCAGTTCGTTCAGGCGCGCCACGGGCTGCAGCGCAATGAATCGGCAATTGGACAAATGCTTGCAGCACTTCTCCAACTCCGCCTTCGTCGCGCCATTCCCGCAGAACACGAACACGATGTCCTGGCGTGCAGCCAGCGCAGCGGCTGCACCCGCCAGCACCTCGATGCCTTGCTTCGCGCCCATGTTGCCGGAGTAAAGCACGACCTTCGAGCTCTCGGGTATGTTCAATTCATCGCGATACTTGTTCGCGCGGTCGAGCGGATAGATCGCGCTGATATCCACCCAGTTCGGCAGGCGAAACACATTGGAAGGGGCAACGCCCTTTGCAATCGCGCGCTCAACCATCTTGTCCGAGATTGTGGAGACAACGTTGAACCGGCGCAGCAGCATGCTCTCGACCATGCGCGCAAAACGTCCCGCACGCTGGCTCTTCAGCAAGCCGAGATCAAACGCGGCGTCTACTTCGAAATCCTGAATATGCAGCCACGCTTCCGCGCCCGTCAAACGCGCGAGCGCGAGCGCGGCCGGTGCGTTGAGCATGGTCGGGGCAATCGACATCACGACGTCGGGACGCCACCACGTCTGCAAGACCAGCGCAGGCAGCGAAGCCACGGCAAATGAAGCGAGGTGGATCATGCGCTTGAGGCCGCTCGGACGCGCCGGCACCCACAGCGGCGAACGCCAGACGCGTACCTGGTTGCGTGTTTCGTGCGAACCGCGCAAGCCCGAATAACCCTTCGCAATCTTCCATTCCGGATAGTACGGAGGCGCGCACACCACGCGAACGTCGTGGCCCTGCTGTTGCAAAGCCTCCGCCATTTCGGCGGTGTATTTGCCAGTTCCGGTTAACTCGGGCGCGTAGTTGAGCCCGTAGATAAGGATTCTCATCGTACCTCCACTTCCGCCGGACAACCATGCCCCGCCGGAAAGGACTTTTGCGAAACATCGTCCGCAGGTGCACACCTGCGCAATCGCGCTTCGGTGACCACGCGTGCCTCTTTGGATTCTGGAATCAATCGGCCGTCGCAAAGATCCACGGTCAGTCGCTGAGCATCATCGCGCAGCCCCGCGCAATGTTCGCTGCAGCAGACGGCGGATCGAAACGCTGGATCACGTCCATGCATTGCTTCGCAGCGCCTGCCGTGTCGGCGAAAGCCTCGATCGACTTGAGCATCGTGCGTTGCATGGCAGGCACGTCGCCGGCCGGAAACGCATAACCCGACACCCCGTCAATCACCAGTTCCGGTACGCAGCCGCAACTCTCGCTCACCACCGACGGACAGCCGTGGCTAAGCGCCTCATTGACCACCAGACCCCAGGGTTCGCTCTTGCTGGGCAACACCATGCAAGTAGCGCTGAAGTATTCGACCGACAACGGTTCGTCCTGCAGGCTGCCCAGGAACGTGACGGAATCGGACAGCCCCATTGAAGCCACCTTCGCCTTGAGTTCGTCACCCATCGGACCCGTGCCGACAATGCGCAGCGCTGCATCGGGAATCCGTTCCTTCAAGCCGCGGAACGCATCGATCAGCGTGCCAATGCCCTTCTCCGGCGACAGACGACCGACGTAAAGGAAAATGGGCTTGTTGCCGACGCGATAATGCAGCCGGTCGGGCAACGCGCGCTCGGGCGAAAACGAGCGCGGCAGGGCGGCCGCCTGACACGGGATGAAGATCTTTTCCTGCTTGGCGCCAAGCGACATCAAATACTCGCGGCTGCGTTCGCCGAACCCGAAATAACCGTCGCATAGCGAGAAGAAAATGCGCTTCGGAATGGACGTCATCATCCTGCGCGGCCGGTCGCGTGCGGTCGAATCGCAGAACACGGCGCGACGCTTGCCCGTCAGGACGCACGCGGCCATCATCGCCCAGTACTCGGGACGGTGATAACCCGGCAGCACCACCAGGTCCGTCTTTGCCTTCAGCACTTCCCACGTGAGGCGAGCCGTCATGCGCCAAGTCGGTACGTCTTCATAGCAGCCGTTGTAGAGCTTGCGCATCGGATAGCTGTGGAACGAATAGTCCACGTCAGAAAAACCAATGCGATCATGCTCCGTGTCTGCAATCTGCACCATCGAATACTTGATCGACCCGGACCCGGATATGTTGTGCAGCGCGGATAGCACCGCGCCTTTGTGCCGTGACCAGACGACGTTATGAAAAATGGTGACCGTGGCGTTCATTTTGTAGTTATCCCTGATTGGTAGCGCGCATGGGCGAAGCGATCGTCGACTTCAGGTTCACGCGTGTGCCGGTTGCTGGCTCAGCGCCTCGTAGCACGTCAGGAAATCCTGATAGGTCGCACGGAGGCCCTGCTCGAGCCCCGTCGACGCCGACCATCCCATCTCGCCCAGCTTCGACACATCCAGCAGTTTTCTCATGGTGCCGTCCGGCTTGCTCGCGTCGAACACGAGCTGGCCCTGGAAGCCGACCACACGGCAAACCGTCTCCGCGAGTTCGTGGATGGACATGTCCTCGCCCACGCCCACGTTGAACATACCTTCGGTACGCCCGCTTTCCATCAGGAACACCGCAGCACTGGCGAGATCGTCCACATACATGAACTCGCGGCGCGGCGTGCCCGATCCCCATACCGTCAGCGTGCTTTCCCCGTTCACCTTTGCTTCGTGCGCCTTGCGGATCAGCGCCGGCAGCACGTGACTGCTCTTCAGGTCGTAGTTGTCGTTCGGACCGTAGAGGTTCGTCGGCATGAGCGAGATGAACTTGCAACCGTATTGGCGGTTATAAGCTTCGCAGAGCTTCAGCCCGGCGATCTTCGCGATTGCGTACGCCTCGTTGGTGGGCTCGAGCGGTGAGGTCAGCAAATACTCTTCCTTGATCGGCTGCGGACAGGCCTTTGGATAGATGCAGGAAGAACCGAAGAACACGAGCTTGGACACATTCCAGCGGCAGGCCGCATGAATCACGTTGGTTTCGATCGTGAGGTTCTCGTAGATAAACGACCCCGGCAGCGTCGAATTCGCGAGAATGCCGCCGACCTTCGCCGCCGCGAGCAACACCACGTCAATGCTCTCCTTCTCGAAGAACATATTGACGCCGACCTGGTCGGTCAGGTCGAGCTGTGACCGGGTCCGCGTGATGATGTTGCGATACCCTTCGCTCGTCAGGCGACGGACCAGCGCCGATCCAACCATGCCGCGATGACCCGCTACATAAATGCGTGCGTTTTTATCCATGATATTCACTCGTGGTGTTCAAGCGCTTTGAATCCGGCTAACGTGACCAGCGCGTCACGCCGAGCTAACTGAAAATCGGAACGAACCATCTCCTTCACAAGTGAAGGGAAGGTCGTGGTCGGGCGCCAGCCCAGTTTCGCGTGCGCCTTCGACGGATCTCCAAGCAGCGTTTCCACTTCCGTCGGACGGAAATAGCGCGGGTCCACGCGCACGATCACATCGCCCTTGGTCATCTTTGTTTCGCGTCCCTCGACCCGGTCCACAATGCCTACTTCGTCCACGCCCTCACCTTCGAAGCGCATGTGAACACCGAGCTCGGCCGCGGCCAGGATCACGAATTCGCGCACGCTGTGCTGCTCGCCCGTGGCGATCACGAAGTCTTCCGGCTGTTCCTGTTGCAGCATCAGCCATTGCATCTCGACGTAGTCGCGTGCATGGCCCCAGTCGCGCATGGCGGACAGGTTGCCGAGATACATCTCGTCCTGCATACCCACCGCGATACGCGCGAGCGCCCGGGTGATCTTGCGCGTAACGAAGGTCTCGCCGCGCACGGGAGACTCGTGGTTGAACAGAATGCCGTTGCACGCATACATGCCATACGCTTCGCGGTAGTTCACCGTCATCCAGTAGGCGTACAGCTTGGCCGCCGCATACGGGCTGCGGGGATAAAACGGCGTGGTTTCCTTCTGCGGCGACTCTTGCACGAGACCGAAGAGCTCGGACGTGGACGCCTGATAAAAACGCGCCTTCTTCTCCATGCCAAGAATGCGGATCGCTTCGAGCATGCGCAGCGCACCGAGGCCATCGGCGTTGGCCGTGTATTCGGGCTCTTCGAACGACACCTGCACGTGGCTCTGCGCGCCGAGGTTATAGATCTCGTCCGGCTCGGTGCGCTGCACGATGCGCATAATGCTCGAGGTATCCGTCAGGTCACCGTGGTGCAGGACGAACGTGCGATCCGACTCGTGCGGATCGCTATACAGGTGGTCGATGCGGTCTGTGTTGAACAGCGAGCTACGGCGTTTGATGCCGTGCACTTCATAGCCTTTCGCGAGCAGCAGTTCGGCCAGGTAGGAGCCGTCCTGCCCGGTGATGCCGGTGATCAAAGCGACCTTGCGTTTCATCGTGTGCCTCTCGTCTCTCAGATTGAATTTGCGGCGCGTGCCCGCGCGCCGCAAGCTCTTCGTTTCCATGCATCACTCGGCGATGCTCTCGTAGCCGTAGTAGTTCGTGTACGCGCTACCCGACATCAGTCTCGACTGTGGTACGTCGGTCAGCAGCACGCCCTTCATGTTCACGCCGCCGTGATGCAGGCGCTTCATCGTTTCGCCGATCTCTTCCACCTGGTTGCGGCCGTGGCGCACCACCAGCAGGCTCGTGCCGGCATGCTTGCCGATCACGGTTGCGTCGGTGACCGCCAGGACCGGCGGGGTATCGATGATCACGAGGTCGTACTGGTGCTTGAGCACTTCCAGCACTTCATGCATGCGGTCGCTCATCAGCAGTTCCGACGGATGCGACGGCAGCGAGCCCTTGGTCAGCAGGTCGACACCCGGCAGCACGTCATGCAGCACCGCGGATTCGATATCCGAGCCCATTAGCACGTCGGACAAGCCCGGCATATGGCGCACGCCGAAGTGCGAGTGGACGTCGCCGCGACGCATGTCGCCGTCGATCAGCAGCACCCGCTTTCTCGTCGATGCCACCAGGGTCGCCAGGTTCACCGAGAGGAACGACTTGCCTGCATCCGGACGTGAGCCCGTCAGCATCACCACGTTGTTACGTGCATCGGCCATCTGCAGTTGCAGCGAAGTGCGCAGGCCGCGAATCCCTTCCACCGCCGCGTCTTCCGGCGAGGTCGCGGCGAGGACGTGAAGACCCTGGCTGCGCGAACCGACCTTCTGCTGCAGGCGCAATTGCTGGCTGCTGCGCGGCACGATGGCGAACACACGCACGCCCAAGCGGTTTTCGATTTCTTCCGGACGTTCCACGCCGCCATACAGCGACTTGCGGATGAACGCCACGAGAATGCCGAGCACCAGGCCGCTGCCCAGGCTGATCAGGATCACGAGCAGGCGCTTCGGGCGCACAGGATCGTCAGCCGGTTCAGCGAAGTCGACTACCCGCACGTTGCCTACTTGCCCAGCCTTCGCCACGCGCAACTGCTGCGCGCTGTTAAGCAGGTTCGTATAGAGCTCGGTATCAACCCGCACGTCGCGCAGCAGGCGCAGCGCAGTTTGTTCGGTATCGGGCAGCACGGACACGTTCTTGGTCAACGAACCTTGCGCAGCCTGCAATGCACCGATCTGAGCGTCAAGCGCGGCCACCGAAGGATGATTCGCGGTGAAGCGCTGCGAGAGTTCGGCGCGTTGCTGTTGCAGGTCCATCAGCTTCGACTTGTTGTCGACGACTTGCTGGAGCAACAGGCGGCTTTCTTCGCTCAGGTCGACCGTGCCTTGCTTGTTGCGGAAGTTGTTGTACTTCTGCTCGGCCTGGTCGAGTTGGGCGCGTACTTCCGGCAACTGCTGCTCGAGGAACGCAAGCGTCTTGCCGGCTTCAGCTGAACGCGTGTCGAGATCCTGTTGAATGAAGCGGCGCGCAATGTTGTTCACGATCTGCGACGTCAGCTTGCTGTCGTGGCCTTCAAGGCTCAACGCGATGATGCCGGACTGCAGCGTGGTCTCAGCCACCGTGAGGCGCTTTTGCAGCGCATCCACGGTACCGAGCGTGGATGCACGCGTCAGTTCGAACTTGGCGCCCGGCTCCCCGCTCATGTTTTCGACCAGCAACGTGACCGGCCCGAGTGCGCTCGTTCCGCTCGCTTCCTGGCCGACCTTGCCGTTCAGGATCGCGATGCCGTCCGGGTCGCTCAGCACATAGCTGCCGTTTTCACCGGCTGTCAGGATGTACGTCTTGTCGTAGGCTTCCTTGGGCGTGTCGAACTTCGGCACCGAGATGCTTTCGTTGCCCCACGCGAAACCCGAGAGCCAGCTCACCGGCGCCTGGCCGTTGCGCGTGCCGAGGATGTCGCTGATCATGCCGCCCACGATCGGGAAATAGCGCGGTCGGGCGCTGATATCCAGATGCAGCTTGTTGACCGTATCCTCAACCACGAGCCTCGAGCGCAGCAACTCGATTTCGGCCGAGGTCGTCGACTTCGCGTCGAACATCTGCGACACGGTCTGCACCGCGTTGGCATTGTTGTTATTGGCGTTATTGCCCGGATTGCTTTCAGTCACCTGGATCATCGCATCGGCACGATAAACCGGCGACGCAATGAATGCGTAGGCCGTACCGAGCGCAACCACCACCAGGGTCACCAAGGCGATGATTCGCCAGCTTCCCAAGATGGCCGCCAGGTAGTCGGACAAGCGCAGCTCGTCCCCCGTCGACACTACGTCCGCATAGCGGTTTTCAAAATTGATGGCCATTTTTTGTCGCTCACTCAAACGAACAATCGAAACGGGCCGGCGCCTTATGTCACTTTCGTCACCTTCGTGAACCTCGTGATCTTCATGACGTCAAGCGCCGGACGCAGCTCCAGGACTACTTGGTTACGATCGCGGCGGTCAGGCCCGCGTTAATAGCCGGCAGCAACAGATTCAACACGCGGCTGGCGCGGACAAGACCGCTGTTGTCGACATAGACAACGTCTTTCGCCTCGAGCGGAAACTGGTTTGCAAGCAACATGGACACCGGCGAGCGTGCATCGAGGCGATAGATAACCGGAGAGTCTCCGGTTGCCTGGCGGACCACGAAAAGCTGCGACGCATTGGAGGTTTCCTGGTTGATCTGACCTGCCTGCACGATGGCTTCACCCAGCGTGAGGGTGCCATCGCGCAACGGCGACACAGCCGTGGGCTTGGTCACTTCGCCCATCACGTAGACGGTGTTGTCATCGCGTGCATCCACATGCAGCATGTCGCCCGGCTGCAGCATGATGTCGGCCGGATTCTTGCCCTGCTTCAACATCTGAGCCACATTCACGGGGTAGGCCGTGCCATTGCGCGTGATCGTCACGCGGCTCTGATCGGCGGTCGGCGCAAAGCCCCCGGCACGGTTGACCGCTTCGGTCAGCGTCATCGGAATGTCGTTGATCGTCTGCGCACCCGGCGCACGTACGTCACCGTCCACATAGACTTGCGAAGAACGGAACGACGCCACGCGAACCGTGACTTGAGGCTTGACGAACACCTTGCTCAGGTCAGCGTAGATCTCGCGCTGGATCTGCTCCGGGGTCTTGCCCGCGGCGTGGATTGCGTGGGTCACGTAAGGAAACTGGATGTTGCCTTCGCTGTCGACCACAAAACCAGGCGCTGCATCACCGGGCCTCGTGTTCTGCGCCGGCTGGCCGAGTGCCGCGGCGAGTTCCGGGTGGTCCCAGACCACGATCTGCAACACGTCACCTGCGCCGAGCTTGTAACCCGCCGGCTTGGCGAAAAGGTTGAGCTGTGCCTGCGCCATGGTGTTGCTCTTCTGCTCCGCGTGGATCTGGCGGATCAGGGTCAGGTCAATCTGCTTGATCGGGATCTGCATGTCGCTCGTCACGTCGCCGTTCTCGGCTGTCGTGACCGGCACCGCAGCCGGCGTGATCATGTGCTGGCCCGGTGCAAACGCACAGGCGGACAGCATGGCGGCAATCGCCAGGGAGATAGCCACACGCGTTCCAGGCACGGCATGGCTGTTTTTGTTCGGCACCGTGGCACCGGATAGTTGTTGGCTGTTCATGTTGTCGTCCCCTGCTTCAATAAGCGTTGGTGTGGCGCAAACCCTTGAAGATCGTCGCAAGGATAATTTTCATATCCAGTCCGAACGACCAGTTCCCGAGGTAGTACAAATCGTGTGCTACGCGTCCCTCCATTTTCTCGATGCGATCAGTTTCGCCGCGAAAACCATTCACCTGCGCCCACCCGGTAATGCCGGGTTTGATGCGGTAGCGGTGGATGTAACCAGATACGACCTTCTGATAAAGATCGTCATGTTCGAGCGCATGCGGACGCGGTCCGACCACCGACATGTCGCCGCGCAGCACGTTGAAGAATTGCGGCAGTTCGTCGAGACTCGTGCGGCGCAGGAACCCCCCTACGCGCGTGATCCGCGGGTCGCCGCGCTTGGCCTGTTCCAGCACGCCGGCTTTCTGCGCATGCAGGCGCATGGTGCGGAACTTGTAGATGGTGAAGACACGGCCATCCGCGCCCTTACGGCGTTGCTTGAAGAACACCGGGCCGCGTGAACTGAGCTTCACCGCGATCGCGCAGCCAAGCAGGATCGGCGAGACCGCGATCAAGGCACCGAGCGCGAAGAAGCGATCGAAGATCTCCTTCTGCATCATCGCGTTCGGCGGCAGTGGTGAGGTCGCCAGGTTGATGGTCGGCACGCCGAGCAGGTTGGTCACGCTGCCTTCGAAGAGCGCAAGCGTGCGCACGTCGGGCATGAAACGGATGTTGATCAGGTCGTTGCGAAATTCATCGACGAGCTTGAGGATCGTGCGTTCTTCGGTCAGCGGCAGCGCGAGCCAGACTTCACCCACGTTCTGCGTACGCACGTAGTTGGCGAAGGCTTCATGGTCTTCGAACACCGGCACACGGGTGTTCATCGTGGCTCCGGCCTGCACGTTGTAGGCGGCCGACGCACGAAAGCCTGCTGCCGGCGCCGTGTCGATCTTGCGAACGATCTCGTCGCAATGTTCGCCGCATCCCGCGACTGCAACCTGCTGCAGATTCAGACCTGCGTTGCGCACCCGTCCCAGCACGCTGTGCGTGACCAGGCGGCCGGCGATCATCGCGGCGCCTGCAATGCCGGTCCAGTAGACGAACCAGAGACGCGACACGAAGTCGATTCTATGCAGGGAGAACATCAGCGCCATTGCGCAGACCTGCACGACGAGCCAGCTGAGCGCTACCTGCCCGGCGAGCGCGCTCTTCGAGCGGCCGCGCCAGGAGACATACACACCGAACGCTGGAAACACCGCGAGCGAAAACGCCGCTGCGAAGGCCACGAACGCCAGATAAAAGCTACGCTGCGAGATGTCGTCGAAACGGATCTGCGACGCCACGAGCGCACCCAGCACGATCATCGTGACATCGAATACTCGCGCCAACAGGTCTGTTATTCCGCGCATTTTTATTCTCCCCGAACCACTAACTTTTTTAGCTTGACGGTTGTTTAATTGCACCGGCCATACTTGTCGTCGAATCTGACGATGTCGTCTTCGCCGAGGTAGGTCCCAGACTGCACTTCAATTATTTCAAGCGGCACGCGACCGGGATTCTCAAGGCGGTGACGCACGCCGAGCGGGATATAGGTCGATTCGTTTTCGCTCAGCAGAAACTCTTCTTCGCCGCGCGTGACGAGCGCCGTGCCGCTGACGACGACCCAGTGCTCCGCACGGTGGTGATGCATTTGCAGCGACAGGCGCGCGCCCGGATTCACCACGATGCGCTTCACCTGAAACCGCTCGCCGTGATCGATGGAGTCATAGAAACCCCACGGGCGGCGAACCTTTCTATGCGCATCGGCTTCCGGTGACTTGGCCAGCTTGATGCGCGACACCAGGCCCTTGATGTCCTGCACGCGTGAGCGGTCGGCCACCAGAACCGCGTCGTCCGTCTCGACGACGATCAGGTTCGTCGTGCCCACACACGCCACGAGCCTGCCACCTTCCGAGCGCGCGTAACTCGCGGTCGATCCTTCAAACAGGACCCGTCCGCTTGCCACGTTGCCGGATTCGTCCTTCTCCATCGCATCCCATACGGCGTCCCACGAACCGAGATCGGACCAGCCAGCTTCGAGCGGTACGACCACGCCCTCGAACGGCGACCCGGGCTTGCCGAGGTGTTCCATCACTGCGTAGTCGATCGAATCGGATGGTGACTTCGCAAACTCCGCAGCGCATGGACGCAAGTATCCGTCTGCTTTATTCAATTGTTCGTACGACAAGACACATGCCGCGTGCATCTCCGGCTGGAGTTGTTCGAGTACGGCAAGCCATACCGATGCACGCACGACGAAGATGCCGCTGTTCCACCAATAATTACCGGATGCCACGTATTGCGTGGCCAGTTCGGCAACCGGTTTTTCGACGAAGCGCTCGATGCGATGCGCGCCGTCCTGAAGCGCGTCACCCAGGCGGATGTAGCCGAAGCCGGTGTCGGGGCGCGTGGGCGGAATGCCGAGCGTGGCAATGTTGCCGGCCTGCGCAAAACGCGCGGCTGTTTCGATGGACGCATGCAGCGCATCGAGATCGGCAATGGCATGGTCGGCCGGCATGGCCACGAGGATGGCGTCCTTCCCGTCATCGCACGCGGTCAATGCTGCAAGCGTCAGCGCGGGGGCCGTATCGCGGCGTGCAGGCTCAACCACGATGCGAGCAGTCACGCCACTTTCACGTACCTGCTCGCCGGTTGCGAAGCGGTGCTCTTCGCCGCACACGATCACCGGTTCCGCTGCCACGTCCCACGCTGCGGGGAAGTGCTTCATGCGCAGCACGGTGGCCTGTAGCAACGACTCTGTGCCGATCACGCCAATCAGCTGCTTCGGAAATTGTTCGCGCGACACTGGCCACAAGCGCGTGCCTGAGCCGCCCGCGAGAATCACCTGCACAAGACGACGGCACTCCGTGGTCAATCCCGGAGCGTTGATCGTCTCAGCGGTTTCCTCGATATCCTGCCTGAACTTTCTGTCCATCTTAGTATTCCTATATTCTTTAACCCGTTCCCCGGGCGGAGCTGCGCGCGCCATTTGCACCGATCGTCGACCCCGCTTCAACCGAACCGCTTGCCTCTCAACGCTCCGTGACCACGGTCAAAAAAGCTGGACTTACCGTCAATCAGACGCCCGCATCGCGGCGGCTTTGCATCCGGTATTCGGTGGGTGAAATAAGAAGGCGCTTGCGGAAGATCTTGGCGAGACGGTCGCCGTTGCCCATGCCGCTGCGACGCGCGATCTTGTCGACCGGCAGTTCCGAGTCAGTGAGCAACGTGCAGGTCACGGCAAGACGCGCTTGGAGCAGATAGTCCGAGGGCGTGATGCCCATCTCGATCTTGAAGCGGCGCAGGAAGTTGCGTTCGCTCATGGCCGCCACTTGTGCTGCATCCACGACCGAGATCGGCCGCTCGCAGTTATCCTGCAGCCAGCGCGCGGCGGTGCGGATCTTGTCGCCGGCAGAGGCCGTGCCGCTGTCGCCGAGCAACGGAACAAGCTTCGACGCCGAGCCAGGCATAAGACGTTCCGCAACCCCACGGGCCACGTCTACGCCGAGGTCGCGCTTGATCATCAGCAACGCGCCCTTCATGGACTCGTAGCGGTCTCCCGCTTCGCTCGCCTGCTCTTCGCGCACGGCGTGCATCATCGAATGACCAACGCGGATCTGCGTCTCGGCCGCGTGACCGATGCCAGCGGCGTCGAGTACCTTGCGCCCTTCAGCGATCGACTTGACCACCGTGGTCTTGGAGTGCACACGGCGCAGCCATTCCACGATGCGTTCGTCGCCCGCTGCACCGTCTGCGCCCTTGCCGCCGGCCACGAACAGTGCATCGAAGCCGCCGTAGTGGCGTGCATCGAGGCCGTCGGTCCACACCCGTACCGACGACGAACACGCCACGTTGCCGCCTTCGACGGACAGGAAACGCACGTCGTAGGTCCAGTCGTTGCGCGCTCTCAGAACGGCCAGTTCATTCGCGACATGGAAGACCTCCGCGACAATCCCGGCGCCGAGCAGCGAGAAGCCGTCGAACAGCAGGATCGCGATGCGGCGGATCTCGGCCTGGGTGGTACGGGGGGCGGGCTGTAGCCATCCCATTACGGCGGGTTCAAGACTGGCGTACGGCATGGCGTTCCCCTGCGAACTTGTTGAATCCAACACGATTGGATAATGGGTTCTCATTGCGGTGCATCATAGACACCCTCAAGTTTGATTAGGTTGTCGTGACTGAAAGTAGCGAGATGTTGGCGGAAAACTTCAGACGTCGCCATTCAAATCCTTTCATTACGTGCGCTGCCTATCATTCAGTGAATTTGAATACGTTCGTGCGGCATTTTTTGTAAAAAATTTGAATGTCCGAAACTTTGATTTCGAATGGCACATTGCAAGAGGAATGCCAGTTCAATTCGACCGCACATATCGGACAGGGCCTTCGGAAGGCCGGAACGTCATACAAATCAACCTTCCGCACGGTTTAACAAGGCCCATGCGGCAAGGCTTCGCCGGGCACGCGCGGCTCTGGCGGGGATGCGGCGAGCGCGTCAGCAGCGGTAAACGTTGCGTGTGTGAAACATCAGAAATCATGATTAAAAACACGCTTCACGAAGACACGCCTTTTTAAGCCTCGGTTAAGACCCTTGAAAAACCAGTTCTAATTAAAATACAAGTGTTAAATCACGCCTTTAAAGAGCCCGCGCAATTAACAACATAATCCGGCAACGTGCGGTAACGCACATACTTCAATTCTTTCCTTGTATCCATCAAAATGACGTTTCACGATGGCAACAAAATCATTTCATCTGATAAAAGCTTATTCACGCTAATTCAAATGCCCTCACCGGGCGATCAGCGGCGACAAACCCCGTGCGCACGGGACATAGAAGGGCACGCAATGAGAATCCAATGAACGCAAAGGCCGCACAAGCAGGCGCAAAAATCCGCCGGGGTGGCGACGGATGACAACTCAATGCAACCACTCACATACCACTTGTCAGCAGCCCTACACTTGCCTGCTCGCGTCAGATCGTCCATCTTCGCCCGCGTGACGTATCCCCGGGCAGCCCTCTCACGTTTTGATACAGATTAGTTACGCAAGCGCCGGTCGGCCAAAGCAGCGGCGAACAACGCCGGATCAGCCAGAATGTCGCGCTATCCCGCCACCCATATGCGTCGGGGTGGTTTGATACCGTCAGCATCCGACAACGTCCATCGTCATGACTGGCGTGTTCATTGCAGCTCGCCTATCCTCAGCGCAATCGGAAGCGTTATGAACAGGCGCTCCGGGCGCCGCGCGGCTGCTCGCGGCACCGAGGAACGGTGCCTTATGTTGCATCGCGAGATAGAAACTTGCAGGCGTTTGCCGGGTGATTGGACGCTGCAGCGCAGCGCATCCGAAAACGTTTCATTCAGGTAGCACGAAGGTGGAGAGTGCGCTTTCCCCGGTGGAAAACACCGTCGCAGCGAACTCAAACCACCCGGCTCTCACCGCGGGGTGTAATGAGAAATTCATCGACCGAAAGACTCGCCGCACGCATGGCGCCGCGCACGTCCCGCCTGCTGGCTCGATACACCAGGTTCGCGCTGGCCTTCGTCGTCGCGGTGTCCGTAGGTGCATGCCGAGGCGAAAACGCTGCGGCTCAGGATGCGTCCGCCACGCCCGCAGACACCGTCAAGATCGACGGCGGTTCCTGGACACCCTGCGCAGCGGAGTACGAGCGTTGCTCCTTCGACGGCGCCAGAAAGGTGCTCTACGGCACGCCCGGGAAGCACGTGGTCAAGACCTTCACCGGCGGCACGGGTTGCGACAACGGCGTGTTCGACGACCCCGCGCCGGGTGCGTCGAAGCGTTGCTGGGTCGAGGCCCGCGCGGACGCCGCCATGGCGCGCTTCGCAGCCGACGCGCCGCCTCCCTCCAGCCCGCTGCCGATACAATGCAGCCCGGCCGCCGCGCCGGTCGATGCGCCAGCTTCCGGCGATGCAATCGAAGCCGACACGCCCGGCAGCGACGGCACGCGCATGTTTGCGCTTCGCAAATCGTTCGAACTCGCGCTGACCACGCGGGCCAAGTCGGCCGGCACGCTCGCATGGCGCATAGAGGACGCGTGGAACACGGTCAAGGCAAGCGGCCGTTTCGCCGTGACGCCCGGTGCGCATACATCGACCATCAGGTGCACGTCTCAGGCTGCCGGCTATTTTTCGGTCACGGCACAACTAGATGCCGCCAATGCAACTCCCGCCGTATTGCCCTCACGCGGCACGCGGCCAGCGGGTATCGCCACCTTCGGCGTGCTGCCCGACGTCACGGCCATACTGCCCGCCGTCACGTACAAGACCCTCGACCTGCATCGCTTCGGCGGCCAAGGCGCGGCGTATCTGCGGCCCGGCCAGACATGCTGTTCGGGCGATGGGTATCGGCCGCTCTATCCCGACCTGGGCCTGACCTGGGTCAACGACAACCGCAACTGGTACATCACCGAACCGAAAGCGCCGAACACCTTCAATCCCGCCGCCGACAACCTCGTGCCGTTCTTCAAACCTGGCGACCTGCTGCGGCTGATCCAGCTTGACGGCATTCCGGGCTGGGCGAATCGCACGGGCAAGGACACGCACAGTTACGCGCCGTCCTCGCTTGCCGACTACAGCGCCTATATGAAGCGCGTGGGTGAGGAATCGAACCGGGTGCGCTCGAGCGTGTTTCCGCAGCAATCGAACAACTACTATCAGGTGAGCTGGGAACCCGACTACGAAGGCGGCCTGCCGTGGCGCGATACGGACGCCAATCTCGTCGCCATGTATCAAGCTACTTACGAAGCGATCCACGCCACCGATCCCCATGCAGTCGTGATGGGCCTGACGTTGTCGTCGCTGGGGAAGAACACCGAGTGGTTGAACCGGCTCGCGCCGCTAGGTATTGCGAAGTATCTCGACGGCGTAAGCGCGCATGGTTACTACGACGTCGGGACGTCGCCCTCGCATCCGCCAGAACGCATGGCGGGTAACAGCGATCCGCACAAAGCCGCACAAAGCCTGCCCGCGATGATGCGCGGGCTGCGTCACGCCATGACGCAGATGCTTAAATCCGGCGCGAAACTGTTCATCACCGAGTCGGGTATCAGCTATGACATCGGCACGAAGTACGGGAGCGCGACGCCGTCGGCGAACGTGCTGTATGCCCAGGGCGCGTTGGTCTCACGGCTGCACCTGATCCTGCTCGGCGAGGGCGCGGACATGAGCTATATCTTCTATACGGCCGATCCGACCGAAGTGGGTTATGGCATCTTCTTCGATCTCGTGAACGCCGAAGGCGGCTACGGCCAGACACAGATCAGCCCGAAACCCGCGGCCATGGGCGTAGCCGCAATGACCCGCATGATCGATGGCACCAGCACGCTCGGTCCCGTCAAGAACACGCCGCCCGGCGTCTATGCGTATGCGTTCCAGCGCTTGAACGGCGGCAAGGTCGTCACCGCGCTGTGGACGCATGAGAATGCGGTGTGGCCGGGGGCATCCGGATTCAGCGAGACGCATGGCGTGAAATACACCTTGCTGGTGGATGCAACGGGAACCTCCGGAACGGTTACCGTGCTCGACATGATGGGCAATCCGTCCACGCTGCCTTACGCAAACGGCCGCGTGGCGCTGACACTGACCGAGGCGCCGGTGTACGTGGTGTCGCAGAATGCCGGCGTGATGAAAGCGAACGTCAACACGCCCGAAGGTTACGTGGCGCAGTAAGCCTTCCCGTCCCTATGCACAGGCATTGGGAGATGGCGTCAGGCATTGGGATGCCCCGGCCAACAGGTGGCCGGGCGCTCTTCGTTGACGTTTCTCATTCCACGCTCGCGTGTGGTACCGGCTATCGATGCCGCATGAAACCGACGCTAACGCAGCACGTTTTCGCTCTCCACAGCGTTTCAATACTCCATCGAATTTTTGCGAAAGTTCCGACAGAACCGGTTTCCCGCGTGCCTTACATTCGATCTCCATGACGACAGTCGACGTAGTCGAAGAACAAGGCATCGCGCGTGTTCGAGACCCGCTTGAGTCGTCGGATTCGTACACGCCGCTAATTCTTAGCGCGTCCGTTCGTGCCATTAAGCACATCGTTTTCAGGGCAGTGGTGACCCCGCTGCAATCGCCATGAACCACCATGAACAAGGGCATGCCACCACATCCGCGAGCAGCCTCCTTTTCGCCGCCATACTCGGCTGCCTGAACGTGCTGAGCGCTTGCCCACCTGAACAAGTCCACGACACCCCCGGGGAGATGAAACATCCTGCGGGCGTGTCGGTTGAAGGGCACACGGACGTCTGATGGGCCGCAAACAAGAGGCGCTGAGAGAAGGACCGCCATGGTCCATCCAGATACGCCAGCGTGCTAAACGCTGCGTGCGTCAACCACGCGCCCAGGCACGGTGAAGGCCTCTGAAGGACTATTGCTCCGATTGGCTTCCAAACACGATCTTTCGGCGGCATAAGCCAGTTCAAAGCCGATACGGCAGCGATGACCGCGCGCTAAACTGACTCATCTGCATAAAATGCCGACGCAGTGAACGCAGCCACGCAAACATTGCGTGTCTGGCCGCAAACACAGCGATCTAAAGCACACTCGGAACCATCATGGACGGCCTGCGCTGGATGACGATCATCGTCGTCGCAATGCTCGGCGGTGGGTTGGCAGTCAGCGCGCTGATCGCCTTGGCGGTGCTTTTTATCGGCCACGTCGCCACGCGCTTATTCAATAACGACGAACATGAATGAGGTACCACGAGCGTGACAGATCTCTCTTCGCTTTCATCAGTCGCCGCCGCCGCGCAACAGGCCGACCTGCTCAAGAAAGCGCCGCCGTCGGACGCACCCGTGATCCTCGTTGACACGGATTTCCTCAATGCCATTCGCCTGACGCCGCTTGTGTCCATCGACCTGATCGTGACGGACGGTAACCGCCGGGTGCTCCTCGGACAGCGCCGCAACCGGCCCGCGCAAGAGACCTGGTTCATCCCGGGGGGGCGGGTCCGCAAAGGCGAAACGCTCGATACCGCGTTCACACGGGTGGTCTGCGATGAACTGGGCATAGCGAGCGTACAGCGCTCGTCATCGCGCCTGTTCGGCGTGTTCGAGCACTTCTACGAGGACAACTTCGCTGGCGTCCCTGACATTGCCACGCACTATGTCTCGCTTGCTTATTCGATCATGCTGGGCGGTTCGGTGCCGATTGGCCGTTTCGATCAACATAGCGACTATGCATGGTTGATGCCCGCGGAAGTCCTGGCTCGAGAAGACGTGCACCCAAACGCAAAAGCGTACTTTCGTTAAGGGACATGGGTGGACTGTTAGTGGCGCTATAAGCGGCTCGACGAGCCGCTTTTTTACGTGCTGCGCACCAAAAAAAAGCCCGCACGTGGCGGGCTAAAAACCATAGCGCGCGCCGGGGGGCTAGCGCTACTTACAACGCGGTTCATGCTGCCATTCGAATCCTGTCGTGGTTCATGAATTGCGGCTCGCGAACCTAGCCGACTCATTTGATTAATTCATTCAGCCGATCAGTTCCGGCGCCTCGTCGAGCGGCGTCTCGCTCGCCACCGGCGCGGGGTTGCGGCTCGCGAGAAACGCTCGCAAGTAAGCTTTGAACGGCTCGGCCACTTCCGGGTGACGCAACGCGAACTCCACAGTGGCCTTCAGATAACCGAGCTTGCTGCCGCAATCGAAGCGCTCGCCCTTATACCGGTAAGCAAGGACCTGTTCATGCGCAAGCAATGCCTGGATCGCATCGGTCAACTGGATCTCGCCGCCTGCGCCCGGCTTCTGCGTGCGCAAATGCTCGAAGATGCGCGGCATCAGCACATAGCGTCCGACCACGCCAAGATTGGATGGTGCCAACGCCGGCTCAGGCTTCTCCACCATGCTTGCTATCTTGAAGAGTCCGTCATCCCACTGCCGGCCTTCGATCACACCATACGACCCCGACTCACGCGGATCGATATCCTCCACGCCCAGCACCGACGAGTGATAGCGGTTGAAGACCTCGACCATCTGCGCCATCACGGGCGGCTCACCGTCGAGCAGATCGTCGGCGAGCATCACGGCGAACGGTTCGTTGTCGATCAGCTTCTGCGCGCACAGCACCGCGTGGCCGAGTCCGAGCGGCTCCGCCTGACGAACATAAACACAATTGACGTGGGATGGTTTGATGCTGCGTACAAGTTCGAGCAGCGCAAGTTTTCCGCGTGCCTCGAGCTCGGCTTCAATTTCGTATGACTTATCGAAGTGGTCTTCGATCGCACGTTTGCCTCGGCCCGTGACGAAGATCATTTCCGTGATGCCGGCTGCAACCGCCTCTTCCACTGCATGCTGGATCAGCGGTTTATCGACGATGGGCAGCATTTCTTTCGGACTTGCCTTGGTAGCAGGAAGAAAGCGCGTACCGAGTCCTGCGACGGGAAACACCGCCTTGCGTACCTTGAGCATGTCCGACCCCCTTGTTTTGTCCGGCGCTCGATAACGGGCCAGGATTCTAGTCACAGTCTTCGCCATGCCTCGTGCAATGTCTCATGCAATGCTTGAGAGAGACCCCGTGACTGGTTTTTTTGATCACTGATGGTCAGCTTATTACTCGAATATCGAAACCATCTGCCAACATCTCGTTCTTTTCAGACGACTGCCCTGACGGTTCTATTGCGCCGCGTATAGTGCGACGCATACGAGATCAATCCCCGCCGCCCGGACCGACAACGGAGACAAGTTGATGGGACACGTCAATGGTATGAGCCGGCTGCAAATTGTGCGATTGCCGAGTGCTGACACTGCGCCGGCATCCGATGCATCCCGCTCGAACCGGCACGAAACCGCCTCCGGAGCCGCGCACGAGTCAGGCTCAGGTCCAGCACACGAAGCGATGCAAGAAGCCATGCACGAAGCGATACAGGAAGGGAAGGCCGCGCCCAAGCGGATCGGCATACTGATCTTCGAAGACTTCTCGCTGGTCGAGGTGAGTTCGATATCGGAGGTGTTTTCGCTCGCCAACGAGATTGACACGTTGTCCGCTTCTGCCGCCGTCAAATCGGGGCCGGTGCCGGATTACGCGTTGCTGTTCTTGTCGAGCGATGGCGGCAGCGTTGCGAGCAGTTGCTCCATGCGCATCTGGACCGAGAGTCTGGACACGCGCTGGATGAGCGAATGCGACGCCCTCTTCATTGCGGGCGGCGAAGGCGCGCAGCGCGCGAAACTGGATACGCAGTTGCTCAGGCGGCTAAGCCGGGTTGCCCCGAAGATATCGTTTGTAAAGGCTATTGGTGAAGGCTCGCAGATCCTCGCGGCGGCGAATCTTTCATTGCAGAACCGGGCGCTCGACTTTGAAGACCCGGCGGCGGCGTCCGCCCTGACGAGTTCGCTCTTTATCGCCGAGCAAACACTCACGCTCGATGACCCCAAGGGTCCGATCGCGGCCGCACTGTCCATCATCAAGCGTGATTACGGGCCGGCGGTGGCGCGGGAAGTCTCGGAGCGCTCCATTCCGGGCGCGTGGCCGAAGTTGTCCGCCGTGCTCGACGACACCGACGTGGGCGGCGTGCGACAAAAGATCGACGCAGCCGCGCGGTGGATGCGTGAAAATTACATCCGGCCGATTTCGATTGCGGATGCCGCGCGCGTGGCGGCCATGAGCGAGCGCAATTTCCTGCGCCGCTTCAAGGCGCAGATCGGGTTGACGCCGTCGGAGTATTTGTTGAGGGCGCGGCTGGATGCCAGTTGCATGCTGCTTGCCGCGACCGACCTTCCCGTCGATAAGATCGCGCGCCGATGCGGCGCCGGCAGCGGCGATGGACTGGCCAAGATATTTCGCAAGCGCCTGTCCATTTCACCGACCGAATACCGGTTGGCCGGACGCAGGAAAGCCGCGGAGGAGTGAGGGAGTTACATCAGGTTACGACGGCGTTGGAAACACGGGTTGGAAGCAAGGGTCGAAGGAAGGCGTCAAAAGAAGCTTAGGAGCGAGCAATACAATAGGCACAGCGCAACAAGCGCAGCGGTGACGATCCTGGTCACCGCTCAAGCGCGCGCTTTTCGGGGGGCGTATGACGGGTACGACGGTTTTGAGGTTGATCACCAATTTCGGCGATGCGGGTCTGACCATTCCCTTGGCAGCCGGATGTGCATTATGGCTGGGCGCGACTGACAAGCGTGAAGCGCTGGTTTGGATCGGTGTGTTGGCGGGCGCATTGACATTAGTCGGGGTGAACAAGATTCTGTACGCGGGTTGCGGCATCGAGATTCGTTCGATCGACTTCCGCGTTTTCAGCGGCCACACCATGCTGACATCGGCGGTGTGGGGCGTGACGTTAGGTTTGCTGGCTGGAAGCAGGGGCGTGAGGTGGTACAGGCTGGGCGCAGTGGCCGGGTTGGCACTGGGCGCGCTGATCGGCTTCTGCCGGGTCGTGCAGGACGCCCATACGCCGATTGAAGTGATCGCCGGCTGGTTCCTGGGTAGCGGTATCGCGTTGTTTTTCCTGCGACGCTTTTTCAAGCAGCCGCGCAAGATGCCGGGGTCGGTCTTCGCCGGACTGGGTCTGCTTGCTGTGTCGACGATTGCCTATGGGCATCACGCACCAATCCAGCAATTGCTCGTGACCTACTCACCGTGGATATGCCGGTGGTTCGATTTTTGATTTCTGGTTTTCCGGATTTTCCTGGTCCTGCGGGAATCGCTCGTGCCAGATGTGGCCAGATGTGATTAGCTGCTGGCGCGAACGAAAGAACGAAAACCATCCCGCTAGAAAGGCTCGATCAGCTCAGCGTGCTCGACCACTGCCGCGGGGAACAACGCGGGCAGACACTCACGCAAATAGGCCTCGAAGTCGTCGCGCACTTCGGGGTGCTGCAACGCGAGCTGCACGGTCGCCTTCAAATAACCGAGCTTGCTGCCGCAATCGAAGCGGGTGCCGTAATACCGGTACGCCAACACCTGCTCGACGGCCAGCAACGACGCAATCGCGTCAGTCAATTGGATCTCGCCGCCACTGCCGGCCCGCGTATTGCGCAGATGCGTGAAAATGCCCGGCATGAACACATAGCGCCCCACCACGCCCAGATTCGACGGCGCCAAAGCCGGCTGCGGCTTCTCCACGATGCCCGACAGCTTGATGATGTCCTCTTCCCACTCGCGCCCTTCAATCACGCCATAAGACGCGCTGTCGATCCGGCTGATCCGCTCTACGCCAATGACCGAGCTATGGTAATGATTGAACACATCGACGAGTTGCTTCATGACCGGCTCCTTGCTGTAGAGCAGGTCGTCGGCAAGAATCACGGCGAACGGGTTTTCGCCAATCAACTTTTCAGCGCATAGCACCGCATGGCCCAGCCCGAGCGCGCTCGGCTGGCGCACGTAAAAGCAGTCCACGTTCGCGGGCTTGATCTTGCGCACGACCTCGAGCAACGCCTCCTTGCCGCGCGCTTCGAGTTCCGCCTCGATCTCGTAGGATTTGTCGAAGTGGTCTTCAATCGCTCGCTTACTGCGGCCCGTCACGAATATCATTTCCGTGATTCCCGCCGCTATCGCCTCTTCGACCGCGTACTGGATCAGCGGTTTATCCACAACAGGCAGCATTTCCTTGGGGCTCGCTTTTGTCGCGGGCAGGAAGCGGGTGCCGAGTCCCGCGACAGGAAATACGGCTTTGGTCACTTTCAGCATCGCACGCGCTTCCCTAAAATGCTTTCAAATAAATGTACGAACGCCCGTTCGTGTGCGTTCGCGCAATATCGCAACGCATCGAATTGGCATTCATTCAAAGCTTTCAATCACGGTGCAAATATCAATCGAAAGCCGCTTCTGAAGCGATAAAATAATTTGCTGCGTCGCAAGGCGGTGTAGTGACTCGCCAGGGCCCTGCAGACAGGAAGGGCCAGCCTGTGCACGAAAAAAAATAATTCAACCCCTGCCGCATTGCAGCACGGTCGTTCTGAAGTGCTTATTCCTGATCGTCCGAGTGCGGAAAACGAATGCCCGACGCGTTCAGTTTCGACATGGGATCGTTACGTAGCGCGTCCCGATAAGCCGAAACAGCCGCGAGGATCAACAAAACAGCAATACCGGCAAATGCGTGCATGTCCATGATGTACCCCTGTCTTTGAATGGTTTGAAATGAAGTTAGCAGAAAAAAAACGACAAATAATTGCCGAATAAATTAGTTACCTTTCAAACAGACTGTAAGGAGGTTTTTGCTCATCATGTGCTTGATGAGGTGATTGCCACGCATATTTTTCCATTAATTGTCGGACTAATATGACCTCTGCACAGTGCGCCGCCTGAGTGGCCATTGGTGCGCCAGACTGGCACCAGACGGGCACCATACAAGGCGCCGCAAGGCCGGGAAGCGTCTCCGGCCTTCATTCAACCTGGACATGAGGTTTTCAATGAGCGATTCGTCCCTGCTCGATCCGGCCGGTTCTTCCCTGCAGTTACCGCTCGAACGCGCAGCCGCTGTCAGCATCGACGACCGCGATGTCGCCATCAACGCGTGGCGTGGTGTCGCGGCATTGCTGGTTGCTTATTTTCACTGCCGCCAGATAACCTGGATCGGCATACAGCAATTCCACAGGAGCGGGGCCAGGTTCGACCTCAACACGCTCTTCAGCTATCTCACCTTCCCCATTGCCTGGGGTTCGGCCGGCGTGCCGATCTTCTTCGTGATCAGCGGGTACTGTATTCATCGCGCAACGGCGCGCAAGCTGCTAGCCAATCCAGGCGCCCCCTTCGATACCGGCAACTTCCTGATGCGCCGGTTCGCGCGTATCTATCCGGTGCTGCTCGCCGCGCTGGTGCTGACGTATGTGCTGGATACGTTCAGCCTCGGCTTCACGCCGGTCAGCCCCAAGATTGGTACGGCGGATCTGCATTTGTTCATCGTCAACCTGCTGTCGCTGCAGGGCGTGGCCGGCGGTACGTTCGGATCGAACGGAGCGTTGTGGACGCTGTCGCTCGAAGTGCAGTTCTATCTTGTGTATCCGTTGCTGATTGCGTTGCGCCGGCGGATCGGGATGAAAGCGGTGCTGGTTTGCGTCGGCATCGTCAACGTGATTTCGGCACTGGTGTTCGAGCGTCATGAGATCGTGTTGTTCGCGTCGTACTGGTTCTCATGGACGCTCGGGGCGTGGATCGCCGAGGCGAAGGCCGCGCCCGGTGCGCAGAAGATGCCGAACGGGTCGATGAAACTGAAGATCGCGGCCTTGGTGGTTGCGGTGATTGGCTGCGGCGCGTTCAAGTTCGGGCAATACCTGGCGTTTCAGTTCTGGGCGCTGGCGTTCGCGCTGTATCTGTTCCAGGTGCTGGATCAACCCATGCGCAACTCGTTGCCTGTGCGCGGTTTCTCATGGCTCGGCGAGTTCAGCTTCTCGCTGTATATCGTGCATATTCCTATCCTTATCCTGCTCGGATCGGTGCTGTTTCACTCGGCGCTGCAAACGACCATCTGGGCCTCGTTCGCCTTCATGATCGTGCCGATTGCGGTGGCCTTCGTGTTCTACATGCTGGTCGAGCGCCCCGCGATGAATTGGTCTGCCAGTCTCAAGCGGCGCCAGTCGGCTGCCGCCTAAGCCCAATCCCCGGCTCGCAACGAAACGACTAAGCCCCGCGTCAGCAACTATATCGTTCCATTAAGCACCCGTGAAACCGCCCTCAGCGATGAGCGCGGTTTTTTTATCTTGGGGGGGTGTATCGGCGTGGCTCGGCTGCCGTATGCCAGTGGTTCACGCGATGCTCAACGCGCCCGCTAGATGCGCGCGAGTTGGAGCAGGTTTGCTGAGCAATATAACCGCGATAAACTGAGCGTCGGCAAATCCGCCCGCAGGCTCCCCGCCGTCCAACCAGGAAATCAATCATGTTGCAGCTCAGTGAGCGAGACGCCGCCATGCTGAACGCAGACGCGGGCAGCGGTGTCGCGCTAGCCATGAGGATCGTCACGCGCACGGCGAATGTCATGGGCGCTGACAGGTTGATCGATATAACGTCGGCGCACATCGACGGCTGTCTTTATCACGGTGCGGCGAGCCTCGATTTCGTTGAACGATTCGTCCAAAGTGAAACGCGGGTAGCCGTGCCCACGACGCTGAACGTCGGCTCGCTCGACCTGATCCATCCCGAGCTGTATCAGGGAGAGCCAAGCACTCAGTGCGCCGCCGAACGGCTCATGAAAGCCCACATCGAACTGGGATGCGAGTCGAGCTTCACGTGCGCGCCTTACCAACTCAAGCATCGCCCGAAGCTTGGAGACCAGATAGCCTGGGCGGAATCCAACGCCATCGTATTCGCGAATTCTGTCCTGGGCGCCCGCACCAGCCGGTACGGCGACTTCCTCGATCTGGCCGCTGCGATCACGGGCCGAGCACCCTACGCCGGCTTGCATGTCACCGAAAACCGGGCGGCCCGGATCCTGATCCGGGTTGCCGATTTCGGCGCGCTGTCCGGCCGCGATGTGTTCTTCGCTGCGCTCGGTTTCCTGCTTGGCAAAGCCGCGGGCGCGGGCGTTGCGGCCATCGACGGCCTGCCGTCCGATACCACCGAGGACGAGTTGAAGGCGCTCGGAGCGGCCGCGGCGTCGAGCGGCGCGGTGGCGCTTTTTCACGGCATCGGAATCACGCCGGAAGCGCCGACGCTCGACGCAGCGTTTCAGGGAAAGCCGCCCGCGCGGGTGATCGATGTTTCGCTGGACGAGCTTCGCGCTGTTCGCCGACATCTCAATCAGGCGCAGCCCGGTGAGACACTGGTTGCTGTCAGCCTCGGGACGCCGCATTTTTCCGTCACCGAATTCGAGCAGCTTTCCGCTCTGTTCACGACGTTTTCCGGTGCGCTCGCGTGCGACTTCTATGTGAACACCAGCCGGTTTGTATTGTGGCAACTCGAGTCGTCGGGCATAGCGGATACGCTGGCGTCCAGAGGGGTGCAGATCGTCCTCGATACCTGCACCTACATCACGCCCGTCATGAAGAAGATGAGCGGTCTGGTCATGACGAACTCAGGCAAGTGGGCACTTTACGCACCCGCGAATATCGGTGTCCGGGTGGCCTATGGGAGCATGAAAGAATGCGTGCACTCCGCTTTCGCGGGAAAGGTTTGCTTCGATGAGCGCGATGAACCCGATGAACACATCAGCCAGCTTTAAAGCCGAGGCTCTCACAAGCGGATTCGCGCGGGGGCCGGGCGTCTTTATTGAACCGCTAAGTTTCTGGGGCGGGTACGACGCCGAGACCGGGACCGTTGTCGAGCAATCGCATCCTGCCTTCGGCCAGACCCTTGCCGGCGTAATCTTGCTGATGAGAAGAGCAAAGGGGTCGAGCTCCAGCAGCAGCGTGCTTGTTGAAGCCATTCGCAACAAAACTGGACCTGCGGGCATTGTGTTATGCGAGCGCGATCTGATTATTGCCATTGGCGTGATTGTCGCGAACGAACTCTATGCGTCACAGATCCCGCTCGTTCTCGTGAGCAGTGAGGATTTCGAACGGCTGTGCAAAACCAGCGGCGTCATCCAGATCGACGCACGAGCGGGCGAAGAAACAGCGCGGGTTGCGACCGCAAGCTCTCCCGCGCTTTAGGTCCCGGCGTCCGGATGAACCCCGTTGCGCGGTTCATCCGACATACCTTTGACCTACAGAGCCCCTACCCCCGTTTCAACCGCGACTTGCCGGCGACATCGGAGAGAATCTTTTGAACGCTCTCCACATACCGTTCGGTACCGAAGCGGTTGATCGCGTTCGCATAACCCTGCTCGACCAGCCGTTTGCGCAAACCAGCATCGGACGATAGTTCACCCAGCGCACCCGCGAGCGCATGGACGTCGCCGGGCGTGCAGAGAATGCCGTTCTCGCGATCCTCCACAATGTCTGTCACACCGCCCGCCCGCGCTGCCACGATCGGCCGCTTCGCCAGCATGCCTTCAATAATCACGCGACCAAACGGCTCCGGGCTGATGGACGTGTGCGCGACGACATCGACCGCTTTCATGCAGCCAGCAATGTCGTGCTGGAAGCCAAGGAAATGCACGCGGTCAGCGAGACCCTGTTCAAGCACGTAGGCACGCAATTGCGCCTCGTAGGCGTCCTCGCCGAAGAGCGCCGCCCCTACCAGCACGGCATGCATCTCGGGCGCCTCCAGCAGCGCTTCAAGCAGGATGTGCTGTCCTTTCCAGCGTGCGAGCCGGCTGAACGAGCCTACGAGGAATGCGTCCTGCGGCAAACCAAAGCGCGCCCTCAACTCGTGCTGCGCGACAGATTCCAGCTCGGTGAACGGCTCGGCGGAAATACCGTTGAACACCACGTCCAGCCGTTCCTCTTTCATCCGCGTCAACGCGGTGAGCGCAACGGCGGACGCCGTCGAGTTCGCGATCACGCGTTCGAGCATGAGCTTCGTGCACCACTTGATGATAGTGAGCTGCGTCTTGCCGAAATGCTCCTGGCTGACGATATCGCGCAGATGCCAGACCACCGGCCGTCGCGAGATCAGCCCGGCGATAGCGCCGACCACCATCGCGCGTTGCGTGTTCACGTAGATCACATCCGAGTTGCGCGACTTTTCCAGCGTGCCGCGCACGAGGCTCATCACGCCGCCGATCATGCCCGTGCCCGAGCGTTTCATCCCGCCGTCCTTGCTCAAGCCACCGAGCGCGGCGCCGTCGAGCACATCCACTTTGATACCGACCGCTTCCAGCGCGATGCGAAATGGACCGTCGTCGAACAACACGGTCTCGTTAGTGCCGCGCATGTTCTTCATCACCTCGAGCAACGATAGTTCCGCGCCCCCGAGCACGCCGCTTTGATCGACGGCGAGGACGCGCATGGCATCGGCCTCTTCATGATCCTGATCAAGCTGCAGAGCCGCGGCCGCAATGGCCGGGTCAGCCACTGGCAACGGTGGCATCGCAGGGGGCGCCAGCGTGAAATGAGGCGCAACGCTTTGCACATAGGCGCGAAGACTATCGCGGAAATGCTTGATCGAAAAACGCTCGGCATTCGCGCGGCAATCCGCCGGATTGATCTTCACCGCGCCGAGTTCGAAACCTTCCACGGCGTCGATGATTGCATCGGTCGTCTGTTCATCGAAGAAGAGGCCCGTTGGGCGCGCGTGCGAACTGTCCAGAACGGTTTCCAGCGCGCCGCCCTTGCCGTATGCGATCACTGGCGTGCCGCACGCTTGCGCCTCGACCACCGAGATGCCAAAGTCCTCTTCGGCCGCGAACACGAACGCCTTTGCACGCCGCATCTTGTCCTGCAGGACGGAGAACGGCTGATAGCCCATGATCTCGACATTCGGCGTGGCCTTGTCGCGGATCTTGCGCATGTCGGGGCCATCGCCGATCACGACCAGCTTGCGCTCGGGCATCTTCGCGAACGCTTCCACGATCAAATCGATTTTCTTGTACGGCACCATCCGCGACGCCGTCAGATAGAAGTCCTCTTTCACCTCGCAAAGCTGGAACGCTTCGACATCGACGGGCGGGAAGATCACATGCGAATCGCGGTGATAGACCTTGTTGATCCGCCGCGCGATGAACGCCGAATTCGCGATGAAATGATCCACCGAATTCGACGTGCGGATGTCCCAGTTGCGCATGTAGTGCAGCACCATGCGCGCGAGCAACGACTTCACGCCGGACGTGAGATTCGATTGCTGCAAGTACTGGTGTTGCAGATCCCATGCATAGCGAATGGGCGAATGCACATAGCTCACGTGGATCTGATCGGGACCCGTCAGTATGCCCTTCGCTACCGCATGGCTGCTCGAAATGACGAGGTCATAGCCGGACACGTCGAGCTGTTCGATCGCGAGCGGCATGAGCGGCAGATACGAGCGGTAGCGCTTTTTCGCCTGCGGCAGTTTCTGGATGAACGAGGTCGTCACCTTCTTGCCGCGCATCCACGTCCGCTCTTCCATGAAGTCGACGACGCTGAACAGATCGGCGTCGGGAAAACACGTGACGATCTGTTCAAGCACCTTCTCCGCGCCGGCGAAAGCAACGAGCCAGTCATGCACGATCGCAACCCGCGGCACCCGTTTCGCGATTCTCGCGCGGTGCCGCGGCGGCGTGTCCTGCACGGCAGGCGGCAGCAGGCCGACAGGGTCGAGGGTCACTCGCACCGGATCGATGACCGCTTCATCTAGATCATGTCTCATGTGTCACTCCTCACCTTAAACCGTGGATTTCACGCGCCGTTTCAGGCGCACATTCAACTCGTGGACGAAGCTGCGCGCCATGGAGCGCAACGCGGGCCGCGTGAGAAGGGAACAACCTAGATTCAGGCCCGAGATGACAAACGCCGCTGCGATAGATTGCAGCGGGTACTCGATCGGATCGATGACAAACGCCACGCCGAGGCCCGCGACAAGAAACGCGAGATGCATCAGCATGTCGGCGGCAATCGGCCGGGCGTGCAGACGCGAGATCCAGAGCAAGAGGCCATAGTCGGCGAGCGAGCGCAGCACGACCACGCTGGCCGCGCCGATAGGACCGAAGCGCGCGATGCCGAACCACAGCGCCGTCACGAAGAACGGCAGTTGCACGATGCCGATTCGCGCCGCGGTTGCCGGATTGATTTGCGACTGGATCATGATGCGCGTGACGCTGGCCTGTCCGACGAGCCACACGCCGATGATCAGGATCCGGCCCACTGGCGCGCTCGCGATGGCGATTTCCTGTCCGACCCAGAGATGCAGGAAGGGGGCGAGCACGAGCATGACGAAGAGCGCGATGGGCGTGAAGACGCCGTTGAGGAATTCGAGTGACTGCTGGACCATGGCATCGGCGTGTTCGCGTTTGACGGCGGACAAGCGCGGGAACAAGGTGCGAACGAGTGAGTTCGGCAGCATGTTCAGGCGGGTGACGAGGTTCTGCGGGACGGTGTAGTACGTGACGAAACGCGCGCCCAGATTTGCGCCCAGGAGGATGCGATCGAGGGAGTCCGTGATCATGCTGGAGATGGTCGCGACCAGCATCCAGCCGCCGAACTTGAACAAGCCGCCGGCCACGCCGAGCTGCGGCCATTCGATGCGTTTGATGTCGAGCACCTTGAAGCTCGCTCGTGCAAGCATTATCACGGCCAGGACGCGTGCGACGACGGCGGCGGCGAGTACGGTTTGCAGGTTCGGTGCGATCTTCCAGGCGGCGGCTAGCGGCAGCAGTTGGAACAGGAAGGTGCCGATCGTTTGATTGGTGTTGTAGATACCGAAGCGTTCGACGCCATTGATTGCGCCGGCGCAGACCCATGAGACGTTCGCGATGGGAATGGCCAGGGCGAGCCAGGGGAGTGCGTGATAGACCTCCTGCTGCATGGCGGGGGATGAATGCGCGACGTAGGCGGTGTAGGCGAACGCGCCGAAGTAGATGAGGATACCGCCTATTATTCCGGTACCCAGATTGAGCCAGATGGCGCTCCAGAACACGCGCGAACGGGCTTCGGGGTCGTTGGCGGCGTGGGCCTTCGAGATCTGGTGTTGAGCAGCCATGCCCATGCCAAGATCGAGAATGCCGAAGTAGCCGATGAGGGTCCAGACGAGGCTGATCACGCCATAGCGTTCGACGCCGACGAGATGGATGTATGCGGGCACGGTGATCAACGAGACGAAGGTAGGCAATACCAGTCCCGAAAAGTTAATCGCCATGTTCTTCACCATCGATTTTTCCATCGTTCGCACTCGTTCTCGGGGTTTTGGGGGGTTTTGGGGGGTTAGGGTTGGTGGTTGGGGTTGATGTTGGGGTGCCTGGTTCCTGCGTTAGCGGTCTGAGTCAGTGCCGGGTTGCTGCTTTCAGTGTTAGTGGTCTGCCTGAGTTGGCTAATTTCTTTAGCACTATTAGCCACTGCGCGTGGCGGCGCGTCATTTCTTTGTCCAAAGCGACAAAGAAACGAAGCAAAGAAAACGCTTTTAACCGCTCTACCCTAAGTGTCCACAGCGTGCAGTTTCTATTCATAGGTGCCCCAAAAGCACGGTGCTCGCCAGAGCCACGGATGTGTGAAACCCTCCTTCTCCGAACTCGGGTTCTGACACGCTTCGCCACCAGTGACTGAACCTGCTTAAGGTTCATCCCGCGCTATCCGCGAACAACCAACCACCAAATTAGTACGCTCGGCGCAACCGCGTCGCCAACCCACCAGCGAACCATGCCGTGCAAACGAGTAAGGCCCTACCCCCGAAAATAACCGTGCCGACCAAGCAGCTAACCACCAAGAAACGCAGCAGCGCGTACGCGTGAGGCGGTACCGGTTCCTGGGAAAATAGTGCTTGCCCGAGAGCACTGGTGGCGAAGCGTGTCTATGTCAGGATTCGCGAGAAGGAGGGGTTCAACCATCCGTCGCTCTGGCGAGCACCGTGCTTTTGGGGCACCTATGAATAGAAACTGCACGCTGTGGACACTTAGGGTAGAGCGGTTAAAGCGTTTTCTTTGCTTCGTTTCTTTGTCGCTTTGGACAAAGAAATGACGTGCCGCCACGCACAGTGGCTAATAGTGCTAAAGAAAACATCCAATTCACGCAGACCGCTAAGGCCGAAAGCAGCAACCCGGCACTGACTCCGACCGCTAACCCTGGAATCTGGCACCCCGGCACCCCCCTGCCCACCCAAAACCCAAAAAGTGCGAACGAACAGCCTATGGGCGCCACCTGTACATCATCACTTTTCCCCTCGCATCCTCTTCAACAAATATCAGGTACTCACCATCCGCCTGTCGGCTCGCACTAATGCCGTTGGGCACATCCACCCACCCCGACGCATGACCCACTTCCGGCCCCGGCTTGATCACCCCAACCTCGCGACCCGTATCCTTCTCATATACATGCACCATCCCAACCGGCTCAACCGTGAACACGTACTTGCCCTCAACCGTCAAACCAATCGTCGTAGCCAACGGCTTGCTCTTGGTGTCCCAAGGCAAATCAATCGAATACCGCTGCTCCGGCACCTTCGACCAATGGTCGTACCGCACCAACCGCCGACCCACTTCCTTCCAGTACCCACGGTCAAACGGCTCGTCTGCCGTGTACCCAGTCAAATACATCGTGTCCGTGTCCGCCTCATACACCGCTCGCTTCACCACGTTGAACGGCGCAGGCATCGCGTAGTTCTGCGCGTTGGCATACGCATAAACCGGATTGCCCACACGGTCCACACCACCGTATCTAAAGCGATTGATCCCCCGAGTGTCACTCGTATGCCAAATGTCACCCTTCGTATCAACCCACCACCCCCATCCACCAGGATTAGGTAGTACTCCGTTGTTCACGTCGAACTCGTTCGCATCAAACCGGCCATTGCCGTTCGTGTCACGCCAGATCCAGTCACCATGCGGCGGATGATTCGGAATATTCTGCGCGCCTCGTTCACGACCAGCGAAGTAGCCCGAAGGAATCGCCAGCTCTCCATCACGCTTTGCATCGAAGCGATAAATCTTCAGATGGTCCGAATACATGTCCGTCAAGTACAAGAAAGTACGACCATCGACCTTGCGAGCGATCGGCTGTCCCGGCCAGTCATCGACGCTAAAGCTAGGGTCCTCCGGATACTTGAATCGCCCCGACAAGAAACCCACGTACTTCCATTCCTGTCCCACCGGCTTCGACAAATCCAGCTCAAAACGTTTATTGCCGCTGTACACGCTGTTCGGACGCGCCGGATCCATCCACGCACCATCCACGAACAACAATCCCTGCACTTGCCACAACTGCCGGCCATCAGGCGCATAACTCTCAAGCGTCGCGCCAAGTCCCGCACCAGTCGAACCCTGCCGCACACCAATCCCATTCGTCGATACATACACGTTCCCGGCGGCATCCACACCCACGCCCGTCAGTCCGTTGAACCGCTGCGGACCAGGACGGCCCACGACACCCGAGAAAATGCCGCCGCGCTCACCCAGCGCACTGGACTCGCGGTAAATGCCGGCGCCGCCGTCGCGCGTGAAGATCAGCACTTGCTGACGCACTCCATTGTCAGCAACCAGCAAACGCCCCTGAGCATCTATCGTCAAATCGACGGCGTCGGTGCCCGCGGCCAGCGCCGGTGCATCGTCGATCGCCGCGCCCGCCGGCGTGTAATGCGCGAGCCGCGCCTGGCCGCCCTGCGTATTGACCAGCGCCCACAACGTCCCGTCCTTCGCGAGCGCCAGACGCCCCGGCTGCATCACATTCCATTTGCTCTTTTGCTGCATCGACTCGGCGTCGTACACCTCGATGCGGTTCATCGCGGTATTGGCCACGTACAACAACGCATCCGATGCAGCCAGCCCGCCTACGTCCTGCTTCACATCGTCCGTCTTCGGCGCGCCGCGCTTGTCTTCCGGCGCCTCGTTGATCATCAGGAAAGCAGCGGCAAGCTGCGCGTGCCCGTCTTTATCGGCGGCCAGGTTCGCCTGGAACGCCACGCTGCGTTTCGTGTCATGGAGGTCGCGGCGCGACACGCCAAACCACTGCTTGCCCTTGGGCGGCCACACACCCGCCTTCGACAGATTGCCGCGCTCGTTGCCCACCCCGACCGCAACAAACGCATAGCGCCCGTTAAGCGCAATCGCGTTGCCACCGTAGTTGCCCCAGCCGTGCGTACCGCCAGCCGTGCCGAGCACCTTGCCGTCCTTGTAGACGCTCACTTCCGCGCCGCTTTCGTCCCACGGTGCATTGGTGTACACGCGGCCGTCAGGCGTGACGGCCATCGCAGTAATGTTGATCTGCGTCCACGTGCCATCGCCGAAACCGAAGGTGTTGCCAATCCACGACGTACGCGCCGGCAGCACCGTTGGCGACGCCGGATACGCGGAAGTCACCGCAGCCAAACCTAGCGCTCCCACAACCCAAATACGTGATGCCACAAGCGACAGACGCAAAAAACACGACAAACCCAAAAAGCGCGAAAAACGATGCAAGAGGTTTTCTCCATCTGAGAGCGGCCCACTCTGCGTCCATCGGCCGATGGTGCAGTAGAGGCGTCACGGCCGTTACTCGGGTGAGCCAAGACTACCGTTCAAATATTGCAAAAAAATCTGAAATAAATAGCGCGCGAAGCCGAATCGCCAGTGGTAAATGAACCACAGAATTTAATCGATTACCGCCGCAAGCAGCTTTCAAGTACATAACCGGTAACACCTGAAGCGCCATTGAAGTGCTAAAGCGGTGCAAGAATGACTGCCAAAATCCTGCCCGACTTTCCAATTGACTTATTTCTTTAAAAAATTGTATCGAGACGTAATAAGCGAACGCTCGCAGAGCTTGCCAAATGCATCCGACAGTAATAATTTTTAACATGTGATCAATGGCTGTCGAATATTTTCCTGATTAGTTTTTTCTTAGAATAAGCAAAGCGTAATATCGCTGTGTCAGGCTAGAAGCATCCCGCAATGTGAAGCCGGCAAATATGCTTCGCCGCACTCGCGTTCGCCGTACCCGTGCGTACTCGTGTCAGCAGGAACAACGTAGTCCGAAGCGTCCCCAAGGGGGCTGGGCAATAGTTGGCGGCACTTCATGCCCATTGCCCCGTCGCACCGCACCGGGTGTTGCGCCGGCCTGGACACGGGGTACGTGAGGGGTACGTGATAAAATTGACCGGTCAAACGATGCGGAAAATGGCTGGAAAGCCACGTGTTGCCGGGCGCAGAACGGGAATTTCTGTTTCCCGTACGAAACGCTGTTGCATGATCTAAATCATCGCTCGACTGCTGCATTGTCGGAAAACGGCAAGTAACTGGCGTCACTGGACGGGGCACGCAGAAGCCTTCCGATAAATGCTGCAACCCTTTGCGAAACGGCCGCCGCATATATCTCGCGCAATGAACGACATCAAACATCCTCACGGCAACAAACGCCGTCGCGCTCTCATCACCGGCCTTTCCGGCTTTACCGGATGCCATATGGCGGCACGTCTGCTGGACGACGGTTACGACGTGTGGGGCACGACTTCGCCCGCGACCGAGCCCGACGTGCCCGGCACAACGGGGGTTCCAGTCGACCTGCTGGATCTCGAGGCGGTGCGCGCGTGCGTCAGTGACGCACAGCCCGATGTCGTCGTCCATCTCGCCGGTCTCGCGCACGTCACGGGCAACGCGCCCACGCAGAGTTATCTGGTCAACATCATGGGCTCGCGCAATCTGCTCGACGCCCTGTCGCAGCTCGACAAGAAACCGCGCGCCGTGCTCATGGCGAGTACATCGAATGTGTATGGCAATGCGAACGTGGAGGTCATTGACGAAAACGTGCCGCTGAGCCCCGGCAATGACTATGCGGTCAGCAAGCTCGCGATGGAGAACATGGCGCGCTTGTGGCTCGACCGCCTGCCGGTCTTCTTTACACGCCCGTTCAACTACACGGGCGTGGGTCAGGGCGAAGACTTCCTGTTGCCGAAGATCGTCAATCATCACGCACGTCATGAAGCACGCATGTCGCTCGGTAACCTGGCCGTGAGCCGCGATTTCTCCGATGTCCGCGACATCGTCGAAGTTTACGCGCGGCTGCTGGAAGTCGCGCCCGCGGGCGAGGCATTCAATACCTGCTCAGGGACCGGCCATTCGCTCGGCGAAATCCTGACCATGATGCAACGCATCGCGGGATACAAGATCGGGATCTTTGTCGATCCACGCTTCATGCGGCGCAATGAGATTGCGAAGCTGGTCGGCTCGAACATCAAGCTAATGCGCGCGATCGGCCGCATTCCCATCACGCCTATCTACGACACGCTCGAGTGGATGTACCAGCATGCACGCGCGCAAGTCGAGGGTGAAGCAGCCGTGCAGCGCGCCGCAGCCGTCAGGACGTGACGTGGCTCGCGTGGTCGGCATACCCGGTATGTCCGGCATGCAGATCATCCGCGGCCACTTGCAATGACGTCTGCCGTCTGTAAATCTCCGCAATCCACTCTATAAACACCTTCACCCGCCGTGGCTGATGCCGGTTCGCCGCATACAGGATCGACACCACGCGCGGATACGACGGATAGGTCTGCAGCACTTCCAGCAGCGCGCCGCTCTCCAGATAAGAAGACAGCGTATAGCTCGACGCCTGGATCAGCCCGAGGCCGGCAAGGCCGCACTCCACATAGGAATCCGCGTCATTGACAGCCAGCATCGCCTTGAGCGGGATGGTCTTGGTCTCGCCGTCCACCACGAACTCCCAGCTTCTGACGCGCCCCGTCTTGCTCACCAGATAATCCACGCATGTGTGGTGCTCGAGATCCTCGAGCGTCTTCGGCTCGCCGTATTTTTCGATATACGACGGCGATGCTGCCGTGATCTGGGAATAGCGGCCGATCTGCTTTGCCACCAGGCCGATATCGCCGACTGCGCCTACGCGAATCACGCAATCCACGCCCGCCTCGATAATGTCGACTTGCTTGTCGGTCAGGCTCATCTCCACGCGGATATCCGGGTAGGCCGCGAAGAATTCGGGGAGCGCGGAGATGATGGTGCTCTTCGCCATGAGCGCGGGCAAGCTGACGCGTACGGTACCTTTCGGGCTGAGCTTGGAGCGTGACAGGACGGACTCCATGTCGTCCACTTCACCGAGTACGCGAACGCATCGCTCATAGTAGATCTCACCGTCTTCGGTGATGCTGATGCTGCGTGTGGTGCGGTTCAGGAGGCGTGCCCCGAGGTGCGCTTCGAGTGCCTGGACGGTGCGGGAAACGCTCGCGGCAGGCAGGCGCAATGCGTCTGCGGCCTTGGAGAAACTGCCGCTCTCGACCACGCGCACGAAGACTTTCATTGCTAGAAAACGGTCCATGACAGTCGGTTCCATTCCGGCCCGCAGATGTCAGGTATCTGGCTTTTTTTGCAGGCCTAGAACGGGATAGTACGACGATTTTGCCGAGTTCCGCTTGGGAGGGAGGGTTGGGAAGCGCTGGGACGGCTGGCTGGTGGTTCGGACTTGGCTGCAGGAACACCAAGTCCGGGGGGGTGTCCCGAATTTTGTGTAAACGGGTTTTCGTTTAACCCGGCGACATCCGGTCTTCGAACTGGATAGCGAAGCGGTTTAGAGCCGCCTTCCAGTCTCTGATTGGCATCGACCATTTCTTGCTGATGTTGTTCAGCGCCAGGTAAAACAGTTTCATTACGGCGTCGTCAGTCGGGAATGAACTGCGCGTTTTGATGACCTTTCGCAGACTCATGTTGATCGACTCGATCGCGTTGGTCGTATAGATCACCTTTCGGATCTCCGGCGGGTAGTCGAAGAACGGTATCACCCGGGCCCAGTTACGACGCCAGCTCTGACCAATCAAG
>NZ_MTHB01000105.1 GCF_002220365.1 Caballeronia sordidicola | reverse complement strand
CCATGCCCTCGGCCTCACGATGTGCGGCCCATCGTCGGGCCACCAAGTTGCGGCCTGGCGGTGTCGTGCCTGTTTCTACGCATCTGCGCCGGATTTCGAGCGTCAGGTCGGTGAGTGGATGAGCCAGCAGACGCTGCCTGGGAAGCCACGTAGTGAGCACGTCGTCGACGATCAATTCTGTCCGGGCACCCAGGCGCCGGCTGCCGGCTTTGGGGCCACGCTCACGCGGTCTGACCGCACTGATAACGGGGTCTGCCAGAAATCGCTTCCGCAACCGATAGACCGTCGTCCAGTGCACGTTGAGCAGTCCTGCTGCCTGCAGTGCCTGGGCCTTCGAAAGAGGTTGGGTTCCAAGCGGGCGAAGTATGCGGGCGATGACAGCTTCCCGGGCTTCGTGTTCGTTGGCCTTGGGCATGATGGCTCGGATGTCAGGGGCGACCGAGCTACATTAGTACAATTAGAGGGCAAGCAGGACGCGTTAGCAGAAATAGTGAACGGGGGCCTATAGCATGTTGCGTGTAAGCAACAATCTGATCAACAAGGAAAGGTTCGAATTCAGCAATGAAATCAACGGTATGGCAGTTTTTCCGCTAGCAGAATTAAAGCCCGCGATTAGCAAAATTAACGGACCTCAACAGCCGTAGACCTTGAGCCCGGTAGAATCAACGATCACGAGGCTACCCGTTCCATCGGCTGGCTTAGGACGTGCCGGGGTAGTGAAATGCTGCGCTTGGAAATGCTGCTATAGTCAGGAATGCTGATGGTGCTCTTCATGAGGCGGGTGAGCGAGTTCATGAAGCCTTCGGTTTGGCGTAGCGGCAGATGAAAGACCTGGCGGATGAACAAAGCGGTCTCGATCGCGAGATCAGAGTATTCCTGCGGCCTGCCACGAGCACCAGTCTTGGCCGGGCGCCATGCGGCGAGCGCCTCTTCGGTGAACCAGATCGTGATATCGCCGCGCTGGCGCAACGCCTTGTTATATTCGGGCCAGTTGGTCACCTTGTAACGCGCTTTTTCGATCTTGTGTCGGCGGTTCTGGTTATGTTTGTACGGCATCGGCTCTTCTGCAGGTGAAGTCAACCGCAGATCATGCCAGATCGACCACCTCAGCCTGGAGATCGATTTATTCAACAACGCCCACTTTGTTCCGCTCTCCAGATCCACCGTTCATAGGTCTTTTTCGCGGGACCTCGCACAATAGGTTGTCGACACGATTCGCTCTATTGCTGAAAACCTAGCTTTGCCGCTGCATGCTGTCCGGCACGAACCGGCAGCCGAGCCGATATCGCGTGCCAGGATGAACGAACCGCGCAAAGGTCACAGCGGTCCCGCTCGCCCACGTACGGCGCACGAGTGTGAGGCATGGCTGCTCCGGTCCGATCTTGAGAAGCTTGGCTTCTACGCGCGTCGGCAGTGTCGCGTCCACGACGTGTTCAATCTCGTGGGCTGGCACGGTATTGAACAAATACTCCGATGGCCGGATAACCGCGAAGTCCTGTTCAAGAAAATGCGGCGCGGCCTCGGGATTCACATACCGGTCCTCGAGCTGCACCGGTAAGCCGTTCTCGCAATGCACGCAAATCACGTGAAACACCGACGCGCCGGGTGCGAGCGCCAGCGCTGCGGAAACTTCGCTCGCGGCGGCTTCGCGTGTCGTGAGTTCGATCGAGTACTGATACTCATGACCCCGCGCGCGAATCTCATCGCCGATATGCGCAATCATCAGCAATGTCGACTGGGGCTTTTCTTCGGCTATAAACGTGCCGACGCCGGAAAAGCGCGTGAGCACGCCTTGTTCAGTCAGCTCGCGCAGTGCGCGGTTGATCGTCATCCGGGACACGCCCAGTTCACCGACGAGCGTGATTTCCGACGGGATCCGCTCGCCGGGCCGCCATTCACCCGACAGAATGCGAGCGCGGATGTGTTCCTTGACGCGTTCGTAGCGTGCGAGCGGTGCGGCCGATTCCGCGGCATGTCCATTTACACCCATGATTAGATCTCCTGCAAAATCGTTGCGACAGCACATGTCCGGCATGATGCGTTTGCGTTTCGACGACCCTTGCCTACGCACCAATCCGCGCTCGCTCGGCTCATGCGGCTCCCGTTTGCGGCTCTTCGCGACGGGTCCAGAACGCATTGCGGTCGAAATAATTCTGCAGAAAGTGTCGCAGACGCGGTTGTTGGGCGTCGTGAAAGACCTGTTCCGGCGAGCCTTGCGCGGCGATCTTACCGTGGTCGATGAAGACCACCGTGTCGGCTACCTGCGCCGCGAAGCCCATCTCGTGTGTCACGACAACCATCGTCATGCCGTCGCTGGCTAGGTTCTTCATCACTTGCAGCACTTCGCCGACGAGTTCAGGGTCAAGCGCCGAGGTGGGCTCGTCGAATAGCATGATGTGCGGCTCCATGGCGAGCGCGCGGGCGATCGCGACTCGCTGCTGCTGGCCACCGGACAGGCGCGCCGGGTGATTGTCGGCCTTCTCCGAGAGCCCGACCTTGTCGAGCATTGCAAGCGCACGCTTGCACGCCTCTTCACGCGGCAGGCGGAGCACTCGGATAAGCGCCTCGGCAACGTTTTCGATGGCTGTCATGTGCGGCCAGAGATTGAATTGCTGAAACACCATGCCAACGTTGCGCCGCACGCGGTTGATCTCGGCCTGCGAAGCACGCACGCGGCGGCCATTGCGATCGTTCGCATAACCCAGCAATTTACCCTCGATAAAAATTTCGCCTTCGTCGTATTCCTCAAGGAAGGCGAGCGAACGCAACAGTGTGCTCTTGCCCGATCCGGACGGCCCGATGATGCAGGTCACCTCCGACTTGCGGACCGCGAGCGAGACGTCGTCAAGGACCTTTAGGTTGCCGTAGTGCTTGCCGACATGGCGCGCTTCAACCAAATGGTCAGCAGGTACACCCAGGCCGGTCGTAATGGAATCGTTCATAGTCAGTATATCTCGCTCGTCTCACTCTTCATTCGGGGCCGGTCGAATCTTTCACCGGGTCAGGAACCGGCCCAGTCGTCCCTCGACCCACTGTCCGGTGCGCGAGGTGAGTTCAACCAGCGCAAGGTAGCAAACGCATAGTGCGAGTAGCGTTTCAACAAAAGCGAAACGCTCTGAGCCAATGCCGGTGAGGACGAAAGTTAATTCAGGGACGGTAACGACCGACAACACAGCCGTCTCTTTGCTTAACACAATAATCAGGTTGGTCAGCGCCGGCACGATGATCACCATCATTTGCGGCAATTGGACCCGTAGGATGGTTTGCAGCCGCGTAAGGCCAAGACATTCTGCGGCTTCGAGGTGGCCACGGGGCACAGAGCTAAAGCCGGACCGGAACGCTTCGGCAAAGTAGGCGCTGCCGTAAAGGCCCAGGGCGACAACGCCGGCTGTGAGCGGTGGCAACTCCAGGCCTATCGACGGGCCGCCGTAGTAGAGCACGAAGAGCTGAACGAGGAACGGCGTACAGCGCAAAATCTCGATGTAGGCGCGTAGTATCCCGCGCACCCACGCGGCGCAAAAAATCTGCAGGATAGCAATGCCAAATCCAAGGCCGAGGCCGATCAGTACGCCGCCCATCCAGGCGGCGAGGGTGGTTGCGAACCCCTGGACCAATGCGGGCAGAGAATCCGTGAGGACAGTCGGATCGAACTGGATAGTCATGATCTCACGCTCTCTCCATGCGCCGCTCGGCACGATGACCGGCGAACGACAACATGCCGTTGATGACTAGATAGATCAACCCGGCTGCGATATACGCTTCGAGCGGCCGGTAGGTACTTGCGGCAATGTTCTGCGCGGTGCGCGTCAGTTCGGCCACACCCACCACCGAGATCAGCGACGAAGCCTTGACCAGCATCACTACCTCATTGACCAAGGATGGTAGCGTCAACCTCAACGCCTGGGGAACCTGGATCCTTGTCACCGCATTGAATCGCGACAGGCCGAGGAGTTGCGCAGCCTCAAGCTGCCCATTCGGGATGCCGGCGAAGCCGCCGCGCAGGATTTCCGCAAGGTATGCCGCCTCGCATAACGACACCGCGGTAGCGGCGGCCACGAGCGGTGGCACGTTGATGCCGATAAACGGCAAGAGGTAGTAGGTCAGAAGCAACTGGACGAGCAGCGGCACACCACGAAAGAAAAAGACGTAGGCACCACCGAGGCGGGACGCCAGTCGATTGCGCGACAACCGAGCACTGCAGACTCCTACTGCGATCACGAAGCCCACGACGAGGCCAATGAGCGAGATCAATATGGTGGCTTGCGCTGCGAAGACTAAAAGCCGTAGCGCTTGCGAGAACGCGAGGAAGTTGAACATGAGCCTATACCGAGGGGTGTCCAGGGAAGGCGCCGGATGCGTATTATCCACTCGACGCATCCGGCGCCAGCGCGACGTCAGTAGATTGCCGTCGGCATAGTCTTCGGCGTATCCATCGTCACGCCGAACCACTTCTTCTGTAACTCACTGAGGCGGCCGTCGTCGTGCATCTTCACGATGACCTGGTCGATCGCGTCGATGAGCGACTTGCTATCGGCGTCCTTGCGGCCGAGATAGGCGAAATAGACCCTAGTACCAAATGGCGGTTGCACGACGGCGAATATATCGGGCCGCTGGCGCGCCACGTAGGCGATATTGGGCAACGAGTTGCCAACCGCGGCGATGCGTCCTGCGGCAAGGTCTGCATAGGCCTGGTTATTGTCGACGTATTCGCGTACCTCGGTCTTGCCTGGCAGCGATGCCACATATTTCTTCAACTGATCCAATTGCGCGGAGCCTTTGCCGCCGCCGACGATCTTACCGGCCACATCGGACGACTGCTTGATGCTGGCGTCGTTGGCGCGTTTGAGCAGGGCGTCGGTTGCGTCGGCAATCGGCAATGTGAATTCGTAACGTTCCATGCGCGCCTTGCTGATCGTGACCGGGCCACTCACGATGTCGAACTTACCGGCTTCAAGTCCGGGCAGCACGCTGGCCCATGGCAGATCGATGGAACGCACCTTGACGCCGAGCTCCTTGCCTACCTCGGCGAAAAAGTCTTTGTTGAAGCCTCTTTGCTCGCCATTTTCGACAAAGTCGAACGGCGCGAACTGCATTTCGGTTCCGATCACCAGTTCGCCAGTCTTCTTCACCTTGGCGAGCTCATCCTCCGCATGGGCTGAAACAGCTGTCGCGAACAGGGCGACGAAGACCAGACGACTTTTCCATTTCGAGAAAAAATTCATTGAGGGACTCTCCTGTTATCAGTGCTTTCGTCCGACGACGCACGTTCGTTTGCCCATCTGCCGAAGCCCGTGATCCGTTGTGCAGGAATGCAAACGGTGTGACTCAGTATATACCGCAAAATAGGTTGCCAAGCGTGTCAAAAAATATAAACGAACCGGAATGCGGATACGGTTCGATGCGACTTAGGGGTTAACACCGGTGCGCTATTGTCACGTGTTTGATAGCGTTATATTAATTGGCGGTATATACATGTGTTTGTGTCACTCTGAGGCGGTTTAATTGAGATTGTCGCCCATGGTGAGGCTGTAAAACTAGGAATTTTGCACATCACGACGGCACGCATGCGCCAAAAAATTCCCACTTCCAGTGAGTAGAGTAAGCCTGACAATGTACGTGGTATGTACTGCTTTGCTTCGTGTGAAAAAGTGCGTTTTTCTTTGTGTTTGCGTTATCGCTGCGCGATCTGCATCCTTCGCCGAAGCAGGCAATTCGTCCGGCAATCGTCGATTCCAGTAACGTTGTTGTCGCGATGCTTTTCGTGCGGTATATACGGCAGCTGCGTCATTGCGTTTTCCTTGTTATTTGCCCCGGAGCAACCTCTATGACATCCTTTTTTCAAATTCCTGTTGTCGATCTTGCCAGCGTGCGTGCGCATGACCCTGCGGGGCTTCGCAAGGCCGCCGTTGCCATTCGCCAGGCGTGCACAACCATCGGCTTCTTCTATGTCAGCAATCACGGTGTTCCGCAAACGGTGCTCGACCGCGCCGTGGCCGGCGCGCGCGAGTTCTTCGCTTTTCCACCTGAGGTGAAGCGCCGCGTCGCGGTTAATCACCGCCATCGCGGGTTCAATGCACTGGGCGATGCGACCATGTATCAGGCCACCAAGCCAGACCTCAAGGAGTTCTTCAGCATTGGTCTCGAATTGCCGGAAGACGATCCGAGCGTGCTGGCGGGGGAGGCGCTGCGCGGGCCCAACAACTGGCCTGACTTCATGCCGTCGCTGCGCCCCGCGCTGTACGATTATTACGAGGCGATTGGTGCGTGCGGTGCGGACCTGCTGCGCGCGATCGCATTGAGTCTTGACATCGACGAGCATTTCTTCGCGAGCAAATACACGAAGCGCATGCAGCGCACGCAGATGGTCTATTACCCGCCCCAGGCGCCGCTATCGGACGCCGACGAGTTCGGCGTCGCGCCTCATACCGACTACGGCTGCATCACGCTGCTGTGGCAAGACAACGTGGGCGGCCTGCAAGTGAAGGAACTCACATCCAACAGTTGGATCGACGCACCGCCGATTCCGGGCACGCTTGTCGTGAATGTCGGCGACCTGCTGGCACGCTGGTCCAATGACCGCTTTCGCTCGACGCTGCATCGCGTGATCAATCGTTCTGGCAAGGAGCGCTATTCGATCGCGAGCTTCTACGATCCGACCTATGCTGCGGAGGTGGAGCCGCGCGATCTCGGCCTCGACGGCGTGCAGCCGCTGTATGATGCGGTCGCCGCAGGCGACTATGTCCTCGGGCGTATCAACGACTCGATGGGTTATCGAAAGACGCGCGCACAGGGGGAGCAAGCATGAGTCCACTGCTGATCGTCGTTGTTCCGAGATCGAACCCCATGAAAATCATCCAATGAGCTCGATCACGAAGGGACTCATCGAAGCACTTGTCGCCGCGCTCGGAGCCGACTCGGTACGTACTGGGGAGGCCATCGAGCCGCGTTATCTTGGCGACTGGAGCGGCCAGTCGAGTGTCAATCCCGTGGCCGTGGTGCTGCCTCGCAGTATCGAAGGGGTGGCGACTGTGATGAGGCTCTGTCACGCGGCGCGTCAGAGCGTTGTGCCGCAGGGCGGGTTGACCGGCCTCGCGGGCGGCGCGATTCCGACCGGCGCCGACATCTGTCTATCGCTCGAACGGCTGACGGGCATCGAGGAAATCGATCGCGCGGCCGCCACCATGACCGTGCTGGCCGGCACCACGTTGCAGACGGTTCAGGAGGCAGCACAGGAGGCGGGCTTCGAGTTCGCGCTGGATCTTGGCGCGAGGGGCTCGTGCCAGATTGGCGGCAACCTCGCGACCAACGCGGGCGGGATTCGCGTGATCCAGTCGGGCACTGCGCGCGACCAGGTGCTCGGCATGGAGGTGGTGCTCGCTGACGGGAGCGTGCTCAGTTCGTTGAGCAAGATGGTCAAGAACAACACCGGATATGATCTGCGGCAGCTCTTCATCGGCTCCGAAGGCACGCTCGGAATCATCACCCGCGCGGTGCTGCGCCTCGGGCCGCGACGCAGCAGCCGGAACACCGCCCTGTGCGCGCTGCCCGACTATGACAGCGCCGTGCGGCTGCTGCGCTCGCTGCAAGCGCGTTTTGGCAACGAGGTCGGCGCGTTCGAGATCATGTGGCCGGACTTCTTCGAGTTCGGCGTATCGATATCGCGGACCACACATTCGCCGTTCCAGCAAGCGTATCCGCTCTACGCACTGATCGAGCACGCGGGTTTTGTCGATGACGGTGGTGGTCGCTTTGCAGAGGCCCTGGGCGTGGAACTGGAATCCGGCGTGCTGCTGGATGCTGTCATCGCCCAGTCGCAAGCGGAAACCCACGCCCTGTGGGAGATCCGCGAGGCGACTGCCGAATTTCCGGTCAAGCTCGAACCGATCAATTTTGATGTCAGTTTGCCGATTGGTGAAATCGGCCATTTCGTCGATACCTGCCGCCAGGATTTCGCGGCGCGCTGGCCGAGCCATCGAGGGTTTTTCTTTGGGCACATCGGCGATTCAAACCTGCATATCACTGTCGACGGTTGTTCGATTCCCGGCGTCTCGTCGGAGGACGTGGATCACGTCGTCTACAGCCTAGTGCAGCAATACCGTGGGTCGATCTCCGCCGAGCACGGCATCGGCATTCTCAAGCGTCCGTTTCTGGGGTACTCGCGCAGCGAAACGGAACTGACATGTATGCAGGCGATAAAGCAGGCGCTTGATTCGCGTGGAATTCTGAACCCGGGCAAGTTGCTCCCCTGAAGCTCACGATGCCTTGAGTCGTTCGCACCGGTCTGATGAAAACAGGACATGTGCGGCGCGCATTCATGCGCATCACGCCGGTCACCTAGCGAGCGGCGACTCGCCCGCCGTATTTTGGCGCGACGCCCGAGGTATGTCTGCATTTCGATCGATGGTATATACAATTTACCATCCATGAGGCTGCAGCTTGAACAGGAGTGAAATGCATAAAACGGTATATATGTACGGGATAAATATAGATGCTATCGTTGGAAAACACGTGCAGGTATTCAAATATCACGAAATGACTTAGCTTTTTTGATGCGTGGTATATACTGCAAAAACGAGTTGTCGCGGCATATCACTACGCCGATTTATTCATCTCCCTGGGGGGCCGTGAATCGTGCGTGGGGTTCGATCGCGTAGATCCTGAAGGGGATGTCGATCATGTGACGTCGCCGCTCGAGCCAGGGCTAATCCCATATCCATAGGAGATACGATGAGCGTCAGCGCTGCTTTTATTGATACGCTTCGCGCCGAAGTGCGCGCACTGCCGCCATACAACGCGGGGCTGTCGAGCGACTACGTTCGCATGCGACATGGGGTGTCACGTGTGGCCAAGCTTGGCAGCAATGAGAATCCGCGGGGCGCGAGCGAGCGCGTGCTGAACGAGCTCGCCCGATCGACGACAGCGAGCGCGCTCGCGCTGTATCCAGATCCTTCCAGCACGAAATTGCGTCAGCTTATTGGCGAACGGTTGGGCGTGGCGTCCGATCAGGTACTGGTCGGCAATGGCTCGGAAGACCTGCTGGCCATCGCGGCGCATACCTTTCTCTCCCCCGGGGACGAAGTGGTTACTGTTATCCCATCGTTCGGGCTACACATCATCTATCCGCAGAGTGTGGGTGCCCGCGTCGTGACGGTGCCGATGCGCGCCGATTTCGAATTCGATGTGGATGGCCTGATCGCCGCGCTCTCGCCGCGCACGCGCATGCTGATTATCAGCAATCCGAGTAACCCAGTGGGTACTGCCCTGTGCTTGGCCGACATGGCACGTCTGCTTGCGGCCGTGTCGCCCGGCACGCTCGTGCTGTGGGACGAGGCCTACTACGAGTATGCGGTAGGTGAGGACGACTACCCGGATGGCCTCGCCTTGCTGCAGGCTTCAGGTTTGCCGTGGCTGCTGTTGCGCACTTTCTCGAAAGCCTATGGGCTTGCCGCACTGCGGGTCGGCTATGGCATTGCGTCTGACTCGGACCTGGCGAGTCTGATGAACCGGGTGCGCACGCCGTTCAATATCAATGGCATCGCGCAGCAGGCGGCAGCCGTTGCATTCTGCGACGAGGCGCATGTCACTGCAAGCGTGCTGGACGCGCGCAGCGGCCGCGGGTACATGCGCGCGGCGCTTGTTGAGCTGGGCTATCGGCCAGCACGCTCGCTTGCGAATTTCCTGTTCTTCAACTGTGACGAGGATGCGTCCGCGCTTGCGGCAGCGATGCTTCAGGACGGTGTGATCGTCAAGCCGTGGCGCGAAGCAGGCTATGAGACATGCATGCGGGTGTCAATCGGCAGCGCGGTGGACAATGATCTGTTCATCACCGCGCTCAAGCGCCGTCGCAGTATCTGAGCGGAGGTTCGGCCACGACCCGTAGCATGACGATTGAAGATATGCGCGTGTGGGCAAAACTGGGCGTCCCACGCGTGTTCTATGACTACGTCGATGCGGATTCGTGGACCGAGCGCACCTATGGTGCCAATCAGCCCGACTTCCGGCGCATCGAATTTGGGGGCGAGGATCCCACGTCCGTCGCGCTCGCGTATTTCGACGTGCCGTCCTTTTCGGCACTGAGCCGAAAAAAGTCTCGACATTGCGCTCGTCAGGCGAGTGAGAGCCGGTTGTCCAGGTTCACATCAACCAGCCCCGCGGGCCGCTGATGCTCGGTTTGCTGGCTCGGCAGATGGACGATGAATTGCGATTGGCCTCCCGGTTTCGTCAAATAGGCGACGAGATCGCTGGCGACTACCTGCGCGCGATCTCGGCTGAAATCCGCCTCAACCAGGGTGAGTCCGAGACCTATACCGGCACTCACGCCGACCGAAGTCGACAACATAGCTTCACGCACAAAAATTGCGTACGCGTAGAGGACCGCACAGGATGCCTAGACCCGCCGCGCACGCGCCAACGCCTAATCCGTGGCAACTGCTTGCCGCGTGACAGTCCCTCGGTCATCAAGAGCCGGACATAACATGAGGTCCTTACAAGCGAACAAGCGTGTTTTCTCGATTCGCTCTTGACCATCTGCGAAGACGCAAGGATGGTGAGCGCTCTCACTGGGTGCAGGGACATTCCCGTGTGGGCGCGCACGGCACCAGTCTGCACCGGCGAAACGTTGACGTCGTAGCCACAGACGGCTACCCGTCTGCACAAAGGGGACACTCCCATAATTCATGCGCTAGCTCAGCCGATCGTGGCGCGCGCCTTCGAACCGGTCGTAGCCGACCTTGGTCGAAATCGCTCGTTGGTAGGAGCACTCAGGGCATGGTCACAACGCAGTAAAACGTACGCGGAAATGCGACCCATGATGGGGAAGCAGGACGGCACACGCGGCATATACTGCGTGAACGGTGAGAACGCGCTAGGCTAGCGTTTCATCATGCTTGCGTCAAAGTTGCTGTAACTCTCTAAACTCTAGAGTCGTGTCAGTTAAGTGTGGAGAACATGTCAAAATGAGCCGTAATACAGAGGAATAGCTGCCAATCGCGAAAGTTTGTACTGCTTGTCGTTCGGCCGATATGGTAAACACTTACGAATTTAAAGCAGGAAATTTCTGGTATATACAGCGATGGAGAATTAGACTGGCGCACACCTTGTATAGACAGGACGGAACCATGATCAAGCTAACCCCCGGCCACCTGAGCCTGCCGCAGTTGCGCCAGATCACCCGTGACCCCGTGACGCTCCAACTCGACCCGGCGAGCTTTGCCGCTATCGATGCGAGTGCAAAGACCGTCGCTGACATCGCAGCGAAGGGCGAACCCGCCTATGGCATTAACACCGGTTTCGGGCGTCTTGCCAACACCTACATTCCGCACGACCAACTCGAACTGCTGCAGCGCAATCTTGTGCTGTCACACGCGGTCGGGGTGGGAGAGCCGATGTCTCGGCCAGTGGTGCGTCTGTTGATGGCGCTCAAGCTGTCGAGTCTCGGACGCGGTCATTCTGGCATCCGCCGGGAAGTGATGGACGCGCTGATCACGCTCTTCAACGCCGACGTGCTGCCGGTGATTCCGGTCAAGGGGTCGGTCGGTGCCTCGGGTGACCTCGCGCCGCTCGCACACATGTCAGCCGCGCTGCTCGGTATTGGCGAAGTGTTAGTCAAGGGCGAACGCGCACCGGCGGCTGAAGGCTTGCGCATCGCGGGCCTCAAGCCGCTCACGCTGCAGGCGAAAGAAGGCCTCGCGCTGCTCAATGGCACGCAGGCGTCCACCGCACTCGCGCTCTATAACATGTTCGCCATTGAGGACCTGTATCGCACGGGACTCGTCACTGGTGCGCTGTCGGTCGATGCGGCGATGGGTTCCGTCGTTCCATTCGATGCACGCATTCACGCGCTGCGCGGCCATCAAGGCCAGATCGACGCGGCAGCGGCCTATCGTGCGCTGCTCGAGGGCTCGGCGATTAACCTGTCGCACGCCGATTGCGACAAGGTGCAGGACCCCTACAGCCTGCGCTGCCAGCCGCAGGTGATGGGCGCGTGTCTGGATCAGATGCGCCATGCGGCCGACGTGCTGCTCATCGAAGCCAACGCCGTGTCGGACAACCCGCTGATCTTCCCGGACACTGAAGAAGTGCTGTCGGGCGGCAACTTCCACGCGGAACCGGTCGCGTTCGCCGCCGACAATCTTGCGCTTGCTGCGGCCGAAATCGGCGCACTGGCGGAGCGTCGCATTGCGTTGTTGATTGACGCAACGCTGTCGGGCTTGCCGCCGTTCCTCGTGAAGGATGGAGGTGTGAATTCGGGCTTCATGATCGCGCACGTGACCGCAGCATCGCTCGCATCCGAGAACAAGACGCTCGCACATCCGGCATCGGTCGATTCCCTGCCAACTTCCGCGAACCAAGAGGACCACGTATCGATGGCAACCTTCGCGGCACGCAAGCTCGGAGATATTGCCGAGAACACTGGCTATATTCTTGCGATCGAGTTGCTGGCGGCTGCGCAAGGGGTCGACCTCCGCGCGCCTCACCAGACGAGTCCGAGATTGCAGCAGGTGATGAAAACGGTGCGTAACGAAGTCGAGCACTACGAGCTCGATCGCTATTTTGCGCCGGACATCGCAGCGGTTGCGCGCCTCGTCCGGGTTGGAAAAATCGCCTCGCATAGCCCCTTGTCGTTCATGTCGGAACGGTGAGCGTGAGCGCGCCGGCCTATCAGGGAATCAAGGACTTCATCCTCGAACGCATTCATGCAGGCGAATGGAAGGAAGGTGACCGGATTCCGCCGGAAAAGGAACTTGCACGCGAGTTCCAAGTCGCGCGCATGACAGCCGGCCGCGCAATGTGTGAACTGATTTCTGAGCGGGTGCTCATGCGCGTGCGGCGGACCGGTACTTTCGTCGCCCGTCCGAAATACGAATCAACGCTCGTGGAGATCCGCAGCATTTCCGACGAGGTTGCCGAGCGCGAGCATCAGTATCGAGCGAGGATGCTGAACCTCGTCGCGACGGTTACGGACGAGGCGTTGGCGGAAGCGCTGCAATTGCCGGCGGGAAGTCCCGTCTTTCATTCGCGTACGCTGCATTTCGAAAACGACGGTCCAGTGCAACTCGAAGACCGCTGGGTCAACCCGTCAATTGCACCTGAATACGCGTTGCAGGATTTCACGAGGACGACACCGAACCAGTATTTGTTGTGTGTCTCGCAGCCGCAGCGTGTGGAGCATCGCATCAGAGCAGCTCTCGCGGATATGGAAATACGCCGGCATCTGACGATGGACGAACTCGAACCTTGCCTCGTTCTGCATCGACGCACCTGGTCGGACGGCGTGGTTGCTTCGGTGGCCAACCTTTGGCATTCTGGCGCCCGCTATCGGCTCACCGGCGACTTCTGACAATTGTCAGGCGGTCAGCGTCAGCGTGTTGCGATAGCCCGCGCGCGGGCAATGAAGCCCAGGGTCGTCTTGTTCGACGAACCGACATCGACTCCGAACTGGTCGCGGGTGTACTCGGCACAATTCGCACCCCGGCCGACGCCGGGTTGACGCTTGCCATCGTCACGCATGAAATGGGGGCACGTTCACTAGCGCACCATGGCGTGCATGTGCCGCCCATCTGCACAATGCAGCACCGCGAAGCAATAAGTGGAAGTTTCGCGTCGAACCACGGTCGTTCTCGCTCGTGAAGCGGTAAGAATCATTAAGACGGCGCGCGACAGCCGGCCGTCGATCCTTTTCTAAAAACTTGCGAGGTAATATGAAATCACGCGCGGCAGTCGCTTTTGCTCCGGGTAAGCCGCTGGAAATCGTGGAAATTGACGTCGCTCCGCCCAGGAAAGGCGAAGTGCTTGTTCAAATTACACACACGGGCGTCTGTCACACAGATGCGTTCACCTTGTCGGGAAACGACCCCGAAGGACTTTTCCCATGCGTGCTCGGCCATGAAGGCGCGGGCATAGTGGTCGAAGTCGGCGAAGGCGTTACGTCGGTCGTGGCGGGTGACCACGTAATTCCGCTGTACACAGCGGAATGTGGGGAGTGTCTTTTTTGCAAATCTGGAAAAACCAACCTTTGCGTGTCCGTTCGTGCCACGCAAGGCAGAGGCTTGATGCCCGATGGCACCACACGGTTTTCGTATAACGGACAGCCAATTTTTCACTACATGGGTTGCTCGACTTTCAGCGAATACACCGTCGTTGCGGAGGTCTCACTCGCCAAGGTCAACCCCGCAGCAAATCACCAGGAAATCTGTTTGCTTGGTTGCGGCGTAACGACCGGAATCGGCGCAGTTCACAACACCGCGAAGGTCCAGCAACGCGACAGCGTTGCGGTCTTCGGACTTGGCGGTATTGGACTCGCCGTGATCCAGGGCGCGCGTCAGGCAAAAGCTGTTGAGGTCCGTTAATTCTGCTACTGGGTGCACTAATTCCGCTAATACAGCCGACGTGATGATATTTGAAGAAGTTGTCGATGGTGTTTGCTGACCAGCATGAGCAATCGATCCATGTTGCGTGCACGACGCGTGATCTGTGCCGGAATTCGCTCGAGCGTCGTCCCATGCTCTTCGCACACCTCGATATCCGGATCGAGCCATATCCGTTTCCAGCGAGGTGCGGCCACGTCCAAAGGATTGAGCACCAGACACCGGAAGCAGTACGGCAGGGTTGAACGGTTTCTCACCCAGCCGGACGGTGTCTGAATTCGTGCAAGCCGGTCCGGGTTCAGACGCGCGAGCGCCGACAGTGCAACGAGTGTACGTTCGGGTAGCGGAGCGAACAGGATCCAGCCGGCGTTGCTCAAGATGGGGAATGCCCCTAACTGACTGATCTCCCACATCTGGGCGACGCTCATCTGATAACGACTGGCGACGCGCCCCAACCAGCTTCCGAACGTTTCTTCATGGAACGGGCGCGGCGCAACGGGCCAAGGACGCAGGTCACTGAATGACAATGCTTGTCACCTGTTCGAGATGATGAAGCCCGACTGCTTCATCCCCGTTGAGAATCGCGAGTTCAGCAGCGGCGTTCAGGAGCCGCGAAACTTCACCAGTGAGTCCAGAGCTCGCGGCGAGGACGTACTGGGCGGTTTCCCGTTGTGCGAGATCAGACGGTCGACGCAACGGCAGGATGCGTTCGAATGCCGACAGCAGCCGGCGAAACGTTTCACTTTCACGCCAGCGCGGTATCTCAAAGGGGGTAAAGCGG
>NZ_MTHB01000188.1 GCF_002220365.1 Caballeronia sordidicola | reverse complement strand
AACCTAGTCGCGCTTCCTGGTTTTCCTGAGCTGAGCTGCTTCCTGTTTCAGTTGCTCAGACTCATCCTGCAAGTCATTAGCGATGTCCGTCAGTTTCTCTACCCACGCTAGCACTTCAAGCTCCGACGGCGTTAGTCCCTCTCGAGCGATGTCGGGTAGTGAGAATTTTTTTGGAAGAGTCACGAGTGCGGATCAAATGATGTTGGTGCGACAAACGTTAACATCGTCATCCGCAGTTTACAAGCGCAATCATGAGCGCACGCAACGAAGCTATCGGCTACCTCGACCGCGTGCGCAGATCAAATAACACAGCACGGCGCGTGGTGCTCGCCCCGGGTTATTGAGAAGTTACAACGCTTGTTTGTAAGCTATTGAATTTAATCAGTAATTTTTTGGGCGATTGGGGCGAGGTGTCTTTCGAAGACTTGAACTTTCGGTAGAAATAACGTGTTCGACTTATAAAATTCCTAGGAATTGCTAATTTCTACCCCAGAACCTCAATTTTCGAGTATTTCCTCCTTAATCAAGCGCCACACAAAATAATTCGATAATCCTTACAACGGCTTGCCATTTACACCGTCGAAAACGCCATAACTAGCGTGATATTGCGACCGATCACCGATTACTGGCCAATAGCACGCGTGCAAACGCACGATCGTTCAGGATTTGTCGATCTCTGGGGGCGACTGGACGAATAATTGCGCACACAGCTCGCGGCCCGCATCGTTTAACGCGACGGAAGGCGGATTCGCCGGGTTTTCGCGGATCGTGTCCGGGTCATCCGGATTGGCCGGATCCAGCAACGCCGCGTCGGACAGCGCGGTCAGTTGACGTCTGAGGCTGCTCATCGGCACGCCCGATTGTTTCGATAACTTCGCGAGCGACCACGCCCGCCCGGGTGTCTCTTGCGCCGCCCGCCATAACTGCGCGAGGATCGCGATCAGTGCCGGGTCGATCCCATCGTCCATGCCGTCCATGTTTTTGTCCCTGTCCTTAGTCTCTGATTTTCTCGCGCGCCATGCCGGCGACCAGTTCGCCCAGCGTCTTCACCGCCGCTTCCGTCTGCACGTTCCAGGGATAACTGTAGTTGAGCCGGATGAAATGACGGAAGGCATCGCGCGATGAAAACATCGTGCCCGGTCCGATCGTGATCCCGAGTGCGAGCGCTGTTTCGTAGAGCTGCATCGAGTCGACATTGCCGGGTAACTGGACCCACAGCACATAGCCGCCCATGGGCGTGGACAGGTGCGTACCGGCGGGAAAGAAGCGCGTGACCATCGCGATCATGAGCCGTGCCTGCTGCCGGTACACCTTGCGCACATGCCGCAGATGACGGTCATAACCGCCCTGCCGAAGGTAGTCGGCTACCGCGATCTGCGGCACCGAAGGTGTGGTCAGCGTGTTCAGGAACTTGAGCTTTTCCACCTCGCGGCGGTAGCGACCGGGCATCGCCCAGCCGATCCGGTAAGACGCCGTCAGGCTCTTCGAAAATGAGGCGCAATGCAGCACCAAACCCTTTTTATCGAAGTTCTTGAGCGCCGACGGACGGGCTTCACCGTAGTACAGCTCCTGGTACACATCGTTTTCGATCACCGGGATTTCATGGCTGGCGAGCAGGCCGACAAGCCGTTCCTTGTTCGCGTCCGACATCACGAAACCCAGGGGATTCTGGAAATTCGGCATGACCATGCACGCGGCGATCCGGTGTTCGCGGATGATGATCGCGAGTGCGTCGATGTCGATACCTTCGGCCGGATGCGTCGGCACTTCGATCGCCCGCATGCCGAGGCGCTCGATTGCGTGGAGCATCGCGTAATAGGTCGGCGATTCGACCGCGACGGTGTCGCCCGGTTTCGCCACCGCCTGCAGGCTCAGGTTGATGGCCTCGGTGGCACCGACCGTGATGACGATCTCGTCGGGGTCGACGGGCACGCCATTCTCCGCGTAACGCCGTGCGATCTGGCGGATCAGTTCGGGGTTGCCGGGCGGCAGGTCGTCCATCAGGTTCCAGCTTGAATGCCGCCGCGCAATGGCGTTCGCCAACTGGTTGATGCGACGCCAGGGGAAAAGCGATGGGTCTGGATAAGGCGACCCCAGCGGCGTGGCGTCCTGCGAGCGGATGGAGCGAAGCGTGGACAAGACCAGGCGGCTGACATCGACTTTCGATGCAACCGGCGGCGGCTGGGAGGCGGCCTGACTAAACGCCGGCGACGCAGGCAGTTCGCGCACGAAGTAGCCTGATTGCGGCCGGGTTTCCAGTACACCCCGGCTTTCCAGCAGCGCGTAGGCATGCAGGACCGTCTTGATGCTGACGCCATGCTGGGCGCTCGCCTGACGCACCGACGGCACACGCTCGCCCACGGCAAACACTCCGCGCCGCACGGTTTCCTCGATCTCGAATGCCAGTTTTTCGTAAAGCGTCACGGGGTTGAATGAAGCTAAAAAGAGTAGGACGACAGGCACGAGGCCTAGGGAGCCGTCAACTGTACTCCTCGTCTATCTATTTTTCTGTATACCGCGTTACTTTCGGAACACAGTACGCTTGAGTCATTGGTGAAAACCCTCATGAATACGCGGCAGCATCGTGAAAAAAACCGAACCTCGCATTGAACCGTACACGCACCCGGCAGCCGGCTGGGGCGCGTTGAAATATGTCGCCCTCAATCTGCTCAAGGAAAAGGTGTCGGGCGGCAATTACCGCACGCTGTTTGGGCAGAACCAGCCTGACGGTTTCGATTGCCCCGGCTGCGCCTGGCCGGATCGCGAACATGCTTCCACGTTCGAATTCTGCGAAAACGGCGTGAAAGCCGTGGCGGCCGAGTCCACCAGCAAGCGTGTCACGCCCGCATTCTTCGAAGAACACACCGTCGAACAGTTAATGGCGCAGTCGGATTACGAGCTTGAACAGCATGGCCGCCTGACCGATCCGCTTGTCTACGACGCCGCCCGCGACCGCTACGTGCCCATTGCGTGGGATGACGCGTTCGCACTGATCGCGGACCATCTGAATCGCCTTGATGATCCCGATCGCGCCGCGTTTTATACCTCGGGCCGCGCGAGCAACGAAGCCGCGTTCCTGTACCAGTTGTTCGTGCGCATGTACGGCACGAACAACTTCCCCGACTGTTCGAACATGTGCCACGAAGCCACGAGCCGGGGTCTGCCGGGAACCGTGGGCGTGGGCAAGGGAACCGTGACGCTGGAAGATTTCGAACACGCGGACACCCTGCTGCTCTTCGGCCAGAATCCTGCGACGAACCATCCGAGGATGCTGGGAGAACTGCGCGAGTGTGCGAAACGCGGTGCGACGATCGTCTCGATCAACCCGCTGCGTGAACGCGGTCTGGAACGCTTCGCGAGCCCGCAGCATCCGGTCGAGATGCTCACGGGCGGCAGCACGAAAATCAGTTCGGTGTTCATCCGCCCGAAGATCGGCGGGGATTTTGCGTTGATCAAAGGCGTGGCGAAACGCGTAATCGAACTCGACGATGCAGCGCTCGAGCAAGGCTTGCCGCGCGTGCTCGATATCGCGTTCATCGCTGAGCATACGGTCGGTTTCGACGCCTTCGCCGAGGATCTGCGCGCCGAAAGCTGGGATGCGATCGTGGCGGAATCGGGCGTGCCGAAAGATGAAGTCCTGCAACTCGCCGATATCTACGCACGCGGCCGTGCCGTGATTTCGACATGGGGCATGGGTCTGACCCAGCACAAGAACTCAGTGCCGACCGTGCAGCTCCTGTCGAACCTGATGATGATGCGCGGGAACATCGGCCGGCTGGGTGCGGGACTGTGCCCGGTGCGCGGGCATTCGAATGTGCAGGGAGATCGCACGGTTGGAATCGAAGAGCAGCCGACGCAAGCGTTCCTCGACCGGCTCGGTGCCGCGTACGACTTCGAGCCGCCGCGCGAACATGGCTACGACGTCGTTCGTTCGATCGAAGCGATGCTCGCCGGCAAGCTGAAAGTGTTTATCGGGCTGGGTGGCAATTTTTCGATTGCGACGCCTGACACGCCCCGCGTATGGGAAGCGATGCGCTCGTGCGACCTCACCGTGCATATCACGACCAAGCTGAACCGCAGCCACCTCATTCATGGTCGCGACGCGTTGATCCTGCCGACGCTCGGCCGCACTGAAATCGACATGCAGAACGGCGTGGCTCAAGGCGTGAGCGTGGAAGACTCCATGAGCATGGTGCACATTTCGTACGGCATGAACCGCCCGGCTTCGCCGAACCTGTTGTCGGAGATCGCGATCGTCGCGCGCATGGCGCTGGCCACGCTCGGCAGCGCCAAGGTTGACTGGCTCGCGAATGCGAACGACTATGCGCTGATCCGCGACGGCATCGAGAAAGTGATTCCCGGATTCGAGAACTACAACGAGCGGCTGAAACACCCTGGCGGATTTCATCTGGGCGTCGCATCGCGCGACCGCGTGTGGAATACGCCGAGCGGCAAGGCGCAATTCCTGGTGCACGGCATCGAATTCGATACCCCCATCCACCGTGCGCGGACGGTTCACGGCGAGCGGTTGATGACGCTCATGACCACCCGTTCACACGATCAGTACAACACCACAATTTATGGTCTCGATGACCGTTATCGCGGTGTGTACGGCCAGCGGCGGGTGTTGTTCGCGAATCAGCTGGACATTGAAATGTTGGGGTTCGAAGCGGGTCAACGCGTGGATATCACGAGCGTTTGGGATGACGGCGTTGAGCGGCGCGCCGACAGTTTCCTGCTGGTCGCTTATGACATTCCCCGTGGCTGCCTCGGCGCGTATTACCCGGAGACCAATCCGCTCGTGCCGCTGTCAAGTGTTGCCGATGGCGCGGGGACGCCTACGTCGAAGTCCATTCCGGTGTTGTTGTGTGCTTCTTCCGAGAAGCAACGCGAAGCGGCTTGATACCGGGGCGCGTCAACCCTTTGGCGGTACCGCCCGCGCCTTGATCATGTCGTAAAGCGCCTGCGCGGCCGGTGACAGCCGCGCAGTCTTGCGGACCACCAGCACCAAGGCCCGCGAGACCACCGGATCCACCAGTTCGATCGTGCGGATAGTCGGATACGCGCCCTTTTGCACAGCAAGCCGCGGCACCACTGCCGCCGCAATACGCTCAGCCACCAGCCCGACCGCCGTCGAACTCCGCTGTACTTCATAGAACGACTGCAAGCCCAGGCCATTCGCACCCAGCGCGGTATCAAGCAACGCACGATTGCCGCTGACCTGCCCCGCGAATATCAGCGGATACGGCTGCAATTGTCTCCACGCCACCCGTCTGCGTTTGGCGAGCGGATGATCCTCGTGGCAGATCAGCACGTACTGGTCTTCGAGCAGCGGCATCGTCATGAGTTCGGGATGATGCGTGCCAGCGATATTGATACCGAACTCCGCTTCGCGACGCAGCACTGCATCGGCCACCGCCGACGACGCGTGATCGAGAATCTTGATCCGGTTATTCGGATATCGTGCCGAATACTCCTGCATGATGCGCGGCAAATATTGCACGCCGACCGTGGGCACGCATGCAATCGACACATCTCCACGCTCCGCCTTGCCCGTCTCGCGAATCTCGAGCAACGCGTCCCCCAGCTCTTCCAGCAAACGCCGCGCTTGCGGCAGAAAATCGCGGCCGATCAGACTGAGCGCGATCGAGCGCGTGGTGCGCTCGACCAGCGTCACGCCAAGAAAGTCTTCGAGCTTGCGCAAGCGCTGCGTGATCGCCGTCTGCGTGACATGCAATGAGTCGGCGGCGTTCTGGAAGCTGCCTTTATCGGCGATGGCAACAAATGCCTGCACGCCCAGGATGTCGATTTTCATAAGAATTATTGATCAATCAAAATAATAAATTCATTTTACGCGGACATCAGCGGTGCGCAAACTGGCGGCACCCCACACCCCTTCCCGCAGAGGAAACCATCATGTCAGCTCTTGACGAATCCCCCGTTGTAATGGCTGCGCGCCTCTATCCCGAGATGGCGCGCAAACTCGAGATCGTGCGCCGCCGTATCAGCAAGCCGCTCACACTCGCCGATAAAGTGCTGCTTGGCCATCTCGACGACCCGGCCGGTCAGGAACTCATCCCCGGTAGCAGCTACCTGAAGTTGCGCCCCGATCGCGTCGTGTTCCAGGACGTGCTCGGGCAGACCGGCATGCTGCAGTTCATGCAAACGCTGCGCGAACGCGTGGCCGTCCCGACCAGCATCCACTGCGATCACCTGATCCAGGCACGTGTTGACGGAGCCTCTGACCTGCGGATATCGGTGTTGGAAAACAGCGAGGTCTATGACTTCCTGCGCAGCGCCGCGGCCAAATATGGCGCGGGATTCTGGGAACCAGGCGCGGGCATCATCCACCAGGTTGTTCTGGAGCACTATGCATTTCCGGGAGCGTTGATTATTGGCACTGATTCGCACACGCCGAACGCCGGTGGACTGGGCGCGTGCGCGGTGGGTGTCGGCGGCGCGGACGCGGTAGAGACCATTGCCGGCTTGCCTTGGGAAGTGCTTTATCCGAAGCATATTGCCGTCTACCTGACCGGCGCATTGAGCGGATGGACCGCGCCAAAGGACGTGATCCTGAACGTGGCGGGCCAGCTCACTGTGTCCGGCGCGACCAACGCGATTGTCGAATACATCGGCCCCGGCGCGCGCACTATCAGCGCGACTGGCAAAGCAACCATCACCAACATGGGCGCGGAACTCGGTGCTACTACGTCTATGTTCCCCGCCGATGAACACATGCTCACGTACCTTGACGCCACGGGCCGTGGTGACCTCGCGCCGTTGATCCAGCAATATGCCTCTATGCTGTTCGAGCCGGATGCAGCCGTTGAAGCAGACCCGGAGCGCTACTACGACCGCGTGATCCGCATCGACTTGTCCGCATTGGAACCGCACATTGTCGGGCCACATTCGCCTGACCGTGCGCGACCGCTCTCGCACCTCGCGGCCGAACTCAAAAGCGCCGGCAACACAATTCCCGAAACCATTTCCGCCGCGCTCATCGGCAGTTGCACGAACTCGTCTTACGAGGACATGAGCCGCGCCGCCGATGTCGCCGCGCAAGCTCGCGCACATGGGCTGAAGGCAGTCGTCCCGTTCCTCGTCACGCCGGGTTCGGAACAGGTCCGCGCAACGATCGCGCGCGATGGTCAGCTCGATGAACTCGAAGCGCTCGGCGGGACCGTGCTCGCGAACGCTTGTGGTCCTTGCATCGGCCAGTGGCATCGCGATCCGCGTGCGACGGCGACGCCGAATGCCATCGTCACGTCATATAACCGAAACTTCCCGCGCCGCAACGACGGCTCGCCTGCGACCATGAACCTGATCGCCAGTCCGGAGATTGTGACGGCGCTCACGCTGGCCGGCCGGTTGTCGTTCAATCCGGCCACGGACTCGCTCATTGGCGCGGACGGCAAGCCGTTCATGCTCACGGCGCCGAAGCCCGCACCCGAAGTGCCGCCGACCCGCTTCGCGCCCGGTCGCACAACCTATGTCGCACCGCCCGCAGACGGTCGCGATATCACGCTGAGCGTCGACCCGGCCAGCGAGCGCATCCAGTTGATGCAGCCGTGGGCCGCGTGGGATGGACGTGACTTCACCGGCATGCCGGTCGTGCTGAAAACCCGCGGCAAGACGACGACCGACCACATCTCGCCCGCCGGGCCGTGGCTGCGCTTTCGTGGTCACCTCGATAAATTCAGTGACAACCTGCTCAACGGTGCGACCAATGCGTACACGGGCGAGATCGGCAAGACAACGAATGGTCTGACAGGCGAAAGTGGCCTCACGCCTGCGCAAGCGGCCCGTCAATACCGTGCGGCCGGGCAAGCTTGGGTGGTCATTGGCGATTCGAATTACGGAGAAGGCAGCAGCCGCGAGCATGCGGCGTTGTCGCCCCGGCTTCTGGGTGGTGCGGCGGTGATTGCCCGCAGCTTCGCTCGCATTCATGAGTCGAACCTGAAGAAGCAAGGTCTGCTTGCACTGACATTTGTTGATCCGGATGACTACGACCGGATCCTGGACGACGACCGGATCGACCTGATCGGGCTTGACCGTCTTGCACCCAAGGAACCGGTCGAGTGCCGGTTCAACCACGCGGATGGCAGCAGCGAAACCGTGTGGCTCAAGCACTCGTACAGCGACGCTCAGTTGCAGTGGTTCCGCGCAGGGTCCGCATTGAACGTGCTGCATAAGTCGGCGGCGTAGTAGGGCACGCTGGCTTTCTGAGCGTAAGCCGCCCGCGTGAAACATTGCTTCCTGGACAACGCGAGGCGACGGACGGGACATCGGTGGCTTGCATTCCTTACGGCGTCGCCTATGTATAACCGGTTACCTGGTTCACGCGCGTTAGAACCTGCGACCGGTGAGTCTCATGCGGTACCTTAGTCAAATCGAGTCAAAGCTTGAACGCTGACGCCCGCGGTTTCCGGCTGCTGAAGCCGCTCGAAACTGCACTCCATCGTCACCTATCTATTGAGGAATGACACAATGAGCTGGTCTGCCAAGCAATATGTAACCTTTGAAAACGAGCGTAATCGTCCCATACGCGATCTGCTCGCTGCCGTTCCCGACATCGACGCGCGCACTGTCGTGGACGTCGGATGTGGTCCCGGCAATTCGACCGAAGCGCTCATGGCGCGCTTTCCAGATGCGGCAGCAAGCGGATTCGACAGTTCACCGGACATGATCGAAGCAGCCTCCAAGCGGTTGCCGCAAGTTCACTTCGAGATCGCCGATATCAAGGCATGGCATGCACCCGGTCCGTTCGATGTGATCCTCGCCAACGCGGTGTTCCAGTGGTTGCCCGATCACGCCAGCTTGTTTCCCGCCCTTGTCGCGAAGCTTTCACCCGGCGGCAGTCTCGCGGTTCAGATGCCGGACAATCTCGAGGAGCCGGCACATCGGCTGATGCGTGAAGTTGCGGCCGATGGCCCTTGGGCCAGCAAGCTGTCCGAGGTCGCGAAGGCCCGGACGCCGATGGCCAGTCCCGCGTGGTATTTCGAACTGCTTCGGTCGTGCGGTGCGAAACCCGATGTATGGCGGACTACTTATCATCATCCGTTGGCGGGGGGTGCGGATGCGGTCGTCGAGTGGTTCAAGGGAAGTGGCCTGCGGCCGTTTCTGGATCCGCTTACTGAAGACGAACGGCTGGCATTTCTGGAGCGTTACAAGACAGCGGTTGGGCTCGCTTATCCGGCGTCAGCGGACGGGACGGTGCTGCTGCCGTTTCCGCGATTGTTCGTGATCGCCGTGCGCCAGGACGGACGTTAGCGCTTGCTTCGCGCCGATGGACCAAGGGTTCCGTCGGTGCAAACTAAGCAGATCGCTCATAGAACCGCACCTCGAAAACCCTCGCGTGAGTCATCTTAAAAATCGTATATACTGTTTATACCTTTACTCGATTGGAGACTCCATGCCCGGACCCGCTACGAAGGCCCCTAGCAAGAAGGCTTTTCATTTCCCCAAGACCGCGGAAACGGCTGCTGCCGAGCCGACAGTAAGCAAACGCAAGTCGGCCGCCACACCAGCGGTCGAAGCGGCAAAGGAAACCCAAGGCAAGGCAGCGCAAGCGCCGGCTAAAACGAAAGTTAAAGCTGCGCCAGTCGAGTCCGTCACCGCCGAGGAAAAAGTCAAACGGCCGAAAAAGGAAAAGGTCGTCCGTGACAGCTTCACGATGCCCAAATCCGATTACGACAAAATCGGCCTGTTGAAACAAAAATGCCTCGCCAACGGCGTGCACGTCAAAAAAGGCGAGCTCTTGCGGGCGGGTTTGCTCATACTTGAGCGCGCGAACATCGAGCAACTCACTGCGGCTGTTGCTGCCGTCGAGATAGTCAAAACAGGAAGGCCAGGCAAGTCCTGAGCGTACCAGGCGTCCTGAAGCAGCCATTTATGTTTTCGGCCGCATCAGGACGCATCGAAAAAACAGGCCGTGGGCATGAGACCATTAAGCGTAGCCTCCGCAAGTTTTGCGGAGTTCGATGACCTCAATGCCATCCTGGCGGCCGGCGGCGCGCGCTTTGAATCGCGCACGGTGGGCGAAATACGCGCCGGCGCACACGCCTTCCCGATCCTTACCGCGGCGATCGGATCGAACGATCCCGAAGCGCCCGCCATTGGCTTTTTTGGCGGCGTGCACGGCCTGGAGCGCATCGGTACGCAGTTGATCCTCGACTACATGCGCGCGCTGCTACGGCGTCTTGAATGGGACGAACTGCTGCACGAACAGTTGCGCGCCGTGCGGCTCGTTTTCATGCCGATCGTGAATCCGGGTGGCATGTGGGCGCAAACCCGCTCGAATCCGAACGGTGTCGATCTGATGCGCAATGCCCCTCAAAGCGCTGAAGGACGTGTCCCCTTCCTTGCGGGCGGCCAGCGTATTGGGTCATGGCTGCCGTGGTATCGCGGTCCGGCCCAAGGGTCGCTCGAACTCGAAAGCGCCGCGTTGCTCGATGTCGTGAAGCAGGAGCTCATGAGCCGCCCGCTGAGCCTTGCGCTCGACTGTCATTCAGGTTACGGCTGGGACGACAGCATCTGGTTTCCTTATGCGCGAACCAAGCAACAAATGCCCCATCTCCCCGAGATGTATCAGCTCAAGACCATGTTCGAACAGGCGTATCCGCATCACGGCTACGCGTTCGAACCACAAAGCCATCAATACCTGCTTCACGGCGACCTGTGGGACTGTGCCTACGACCAGACGCCCGCGCCCAACGTGTTCCTCCCCATGACCCTGGAACTGGGATCATGGCGCTGGATCCGAAAAAATCCCAGCCAGATATTTTCCCGATTGGGCATGTTCAATCCGGTCAAGGCGCACCGGGTCGAACGGGTGTTGCGCCGTCACGCCAACTTCCTGGACTTCCTGACCCGGGCGGCGTTTGCATCGAATAGGTGGCTTCCCAAGGGCGACGCGAGAAAACAGGTTCTCGAGCGTGCCATGGAACACTGGCAGCGAAAATCCTCACGATGAGCACGTGGATCTTGCTGCGCGGACTCACGCGCGAGGGTCGTCACTGGGGATCGTTTCCCGAGCAGCTGCGCGTTGAAACGGGTTTTAATGGCGATGCGAATAGCATTACGCTGCTTGAACTACCGGGGAACGGCCGCGAGAACGCGCTCAGCGCCCCGCTCGATGTGACGGACATGGTGGAGTTCGTCCGCTCGCGTGCTGCCGATGCCGGGTTGTTGCCGCCGTATCGGTTGCTTGCCATGTCGCTGGGCGGCATGGTCGCGACCGGCTGGGCACAACGCTATCCGGAAGAGGTCGAACGGCTGGTGCTTATCAACACCAGCATGCGGCCGTTCAGCGCCATGAGCGAGCGCCTTCGACCCGAGGCATGGCCCGCGCTCATGCGCGCGGCTGCCTCATGGGCGAATGCAACGAAGTGCGAGACCATCGTCCACGACCTGACGTGCAACCGGCTGGATACCCAGGCCGCTGACATCGCCGCATGGGCCGCGATCAGGCAGAGCGCTCCGGTGAGCGCGGCGAATGGCCTTCGCCAACTGTGGGCGGCGGCGCGCTTTCGCGCCGACAGTCAACCGCCCGCTTGCCCTACCCTGCTGCTTTCATCGAAGGCGGACCGGTTGGTCAATCCGATCTGCTCCACGCGCATAGCGGCTGGTTGGGGAACAGCTCACGCTGTACATGCGTGGGCGGGTCACGATCTGCCCCATGACGATCCCGTCTGGGCCAGCAAGGCGATTGCCGACTGGTTGCGCAACTTGCAACGACACTCGGATGAACCACCGGTTGTGTCCGATGGACGCGCGGTCTGTTGAGACAAAATAAACTTGTATGGCGATGGCTTTTGAGATGCAGCGAAGTCCTCGGCGAACGCTCGGAGACGCAATGACATTCCTATGCGCGGCGTTATCCATGGACGCTGTCGCACCTGCCAGAAGGGGCATCGACATCGGCAGCCTGGCACCAGGCCGGCCCCTGGTACTACAAGTTCGTTGAACTGGCTGGATACGTACTTTCGAGCGCGCTCACTCACGCAGGTAACTCCATAATCTGACTGGATCAATTAATTAGTATACCTTTCGAGTATTAATGACACTAGCTCACGCTTTCATCTCGTTCTTGGATTTTCGGCAGTCCTCCGAACCACGTTCTCGCTTTGTCTCGGCTTCAGCGAGGCGCCCGGATTTTGGTGTGATGCGATATATCAGCTGCCAGTTAGCCGGTATCTCGGGAAGGCGCGTGGAAAGGCTGTTTTGAAGGCGCTACATTCAGGCCAGATTACAACAAGGAAAATCAAGTTGTTGCAGGCCAGCATTTTGTCTGGAAATGTCCGTGGCGTGATTGAACGTTTAATCGGGTCACGAAAAAAACTTCCATTTCAACATTGAGTGATTCAGCCTCTCTCTCGGTTTCTTGGAAACCTGCGATATTGCGCCGTGCCGCGAATGCTGCGGGAGATTGGATTTCCGGTAATAGCATCCATGCCGCGATCGTCCGCTCCATTTAGCCGCGCCGCTGAAAACGGCGCGTTTTAATAACAAGCGCAATGAAAGCTTTCAAAGTGGCGAGCGCCATGCGCGAATCAACGAGTCCGGGCACGCAATACTCGCTGGTTATTCAAGACCTGTCAGCAGGTCGTCAATCGCGAGATAGACGCGCTCCACCACTTCCGGCCCTACCGTGCGCTCCAACTCTGATTGACCTGACCGGGAAAATCCTGAGTCCATCGGACTACACGGTCGATCCCGCGGGTTTCGTCATTCATGGCCCGATTCACGAGCATGTGGAAGATGCGCATTACGTCATGCATACTCATACAACGGCTGGGCTCTCGGTAGCGTGCATGGAGGACGGTTGTCGTACGCGAATTTCTGCTCCGCCCAGCTGCGTGACATGGTCGCTCATCATCCGTTCGAGGGCATTACGGTCCGCAACGAAGAGAAGTCGAGGTTGTTAAGCTCGATGGGTAACAAACGCCTGCTGATCCTTCGTAACCACGGCCTGCTCTCGCACACGCATTCCATGCCTGGAAATACGCTGCCCATCAGCGATGAAATCGTCAAAGGCACCACGCGGGATTCGCTACAGTTTTCGCCCGCGCACGGCGCTGGGGAAAATGTCCTGGCCGCACTCATTCGACGCGTCCATCGCATCGACGCTTCTTACAGGGGATAGATTTGAATCAACAAGCCATCAAAATCACCGTGGTTGGCGGGGGTGCCATCGGCGGTATTGTCGCTGCTCGCCTGGCGCGTGCCGGCGTTGCCGTGAGCCTGCTGGCGCGCGGGCCGCATCTTGACGCCATACAACGCAATGGACTGACCGTGGTTGAAGGCGACGACCGGTATGCAATCGATATCAACGCGACCGACCAGCCCGGCACGCTCGGCGCGCAGGACCTGCTGTTCATCTGCCTGAAAGGACCGGCGCTGATACAGGCAGCCAGCTCATTGGCGCCGCTCGTGAACGCGGGTACACACATTGTTTCGGCAATGAACGGGGTGCCCTGGTGGTTCCTGAACTCATTCGGTGGCCGCCTAGAAGGACAACGGCTCGAATCGGTCGATCCGGCAGGCGTGGTTTCCTCTGCGCTACCGCCGTCGCAGGTCTCGGGCTGTGTGGTGCATCTTTCCTCGTCAATCGCCGAGCCTGGCGTGATTAAAAAGGGCAATGGCAACCAGCTTATTGTCGGGCCCGCCGCTCCGGGCGTCACCGATCGGGCGGCCCGTGCCATCGAATTGCTCCGCGTCGCTCAATTTGACGTAACGGCATCAAGCCAGATTCGTAGCGATATCTGGGCCAAGCTGTGGGGCAACATGACCATGAACCCCATCAGCGCGATCACCCGTTCCACCGCCGACGTGATTCTCGACGACCCGTTGACGGCGCAGCTTGTCGTCTCGATCATGGAGGAGGCGCGGCGTATCGGCGAAGAGATCGGTATTGAACTGAACATGACCGCCCAGGCGCGTAACGCACAAACCCGCAAGCTCGGTGCGTTCAAGACGTCGATGCTGCAGGACGTGGAAGCAGGCCGTCAACTCGAGATAGAAGCGATCCTGGGTGCGCCTCATGAGCTGGCCGCGAAGGCTGGAATACCGGCGCCGTTTCTTAGCGTCCTGTATGGGCTCGCCGGCCAGTTGAATGCCAATCTGGCCGGCCTTGCCAACGCGCCGACGCGCTAGGCATAGTGCAGATCAGGTCAGCGTCAGTCCGCAAGGCGAATGCAGCGGCTTCGCGAAGTCTTCCAGCGGACGCGTCGGGTAAGCCGGATCGAATGCGGCGCCATCGTACTTCTTGCAGAACTCGATGGTCCGCCATCTCGCGCACGCCAGTGCGATCAACGCTAACCACACGGCACCAACCACGGCTTCGGCCATGCTCATACTGTCGGCAAGCGGGCCGCGATGCGCCGCAGGAGAGGCGTCGTGGCTAGTCCCGTCTGCCGTACAGGATCTACTTGGTATATTGCGGACAATAAATGCGATAATATTACATCGCATTTAGCGCAACCTGGACGCTTGAACACAATGTACGTCGCCGATCAACCCTCCTCTGGAATGAACCGCCATGGCGATGCGCGCGCTTGTGTTAAGTGCGCGACCCGTCTTCGCCGATGTGATCGTTCAGACCAGAGCCAAGCTCGAAACCAGCGTCGTGCAAGCGCAGCGCCAGCGTCAGAAATTTTGTCCTGCAATGGATTCTTTCGGACGTAAAATGCGCGGCTACGACGTTTGGAAGCCGGTGAGAATCCGGCACGGTCGCGCCACTGTAACTGGTCAGGAAAGGGCCAGAAGTCAGACCTGGGCGTCGTAACCCCGCAATTATTTATGGGGCGCGAAACCCCTGGAGATTTACGCATGACCCACGCTGCCAGCGTTGTGACACTTCCCGCACCCCTGCTTCTCTTGATCGACAGCCGATCGACAGCCAATCGTCCGCGCTGCTGCTGACACCCTCACCCGGGTCGCCAGGCGCGCCGCCGAGTAGAGCGGCGCCCGCCGCTCGCGCAGACAAAAGACATCAACGTCATTCGATCAATCACGGCCGCGCCGTGACTTCGCTAAGCGAGGGTCGAGACGGTGACCGCGAAGCAGACCGAGGCGCGTGGCTACCAGAGCGTCTCGGACGCCGTCAGCCGCGCGATCGGATTCGTCAGCACCGGCTCGCCCGGCAACGGTGGCACGGCGCTCAGCGTGCGCGGCTTCAGCGGCCAGGAATCAGTCATGACGCTCTATGACGGCACGCGGCTCTATCCCGGCGCAGGCACCATGAAGTATCCCTTCGACAGCTGGGCTGTCGATCGGATCGACGTGCTGCGCGGACCCGCGCGCTCCGCCAAACTTATCTCCACCATGAGCTTCTGATCCCATGTCCTGCGGACTTCACATCGATCATCTGAGCTGGTCGCCCGCTGAACGCGAACGGCATGAGCAAGCGCACTTGCTGCGCGCGATCACGCTCGACGCGGCGCGCGGCGAATTTGTCGGTTTGATTGGTCCGAACGGAAGCGGCAAGACGAGTTTGCTCCGATGTGCGTTTCGTTTCTCGGCGCCCCACGAAGGCTCGGTCGCGCTCGACACAACGGATGTCTGGGACGCATCTCCACGTTGGGCTGCACAGCGTATAGCGGTCTTGCTGCAGGAATTACCCGAGGACTTTGGTCTCACGGTCGAGCAGATCGCACGCATGGGCCGCACGCCGCACAAGCGCCTGCTTGACGGCGATACGCTTGAAGACGCGCGGATCGTGGAAGGCGCGCTGCGTGACGTCGAGCTATGGCATGAGCGAAACCGTGCGTTTGCGTCACTCTCGGGCGGTGAGAAACAGCGCGCGTTGCTCGCTCGTGCGTTGGTGCAGCGTCCGTGCGTGTTAATGCTGGACGAGCCGACGAACCATCTCGATCTTCTCCACCAGATCGAGCTGCTGAAACTGGTCAAGAGCCAGAACATCACCACGCTGGCGACCATCCACGACCTGAACCTTGCGGCTGCCTTCTGCGATAGGCTCTACGTGATTGCAAACGGCGCGATCGTCACGCACGGCACGCCTGAAGAAGTCCTGACATCGTCCATGCTCAAAACAGTTTTCCATGTTGAAGCAATCGTCGACCGTCATCCAGTCTCTCAATGTCCTCGCATCACTCTTATCCATTCGACATGATCCGATCCTTCCTTCTAGCGTTCGCGGCATTGCTTCTCGCCTCGGTCTCTACGCAAGCGAATGCCGGCGGCTACCCCGTCACCATTCAAAGCTGCAATCGCGAAGTGGTATTTCAGCACGCACCCGAACACGCGGTCAGCAACGACGTGAACCTCACGGAGATGATGCTTGCCCTCGGCCTGAAGCAGCACATGGCGGGTTATACCGGCATCAGTGGCTGGAACACCGGCAATCAAGCGCTGCGAGCCCAGCTCAAGGGCGTGCCGGAACTGGCGCGGCAGTATCCGTCGGTTGAAATACTGGTCAACGCGGGTGTCGATTTTTACTTCGCGGGCTGGAACTACGGCATGCAGGTCGGCGGCCCCATCACGCCGGCCAGCCTCGCGCCGCTCGGCATTGAGGTGTACGAGCTGACCGAGTCATGTGCCCATGTGATGCGCCGCCCCGCTGCCTCATTCGACGATGTCTATAACGACCTGCGCAACCTGGGCCGCATCTTCAACGTCGAAGCCCGGGCAAACAGGTTGATCGGCGAGATGCAGGCTCGGCTCGCCGCGGTAACGCAACGGATTGGCGACAAAGCGGCCATGCCTCGCGTGTTCGTCTATGACAGCGGCGAGGACACCCCTTACACGGCAGGCGCGCTCGCCATGCCGACCGCGATGATTAAAGCAGCCGGGGGCAGCAACATAGTGGGCGACGTGCAGGAGAGCTGGACCCGCGTAAGCTGGGAGAGCGTTGTCGCGCGCAATCCGCAAGCGATCGTGATCGTCGACTACGGCACAATCACGGCCGCGCAGAAGATCCAGTTCTTGCTCGATCAACCGGCGCTCCGCAATCTCGATGCGATCCGCGCGCGGCGCTTCATCACGATTGCATACGACGCCGCCACGCCAGGCATTCGGAACGTCGCTGCGGTCGAAACCATTGCTCGCGGACTGCATCCCGAGGCGTTCGCGAAGTGAGGCGTATCGCTGCAACGCTAATCATTGCGGGTCTCGGTGTCGCGCTGCTCGTTTCTATCGTGCTGGCCACCGGGCTCGGCCCGACATCGATTGCACCGCGCCTTACCTCCCGCATCGTGCTCGCGCACTTGTCGAATGGGAGCGGCGGCTGGAGCACGTCGACGGACACCATCGTATGGTTGATCCGCTTGCCGCGCGTGCTGCTCGCCGGAATTGTGGGGGCTTCGCTCGCCATGGTCGGGGTCGCGCTACAGGCCGTCACGGCCAACCGTCTCGCCGATCCTCATCTGCTCGGCGTCAGTTCCGGCGCGACGCTCGGAGCGGTGGCCGCGACCCTGTTCCTTGGCGCGATCTTCGGTCCGTTCACGCTTTCGCTGATGGCGTTTATCGGCGCGCTGCTGGCGACGGCAATGGTCATCGCACTCGCGCATCGCCGAGGCCGGCTCGACTCGGACCGGTTGCTGCTTTCCGGCGTTGCTGTGTCGTTCGTGATGCTCGCAGGGGCCAACCTGCTGCTTTATCTCGGCGACCAGCGCGCTGCGTCTTCCATCCTGTTCTGGACGCTTGGCGGCGTCGGCCTCGCACGTTGGGGCCTGCTCGGCGTGCCAGCGTCGCTCGCCTTGCTCGGCGGAATCTTGCTGCTGGGGCGCCGCCGGGAACTCAATGCATTGATGACCGGCGATCTGGCCGCGGTGTCGCTGGGTGTGCCGGTCAGCAGGATGCGCTGGGAGATTTTTCTCGTCAGCGCGCTCGTCACCGGTGCGATGGTGGCGGTGAGTGGCGCGATAGGCTTCATCGGGCTGGTCACGCCGCACTTGTGCCGGCCATTGGTCGGCGCAGAGCACGGGCGCTTGTTGCCGGTTTCGGCCCTGGGCGGCGCCATCCTGCTGATCTGGGCGGATGTGGCAGCGCGTACGCTGATTGCGCCGGAAGATCTGCCGATAGGCGTAGTCACCGCGTTGCTGGGTGGGACGTTTTTTATCGTGCTGATGCGCTTCGGCGGG
>NZ_MTHB01000053.1 GCF_002220365.1 Caballeronia sordidicola | reverse complement strand
GCTCAAGCCCAGGTCGACACGACCAAAAGCACGGTGACGGCGACATCGAAGCAAATGAACGTGCCGGTTGAAGGCAAGTTCAAGAAGTTCACCGCGCAACTCGACTTCGATCCGGCCAAGCCGGCTGCGGGCAGCGCGAATCTCACCATCGATACGGGCAGCTACGATCTCGGCGATGACAGCTACAACAAGCAAGCGACCGACAAGGACTGGTTCGATACCGCCCATTTCCCGACGGCTACGTTTACCTCGACGGCGATTGCGCCGGCCGGCGGCACGAAGTTCAACGTGAGCGGCAAGTTGACCATCAAAGGCAAGTCGCAGAACGTGACCGTGCCGGTCACCGTCACGAGCCAGGGCGCGACGCAAACTTTCGATGGTTCATTGCCCATCAAACGTACGCAGTTCGATGTCGGCTCGGGCGAATGGAAAGACACCTCGGTCGTGGCCGACGAAGTCGTCATCAAGTTCCACCTCGTCGCCGCCAAGAAATAAGCCACGAAATAAGCCCCGAAATAAACGCTCTTAGATCATCACATTCATCCTGGAAAACTCATGAAAAAGAACCTTCTGATTGCAGCTGCTGGCGCGCTTTTCGCGGCCGTTTCGTTTAACGCGATGGCTGACGAAGTCACGTATCAGCTCGACCCGAACCACACGTACCCGAGCTTCGAGACCGATCACTTTGGCGGCATCTCGATCTGGCGCGGCAAATTCACGAAGAGCAGCGGGACGGTGACGCTCGATCGCGCGGCCAAGAAGGGCACGCTGGACGCGACCATCGACATGACGTCGATTGATATCGGCAATGACAAGTTGAATGGCGAACTGAAGAGCGCGCAATTCTTCGACGCCGACAAATTCCCGACAGCGACCTACAAGGGCACGTCGATGAAGTTCAAGGGCGACGTGCCGGTTGAAGTGATCGGCGAGCTGACGCTGCACGGCGTGACAAAGCCGTTGAACCTGAAGATCGAATCGTTCAAGTGCTTCACGAACCCGATGCTGAAGAAGGAAGTGTGCGGCACGGAGTCGACGGCAACGTTCGATCGTGGCGACTTCGGCGTGGACTACGGCAAGGCGTATGGCTTCAAGATGAAGACGACGTTGCATATTCAAGCCGAAGGC
>NZ_MTHB01000268.1 GCF_002220365.1 Caballeronia sordidicola | reverse complement strand
GGGACTAAACCGCTCGCGCGGTAGGCCCTCCGTTTGAGGCATGTGGTTTTTCGGAGGGACCCGGCTTGGTTTCCTATGTTGATTGATGAGGCGATCCGCCTCGTTACTCGACAGGAGCCGAGCTATGACGACATCCACCGAAGTTATCAGCCCGTTACGCCAGCGCATGATGGACGACATGCGCATGCGTCGCCTCGCGCCGACCACGCAATCCAACTACCTTCGCGTCGTACGCGAGTTCACAGTCTTCCTCGGACGCTCGCCCGACACCGCGACCGTTGAGGAATTGCGACGCTACCAGTTGCATCTAGTCGACCGCGGGGTGTCGCCAGTCTCTCTAAACGCCGCGATCACCGGGTTGAAGTTCTTCTTCGGCACCACGCTCGGTCAAGAAGCATTAATGGCCAAGATGCGTCCGATTTATCTCCCGCGCACTTTGCCCGTCATCCTCAGTCGCGATGAAGTGGGTCGACTGATAGCAGCAGCCAGTAATCTCAAGCATCAGACGGCGCTCGCCGTTGCTTATGGGACCGGATTGCGCGCCAGTGAAGTGGCAGCCCTGAAGGTCGGTGACATCGACAGCCAGCGCATGACGCTGCGCGTTGAACAGGGCAAAGGTCAGAAGGATCGATACGCCATGCTCTCGCCGATCCTGCTTGAGCGGCTGCGGGTCTGGTGGCGAGTGGCTCGAGCCCAAGGCAAGATGCTCGACGGCGGCTGGCTCTTTCCCGGGCTCAACCCGATTGAATCTCTCAGCACCCGTCAACTCAACCGGGCGATCCATGCGGCCGCCGAGGCCGCCGGAATCGACAAGCGCGTGTCCATGCACACTTTGCGCCA
>NZ_MTHB01000129.1 GCF_002220365.1 Caballeronia sordidicola | reverse complement strand
TCTTCATCCAAAAGACCCTCTATGCGACGCTCGATCGTTTGCTCAGACGGATTCACATGAACAAGTCCGAGTTGCTGCTGGTGTTGGAGCGTCCTGAGGTCCCGCTGCATACCAATGGCAGTGAGCGCGACATTCGCGATCAGGTCAAAAAACGAAAGATCAGTGGCGGCACGCGCAGCGAGCTCGGCCGACAATGCCGCGATACGTTCTCGAGTCTAAAGGCGACGTGCCGCAAGCTGAACATTTCGTTCTGGGAGTATCTGACAGACCGCATTTCTTGCAGCGATCAAATTCCCCTCCTGCCTCATCTCCTCGAACAACGCATCGCCCTCTCTGCTTGAACAGCATGCTGGCGCTCGCCCCGGGTTATTGAGAAGTTACCGATTCTCATTAGCGGAATTAGCGGGCGCGATTAGCAGAATTAACGGACCTCAACAGTTTCTGCGCACGATGCTCGATGACTTGGTTCAACTCGCGTTGCGCCATGGATCCGCAGTGCTTGCCTCCCACCTGAAAGCCTCAATCAAGCAGCACGGCAGCGCGAAGCTCACGGCCGTTACATTGCGTATGGTCGAACAGGCATCGACGCTAGCGGCCGCCGACCCAGACGCCGAGCACGCAGTCGGTTTGTGGTTCCGACCGCTGGTGACTAAAAGACTGATCGGCGAGGGCATCCGGACCTTGGGCGAGTTGATCGCATACTGCAACTCGCACGGCGGCAACTGGTGGCGGTCGGTACCGCGCATCGGGCCCCATCGAGCCCGGATGATGGTCGCGTGGTTGCGCCGGCACGAGCGCATGCTCGGCGTCAAGGTTGATGCCGATGTCGACGCGAGTGACTACGGTTGGCCGCTCGCGCCGGCCTCCGGTCTGGACAACGTCGTCGTGATCGGCGGTACCGTCGAGGCGCCGCGACTGGCGCCGTTCGAGCGCCTCGCGATTCCGACGGCGCTCTCGGGTGAGCACGGCACGAATCGCGCGCGCGAGTTCGCATTCATCCGCGCGCAGCACGATCTCGCCGCGGTCCACGCGTATTTGAATCGTTACCGCGACCGGCCACCGACGCTGCGTGTGTACACCAAAGAGATCGAACGACTGGTCTTATGGCTGGGGGGCGTGCGCGGGGTTGCGCTCTCGTCGATGACGGTGGAAGACTGCGAGGCATACAAGGATTTTTTGAAGAAACCGGTCGAAAGCTTCGTGGGACCGAAGCGTCCGAGGTCAAGCGGGCGGTGGCGACCATTCACGCCGGAGGGTTTGTCGGCCGACAGTCAGGCGTATGCGGTGCGCGCGATTCGCGCCGCTTTCGCGTGGTTGACGACTGTCCGCTATCTGGCGGGTAATCCGTGGAGCGCGGTGACGGATCCCGCGACGGTAACGAAGGAAGTTTCCGTGCAGGTCGACCGTGCGTTGTCGGCCGATCTTTGGGCGCTTGTGCGCCGGGCACTCGATCAGCGCTGCGGGGATCAGCTGCTCAACGAAACGCCGGAACAAGTGCGACAGTGGCGAACCGCGCGCGCGGCGATTTTGCTGATGGGCGATTCGGGTTTGCGTCGCGAAGAAGCGGCGAACGCGCGGCGCCAGGATCTGCGCTCAATCCGTCACGTGAAGTCGGCGGCCGCCGCGAAAAAAGCGGGGGAGGGCGGGGCAGCGCAAGTTGAGATCTGGGCACTGAGCGTGGTCGGCAAGCGGCGTCGGCAGCGAACGGTTCCGGTGAGTGCGGCGACGCTTCGCGCGCTGCGCGCGCACTGGCTTGATCGCGGCGAAAACTTCGATGCCGCTCGCGACGATGCGCCGCTGATCGCGCCGCTGGTGATTCCCGCGACCCTGAGCGCACGCGCCAAGCACGGCAATGAAAACGGCAACCGAGACGACGACCCGACCGAAGTGCAGTCCGACGGCGATGATCGTGCGCAGACGAAGCGGGCGTATGCCCCGGATGCGCTCGCGCGGCTGGTCCGGCAGGGTACTAAGCAGCTCGCCAGTGAGTTGTTACGGGAGGGAGTCTTATCGCACGATGCCCATGCGCAGTTGTTGGAAACTTCCGCGCATGCATTTCGCCACACCTTCGGTACAAGGGCCGTTGCTCGGGACATGCCGATCGACGTCGTTCAGCGCGTTCTCGGTCACGCCTCGCTGCAGACAACGTCCATTTATGTGCGCGCCGAACGCCAGCGGATGCTCGATGCCGCGGCCCAATACTATTCAGAAGACGGCGGCTAGACGCCGCCGGTTAATTCAAACCCGGGAGCAAGGCGCAACGGCCGTGTACCCGTGCTGCCATCAATGGCGCCTGTCGGGTACGGTATTCTCCAGGCTGACATGCATACTGGCTGTCAGTTCGCTTAAATGGAGAGCAAAAAAATGAACAAGCAAGAACTCATTGACGCAGTGGCAAATCAAGCAGGCATTGCAAAATCCGCCGCAGCTGAAACGATCGACGCATTTCTTGATGCCGTGACGAAAGCGGTGGTCAAGGGAGATCCAGTTCAACTGATCGGGTTCGGGTCTTTCAGCACTGGCGCGCGTGCCGCTCGAACGGGTCGCAACCCGAAAACCGGCGAGGCCCTTCAAATTGCAGCGTCGACGACCGTGAAGTTCACCGCCGGCAAAGCGTTCAAGGACGCGGTGAACAAGTAGGGCAGTGAATGTGTTTCCGCCTGCGTGGGTCGTACGTGGTTGCACTGAGCTTGGCTTGACACCTGCCGGCTAACGCTAGAACAATTGATCGTCGAGCAATTTCAGGGTTCCACTTCACCGCGCGGCGTCGCTTGACGCCATCTACGTGCAGCGAACGGATCATGACGCGCTCGCCTCGTGCCCCACCCAGCACCTCCGCAATTCGGTTGCCTTACCGCACTAGCGCGCCTCGCTTGGGACGCACCTGTAGCAGGTGGCGGGCGCAGGAGGCTACACCTTTGGCGCGCGGCATGGCTGAAAGCTAAACGCGTTCATTGGAAGGGATACCGGCCGTTAATCCGGTTTCGGGCGAACTAGTGGCGACGCACCCGTGCCAGCCAGGAATTGGCGTAGCTGTTTTTCGGCTTATATCGCTGGGTGGATTGGTGCCGCACTCAGTTGCTGGTTGTACAGCGCAAGCCAGCGTTCGATCACAAGTGGTCTCGAATAGACAAAGATCGCGCGAGTGTAGGTGGATTGCAGGTATTTGATACCATCCAAGTAGAAGCTGGAACTTTGGCCGGCACAGATTCGGTAGCTCAGCAAAAATGGAATTGGAACCATGACAGTTCAACAGCGCAACAATGTGCACGCGAGCGGCGATGGGTCTCCAACCATCATTTTTGCGCACGGGTTCGGGTGCGACCAGACGATGTGGCGGTATCTGCACCCAGATTTCGCCAGCCGATACAAAACGGTGTTGTTCGACCTGGTTGGAAGCGGTCAGTCGGATCTCTCCGCCTACGACTACGGTAAATATGGATCGCTGCGCGGTTACGCTGCAGACTTGCTCGAAGTAATCGATGAGTATTCGAGCGGCCCCGTGATCTATATCGGACATTCGGTCAGTGCAATGATCGGAATGCTTGCGGCGATCGAGGCTCCCGAGCGGTTCGTCGCGAACGTGATGGTGGGACCTTCTCCATCGTTCATCAATGATGGGGAGTATGTCGGTGGTTTCTCTCGCAGCGACATAGACGGCTTGCTCGAAACTCTGGAAAGCAATTATCTCGGCTGGTCGAGCACGATGGCGCCTGTCATTATGGGTTCGCCGGATCAGCCAGAGCTTGGCGTGGAACTGACCAACAGCTTCTGCCGTACAGACCCCGAAATCGCCAAGCATTTCGCACGGGTGACGTTCCTCGCCGATCATCGCGCAGACCTGTCACGCGTGACCACGCCCACGCTGATCCTGCAATCGAGCGATGACTTGCTGGCGCCGCTTGCCGTCGGCGACTTCATGAAGAGACACATCCCGGGCAGTACGCTTAGCATCGTGGATAACGTCGGACACTGTCCGCATCTCAGCGCGCCATGCGCAAGTATCGACGCGACCAAGGCGTTTCTTAATGCGCTGGGTCTTTCCGATCATGGATAGCGAGCAGAGACCGCTCTCTTCGATTCAGGATGCGTTTGAAACGGCACCGTGTGGCCTGCTGACGGCAACCGTTGACGGTACGATCGTGCGTGTCAACGCCACGTTCTGCGCCTGGGTGGGCTACACGGCCGCGGAACTTCTGGAAATACGGCGGTTCCAGGACTTATTGACGATCGGTGGAAAGGTATTTCACCAAACGAACTGGGCGCCCTTGCTCCAGATGCAGCGGTCGGTTGCGGAGGTCAAAGTCGACATGGTTCACCGCGACGGACACGCAGTACCGATGTTGATCAATGCCGCCCGTCGTCGCCATGGCGAGGTCGACTACAACGAATTTGCGGTCGTGGTGGTCGTCGACCGGCATCAGTATGAGCGTGAATTGCTTCGTGCGCGCGAACGAGCGGAGATCGCGCTGAAGGAAAAGCACGTTGCCGAAGAGGCGCTTCGGGAAGCCAATCGCCGCAAGGATGCGTTCATGGCAACGCTTGCCCACGAACTCAGAAACCCGCTGGCGCCCATGCGAAGCGTGGTCGATCTATTACGGCTCGAACCCGGGGCAGACGCCCGGATGAAGTGGGCGCGCGACGTACTCGACCGTCAAATGATTCAGATGACGCATCTCGTTGATGGTCTTCTGGAAGTGTCCCGGATTTCAGAAGGGAAAATTACGCTGCATCGCGAGAACGTCGATCTCGCGACGGCATTGAACTTTGCGGCAGAGTCCTGCCAGCCCATCATTTCTGCCGCTTCCCATACTTTAACGATTGAACTGCCCGACGAGCCCATTGCTATCGACGCAGACCCGACACGCTTGTCGCAGATCGTGCAAAACTTGCTGAATAACGCCGCGAAATACACTCCGAATGGCGGCTCGATCTGGCTCACTGCCAGACGCGACGGCGAGCACGCCATGATTTCGGTTCGCGATAACGGCATTGGCATTGCCGTAGAACACATGCCCTCACTCTTCGAGATCTTTTCCCAGTTGGGGCCGGGTATCGAGCGCTCTAAAGGTGGATTGGGAATTGGTCTCTCGCTTGTTCGCACACTGACAGAGTTGCACGGCGGGGCGGTGTCGGTGCACAGCGCCGGAGCCGGATTAGGCAGCGAATTCATTCTGCGATTTCCGCTTTCGATTAAGTCCGGCGTACAAGCGGCTTTTCACGATCCCGATCAAGCCGTCCGGGAATTGACGCGACATCGAATATTGATTATCGATGACAATGCTGACGCAGCCGAGAGCCTCGCGGTCCTGCTGGAGACAGAAGGGTATGACGCCCGCACCGCATCGGATGGAATGACCGGAATACGGTTAGCAAACGAATTTTCCCCGGAAGCGATCATCCTGGATATTGGGCTCCCTGACGTGACGGGATACGAGGTAGCCGAAACGATTCGGCGTAGTCAGAAGCCGGGAAGATCGATTTTGTTGATCGCATTGACGGGCTGGGGGCAGCAGCAGGACAAGAACGACGCCGCGCAAGCCGGCTTTGATTTTCATTTTACGAAACCCGTCGACTTGAAGCGGCTCTTGATGGTCCTTATCGACGGCCAGGTACTTGGTTAGTACGGGGTTCTCGAGCCCTTGTAGATTTTCTCGCTGAGCGTGGTCCAAAGACTTCATCCGCCCTACTTTTTGCTTTCCGTTAAGCAGACGGCGAATCATTTGGTTGATCAGGTTCAGTTTCTGGCTCGCCAATATCTGGAACATCTGAGGGGGCGTTCGGCGAGGGCGCATCTGGAATCGTGACAGGCGGTTCGGGGATAGTTGGATCGGACATAGCTTTTCGTATTTTTGCGATTGATGTTCGTAAACAACCTAGCTTCCAGCGCGGCGCTGCGGCTAGATCAAACCCTCTGCGGCTCCGGGCGTCGTAGGAGACAAACCTGCCGCTGTTTGCCATTCTGCCAGTACCCGCTCCAGCAAATCAAAGGTAATTGGTTTGTGAAGATACCCGTCGAAAGCGGCAAAATCGTCGTTCCCCAAATCAGCCCGGCCAGTCATGGCAATCATATATGCGTCTTGAGACGCTCCCTCGCTACGCAGACTTTCACACGCGACTCTGCCGTCCCCATCGGGCAGCTCGACATCAGCCAATATGAAGTCGAATGGACTCGAGTAAGCGAGCGCTCGCGCTGTTTCACAATCGTGCGCGAGGGTAACAGCATGCCCAAGCTTTTCAACGAGCGCTTCAAGACTTGCGGCGAGATCGTGGTCATCATCCAATATAAGAATTTGCATGCGGTGTCCTTTGGGCGTTTGTATAAGCATCACATTTGCACGCAAAAAGGATGCCCATCTCACCTCACATTACCGCTTGCTCCTTTGCAGAATCAATGCTCTATAGTTCAACACGACCGCGGTAACTTGTCATACTGTAGGCTTTTTTCGCCTAGTTTGAGCAGAGTCCGCGCCGATGGGCGTCTCGGCCCGGCCATGATCCGCCGTTGCGCGCCCAGCCCGGCGGGACATCACACTAGCTGTTGTCTGTCAGACAACGAAAATAAGCGACCCGACGAGCGACTGACAGTTCTGTAAAAAGAGATTGGTAGCCGTTGAAAAATTGATTGCGACTTGTCACGCGACCGAGCGGCCAGTCCGGCCAAACTCGACCGGAATCTTCACGTAGCTGAGATCGACGTCTTCTTCCGCGAGCGCGTTCATCAAGCGCTGGCATGCCTGCTCATCGACGGAAACGGTGATGGCAAGCGGCTGATCGGCGAGTTCGAAAAAACCGGCCGAATGGAACTTGCCCGCGTGATCGAA
>NZ_MTHB01000210.1 GCF_002220365.1 Caballeronia sordidicola | reverse complement strand
CGTGAGCCACATTAATTCAATGTTGCGCTGGGCCTCGCGCTCAAGGCGACGACTGGACTGAATACGGTTCAGGTAACCGTAGATGTAGATCTTAAGCATCACCTCAGGATGATACGAAGGCCGGCCGGTAAGTGCTGGTTCGACGCCTTCAAACCCAAGCTTCTGAAGATCAAGCTCATCTACAAAGACATCGACTACGCGAACAGGGTTGGTGTCCGTCACGTAGTCGTCGAGGGCTTCGGGAAGAAGAAAGCTTTGCGTACGATTGTCGCCCTGAACAAACCGTTTCATCTCGCTCACCCCCGTTACCGGATGAGATATTTTAGCTCTTCAAAAAAGCGTTTTGACACACTCTGGGCCATGACCGGCCGTTCAGTTCCCAACATTCGACGCCGCAAAGCGGTCGCTCGGATCGCCGAGATATGGGATCCACATCTCCAGATAGAACTCAATGAACTCAGGAGGGAGATTGTGAATCGGCGACGCTAGTTCCATGATTTTGTGGTCCCTACTCGGGACCATCGCTGAACATTTTTCCTAAGTTCAAGGATAAATACGCTGCGGAATAGCCTCTGCGAAGAAATCGGTAACTCGTCGCACGCGTGCCGGTACAAAGCGACGTCTTGGCCAGATGAGGTTTATGTCTCTGGCGTCGCCCATGAATTCGTCGAGAACGGTGATGACGTCGGTATGTCGGAGATCATCGGCAAGGGAGACCTTGGCAAACCGGCCGATCCCCACGCCGGCTAGGACACCAGTGCGGATGGTTTCAACGCTGTTGGACGTGAGATTTCCGCGTACGGACACGCTAAATCGTCCTTCTGGCCCCATGAAAGCCCAATGCGTTGGCTCCGTCGAGCCGCGATATAAAAGGCAATTGTGATCGACGAGCTCGGCGGGGGTCTTTGGCATTCCGCATCGCTCGAAGTAGCGGCGCGACCCGACACATACGAGGGGAGTGCTAGCCACACGCTTGACGATCGCGTCAGGATCGTCGATGGGTCCTACCCGGATCGCCAGATCAATTCCATCTTCGACCATATCTCGCACGAAATCCGAGAGAACGAGATCGACCTGCAGACCGGGATGGAGTGATAACAGGTCGGGGATAAGCGGCAAAATATGAAGACGGCCGAACGTACCCGATGCAGCGATCCTGATCAGACCCGAAACGTTGTGGGTACTGTTGGTTAGTTCGCTGTCGGCATCATCCATGCCGTCCAGTAACGGTTTCGCCCGGTCGTAGTATCTGCGCCCCTGATCGGTGAGGGTCACGCTGCGCGTGCTTCGGTTCAACAACACCACGCCCAGGCGCTTCTCGAGCGAGCCGATGGCTTTACTGATTGCCGACTGTGAATCGCCGGTTCTACGCGCGGCGGCGGTGAAGCCACCTGCTTCAACCACGGCGATGAACGCGCTTATTTCGTGGAATCTGTCCAAACATTCCTCATTGGAATTAATGTTATGGAAATTTGAGTCATTATCATTGGTTACGCGATTGTCCACAATCTCAACTCTCTCCACAGTTGAAGGAATGGCGCCATGAATATCGATCTTACTGGCCGCACAGCGGTCGTTACCGGGTCCACGGCAGGTATCGGCCGAGCCATTGCCGTAGGATTGGCGCGCGCCGGCGCTTCGGTCGTCATCAACGGTCGCCGCGAGGACAGGGTCGCCGCGACGCTTAGCGAGTTGCGTGCGCTTTTCCCAAAGGGAGCATTCATCGGTGTCGTCGCCGACCTTGCGACCGCAGAGGGGGCGGCGGAGTTGTTCGCGCAAGCGCCGGATGCGGACATCCTCGTCAACAACGTGGGCACGGGGCGCGCGAAGCCCTTCTTCGACATTGGCGACAGCGAGTGGACCGACCTTTTCGAGCTGAACGTCATGAGCGGCATCCGAGCCTCTCGCCACTATGTGCCGAACATGACGAACCGAGGCTGGGGGCGTGTCGTCTTCATCAGTAGTGAATCCGCGCTCGCCATTCCCAAGGACATGATCGACTACGCCATGACGAAGACCGCTCAGCTCGCCCTGGCGAGGGGCTTGGCCGAGGCGGTCGGCGGAACCGGAGTCACGGTCAATTCGGTCCTCCCTGGCCCGACGAATTCGGAGATCATGAGCGGCTGGATGAAGGCGGCCGCGAAAGAGCAAGGCATTACGCAACACGAAGCCGAACAACAGTTCATCAAGACGATGCGCCCGACATCGCTGCTCAATCGCTTTGCAACAACCGAAGAAGTCGCCAACCTGGTCATCTATGTCTGCTCGGAGCAGGCGTCAGGAACAACGGGCACCTCTTTGCGTGTCGACGGTGGTGTCGTTCGAACCATTGCATAGGGCGCACGCTTTTTCACTTGCTCAACGCGGCCTCGGGAAGGGCCAAACCATCGGTTCCTCCCAGCAGTGGACGACAGCTCAAGTTGAAATGCGCCTGCATTGACACTGGAATATCCGGGCCTGAGATCCGCAAGGTCCTGAATCTCCAAGTTCAACGCAGGCAACCGACCTTCCGGCTCAAATGTGAAGATTCGGATCGACACAATTAACCGCATCGGTCTCAACGACAGACACACAAGAAAGGTCATTCATGATGAACCCTGAAGAAAGACTCACATCGCTACTTTCACGTCGAAAGCTGCTCATAAATGGCACGATTGCAACCGCAGGCTTAGGCCTCGTCGGGATTGCTAGAGCGCAGGGAGCGACAGGCGGAACGCAGGCTTGGAAGGCATCCGACTCCAGCATAACTCTACGGATCTACAAGGGCTTCTCGCAGAATCGGCTCGATCTTTGGGATGCAGTGATCCATCCCGACGTCAAGTCCAACAGCACTGCAGGGCGCAACATTGATGGGATAGCCGCTCTCAAGCGATGGAACCAGTCGTTCATTGACGCTTTCCGCCCGCGGACCGACCTCATCGACCATTTTGTCGCTGGGGATCGCGGTCTCGTCACGATCAACCTCCACTGGAAGCACGATCGTCCGTTCAACGGTCTCGCTCCGACTGGAAAGACCGGAACGTCGGTAGAGAATTTCATTCTACGGATCGAAAATGGTTTGGTCACACGATGGGACGTCGCTGATGCTTCGCTTGATCTTGCCATTTACCTCCACGACGGGGGCTTGAAGATGCCCACGTTTGTCGAGCCGCCATCGCTCATCAAAGGCGTAGCTCTCCCGACCTAGAAGCTGGACGAGTGACAACAGAGACCTTTATTTGGAGCTGGTTGGCAATTATCTCTTATCGGCCGGGCGACCCCCACGATAGGCTCACCATTGATACTGGAGAAGCACCATGATTGATCGCCGCCATTTCCTTGGCGCCGCAGCGCTTAGGGGAGCGGCCTTCGCCTCGCTTTCGATTTCCGCGAGACAAGCGCTGTCGCAAACCGCAAGCTCGGTCGCTTCACCTGGCGAAGTCTCGATGAGAGACCGTCTGAACAAGCCGGGGCCAGAGGCGCGTTTCCTCGCCAGACGCGTAGGCCTTTGGGACGTTACCGAAACGGCCTGGCCTGCCCCTGGCGCCTCCCCGATCGTGAGCACGGGTCTAGTGGCGGAACGGCTGATGATCGGGTCGTTGCTTCAGGAGTTTCTCCGTCCGACCAACGACACCGTTCATCAGGCCGTCAAACGAACAGATCTCTTATGCTACAACCGTCTCGATGGTCGCTGGGACTACGTGGCCTTCGATGCGCGGGATCCGGCCGGCCTCATGCCGGCTTGGAGCTTGAGCCGGGGCGAGCTCAATCGGATCGAGTTCAGCTTCCCGCCACTGGCAACTGTCGTCGGTAACACGGGAGAGTTTGTGCGGGCGCGCCAGGAGATTATCACGAAGGATTTGGACCACGAGGTAAACGACCAGTATTTCACGCTGGCCGATGGTACCGGCACCGAGTGGCTCGGCCACAGATACGCCTATGTCCGCCGGTCCTGACTTGGTTCACCGGGCCCGAGCGTTGCCATCTTGTTGGAACGACGTTGATCGAGTCCAGAATGCTCCCGCCGCGTCACGGGAAGAGGATGTTATTCAGCCGGTAGGAACCGCGGTGGCACAGCCCATGAAGACCGGGGCCAGCCCTCTCCAGTTTCATCGTCATATTCCGTTGAGGCGAAAGACCCCCGTACACTTGTAGCGCAAGCGCTGAGGATTGAGCGTAGCGCAGACATCATCGGTCAGCGCAAAAAGTTGGAACGCGTCCAGCGGGACTTTGATCGAGTGATTCAAGCCAATCTGGATGGTATGCCCGGCGTTCAGCACAAGGACAAGATTGGGGGTCTCGAAGCCCCGTAAGGCAGAACTGGCCGAGTTGCTGGCGAACGCTGTACAAGGCATCCAAAGTTTCACCACATTGGTGGAAAGTGATGCCCGTAACTCGACTGCCGACGAATTTGACGTCGAATTCGATTCGTGCATTTTCTCAAGTAAATATGCTTCAGCTGCACTTAGCTTTCTTGATGACCAGGATGTCCTGCTTGGCGTTGTCCTGCTCAAAAGCCACGTCGCCCTTTATTTGCCAGCGCGAAGCTGTCATCGGGATCTTCAGCGCTTCGGTCGCCAGTGCTGGCTGCAGTACCCAATTATCAGCAGGAGCATAAAGATACTCGGCAGACAATGTCGTTTGGAGACCGTGACTGCTTGTTCAAATGTTTTTGTTCAACATGTAGTTTTTCCTGGCACCAAGAGGTATCGGAGCAATCTGTCGCGCCGAGTCCGCGCATTCGTGAAATGGATCAAACTTGCACTGACGCCGATGTCCGCTCTGCGGAAGTTGGGCGCGCGCGCCTTCGGGTGAACCAGCGCCACAACCAGAGGACCTTTCTCCAGCGCATCGTGGACGATCAGCCGCCCAGTTCCACCAGTTGCAGCCAAAACTAGAACCTTCACACGCGACCTTGATCTCTGTCGCTATGAACGCCCCAGTTCACACGGAATGTCTTGAAGATCCGGTCGACTACCAAACGAAGCCGACAGCAAGGATCCCGCAATCAACGGGCAGATCGAGGCCTGTCACGTATGCCGAATCATCCGAAGCAAGCAAGAGCGCGTCAACCGCGATGTCCGAGGGGGGCGCCCCGCGTGCCTCATAGGGACTTTGGCCGCAATCTGATTTTCCATTGCCTGCAATTGTTCATCCTTTGCCGCCCAATCCCGCGACTGTTGCCTTTCACCACATGAGGACAGGTGTTCGTCTCAGATAAGTGTCGGTCGTCAGCTGGTCCACCACGAATTGAGCGACATCGGCGCGGGCTATCTTGCCGCCTTTGACGCGTGCGAGGTCGGTAATGGCCCTAGCGTTTCCGCGAGCTGGATCATCTGTGAGCATGGCGGGTCGGACTAAAACCCAATCGAGGAGGCTAGCGCGGATGGCGGCTTCTTGGCGTTCCTTGTCCTTGTAAGCCTCGCTGAGTAGCAAGGGCAGGAACAGTCGGTCGAACACGAAGCCGCCATGACCACGGCTGTCCCCGGCCCCCAGGGCGGACACGCAGACTAGACGGCGCACGCCGTTGCGCGTCATAGCCGTGATCATGGAGCGTGTCGCGACGGTCAACAGGTCGACCTTACGGCGGCCCATGCCGGTGCCCAAGGCGCTGACGACGGCATCGCAGCCGTCCATGGCGCGCGCGATGGTGGCCTCGTTGCGAACATCGCCCTCGATAATGCCCGCGTCCGGCAGGGCGGCGCTGGCCACTGAACGTACCAGAGCCACGACGGAATGACCTTTCGCCACGGCGTCGCGAACGATCAGCCGTCCGGTTCCACCCGTTGCACCTAAAACGAGAACCTTCATAGTCGACCTCGATCATCGTTGTTGTTATGAACGCCGCACTTCACAATGAAACGGGCTCTCTGGCTTCTCTGCAAGCAGCGCGATGGGGTACGAATTTCCGGAGTAGATTTCCAAAGTCGCATCCCATCGCTCATCCGCGAAACCACGCTGTAGTGGCGTTCCGGGCCGCCGCGAAGACATCGCGCGCGGACGTCGTGCCCGGGACGTGCTCCGTACCCTCGACCCCGAGGGCCATCCAGCCAGAATTGACGGCGTCAAACATCGCTTCGGCCGGTCCGGTCTGGCCCTTCGGAATGCCGAATTGCTCGAACGCCGTCGGCCACCCGGCCCGCGGAATGGCAAAAGCCTTAACGTCGACCTTCAAGACTTCACCCAATTGTGTCGCTACGTCGTCCGCGCTGACCATCGAACCGAGCTCGATGATCCGATGCCCTGACCACGCCGGCCCGGTCAGAAGCGCTGCGATCCCGGCACCGACATCATCGCTCGCTACCATGGTCGATTTCCGGTCCGTCGGGTCGTAGTAGACGGGGAGCGTGCCGCCCTGGGCAATATGTAGGCTGTAGAGGAAGTTTTCGAAAAATCCGCCGGCGCGCACATAAGCGATCGGCAATGTCAGGTCGCGAAATCCTTGCTCTAGAAGCGACAGCGCCGTGATTATCCCCAGCCCGCTGGCTCTGTTCGCCCCCATCGACGAAAGCGCAACCACTCGCGGCGGCAATGCTCTGGCGAGCGCCTCCACATAGTTTGTAATCACGCCCCTGGCTTCTTTGAAATCGGGCGAGGGCGTCCAGATAGCCGGCAGCATGACGAACGCGCCTTCGACGCCTTTAAGCGCGTGCTCGATGGCTGCGGAATCATTCCAATCGCCGTCAACCAGTTCCACACCCTGGTTCGCCCAGTAAGCCGCCTTCTCGCGATTGCGGACCAGCGCGCGTACTTTCTTGCCGTGCGCTAGCAGATGTTTTGCCGTTGCGCCGCCCACTTTTCCCGTAATTCCCGTTACTAAAAACATATGCTTTCTCCAGATATTGAGGCACAGAGGACTGCCCCGGTTGGCTTAACGAATGAGCGGCAGAATGGCTCGGATACGGGCGTTGCGCGCGCAGAGGCCGCCCCATGTCGACGCGCCCAGAACCAGCGAAATGATTTCTGGCGGCGACCCCAACTCACCAATGCGGACATGGGCGCAGATGGCACCTCCCAAATAGCCCGTCACTAGGATCGCGCCGAGGACGGCGGTAGCCGGGATGGCGTAAAGGATGGCGCAGGCAAGGACGATCGGACCCAGGACACGGGTAACGTCCATCGCGAACCCGGTTTCCTGCAACATGCTCGCGATCTGTGCTGGCACGAAAAGCTGAATAATCCCGTCTGCCACCAGAGCGATAACGACAAACGCGCTCATTACCCGGCCGGCCCACAGGGCGCGATGCAAGGTCATAATTTCAGTCACTTGTTGTTCTCCGATGTGGGTCTCAATTTCGAAGCTTATTGTGTTTTTAAAGTATGATAAACGCCGATAAAGTGAACTAACTGTTCTCTCTGTGGTGAACAATACCGAGTGGCGAAAATGCAGAATCTCGAACCCCTCCTCATATTCGTAACGGTCGCGGAAATGGGGAGCTTCACCCGCGCGGCCGACAGCTTGGGCATCCAAAAGGGGAGGGTCTCAACGGCTGTCCGGAAGCTGGAAGAAGATGTCGGTGTCAGACTCCTGCACCGGACGACGCGGAGCGTGCAGTTGACAGAGGACGGACGTGCGTTTCATGCGCGCGCCCGCGATCTGCTTGCTGAAGTCGATGACCTGCACTCGATGTTCGCAGGCGAGCACGTGGCACTGCGCGGGCGCCTGAGGGTGGATCTACCGTCCGAAGTGGCGCGCACCACGATCGTGCCAGCCTTGCCGGAGTTCATGGCGACTCACCCCGAGTTGGAGCTGGAGGTGTCGAGTACCGATCGGCAAGTCGATCTGGTTCAAGAGGGATTCGACTGTGTATTGCGGCTTGGACCGGTACGGGACGAGACGCTGATCGCCCGTCCACTGGGCCTGCTGCGCATGGTCAACGCTGCCAGTCCCGCTTATCTGGCGCGCCATGGCGTCCCTCGATCGCTAGAGGATCTACAGCTTCAGGAACATCGGGCAATTCATTTCTCGACGATGCTCGGCTCAAGACCTTATGGATGGGAATATCCGAACGGCGACAGTTACGCGACGCTTCAGTTGCAGGGTGCGCTTCACGTCAACAACGCGCAGATCTACGAAGCCGCTGCGCTAGCCGGCCTCGGCCTGATTCAGGCGCCACTCCTGGGGATTGGCCGATACTTAGAAAGTGGGGCGCTTGTGGAGGTTATTCCCGACTTTCGTCGCCGGGCGCTCGCCGTGTCCCTGGTCGTAGCACATCGGAGCAATCTGTCGCGCCGGGTGCGCGCATTTATGAAATGGATCGAAGTTGTGCTGACGCCGTATCTGGAGTGAGGCCTGATGGATGAGCGTTGATCGAGTGCCCTGAAATTGACTGCTCCGAAGCTGCCGCTCGTCAGGGGCAACTTCGGGTCGGGAAGTGACGTTCGCCAAGTCGAGACGGCCTTTCCAGCCGGCACGAGGGGTTATGTCCAGTTGGAGGGACTTTCGATACCCGATTGCACTTGCCGAATAGAACAGGTGTTATGTCAAAAATGTTGTTTTTGAACCTTGCATCTAGCTGGACTGCTTCCGCTGTTAATTAACGACTGCCTTGGCTTTGATTGCTTCCGGGCGAGTTTGGCCATCAAGGCCCATTCACGCATTCCGCTCAAGCCTCCGTTCGCGGAGCTTCCCGAGCCTTATGGTGTTGGGCAATCGACGGCGAACAGGCCGGCGCAGCCAACGCGAGCTTGGGAACCGCTCGCCAATGCGGCGGTGTGCGGGGCGGTTTGGGTCGAATTGATCGGGAAACGGCAGAGCGGCGAAATCCCGTTGGCCGTAGAGGTTAGGCCCGCCGAGAGTGTGCAGATGTCAATCATCGGCCACTGCGCTGCTGCACGACGCGTCGCAATTCCTCCAGGATGATGATTAGCGTCAGTTTCCCGGCCTCGCGCTCGGCCGGACTATCCGTCGCGCGAAACGATACCTTTCATGCATCCAGCGCATGAGATCGAATGGCCCAGGGCCAGTCGTGTCATCAAGAATAGGACTGTAGAGCGGCGAAATGACCAGCAGCGGTGTGGTTGGGTGGCCGTCGCGGATTGTGTAGAGAAAGCCGTTCACCGCTGCTGGCGTAAAGGCACGCAAGCGCCATCTACGCGATGCTTTCGGTACTGATCCTGAAGAAATTGACGTGGTGTCTGAGAGATTTCGCTTGATCGACGAGCGAAGCAGTCGCAGCCGCGGCCTCCTCAACCAACGCGGCATTTTGCTGGGTAACCTCATCCATCTGTGATACAGCTTGATTGACTTGCTCAATTCCCGTCGACTGCTCAGCTGACGCTGAAGCAATCTCGTTCATCAAGGAGGCTACGCTTTCGATCTCTTCTGTAACCCTAGCCATCGCCTCCGCCGCTGACACCGCTTCGGCCGAGCCAGCATTCACTGACGCGGTGGTGGAAGTAATCATTTCCTTTATTTCTTTCGCTGCGGTTGCGCTCCGCTGCGCAAGCGTTCGGACTTCCGTTGCAACGACAGCAAATCCGCGGCCTTGCTCTCCGGCGCGGGCCGCTTCAACTGCGGCGTTCAGGGCGAGGATGTTTGTTTGAAATGCGATGCCTTCAATGACAGAGATTACGTCAGTCATTCGATGAGCGTTGGCGGAAAGGCTCAAAATCGTCGCCGAGACTTGCTTAACGTCGTGGTTGCTATCGCTTGCGGAGCGTGAGGCCCCAGACGCAAGAGCTTTCGCGGCATCTGAATGCGACGAATTTTGCTTCACGGTTGCCGCTAGCTGCTCCATGCTGGCGGCCGTCTGTTCCAGGGCGGCAGCCTGTTCTTCAGTACGCTGCGAAAGATCCGTGTTTCCGACCGAAATCTGCGTCGAGGCTGTAAGGATCGATTCCGTTGAAAGGTGGATTTGACGGACTATTTCGCTGACCTTTTGATTCATTGCAGCAAGCGCAGTCAGTAAGCGACCCGCCTCGTCGGTGCTGCTGACCGTGATTCGCGTTGTCAAGTCGCCTGCGGCCACCGACTCCGCCACGCGCAACGCTTCTTTAATGGGGCGGACGATGCTGCGGGTGATGAGCGTGGCCAACAATGCTGCGGCAAGCAGCGCGATCATCGTAACGATAGCAACGGACCACTTAGCAGCCGCAGCGAGATCGTTGATCGCAACACTCCTCTTGGCCGTCTGGGCCTTTTGCATTTCGATGATGGTGTTGAGTGCTGAGGCAACGGGCTTGTCGGCACCCGCAACAGCGCTATCGCGTTCTGTGATCGGCGCGCCCGCGGCGACAAGCGCCGAAAGCTTTTCCATGGATGCGCGGTATGCCTTCACGCCTTCGACGACCGCACTCAGTTGAGCATCTTCCTCTTGACTCACGTTACCAAGCGTTCGGAAGCTGGCGATCGACTGATCAATGTCGTCCATGTTTGCGGAAAACTTCGTGTTGTAGGCTCCGCCCCGAAGAACAAAGTTCTTATAATTTTGAACGCCTTCGCCCAGCGCGCCTTGAGCATGATTTGCATTCGATAGCTTCGCCATCGTGCGGGTTTCGAACGTATGCCACTCATCCACGATGGCAGTGACTTTCATAAATGCAGTAGCGCCCAGCACCAGCGTTAAGAAAGCAGCGAAAGCAAAGGCAAAACCCAATCGAGTGCCAATTTTGGTATGTTTAAGCATTTTATTTCCCGGCAAGTGTCGACTTCCCGATTGCCAAGGTTAGCAATTCGATCAAGCGCTAACCAGTTTTACGGCATGCTTTTTCGTTACTGAACAAAAGAATACCCCTAGCTTAGGCGTCCGAAACGGGACTACGGACGCAGTTACTCGGGAGCGACAATGATACAACGTAACGTGGACTCAGCATGCTGATATATATGATAACGTCCTTTATCACATATAAAACTGGACACCATGACGCCCTTTGACACCGTTCGCATCACGCTCGTGCGTGCGCAAGAAGATGAGGCGTCGTTCAGCCCTAACTACCTGCACGAGCTAAAGCAGTTCTACCACCTGGTCCGGGCCGATCGCACCCGCATGAGCGCCGTCGCGTTCACGATGGCGGGGGTCACCGGGGATAGCGGGTTCACCGGAGAATTCGTGGTGCCGCTTAATCAGGAGATTGGGCCAGTGCTCGGACGGACTGCCGTCGCTTGGTTGCAAGGACGGCCCGGACGCACCGTGCGTTTCACGATGGGCGAGCTCAACTTCGATATTAGTGGGTTCTGCGAGTTTGATGCACTCCTCGCTAAAGCGCGTGCCATGAAACGCATAAGCCTCAAGGGACAATTATCTTGAATGACGTTACGGTCGTCCTGCGCTCGTCCGTCACCGTCCCGGCACTGGTGAATCATGCCGGCGAGAAAGCCGGCATTCGCTGTCTGGAGTTCTTCGCCTCCAACATTCGCAACCCCAACACGCGGCGCGCCTATGCGCACGCCGTGGGAGAGTTTTTGGCCTGGTGTGCTCAGGCGGGCGTTCGATCCATCACGGCCGTGCAGCCTTTGCATGTGGCCGGCTGGATCGAGCTGCAAACACAGACGCTGTCGGCGCCAACCGTCAAGCAGCACCTGGCCGCGATTCGCCATCTTTTCGACTGGCTCGTCACTGACCAGGTCGTCCCGCACAATCCGGCCGCGTCCGTGCGCGGACCGAGTTACACGACCCGAAAAGGCAAGACGCCTGTGCTCGATGCAACCGAAGCGCGGCAGCTGCTCGACAGCATCGATGTCTCGACGCTGATCGGTTTGCGGGACCGGGCATTGATCGCGTTGATGGTGTTTTCGTTCGCGCGGGTGGGTGCCGCACTGGCGATGCGGGTCGAGGACGTCTACACTCAGCACCGGCGTCTGTGGGTGCGCCTGCGCGAGAAAGGCGGCAAGCGTCATGAGATGCCGTGTCACCACACACTTGACGCGTATCTGCACGCGTACCTGGACCGCACCGGGATTGCCGGCGATCCGAAAGGGCCACTGTTCCGCACGATCCAACGCGGCACCGGGCTCCTGAGCACCACCGCCCTGCCCCAGGCCAATGCGTATGCGATGGTGCGGCGCCGAGCGCTCGAGGCCGGCATCGACACGAAGATTGGCAACCACACGTTTCGCGCGACCGGAATCACCGCCTACCTGAAAAACGGCGGCACGCTCGAAAACGCAGCGGCGATGGCCAATCACGCGTCGACGCGCACGACCCAGCTCTACGACCGGCGCCACGACGACATCAGCCTCGACGAAGTCGAACGCATCCGCGTATAAATTGAATGCCTTTCCGGTGACGCGCAGCGCGCACGGGTTAGATGGAGCGCACGATGGGTTATCTCTTCACGCGTCGGCAACTTTACGATCGGGTCTGGGCCGAGCCGATCCTCAGGCGTGGTCGACTGGTGTCGCCGAGTTTAGCGCGGACGACCGAGGCGTGGCGGCGATGGCTGATCGGCAGGGATCCGGCTTCGAAGGTAGGGGTAAGGATTTGCGGCCTTTAGCGCCATGCCAACATAAAAAATGACAACTACACAGGGGAAGTATGGCCATGCCTTGGTTCAAACAGATTTTCGGTTTTACGGAGCTGACTTTTGCAGAAACGCAAACGCGGTTTCGCATAGAGTCAGACAAGCTCCATACCAATACGCAGCCACCCCGGAGTTTTCAGGTGGGCACGCTGACCACGCCCAACGTGGGCGAGCTACGAACGCAAGTGGGCGCTCTTACGTCGTTAACCGGAACGCGTTTGACGCTGCGCACAATCAGCGCCGACGCATATGCACTGCATACCTGGCCCGAAGCCCATGGGGCGCTGATCCAGGTGGCCAGTCAGTTTAACTTGTTGGAGATGCCGGGTCCCAGCACCACGCCGGAAGATGGCATCACCGGGTATCAGCATGATCATACCCAAGGCCCAGCCTGTGCCATGGCTTGCGCGCCTGCCACGGCTTTTCGCAATTACCTGGTGTCCGTGGATGGCCAGATTGGCCAGACTCAGACGCGTCAGATCAATACCTTAAGGGATCTGGATCGTGCCATTGGCATCCCGGGTATTCGAATGCAGAACGGCTATGCGATGCTCGACGCTGAAACCGTTCGGGCGATCGGCCAGCACATTCAAAGCCTCGACGAGGACGGGCGTGATAAGTTGCGCCAACAGTTGCGCATTGGCTTACAAAGCAATACCGAAGTCACCGCGGACGACGCCCCACCCCAGCAACGCGTGACCCAAGCTCTTTGCTCAGCATTGCCCGTGGCCTACAACCGCGCGCCGCGTTCGGATTGGGCGCCATTTGCATCCTTGGTGCTGGAAGCCAGTTATGAAGCGACCTTGTTGGCCGCGGTGCTCAATCACCAGCAAACCGGCAATCCCAAGGTCTATCTAACTATGGTAGGAGGCGGTGCTTTTGGCAACGAAACCCGTTGGATTTTTCAAGCACTGCGGCGTGCATTGCATGGCGTGCGCCATTATCCCCTGGATGTCGCCGTGGTCTGTTATCGCGAGGTGTCGCAGGGTCTAGTGGACTTGCTGGCTGAAATCAAGGCGGGCTTTTGACCCCCAATACACGGACAAATACCGGATCCGTTTCCTTGTCCGTTGGGAGACTCAGTTTCGATTCGGAGTGCGAAGAACACACGTTCTCGCATTCTGTCGGGCAAAAGACGTTATCCAGAGCGAGGTCAGCTTTGTGCCCTAGCCGTAGTCATGTCTTCAAATGTCAACTGCTGGCGCTGTAGCGCGGGGTACGCGCGCCAGAATCCTTCGGCGCCTCGGAAATCGGGCAAGCCCGAGTCCACGCCCATACCGGCGACTGCAGTGATTAAAAGGCCATCAGCTTCACGCAGGTATTGAGCCGCTTTCGCAAGCCTTTCTTCGAGAGTCACGTGTAACTCGCTCCTTCAGATACGTGACTAAGAACGTTCTAACGCCGTGGCTTGGATTTGCCCCGCCGGGGCGTCGTCGACCAATCGGCTATTTCACCCAAAGACGGCGAATGAACGACGACGCGAGTCAGCTTTGCGGCGATGTCGCATTCGTCCCAAGTATCCTAATACGCGACCGTGATCGCCGGGGGCGTTTCGCACGCGTGCAGATGACTAGATGCCCCTGGACGCCGCTCGTGACACTCCTTTGACGTCCATCGCCAAGCCCTTGAGACGCCCCGTGTTCTCGCCGAGGGTCGCCTCAGTCATCCGCTCTTAGTTGTAGCTCACCTTGATCGAATCTAGGGGAACCCGGATGTGCAGTGTCTGCGTACGGCGTCTTGCCGCGGCGCGTTGTCGGGAGTCCGTAATCCAATCGGGCTGGACTGACATTTCCAAAGTAAGCGAAGAGTTGAACCATTTCGACTTAAATTCTCCTTTTCGAAGGTTGTCAGCGAACGAATCCCGGAGACCTTCAGGCACATGAAAGTACAGAAACTTCTCGAACCCGGTATCCCGGACATACATTTCGATGTCACTCTTCGATTGATCCTTTCCCTCTTCTTCCTTAAGGACGTCTCGCATCCCGTCGTACTGCGTTGGCGTCAGAGGACTGCCGTCGTTTTCGTACACGGCGTACTGTTCATCGGACTGCTGGCGAGTTTCGTGCTCCCGAATCGCGCTGCTGATGAGTTGCGCGACGTTATTACGAAGTGCGCGCGTTTGCAGAACAGACTGGTCGACGCGAAGCGCAAGGAAAGTCGAAACGAAATCAGCGGCGTCGAATGCGATAGCGTCCCCATCGTCCTCTTCAGAATGTTCTCCATCCCCTTTTGTGTGCTCATCAATCAGGCGTTGAGCGGCGGCTCCGTGGCGGGCGATTTGTTCGAGTAAGTACAACGGTACCGTCATGTTGTCTCTTGTATTGACGTCTCAGTTATTTCGCGTGTGGCGACCGGTTCACCAAACGCAGCGGTCTCGGCCTTGTTCCCAAACAGTTCATCTCCTTTCCGGCACCGACACCCCGGGCGAACGACGGCGACTTCCTTCCCATTCATTATGCACATCGACAATCCCCGGTTCGAGACGTACGTTCGCGCGGCAACGTTTAACTGCAATTTGCAGCCTCTGCGCAATGTTGTACGGGCGCAGCCGAACTACGCAAGAAGACAGACGTCGCAGGCGTCTATTGCTGCCAATGACCGTGCCTGACGCCGTGCTCGACCAGATCTTTATTTGCCCGCGCCAGCAACTTGCAACGGCGTATCCATCATTCCGACGCGATATGCCAAGCTCGTTCAAGCCGTTCGCGCGTCGTAGCGCGTATGCGTCGCAATCCGACCTCCGCCCCCATCGCGGTTACACCCGCTTCGATGTCATAACCCGCGCGCTTGCACCGGCGTGCCAGTGCAACAAGCTCGACGAGGGCGATTTCGTCGACAGCGCGCGCGGTGCCTTCAGCCGGTCGACGGTAAGCCACGTCATGCCGGTCGATCGTTTTGCTCCAGAAAAACAGTCCTACATCTTCGGGGACTGCATCGAAATGAAGTTTCGCTAATCCAACGACACGATCAAGAATTCGCGAACCCGTCTTCGACCACCCATGCGCTCGTGCAATGCGGCGCGCCAGCACCTCGTCTCGCACGGGTCCTTCTGTCTCAACAACGTGGGCAATCATTGCTAACAATCGCTGGTCGTAGCTGCGACTAAAGAACAAATCGGGTTCCGATATGTACTCGGTCATCGTCAAGTCAACTTCAACAAAGACTTCGTTCGCTTCTTCTTGGCTGTGTGCCGACGAAACACCTCGCGCATACATCATCGGCGCGACTGCTTCCACGACGTCGTCCGATAACTCGGAGGCGCCGTTCGATGCAGCCTTTGTTTCCGACGATTGAGCAGATTCCGCCTCCGCACCCGACTTCGCGGCCGCTATAACTTCCTCCGCTAGCGCCGCAGCATCAGTCTCATCAATCGCGCGTTGTTCACGCTGCATATCAAGAAGATACGTCAATTGCGCATCGACCTTTTCGAGCGTCCCGGGCATATCAATCCACCAGTCTGTCGACCAGATGCGCACGATTTCCCAGCCCAGGCCGCGAAGGACTTGCTCGCGCAACTTGTCTCGGTCTCGAGCTGTGGCTGAACGGTGATACGTCGCTCCGTCACACTCGACGCCGGCGAGATACCGCCCGGGAGAGTCTGGGTCTACAACCCCGAGGTCAATGCGGAAAGCCGACACTCCAATCTGCGGATGAACTATCCAGCCTTTCTCAGCAAGCGCTATGCAGACGGCCTTCTCAAACGGGCTTTCAAAGTCGCCGATGCTCCCTGCAACCACTTCGCCAAGCGCCCGAGCCCCACGCTCAGCAAACTCGAGGAAGTGCTTAAGGTCGCGCACACCAATTGCCTGGGTTCTGGAAAGGTCCATCTTCTCTGGTTTGAAGCTACCGAAGACCCGCAACTCCTCACGCGCTCGCGTAATCGCAACGTTGAGGCGTCGCTCTCCACCCTGCTGATTCATAGGACCGAAATTCATCGGCATGGTGCCGTCGAGTCCAGGCCCATATGTGATGGAGAAGTACATGATGTCACGCTCATCACCTTGTACGCTCTCAAGGTTCTTCACAAACACCGGTTCTAGCTCAGTGTCTGCAAAGTGGTGCTCGATTGACGGGTCTTTACGCCGTTCCGCGTCGAGAAGGTCTTCGATAAGCCGTTGTTGTTCGGCATTAAAGGTTACGACTCCGACTGTAAGACCGCTGTCGCGAAAGCCTGGCGATTTAAGGCGTTTGACCAAGTCCGCGACTAAGGCTTTGGCCTCCGGCTTGTTGGTGCGCGAAGCGCCGCGCTCATATAGACCCCCCGCCACGAGATTCAAACTCACCGCTCGATCATTCGTAACAGGGCTCGGGAACGTCACCAAATCGCCGCCGTAATAGCGGTAATTTGAAAAAGCAATCAAGCTTTCATGACGGCTTCGATAGTGCCACGACAGCTTCATCGTCGGAAGATTCGCACCGATGCACTCTTCCAGGATGCTTTCGAGCTCGGTCTCGACGTCCGTGTCATCGCTATCAGCCTCTGCACGGTCAAAGAAGGTGGTGGGAGGCAACTGTTTCGGGTCGCCGACCATAATGATTTGACGCCCGCGGGCCATAGCCCCAATAGCGTCCCACACGGGAATCTGGGACGCTTCGTCGAAAACGACTACATCGAAATCGGATGTTTCTGCCGGTAGATACTGTGCAATCGAAAGCGGACTCATCAACAAGCACGGAGTCAAACGCAAAATCGCGCTGGAAGCCTTGGTCATTAACTCGCGAAGCGGCAGATGCTTTGTCTTCTTTTGCATCTCGTAGCGCAAGAGTCCCCACTCCGAGCCGTGGGAAACCTTTGATGGAGAAGGAAGGCCCGAGGAAAGTTGCGCCCTAACCCATGCCTGCGTCAAAGCGATGAACTGGTCGTCAAGTTCACGGAAGTCCTGAATTCGTTTCTCATGCTCCGCTGAGACAAATGTTCGCAGCACTTCGTCGGCATCGACAACAGCGTTTAACCACCAACGACAGTAGTCAGTCTCAAACACTTCCTTAACGCGGCCGCGCGCGATTACGCCCTGCTCAATGCCGGTCACCACGGGTGCCAGTCCGAGTGAAAGTGCCTGTTGGCGGACTTTGCGCCATGCGCACCACGCGTGCAAGCGGTTCGAACTCTTCAAGACGTCTCGAGCACGATCTGCCGTTTGTCCTGGCAGGAGGATAGCCAACGCTGAATGCTCATGTACGGCTAATCCGCTCGCCGCGGCAAATCGGCTAGTTGAAGCATCAAGCGCCTTGAGCGCTTCGACATACATTATTCCCGTACCTGCGACGATGCCGGAAGGCTCCAGCAGCATGTTGCTATCGCCAAGCAACAGCGCGACCGGCCCCTTCACCGCAGCTAGCAATTCTGGCGTGCCTGCTAAGTTCGCGAGCGCGAGACTTATTGCCTCGAAGAACTTGAGGGCAGGCTCAATTCCGTCAACTTTCGTAACAAGCCCGTTCCATAAGCCAGACGTCCGAGTCGACAGGTCCGAGTAGTCAAGGAGGCGCGCGCGCAGAGAGACCAACTCTCGCATTTTTTTGAGGTCATCAGCGGCGGCGACACCGGCGCGGCCGGATTGGATAGCAGAAAAGCCGTCGTCGATCCAATGGCCCTCCGCCCGCGCACCTGATAGCGCTGCCTGAAACGCCACGAAGTTTTGCGCGACAGCGACATCTGTTTTGTAAGCGCGCCAGATAGTATCTGTATCCGATTCAAGCGAAGTAAGGTGCGTGACGACCTGCTCGATTTGTCGCAATTCGCGCATGCGCTGCAGGTCGTCCTTGGCGGCATCGCCACATTGGCCTCGACTGACAGGGTCAAGCCCGACGTCTTCCCAAGCGTCGCGAACGCGTACCAGCATGAGCGCATTCTGAAATAGAAGAAGCGCTCGAACAACGTCGAGGTCCGTCTTGATTCCGACCCACGCTCCAGCGGTCGGCAGTGAAAGGTCATCCAGCTCCTTGATTTGGTCGTTAAGCGTGTCGATTCTTCCCAGGCGCTCGATATCTCCATCTAGGTCCGGGTCGCCATTGCTTGTCGTGAGCTCCTTGAGCTTCTTGGTCAGCGAGCGTTTGCGCATCATACCCATCGGCCAGCCCGATTCTTTCAGCTCCCGAAGGTCTGATTGCAACTCGGCCACGATTTTCGCCGGGATGCTTTCCTTGTATGGAAGTGAGAGCTGACTAAGTGTGTCGTTCCGACTCCGCAATAGGTCGACTCCGGTTGCCAACCGGGCGCGCAATGCCTCGTTCCAAGGCTGCGACAACTGTGCATGCAGTTCGGCATCCCGCCGAAGTTGCGCGATACCAAGTCGTAGATCCTCTAAAATCTGGCTCGATTTAGGTATCGACAAGCCAGCGAGCAATCCGCGATATCGCTCAAGCATTGGCGCCGCTGAACGGAGTGACTCTCCAATCGCTCTTGCGTCGGGTCGGAGAACGAATCGCCAATCGTGGCCAGAGGCTGCGGGAAGCGTGGCTGCGAGCAGCCGAAGACCTTCGCGCACTCGAGCGTCAAGGGCTAGCACCGGCAAGCCGATTGCAGCGCGTAGGTCAGATGCGGCCTTCTCAAATTTATCGACGACTTCCGGTACGCTCTGGGCCGCGTCTAGCAGACCGGCTTGCCAAAGCGGTGACCATTCAGTCTGAGCGACATGCGCTAGGGGAGTCTTACTAAGCTGACCTTCGCCGAACGCCTTCGCATTCACGTCGAGCAACTCCGCCGTTTCACGAAGCGTTCGCATTCCGTTAAGGTCGTGGGCCTGCGAAGAAGGCCACGATAAGCGTAAAAGCGGTAGATCGTGGCCGCCGACGACGCGACCGATAGCCTCGTACACGCTTAAGCCGTTGGACTGTCGCTGATGAAGTCGCTCCACATAGCCGTTTAACTGTGCACGAAGCCCCTCAAGCCGCGCGGCTTCTGCATCCCACTGGTCGGGTGCTAGCGCAGTAGAGGCATCCCACGACGTGCGCAGTTGCTCAAGCACCTCTGTTTTCCGGGCTTTGCTCGAGTGCAGTTCGAGACAAAAGTTGCCGAGGCCTACTTCGGCAAGACGTCGATAAACGACATCAAGGGCGGCCATTTTCTCGGACACGAAAAGAACACGCTTCTTTTCTGCCAGGAACTGCGCAATGAGGTTGGAGATGGTTTGGCTCTTGCCGGTTCCGGGAGGCCCAATCAGCACGAAGTCCTTTCCCTTGCTGCCGGCTACGACGGCGGACAATTGCGAGGAGTCGGCAGGTAAAGGACAGAACGTCTCTTTGACGGGAAGCTCCAAATCCAAGCGTCTGACGTCCGGAAATTCGACCGTGGTCTGATATGAGTCTCTCGGAGTGTCGATGAGATGCCGCACGACCGAATTTTGCTTGAGCTGCTCGGTTCGTTCGGTCAGGTCGCGCCACATCAAGTATTTCGCAAATGAGAACGAGGCTAGAACGACATCTTCTACGACTTCCCAACCATTGATGTCTTTAATGGCATGAGAAACGGTATTCCAGATGCCTGCCACGTCGAGACCCGACTCGTCCTTTGGGAGCTCAGTGTCCCGCAGACCCAACTCAAGGTCGAAATCTTGTCGCAGCATTTCGATAAGCGTGGGATTGAATCGTGGCTCGTCATCATGAAGCTTCAGGCTAAAACCAGATCGGGCACTGCGTCGTTCAAGCGATACGGGAACCAAAATGAGTGGTGCGCGGTATTTTTTGTCGTCCTTGTCCTTCCGGGTCCAGGATAGAAAACCCAGCGCCAGATACAGCGTGTTTGAGCCGCTTTCCTGAAGCGTCGTTCGCGAGCTTCGGAATAGCTCGAGCAGCCGGTCATCCAAATCCTCCTGCGCGAGCCCGACGAAAACTTCTTTGCGCTTAAGCGCATCAAGCGCGTGCTGACGCCGAAGGTTCTCCCGCTCGCGAGCTTCGTGAATAGCTTGGCTGCGGGGGTCCGCACCGTCCATTAGGTCAGGGCGGGTCAAAAGTTTGAGTGAATGACCTTCCGCCAAGACGTCTTCAAGGATGCTAGGTTCGGGGGCCTCAAACTTGACTGATTTTTTACCAGATTTAAAGCTCAGCAAATTGTTGCGCAGAGAAAGGTCAAGCAGCTTACGTTGCCAGCGGGTAAGGCGATCTTCCGGACGTTCAAGGTCATCATTTTCCACCGGGTCGTCAAAATCCGTCGGCAGATCCGGAGCGTCTTCCCACCGGGGCGCTTCATAGTCGCCGCGTTCTGTTTCAGCATCCCTTCGCACGACGGCGTGCTCGCTCGCAAGTGGCTTGATTCGTTGAAGCCGCGCCCGTCGAATATCCACCGCAAGCTGAAACTTTGATTCCGACTCTTCCGAGATATGCTCATCGCCTTTCGCGGCAGTGAAACTGAACCTCGGCAGCGGACGGTGTGTGAGCAGCGTTGACTCGAAGAGCACCATCTCTTTCAGTTTCACCCGCTTACGTAGCGCGGTGATATCGTCAACAACAGTGGTGGAGAACTCTTCCGGCTTCAGCCATACACCGGGGAAAGCGTGGCCCTCTTGAAATATGACAAGCGGGTTGAGCCCGGCTTGTTCCAGCGCGGCGCACACGAAAAGCGCAAGGTCAAGGCAGGTCCCCAGCTTCGATTCGGCTAGCTGGCTCGGGCTACGTACCTTCTGCCCGTTGTACTCAAAGCTAGCCGGGGGAACAGAGTAGTCAATTCCCATTGCGCCAATGGCATTCCAGATGGCCGACGCAAGTTCCCACGCGCGTTTCGGACCTTCCTGATAACCGTTGATTGCGCCTGACAGCCCAGCACTGCGGAGCACGTCAGCAGCTTGCTTGAGCACTCGTTCAATCGCTGGTTCGTTGGGCTGGACGAACGCCGCCACCATGTCTGGCATCGACGACAGTCCGCTCCAATGATTGCGTGGAAGAAGGTCAACGGTGCACTCAAAGGTCGCCAAGTCGGGCTCTTCTGCCGCCGATACAAGGCTGAAAGTGACCACAGCCTTCTCCGACTCCGTCAACCGCCCGAGAAGAGGACCGTCGAGTTCTAGGTCGAGTTCTGATAAACGAACAATCTGGCCAGCGGCAAGATGGTCGATATGCCAAGTCTTCGGTTTCAGAAACGGCGGCTGTGAACTAGCAGTCAGCCGCAAAGACCGATACTCGGTGTCGGTCTCATTCGCGACCGCTAGCTCCCGAATAACCGGAACGGCGTTTTGAAAATCCGCAAGATTAACCTTGCTCGCGACTGTTACTTTGATCTCAACAAAACGTGGTTCTTCCGGCTGTACAACCGGCCCATTGACATCAGTATCCACCTGGCCCCTCGCTCTTTTTTTCGTAGTTTAATTATTGTGCCTCTGCTTCTCTCTCCATTATTGGGCAAACAGACGGCTAAAACTATGGCTTTTCCCGCATTACACATAGCTTTATAGAATCGCGCTCTTTGTTCTTAACAGTTCAATGATTTTCTGACCTTTGGTGGCACCCCGTGAAGGCCACCATGAACCGATACGCCAACGTTCTAGGCAGGATTCAGACACCCGTCTAATTGTCGCAGACCATTTACCGCACTATTTGCGGATCCGACGCCAACGTGAGGCGCCATCAATTCTTCGCGCGGATTGATCCGAGTAACCCGTGGGCCACGCTTCTCGCTGATTCGCCGAACAATCGGCAACGCCTTACTGGCCCAGCCAGGGCGTCGCCGCAAAACTGTCCTCATCGCTGTCGTAATAGGTGCGCGTGATGATCGCTAATGCCACGCGCTGCACGTATGCGCGCACGGCCCAGAGATCCTTGGCCGTGTAGCCGTAGCTGAGCGTCAGGACTTCACTCATGACGGGCCACCCTTTCTCGGGGTCGACTCGCCAGGCGGCCGTGGCCGGAACCACGCGATCACGTCGTTGGCTTCAGCGAGGAACGCGTCAGGAAAAGCCAGCGTGATTTGCGTGAACGCCGCGCGCGTGGCGCCGAGCATCGTGGCCAGTTGGACATCGGACGCGGACTCGCCCCACAAGACGCGCTGCACCAGCGCAATGCCACCGTGCCGGGCGACCAGGCGCAGTGCATAACCGAGCGACGCATTGGTCAACATCTCGGACCCAAAGGTGTCAGCCAGCGCGGTGAGGATCGCGAGCTCCACGCGATCGGGTCGACGTGGCACTTTCCGACGCCCATTCGCACGGGCAGCATGTTGCGACACCCCGTCATCGGCCAGGTCGCCGATCAAGCGGCTGGCCGAATCCAGTGCGTGGATGCCGGTCGCCTCCCCTGCCCGGAACGCCGAGATCGCGTCATCCAGGCGCAGCACGATGCGAGCGGTCTCCGGATTGAGCGGGGCTGCCTTATCGGACGGCGGGTCGGACTGGGGTTGGGGCATGGGTAGACGGGCCAAAAGTGACCCCCAAACTGGAATCCGCGTATTTTAGCTCTGAAATGCAATCCTGATAATACGAGCTATCAGGCTTCAAATGCCGATAGTCAATGTGCTGAGCGGATGCGAACCGCGCTCACGCAAGCGAGCGATTTCGCGTGGAGCATATGGATTTGGAGCGAACTTGCGCTTGAATGAGCGTGGTCGAAAATCGACGCATCGTGAAGGTAAACGTCGCTTTTTCGCCCACTACCGTGTCTTGCCGATTGGCCGTACCCGACCCGTTACAGCCCCTCGCCGACCTTTTCGGTGAACGGCTGATTCCGAGGCTAAACGGCCATCCGATCGCAGCTGCCGGCCGCGACGACCCGCAATCGCAATCCCCTCATGGTAGGTGCGCGAACGCCGGGGCTACGTTGATGGGGTCAAGCCTTCAATTTGATTTCCTAAACCAACAACGCTGAGTGATCGCCGGTCCCTGAGATTCCATTGATCTTTTTGCGTGACCCGTCTCCTGCTCGATTGCTGAGGACTTGTAGTCCTGTATTCATTTTGAACTCTCGGATAAGATTGGCGTCGGCACCGTTTTCTGTGCGTCGCCATAAGTATGCTGCGGGCTGGTTGCTTTTTTCCGCCCGTGACACTGGAAATCCAGCCTTGGCAGGTGTGTTAGATGAAAAAAACAAAATCCGGATATTTGGGCCAATTACTAATTTGGTTCCAAAAACAGCAATTGCTTACGAAAACCTGTCTTGTTCTGACGGCCGTTGGAACGTTTGCCGGAGGAGCGTCACAGCTGGCGCCTTTCGTCCAGACATTAAGAGGCGTTAAACCTTCGAGTGATCCGGGCGTTGCTCCAAAGGATACCCCCCCAGCCAACCCTAAGTCAGCGATACGCGCGACGGGCTCCAGCCCGCTCGTACAAATGCAGTCTTACGGAGCAAATTCTCCCAATACCTTAAATGTACGGGGGGATCTTTCCTTTGAGAAGAACTCGCAGAACGAATCGGTGCAACATTTCGATAAATGACAATCTCGTGTATACGGGCCTTCTGCCGCCTTCTGACTGTGGCGGCGATCGTGTCTCTTAACAACGGCGCGCTCGCTCAAATCCATCTCGAAAGTCATGGCGACAACAGCCCGAACACAGTAAATATCATTTCTCGGGTCAACCCGAAGCAACTTGTGCCGCAAATACGTGCGGAGATTCGGCGTTTTGACAGCTCAAAAGATCAATCCCTGCACAAAATCGCTGGGGACTTCGACAACGGGGATTTGGCATCCGCATTAGCTGACGCACAGAAGGCCAGCGAACAAGCGCGGGGCGACAGTGCGCGACTAGCGTCTTTGCAGTTTGTTTCGGGTCAAGCTCTGTTACTTTCAAACATGCCGGGGCCGGCGCTTCAGGCATTTCAGGCTGCGATGCTGTTGGCTCCCACGGAATGCCAATATCGGAGTTGGACAGCACTGTTGCTTGCGTCCAGCGGTCGGACCAACGAAGCCTACAGCGCCCTCGCTCCCGCGAGTCCCATTGTTGAACAATGCGAGAAAGCCGGAGGCGATGTGGTGCAAGCGATGATTCATTTTGCACGAGCTATCGTTGCCACGGATCAGCGGGATGAACAGGGCTCGATCGCAGAAATGGACGCTACGGACACGTCCCTTAAGCGTCTTCTTGCCCACTCAACAGTTGATACCGAGTTTTACGGTGTTGTCCTTAGCTGTGAGTTTTCACGGGCCAAACAAACCTGGTGGGAATCAGGTACGCAATTGCGTTGGCCAGACGCTGAACTTCGTTGCCAGCAAGCTGGCAGGCAAGCTGAACTGAAGTATCCCGGCGCAGCGACACTTGCGAATTTTGAGGGGTCAAATTGGGATGACATACGGGACGCCCAACGACGAACGGGGCGAGTTGACCGTCTTACAGCCCAAATCACGAACCGGTCAGCGACAGGAACGATAAAGAGGTTTGGCATTGACGACATGCAGAGGTTAGTCATCCTCGGATCGCTGCATTTGGAGAGAGGATTTGAGAAGCTGTGGAGTACTCACGATGCGAACGGCGCTCTATCGGACTATCGGCAATCGTTCGAGCTTCTCTCATCACCTGCGAGCGTGTTTATCCCAGACGCTGTCAAAGCATATGCGAACCTCGGATTCAAGATGACACATGCTGAGCAACTGACCGGGAAAGCGATTATTCCCGATTCTACCCACGCCTTCGGAGCGTGGCTGTCGTTGCTCGGGACTTCTTCGACGGAGGTGGATACTCCTGAAGTGTGCGATTCACTGCTTTGGGCATTTGCGTTATCCAAAAAATTGAACAGTGACGCGGCACCTAACTTGGATAAAAAACTGAATTCGTGCCGCTTTGTCTATCAGAAGGGTTCATTGCAGGAGCTTGAGTTCCAGGCGCAACTTTCGGAAATGCAATCCGATAGTTCGGTTCTTTCAAAGGATTATGTTAATGCCACAGAGAAACTCGACGTTGCGATAGCCGCAAGGCGAGCTTTGCAAGGGTTCCCATATGGCTCCCGTTCAGATGACCAGTTGTCCACCGATCTAACGAATCGCAGCCGCCTAAGGTACGCAGTTGGAAAAGTTGACCTTGCAATCCAAGATGTAACCGATGTCATAGCTCTATCACGGAGCCATGACGACAAGCGCCATTTAGGTGAAAGCCTGAGAATCTTGGCCAGCGAGACGGGGTTTGGCACGGGCGATACGGCGAAAGCACTCAACCTGATAGAACAGTCGATTACATTGAATACTGCTGAATACCGAAGTCCCGACCATGCTGACATGTCTTGCTACTATTTACGAGACCTTGGAATGGCACTCCAGGTGAAGACAGCTCTTTTCGAAAAGGAGCACGACTGGGAGAAAGCTAGATCGACGGTACAACTACTACTCGATAAAACCTTGGTTAACACGTTCAGCTGTCACGAGCTCCTTTTTGACGGAGACAAATCGGACGAAACTCCTGTTAAAAATGAACTGTATGCGCAAATCGTCGATGCAGGTTGGGCTCAGAAAATACTGGCCGCGATCGCAACGGGTACGGGTGAGCGCTCGGCTGAAACAACACGGCTACTTTCATTGGCAGACAAGCAACGGGACGAGCTACACACAACGGCCGAATCGTGGCCATTGGTTTCGGTGCTGCGCGACAATTGACTGGGCGCTCGCTTTGCGCCGACAGTGCGGCGATCAGCCTAGGCGATGCAGTGTCGCTTTTGGGTTTAAAGAAGACGCTCGAGTGTCCAAGTGAGCGCGCCGATCGAAGACCGCAATTGGCCGACCGCGGTCCGATGGCGGCGGTCGGGAGTCGACTCTCAGGAGACACCCGCATCTCTACATAGGAGCCGGTCAAAGTGACGATCCGCGGATCGCCTTCGGGGGATAGCTCGCCAGCACGACAGCCGTGGTCACCGGCCCGAATCTCGCCAACGTGTCGATCGCCACCTCCAGTTGCGTCATGTCTTCGACCACAATCCGAACCATGAAGCAGTCTTCGCCGGTTATCCGGTGCGCCTCAATGATTTCAGGCATCGCTTCGAAGGCACTCAGGCAATGTTTGATCTGGGCATGTGTGGTCCGCACCCGGACGATGGCTGCAATGCCCCGGCCTACGAGACCGGGGTTGATCCGCGCCGCGTACCCTTCGATGACGCCTTGTTCCTCGAGTCGTTTGATACGGGCAGTGACGGCTGGCTGCGAAAGTCCGATCTGCTTGCCAAGTTCGGTATTGCTGATGCGCGCATTGCACTGAAGCGCCTCCAGTATTCGCCAATCCAGCCGATCCAACGTTATCTGCTTAGGTTTCATTTGTGCGGTCGGGAAACTTCCATCGATTTGACCGGTCGCGGCCATCAATTCATTTGATTTGGGATGTTGCCAGAGTTCGTGCACTTTTACACTGGATGCTCATTCAATTATCGAGAGTTAGCAGATGGACTACCCCGTTTTCGTTGTTCCCGGCATCGGCAATTCCGGTTCATTGCACTGGCAAAGTGTTTGGGAGGCAGCGCATCCTGACTGGCGGCGGCTCGTTGTCGAAGACTGGAATCAGGTTGCATGCCACGACTGGGTATCCGCAATCGAACAACAGGTGGCGCAAAGCGACGACGGCACCCTCATCGTGGCGCACAGCCTCGGATGCCTAGCGGTCGCGCATTGGGCGCGCCGATATTCACCCCGCATCCGTGGTGCGCTGCTCGTTGCAGTGCCGGACCCTTCGGCATCGGCGTTTCCCGCGGCTGCCGCAACCGGATTTGCTCCTTTGCCATCGGAGCAGTTGCCTTTTCCTACTATCGTTGTATCCAGTTCCAACGACCCATATGGCAGCATAGAGCACGCACGTCGCTGCGCGAAAGCGTGGGGCAGCGAGCTCGTTGAAGTTGGAGGGCTCGGACATCTCAATGCGGATAGCAATCTGGGCGATTGGCCTGAAGGACTCAAACTGCTGCAATCGCTGGGCTAAGAAGGTTATTCAGACGACTTCCGGACGCGTCCCCGCTCATCGCCTAACCGTGGCGTTGGGCTGGGGTAGATAACGGGGGCGTCGCAGGAATTTAAAGAAAAATATGGAAAATCATTCAGCGGTTATCTTTATTCATGGCTTTATCGGCACGCTAGATGTTTCTGACTGGAACACGCGATACGAGTCACCGGACCTGTTGGGCTATGGCAATCACCGGGCGGTGCCAATGCAGGAAATTTCGCTGGCGGCACAAGTCGAGCATCTCCATTCTTTTATCATCGAGCACTTCGACGAAGCGCCGGTCGATGTCGTAGGCCACTCGGTTGGCGGCGCCATCGCGATGTTGCTCGCGCATGCTTATCCTGAGTGTGTCCGGCGAATCGTCAACATAGAAGGCAACTTCACGCTGGACGATGCTTTCTGGTCCGCATCAGTGGGGCGCATGAGCGCCACCGACGCCGAGGCAATGCTCGCTGGTTTCCGAGCCGATCCGCTCACCTGGATTCGAGGCGCAGTCAATGAACCCACGCCTGAAATGACCCGCAGCGCAACCCGTTGGCTTGAGCACCAGCCAGCGTCGACTCTTCGAGCGATGGGGCAATCGGTCGTCGCAACAACGGGTAGCCCTGACTATCCTGCGGCTTTGCGCGAGGTCTTCGGACGTCATCCCGTGTATTTGATCGCGGGCCAGCGCTCTCGGAATGGCTGGAACGCGCCAGATTATGCGTGGGAAGAATGCGCGGGATATGAGGTCATCGAAAACAGTGGCCATTTGATGATGCTCGAACAACCAACCGCATTCGCCGAAGCGCTGAAATCGTGCCTAGCTGACGAGATTGTTGGCGATCTTTGGTATGAGCGGAAATGACCGTTCGTGGCCGGACCGTGTCTGTCGCTCAACGAAATGGCGGCGTTCATGAGCCTTCAGATAAGTCTCGGAACGCGTCCATCGCACGGCCAGAATACGCGAGTGCGGCTCCCGCGTTCATAGCAACGGCGACACCGAGCGCTTCCGCCATCTCTGCTTCCGTGACGCCAAGGTCCATAGCCTTCTTGGCATGATTGGCTATGCAGCTATCGCATCGGGTTGTAACAGCAACGGCGAGAGCAATCAGCTCGCGAGTTTTTGCGTCTAGGTGGCCGGTTTGCGTGCCTGCCTCGTGGAGCATCCGGTATCCGTCGAACGTGGCAGGTGAATGCTTTTTCAAAGCCTTCATGCTTTCGCCAATTTTCGGGAGAAAAGACTTCCAATCTACAAGCATGGATTTTTCCTTGTACAGCTACGTTGATCAAATCATTCTCAAAACGCTGCATTAGTTTTAGCCGATTGTCGAAGATTTTCGAGTCGAAGTCGAACGTCCGCAGATGGCCGCGCAGAGACATTCGAAGCGCTGGGTTCGCCGGGGCGGCTATTGCAATGAACCGCTGCCGATCAATTCGCGCAGTGCCTTGTCCGGAAACACTGGCCCCCTATACAGCGGGCCGCAAGGGATACGTGCCAACCTGATTGACAACGCGACAAGATCGTTCATTTCATCGCTGCCGCGATAGCCTTCCGCAAATTGGCAAAACTGCGTCATGATGCCGACGACGCTACGGTTTGTCGTTTTGGTATATCTCACGTCCTGCATGTGCAATAGCTCCTGCTCGATGAACGACGGCTGGATGCCGTGGGCCGCGAGTACGTGAGCCAGGAAGCGAGGGAATCTGGTTGCCATGCCAGCCGCTGGTGCCAAGGGGATCAGGACAGGTAACAACGTTCGCTCATTGACGAACAGCGCAATCTGCGGCTTCCAGAGCAAAGCCGTGGCATACCAGTTCCCGAGCCCCG
>NZ_MTHB01000296.1 GCF_002220365.1 Caballeronia sordidicola | reverse complement strand
GACAGCCGACTGTATGCCTTTTGGCTCAAGCCTGACAGCGCCTTTGGCTTGCTACTAATCACGACGTTTACCAGCAGTTCGCATTTGCTAACCATACTGCCCAACCTTGCACCCCATCCGCCGCGGCGCTGGCAGAAAACGACTTCCTCTCACGAGGTCACCGTTGCTCAATGAGCGGGTTACGTTGTCCCGGTGGCTTCACACCGGATCGTTACCAATCCCGCATGCACCGGTAGGTTACGGCTGACGGAACAGCCGGTTTCCTGTCTGGCTAACAACGCCAGATGAAACAATCCCTTACGCGACATCACATCGCACCATGCGCTTTAGTGTGCCCGATATCTGCTGAGGCGACCATTTCCACTCAAGGAGAGTGAGAACGATGCGCCAGCAGACGCTTTGGAGACAAAGCTTATTGGGGCGCCGTCCGGCGTTGCGGCGTGCGACGCTCAGCGCTTGAGCCGGCTGGGATGAATAGCCAACCGCAGAGCTATTTCGCGACAGTTCACGGCTAACGGTGGCTGCCGAGCGCCCGAGTATCCTGGCCATGGCGCGGATACTCACGTCCTGCAGCCGCAGGCTCGCGATCACTAGGCGCTCTTCAGGTTGGAGTTGTTGGTACGAAATTTTGTCGGGCATTGCGACACCTTATACGAGATAGGTGTTGCACTTCGCTTTTGAGGCCGCCATGCGTCAAGCCGTCATGCTCCTACCACAAGGTGCTGACGCGAGCGCCCCTTCACGGATCGTCATTGAGTCGCTGTGCCAAGCAAGGACCTGCCGATCAGCAGCATCGCCGAGGCTACAGCAAACCAAGGTCGTCAGGCACCTACTGGCCAAGAAGCGGTAAATGCGCTGGGCTGACGAAGTGACGCATTGCATGGCGCAGGTCAAGGTCGCGGTTTTCAACGGGCGATTCTCGCTCCGCCGCATCTCGGCGCACCAGAAAGCCGCGGCACCGCAAATGCATCGGGCAGCAACGATGGCGAGAGCGTGCGAAAGCTGGGAGGCTCGCCGAGACAGCAAATCTTGATTTCTGCGCGACACCTGTTTCGTGTGGAGTACGATCGATATCGCAACGGCGGGAGAAAGCTATCCGGTTGATAATCGAAGCAAGGTTGGCAGATGGAGACAGC
>NZ_MTHB01000043.1 GCF_002220365.1 Caballeronia sordidicola | reverse complement strand
GCACATTTGCAATTGTCGATGATGACCCGGGCTGGCACGCCCCCAAATGCTTCAAAGGCGCGCCGATGACATCCCAACCAAGTTGCTACCGTTTGGTCTCGGACAAACTCGACATATTGGTGGCGCGACCACGCCAGGGTCATAACGAAGAACCAAGTCTTGTGGATCTCGCCGGTGAGCGCGTCGGTCATCATCGGGCCGGCGCCGAAATCAACTTGCGCGGCCTCGGCGGGCTTGAACTCCAGGCGTAGCGGCACGTCGGGAGTGTGCGAAGCGTCTATATGCAGAAGGAAACGATAGACCGAGGAATAGCTGCCGCTGTATCCGTGGTTGCGAACGAGCGTGGCGTGGATCGTGGTGCATTGAACGCCGGTTGCCCGCCACTTGGTGATCTGCTCGCGCCACGGTTCCAAGGTTGAGACGCAACTCGATGGTAGCGGCGCCTCTTTGCGATCCAGGAAAGCGGCCATTACGTGTTCGTCGGGTAAAGCCGCTTCACGCGCCAACCATCCGTTCTTGGCGGCAATCTCCCGCACCTGCGCAATCTTCTTGCGCCCCATGGTCTTCGATCGTGCGATATCCCGGTCAGAGTCGCCTCGGCGCATGCGCACCAGGATCTGTCGGTATTGGTACATTTCGAACCTCCGATTGGCCACGGCCACTCCCGGCAAAAGGCCGGCAGTCTAGCCGATCAATGAAAGTTCGAACCCTCGTTGCTCGTCTCCTGGGTGGCGCCATTACGCCGAAAAACGACTGGCGCCTTTACGCCGGAAACGCCGTGGCTCCATTACGCCGGAAATCCGGTGGCGCCATTACGCCGAAAACGAAATGGCTCCTATATGCCGGAAATTCACAGAACCTGCGAGCCTTGGGCGTGCATCTGACACAAGGGCAGCTCCTGCCGTTCGCGCGCGCGGCTCAGCTCATTGAAGACTTGCATGGCATCGCTGTTTCGCCCGGCACCCTGGTGTCATGGGTGGGCGAAGCACGCAGCGCGTTGGACGGTACAGCCATTCTCATCGCCGATCACCTGATCAAGGCGCCGCTACTCCATGCCGACGAGTCCGGGCTGCGCGTTGCCAGCAAGCTCCATTGGCTGCATGTCGCGGCAAGCGAGACACACACGTGGTACGGCGTTCATGCCAGACGCGGCATGGAGGCTATGCAAGCGCATGGCATTTTGCCTAAGCGTCTGGGCGTGCTGGTTCATGATTGCTGGGCGCCGTACTGGCAACTTGATTGCATCCATGCGCTGTGCAACGCGCACCTCTTGCGCGAGTTGGTCTACGTGCAAGAGGCGACCGGCCAGGTTTGGCCGCAACGGATGAAGGATTTTCTGCTTAATGCCAACGACCTTTGCCAGACGGCACGAGACAAGCGGATCACACTTTCCACCGAAGACATCGCTGCTTTCGGCTCGCACTACTATGCGATCCTGTGCGAGGGGGAGCGGCTTAACCCTGAGGTAGCCAAGCCGGCAGGTAAGCGTGGCCGTGCCAAGCAGTCCATAGCCTTCAATCTGCTGCGCCGCTTGCGGCAACATGCCGATGCGGTGCTGCTTTTTATCCGCGATCCGGCAGTGCCGTTCACGAACAATCTTGGTGAACGAGCCGTTCGTATGCCAAAAGTGAAACAGAAAATATCCGGCTGCTTTCGCACACTCGACGGTGCCGAAAACTTCTGCGTCATTCGTTCCTGCCTCGACACACTCCGCAAGCAAGGGCATGGCATGCTCGACGTATTACGGCGTGCCTTTGCTGACGATCCTATACAGCCTGCGACCTAGCTGCTGAACAGTCACGGCAAAACGCAGATCACCGCCAAGTCTCAACGTCGACACCCTGATGAATTCGACGAGCGCCTTGGTGTGGAAATCCGTCCCATCATAGCCATGCAAATGCCGCCGACGCCGGATCAGCACCGCTTCTACTCGTCCCTTCTGTTCGAACTCGGCGCGCCGCACAAAGCCGCTGCAAGTCTGGCAGTGCTTGAGCGTCTCGCGCGCGATTTGCTGCGCAGAATGGCACCCAGCATGTTGATCGTCGATGAGGTGCACCACCTCCTGGCTGGCACGTATCGCGAGCAACGCGCCTCTCTCAATCTCCTGAAATTTCTAGCTAGTGATCTGCGGGCGAGCATGGTTCTGGTCGGGACCCGCGACGCCGTCATCGCGCTCCAGACAGATTCGCAGATGGTCAGCTGCTTCACGCCATTCGAGGTGCCGCGCTGGAGGGAGAGCGAGGCATTCCGGCAATTGCTGGCGGCGTTTGAACGGGTACTGCACTTGCGCCGGCCATCGGGCCTTGCACAGCGGGAGATCGTGCAATATGTGCTTGCCGCCAGCAGCGGCCTTACCGGAGAAGTTTCCAGAATCCTGAATGCCGCCGCCGAACTTGCGATCCGCAGCGGCGACGAGTGCATCAATCTCCAGCATCTCGAACATGTCGCTCCCACACACGTCCAGTCGCTTGCGACGTTGGCCACTCGCGCCCCGGCCCTTTGACGAGGAAGCCTTTGGAAGCTGGTTCGGTCGCGTTGCCAGTTGCTATCGGATCAGCGTCGATCGGACTTGGGAAGCCAACGAACTTGGGCCTCTGCCATCCCTGACTAACGCCGGATGGATGCTATTCGCTCCACTGAACGACATCACACTGGGTACGCTGGCCAACCTCGGCGGCTGGACGTATCCCGGCTCGCTCAAATCCAGACGCCCGCCAGTTGGATGATGCCCCGCACGCGGTTGCCGTACTGCTTCCGTTGTCTGGTGCTGAACCCAGCCGACGTTACCGCACATCGCTGGAAGCGGGAATGGCTTGACGCAACTGCCAGATACCGCGATGAACACAGCGGCATTCTTGAGACGGTACCTGCGTCGCTAACGCGGCGTGCAGGCAACATGGAAAACTATTGAAGTCGGCAAGCCGGTACCGTCGGGAGGCTCCAGAGAGACACCAACGCCGCCTGTATTAGCAGAATTAATGCACCTACTAGCAGAATTAGCGCACCTCAACATCTTTTCACACTTCGCGAAATTTACGAGCGGCCCAGGGCTGAACCGATCGGCGCGCTCGCTAAAACCCTGCAGGTGTCCGAGGTTGAGTGAAGACGACAAATGCCGAACGACACGGGATCATTGCCCCACGCCCGACCTACAAGGACCCTCGGTTTGCCAGCCGCGTCGAACAACGCCAATTGTTGTTGCAGTCAAAGAGTAAGCGATCGGTCAAGCACGCCCCTTGCGCAAGGGATTGAATAGCGGAGCATGTAGCATTTTCAGCAGGCTGAGGATGGCTATATGAATGATGGTGGAAAGAAGATCGGCATGCATGCGATGGCGCACATTGAAGCCGCGCAGCGTGAGGGTAAGACGCTTTCGGCATATGCGCGTGAGCATGGGCTGAGCAAGCAACATTTGTACAAAGTTAGGCGAGACATGCGAGCACGCTCGGCTGGTTCTGGGAAGCCCCGGATCACCGCGGAGAAGTCGAGCGAACCACCGGGAGTGGACTTGGCGTTCGTTGAGGTGAAGGTGGCGGCAACGCCTGCCAGTCCATTGGCGCCGCGCGCACGGTTGTGGGCACATCTGCCCAATGGCGTGAATGTCGAGCTGTTGTGCACGAGCGGCGATGTCGATCTGCTGATGGCAATGATGGATTCGTTGGGGAGG
>NZ_MTHB01000068.1 GCF_002220365.1 Caballeronia sordidicola | reverse complement strand
CCCTTCGCAGAGCAGCACGTGCCCTCCCAGCGCCGCGCTGCGGCACTGTTCGATCGCCGACATGACCTTCAGTTGTCCCAGGCTCAGGTTAGCGGATTGCCGCCACGTTGGGCCAAGAGAGCGAAAGACGTCGGCTACCTCGAGCGCGCGATGCACCACGAAGGCGACCTATTCGCGATTCAAACCCTCAAGAGGGCTGATCACCTCACGCAGAATATCGGTGGCGACCTGGGCATAAAGCGCTGTGGTCTCAAGCTTCTTGTGCCCAAGCATGACTTGAATCACGCGGATATCGACCTTCTGTTCCAGTAGATGAGTGGCAAAGCTATGGCGCCTATCTACCTAGCGACATAGGCGTCACTATGTGCCGTTCCGGACTATGTCGGGTAATCCAGAAATAGCGTGGATTTCACGGGCGATTCAAGCGTTCGGCTAGAGATAGTCTTGACTCCTTCCACTAGCCCCCGCATGTCGGGAAGGAGCTCATCGTGAAGTACATCGTCCATGACCAGGCCGTTCTCTCTCGACCGCCTGAAGGACCGCTTGCGGCCTATATCGGATCGTTTGCGAGATCGCTCAGTGAGCAGGGATACAGTGCAGGATCAATGAAGCAGCAAGTACGGATCGCAGCAGGGTTTAGCCGTTGGCTTGAACAGACGGGTGTTGGAGTGCGCAGCATCTGCGCCGACCATGCGATACGGTATTTGCGATATCGCGCTCGACATGTTCGGCCCCGCCGGGGGGATCAGGCTGCGCTCAGACACCTCATTGATTTTCTGCGCCAGGAGCAACTGATTCCTGCGGAGCGGGTACCACTGCCCCGACTGCCGTCTACTGAGCGCTGCGTACAGGCATACGTGGCGTACTTACGCGAAGCGCGTGCCTTGGCCACAGCGACGATCGTCAACTACGTGCCGTTCGTCCGCGGTTTCCTCGAAGACTGTTTCGGTAAAGGACGCGTCACACTCTCTCGCCTATGTGCTGGCGATGTTGTGAGATTTGTACAACGTCAGGCGCCGCGTTTGCAGCCGAAGCGGGCGAAGCTTCTGACCGCTGCGCTGCGATCCTTTCTACGTTATGTGCGCTATCGCGGCGACATTACACTGGATTTGGCCGCCGCAGTTCCAGTCGTGGCCAACTGGTCGATGCCGTCAATCGCACGTGGGATCGCCCCAGATCAAACACGGCAGTTGTTAGCCAGCATCGATCAGCGAAGCGCAACCGGTCGTCGAGACTATGCCATTTTGCTTTTGCTTGCTCGATTGGGGCTGCGCTCCGGGGAAGTAGCGTCGCTTGAGCTGGATGAGATCGACTGGAGCGCGGGACGTTTGAGCGTGCGCGGTAAAAGCGGGCATCGCAACGAATTGCCATTGCCCGCCGACGTCGGAAAGGCGATCGCTACATACCTGATTCGCGGGCGACCGCGTAGCACTTGTCGTCGTGTATTTTTGCGCGCCCGGGCTCCGATCACAGGGTTTAGCGGGGCAAGTGGAGTTGGTTCGGTTGTGCGGCATGCTCTCCAGCGCGCCGGCATCGACGCTCCAACCATGGGGGCTCATCAGTTCCGTCACGGATTGGCCACCGAGATGCTGTGCCATGGTGCCTCGCTCGGTGAGATAGGAGAGTTGTTGGGGCATCATCACCCGCAGACCACGAAGATCTACACCAAGGTCGACATCAAGGCATTGCGTACGCTGGCTGTGCCGTGGCCGGGAGGTGTGCAATGAACACGCTCCGGCAGGCAGTTGCTGAGTATCTCAGTCTTCGACGCAGCTTGGGATTCAAGCTGCACGATGCGGGCAAATCGTTACTCGATTTCGCGACCTTCATGGAGCAGCATCGCGCCCCCTGTGTCACCCAGGCGTTGGCTCTCGCCTGGGCGCAACAACCATTCGACGTCCAACTCGCACACTGGGCGAAGCGACTCAGTTTCGTACGCGAGTTCGCACGTCATCGCAGCGCCACCGATCCGCGAACGGAGATTCCAGCGCAAAGCCTGCTGCCGTTCCAACCGAAGCGGGCTCGACCGTATCTGTATTCGGACGATGAGATTCGCAACTTACTGCGAGCCGCCCTTCAAATACCATGCCGCTATGAGCGCAGTGCACTGCGGCCCTGGACGTTCTATTGCCTGCTTGGGTTGCTGAGTGTGTCGGGCATGCGTCTCGGGGAAGCACGCAATCTCGAGCTTCGGGACCTCGACCTCGCCACTGGGGTGTTAACAATTCGTGGCACTAAATTCGGCAAGTCCCGGCTCGTGCCTTTGCACGACTCGACTCGCGAGGTGCTTGCCGACTACATTGTGCGACGTAATCGTCATTGGGCCGGTCGGCCAGTGTCCTCCTACCTGTTCGTATCCAACCGAGGCAATCGCCTGGATGGCGCAGAGGTACATCGGACTTTCTATGCGCTGTCACGACAGGTCGGTCTGCGCGGCGTTTCCGACCATCATGGTCCACGCCTGCACGATATGAGGCATGCATTTGCGACGAACACACTCGTGCATTGGTACCGGTCTGAACAGGATCCGGAGCGTTGCCTGCCGATCCTGTCAGCCTACCTCGGCCACGTCCATGTCGCCGATACGCAGTGGTATTTAAGCGGCTCACCGGAACTCATGCACGAGGCCATGCGCCGGCTCGAACTGCGCTGGGAGAACCGGCCATGACCACGCCCGCCAACTTCGCCCCGCTGCTCGAGCGTTTCTTTACACAGCGGCTGATGCAGCAGCGCCAGGCGAGTCCTCACACAATCAGTTCCTATCGCGATACCTTCCGTCAATTTCTGAAGTTCGTACAGCAGCGTTTGCATACGCAACCGTCACGGTTGAGTTTCGAGGAGATCGATGCGCCGTTGATCGTCGCGTTTCTGGACGACCTGGAGAAACACAAGGGCGTAAGCATTCGCAGCCGCAATCTGCGGCTCACGGCAATTCATTCGTTTTTCCGGTATGCGGCACTCGAGACGCCGGCGCATTCCGGGCAGATCCAGCGTGTCCTTGCGATTCCCAGCAAGCGATTCACCCGCACGCTCGTCAGCTTCCTGACGCGTCCGGAAATCGATGCCTTGCTTGCCGCGCCTGACCAGCGTACCTGGTCAGGTCGGCGAGATCACGCCTTCATACTGGTAGCTGTGCAGACGGGACTACGTTTGTCCGAAATGACCGGACTCAAACGCGAAGACCTCGTCCTCGGAGTCGGTGCGCACGTGCGCGTGATCGGCAAGGGCCGCAAGGAACGCTGCACTCCCATCGCCAGATCCACGCTCGCGGTGCTCAAGGGCTGGCTACGAGAACCTCAACGCGGGAGTGATGAAGTGCTGTTTCCGAGCGCCAAGGGCGAACGTCTGAGCGTCCACGGTGTGCAGTACTTGCTAAACAAGCATCGCGAGGCTGCGTCCCGAGTTTGCCCTTCGTTGAAGCAGAAACGGGTCACCGTGCACCGCTTGAGGCACACGATGGCCATGGACCTTCTGCAGGCTGGCGTTGATCGTTCAGTGATCGCGTTGTGGCTCGGGCATGAATCGGTGGAAACCACGCAGATCTATCTCGAAGCAACCCTTGCGATGAAGGAGCAAGCCCTCGCGAAGACATCTTCGCCACAGGGCAAGTCGGTTCGCTACCGGCCGACAGACCAGCTCCTCGGCTTCCTGAATAGCCTGTAGGGCCGGCAAACTATGTCGGGGGATGAATGGGCTGCCTCGCGCCACGATGCACGAGTATCGGGTGTTCGTAAAAACCAATTCTCGTTACCCGACATAGTCCGGAACGGCACATAGTGGCGCAAAGTGTGCATGGACACGCGCTTGTCGATTCCGGCGGCCTCGGCGGCCGCATGGATCGCCCGGTTGAGTTGACGGGTGCTGAGAGATTCAATCGGGTTGAGCCCGGGAAAGAGCCAGCCGCCGTCGAGCATCTTGCCTTGGGCTCGAGCCACTCGCCACCAGACCCGCAGCC
>NZ_MTHB01000077.1 GCF_002220365.1 Caballeronia sordidicola | reverse complement strand
GTAAGCGGTCAACGAACCCGCCCGTTGCGGTGTTAGGTCAGATAGGTTAGCGATTAAACGGTCGGCTTACGAGCGGGCGTGCCAAGCTTCCACGGCAGCAATGCTTCGTAGTCGTCGGCGACTTTTGCGTACGGCAACGCCTTGAACAGATCGACCAGATACCGATATATATCAATGTCGTTGGCCTTGCAGGTTTCGATCAGCGAGTACAGGTTGAGACTTGCCTTGGCGCCCGCCACCGTGTCACTAAAGAGCCAATTTTTTCTTCCGACGACAAACGGTCTGATTGAATTTTCGCATGCGTTGTTACAAATCGGCCAAGCTTCATTTTCAACGTAACGCATCAACTTTGGCCACTGATTGCCAAGATAGCCCAGTGCCTGCCCAAGCTTTCCGCTGGGCAGCGTCGTCTCCAGGTGCTGATCCAGCAAGTCTTTGATCTGCCCGAGCACCACGCGGCTATAGCGCCGGCGTAGGCGTGCGCATCGGTGTGGCGCTTTACGTGCGCGGGCTTCTGCCGCATACAGCTTGCCGATCAGATGAAGAAACTGCGTGGACGGCTGGTGCATTGCGCGCGCCTCTTTCGGCAGCACCTCCTGGGCTTCCACGAAATAGCGTCGCGCATGACTCCAGCAGCCCAGGTGCACCAGAGCGTTCTTCTTCGCGATGAGATCGTACACAGGGCCGCCGTCGCTCATCAACGCCGCCCCCTCGCGCATTCCCACCCACAGCTTGTCGCCATGTTCGACATGATGTCCGGGCGCATAGCTAAACAGTCGCACCGGAGGTGGTCCGACACCGTTCATTTGCACCCAGACCGCGCTTTTGGACTGCGCCGCACGCCCAGGTTCCTTAAGCACCTGGACGTTGGTCTCGTCGCCATGGCCCACGTCGCTCTCCAGCAGCACATCGCGCATCAGGTTGATCACCGGTTGAACTGCTTGACCAACCCGGATCACGCAAGCGGCCAGCGTGTTGCGCGAGATGTCGCCGCCGAAACGGCGCAGCAGCGCCGCAATCCGGTACAACGGCAAAGCGTCCATGAACTTCGACAGGATGATCCACGCCAGCGCCGCTTCCGTGAACAACCCCTTCGCAATGATGCGCAGCGGCGCCGGGGCGACTTTCAGAGTGCGGTCGCAGACCTTGCACGCATACTTGACCCGCTCGTGACGGATCACGCGAATCTGCTGCGGCACGATGTCCAGCTGCTCGCTGACTTCGACGCCGATCTCGACCAGCTCCGAGCCGTCGTGCGGGCAAACCAGTTGGTCCGCAGGCAATTCGTATCGAACCACCTCGCGCGGCAGCGCCGCATCGAGCGGACGGCGACCGCCTTTCTTGCGTTTGTGCGCGGCTACCTCGATCTCCGGCCGGTCTTCCTGCGCGGGCTGCGTCGCCGGCGTCGGGGCAAGCTGCTCCGCTTCATTGAGGAACAGGTCCCCCTGGCGGGCGTCGCGCTTCTCACTACTCGCACCGAACAGCTTGCGCATCATGAGCTTCAGCTGTTCCTTCACGAGGTCGCGCTCAGCCTTCGTCACACGTAGCTCGCCGCGCAGTGCATCGCGTTCGGCGAATGCCGCATCACGCGCGGCGATGAGTGCATTCAATTCGTCAACAGTGATCGTGAGGTGTTCGCGGGTCATGCAACCACTCTAACGAATCACCGGCCGCAATGGGTTTACCTCAATTTGTAACAGTCACCGTCGCGTCTTCGCGACCATTCACGCCCTCGCATAGCGACGCTCGGGGTGCTTGCGCATCGCCGCAAGATCGATACCCTCGAGCAGCCATTGAAATTGCTCGACGCTCAGCTCGACCACCTCGCCGTTGCGGGGCCACGCAAAACGGTCAGCCTCAAGCCGTTTCATCATTAGCCAAAATCCATTGCGCTCATAAAGCAGCAGCTTTATACGGTCGGCACGCTTGTTGCGAAATCCGTACACCGCTCGGGCGAAGGGATCACGCTTCATCGACTGCTCAACGAGCACTGACAAGCCGTTGATGCTCTTGCGAAAATCAACCGCGTCGCGATGTAGATAAACTTTTAGACTTTGGTCGAAGTGGAACACGACGTCCTCCCCAACGAATCCATCATTGCCATCAGCAGATCGACATCGCCGCTCGTGCACAACAGCTCGACATTCACGCCATTGGGCAGATGTGCCCACAACCGTGCGCGCGGCGCCAATGGACTGGCAGGCGTTGCCGCCACCTTCACCTCAACGAACGCCAAGTCCACTCCCGGTGGTTCGCTCGACTTCTCCGCGGTGATCCGGGGCTTCCCAGAACCAGCCGAGCGTGCTCGCATGTCTCGCCTAACTTTGTACAAATGTTGCTTGCTCAGCCCATGCTCACGCGCATATGCCGAAAGCGTCTTACCCTCACGCTGCGCGGCTTCAATGTGCGCCATCGCATGCTCGCCAATCTTCTTTCCACCATCATTCATATAGCCACCCTCAGCCTGCTGAAAA
>NZ_MTHB01000196.1 GCF_002220365.1 Caballeronia sordidicola | reverse complement strand
AATATCGATACCGACCGCTATCACTTGGCGGATGGTTATCATCAGGTGATGCTTTCCACCCGCGAGCTTTCGCCGGAACTTCCCGCGAAAGCGCAAACCTGGGTCAACGAGTACCTGCAGTTCACGCATGGCTATGGCGCGGTCATGAACTTCGTTTCGAAGACGGTCGGGGGAGGGTTTCCGCGATACCTTCTTGAGAATGTCCCAGCCGAATCCGAGTTTGGCCTGTCCATCACTCAGCCTTCCATCTACTACGGACAATCGATGTCGGGGTACCGGATCGTGGCGACTGATATCAAGGAGTTCGACTACCCCAAGGGTAATGACAATGTTTACACCAGCTACAGCGGTAAGGGCGGAATACCGTTAAACAGTTTTTGGAAGAGGCTCTTGTTTGCTTGGACCAAAGCCGACGTCAACATTTTATTGACCTCTTATCTCAAGCCCGAAAGCCGAATTCAGATCCATAGAGACGTTAGCGAGCGCGTTGCACAGATCGCTCCGTTCTTGCGCCTCGACCATGATCCCTACGCCGTATTGAGCGCGGGTAAGCTGTACTGGATTCAAGACGCCTACACAGTCTCGAATTACTTTCCGTACGCGAATCCGGAGCAGACATCGCAGTATGAAACCGCTTTGGAGCGCAGCTTGGGCGTCGAAACGATGGGTGGAACTCGAGCGCCCGAGACAGCAGGGGCTGAGCCCCGCGCTACGGCGGGTTTTGACGGGCTGAATTACATCCGGAACTCGGTGAAGGTCGTCGTAGACATGTATGACGGAACCGTCCGCTTCTACGTCATGGATCCCAAGGATCCCGTCCTAGCTGTCTACCGGCAGGCGTTTCCTGGAGTTTTCAATGACCTAAGCGAGCTATCTGCGGATCTCAAGAATCACCTACGCTATCCAGAGGGTCTCTTCACCGTCCAAGCCGACCAATACAGGACTTTCCACATGACGGATCCCCAGGTCTTCTACAACCGGGAGGACCTTTGGACCGCCCCGATGGAAAAATACGCAGGTCAGACGCAACCTATGGAGCCCTATTACATCCTGATGAAGCTTCCTGGAAGCACCCAGCTTGAGTACCTGCTGATGACTCCTTTTACGCCGCAAAATCGGGACAACATGATCTCCTGGATGGCTGCCAGGTCTGATTTTCCCGAATACGGAAAAATGCTCTTTTATGAGCTTCCGAAGGAGAAGCTCATCTACGGACCCAATCAGGTCGAGGCGATGATCGATCAGAACACCACCATTTCTCAGCAGCTCACCCTCTGGAATCAACAAGGGTCGCGAGTGATTCGCGGGAAACTGATCGTGACGCCGATCGAGAATTCGTTCCTTTACGTGGTGCCCTTGTACATGACCGCCGAAGGCACGAACTTTCCACAACTGAAACGCGTCATCGCAGTTACGGCCGATAAGGTTGTGATGGCGCCAACGCTCGACGAGGCGCTCAATGGCCTCTTCGGTACCCAGGAACCTCAAGCGGTCACAACACAAGGGCATTCGACGCAAACGAGTAGCGCGACTGCGGAGGCGACCGCCGGCGAGGTTAACTCTAGCCAGGCCAGGATGCAATTTGATGAGGTACAGAAGGCCATGCAGCGCGGGGATTGGGACAAATTCGGCAAAGCGATGGGGGCGCTCAAACTACTGTTGGCCAAACCGCCAACGTAGATCGGCTGATCAAATAGATTGATATGGCGTCATTCAATTGGCGACGGTCATGCAGTCCGATCGTGCTGACCGAATCGAGTCGACGCTAGAGCACCGAATGCTGATGTCTCGATGCCGACACGCCTGGTTAATGTGTGAGCGATTTCAAGGCGTTTGCCAAAGAAGTCTTGTCCTAGTCGTAGGTCCAGTGTGCAGAGGGAGCACTGATCGCTACAGGCTCCGAGGGGATTCTGAAGGACACAACGACCGCAACTAGAACGCTGAAGGCGCAAGGCGCTATCGGCAACGACGGCAAAGCCGCAAGCCAGATATCTGAGGTTAACGGGGCGGTCAAATATCCCTAAAGCCGTGAAGGCGAACGTTGCCGGTTCGAGAGTCGCGAGTGCGGCCGTGCCACTTTCGTGTTCGCTCACACGACTGGTAGAGCTGCGGTCACCGCGCCGGGGCGGCGGAATTGATCTGTAATCTGTACGTCACCTGGCGACACTTGATACGGGTCTAACCGTGGTGTGGCTTTTCAAGTTCGATCGGCCCGGTCTGAGTAGTTTCCGAACCTGCCCTTTAGTGAGCGTCTGCCGGATACTTGAACGCAATGCAATCCCAGTTTCGCTTCTGCGACACGGTTTGAACCTCTCGGAGCAGATAGCCAGCGTCTGGTCACAGGTATGAAGACTTGGGAAATTTTTAATGGAGTTCAAAATGCGATTCGATGAATACGCGTTTTTCGATTCCATTGATGCTATGAATGCCGCTCATATGCGCACTCCCAGTCTCCCCCCTGTGTCGCGTCTGGTACCAACCATGACTAGTCTTCAATCGAAAACTTCCGGATTGGACGTTCCACAGATTCTTTCGGCCGCCATTTTTGATGTCGACGGGGTCCTGCTCGCATCTCCTCACGAGCGCGCGTGGCGAGAAGCGCTTGGCGGTTTTGCTGAGCCAGCGCTCTTTACCACGAAAATGTACCAATCTCAAGTGGCAGGCAAGCCGCGGCTCAGCGGCGCGCTATCGGCGCTGCAGGCCTTGGGCGTGCCTAATGCTGAAAAGCAGGCGAGTGCGTATGCGCAACGTAAGCAGGAGCGTTTGGAGGAATTGATTGACGCAGGGGCTGTAAGCGCATTCCCTGACGCAATCCGCTTTGTTAAGGCGATCATGGCATTGGGTTGGCCTATCGCCGTCGCATCATCCTCAAAGAATGCCAACGGTATGATGACGCGCGTCGCCTTAGACGAGCAACACACCCTGTTGGATGCCTTCGACGCCAACGTATGCGGCCGCGATTTGCGGGAGGGCAAACCGAACCCAGAGATCTTCCTGCTTGCTGCGGGCGAATTGCCTGCAGCACCTGCACACTGCTTTGTTGTCGAGGATGCTCCGGCAGGTGTCGAGGCTGCGCGAGCTGGCGGGATGGTGGCGCTGGGCGTGGCGCGGCTTGGTGACGCGGCCTCGCTCTGGCGTGCTGGTGCCACGCTGGTCGTGACCAGTCTGGACGAAGTCTCTATTGATAAGCTGTCTCGCGGGCAGCTTGACCGGGTGTCGATATGACCAGTGCCAGAACGATGGACCACGTTTTTACACCATCGGCAGATCCCAATTGGGTCATCTCAGAGGCGGGCTACGACTGCTTGCTTGAAATCAGCCGGGGGGTACGCTTTGCAATCAGCAACGGTTTCCTCGGAGTACGTGGCGCGCGAGCGATACATCGCGGCGGCCGATGGGTCGCCACGTCGCGCACGCTCGTTGCCGGGCTGTTCGACACAGCGGATGAAGAGGAGGCCATACCGGGTCTAGTCGCGACCCCCGATTGGCTTCAGATTCACATCCTTCTCGACGGAGAGCCACCGGTACACCGGCCCGGTGACGGCAAGTCGCAGCGCAGAATCCTCGACATGCACCGGGGGGCCGTAATCACAGAAAGACGTCTCTCGAACGCTTCTGACGTTGGTGTTCTTATAAGAAGCTTGCACCTCGCCTGCCTCAACCAACATGCAACCGCGCTGCAACTCATCCAGTTGGAGAACACGCGGGGCGAGGGCGAAGTGCAGATTGCGCTGAACGCTTCCTTTGAAGGCTTGGACATCGGCCTCTTACCCGATCGCATGGAGCAGGGCTTTGGCCTATGGCATGTGCTGGGTTCCGGCAAACGCCTAGCGATGGCCGCCGAATTGTCGCTGCGCGTCGATGGTCAGAAGGTTTCCCCGATGATATCTGGCCCGTTTAAATGGGCCTGGAGTTGGAAGTCCAAGCCAGGGCAGGTCGCTTGTTTCGAGCGGTTGGTGACAGTTGCGCGTGGCGACACCGATGACGCTGACCCTGGCAGCGATGCAAGGGATGCGCTTGCCGCTGCGCAGAGGCTAGGGTGGTCCGGTGTCGTGGCGGCGCATGAGGCGGCTTGGGCAAGTCGGTGGGACTGCAGCGCAGTCGAGGTCGAGGGTGATCCGGCCGCACAGCAGGCATTGCGATTCGCTCTCTATCACCTCAATGGCGCGGCTAACCCTGATGACGAACGCGTCTCGATTGCTGCGCGCGCTCTGACCGGTGACGATTACCACGGGCACGTGTTCTGGGACACGGAAATCTACCTGCTCCCTTTCTACATACTGACCTGGCCAGAAGCGGCACGGGCGCTCCTCATGTATCGCTTTAATACGCTTGATGGCGCTCGTGCGAAGGCGGCCGGATTGGGCTGGCGGGGTGCTCTTTACGCCTGGGAGTCGGCCGACACCGGTGCGGAGACCTGCCCCTCGCGCGCGCTCGGTCCGGATCGCAAGGTTATCGATGTCAATTGCGGCTTGCAAGAGCAGCACATCAGCGCGGACGTCGCCTATGCAGTCTGGCAATACTGGCAGGCGACCCGCGATGAGGTATTCCTGCGCGACGCAGGTGCCGAAATCCTTTTGGAAACCGCCCGGTTCTGGTCAAGCCGTGCGCAGCCGGAAGCGGACGGTCAATGCCACATTCGGGGCGTCATCGGGCCCGACGAATATCATGAGTCGATCGACGACAACGCTTTCACCAACGTTATGGCACGCTGGAACATCAGGCGAGCACTCGATGTGGCCGCGTTGTTGCTCGCCCGTTGGCCCGAGCGCTGGAAAAGCCTGTCGAGTCGGCTTGGCCTGGGCAATGCCGAGCTGGAGCAATGGCGGAGCGTTGCCGAAACGATAGCGACCGGCCTTGATCCCGGTACTGGACTTTTCGAGCAGTTCGCCGGCTTTTTCACGCTCGACGACATCGATCTGGCTAACTACGCCGGTCGGTCAGTGCCGCTCGACGTAGTGCTCGGGCGAGAGCGCACGCAAGCATCCCAAGTGGTCAAGCAGGCCGACGTGGTAGCGCTCCTGGCGTTGCTTCCGGACGAGTTTCCTCGCGACTCCGGTGAGAAGAACTTCGACTACTATGCTCCGCGCTGCGGCCATGGCAGTTCGTTGAGTCGCGCCATGCATGGGTTGGTCGCCGCCCGATTGGGTGACACAGACGCAGCCCTCGATTTTTTTCGCGAAGTTTCAGCGATCGATCTCGACGATAGTCAAGCGGCCGTTGAGGGTGGCGTCCATATCGCCGGTTTGGGGGGAATATGGTTGATGGCAGTATTCGGATTTGCGGGTCTGTCTCTGCACAGCGACTATTTGGCCGTGGACCCACGACTACCAGCCACATGGCGGAGCCTTTCCTTCGGCATACAGTGGCGTAGTCGTAGACTCAAGATCAGGATTGGGCGCACGACCGGAAGCCTAGAAGCGACGCTAGAAACAGGGGAGCCGATGAAGTTTGTCATTTGCGGCGGGGCATTCACGCTGAGCCGCGCAGAGAAGCTTAGCGTCCCGATGAAATTCGACAATACATGACTCATTTGCGGCAAGACCGGACGTGTAATCACGAAGTAAGTCGTAACTTCCGCGCCGTGATCATCGTTCTTCCGGAATACGGCTTGTCGTCGACGAACGCCGTGCGTACCTCGCTCGGCCGTGTCAGCGAACTGGACGATCAAGACGATACATCGTAGTTTTTTATTGTTTTCATTTCGATCGACTACCCGACTTCGCCCGATTGGATCTCGGTGACTTCGATTCCGTCCTGGGCCCGCGGCCGCTGGAACCGATTATCAGTATGATGGCGATGTCGTCCTACCACCGCGCAAGCTTACAAGCCCAAACCTGTGCGACCCGGTGAACCGCAGGTCTTCATGAGTAGATTCCGAGTCTAGCACCAGCGGTACTCCACCCCTAGGCTTGCTCATATTCCTGCAACGGCATCGCGGCTTGTCTGTCCATCAAAGCTGACCTACTGCGTATTTCGCGGAAGCTGGACACGCGTTTCGCGTGAAGGCGGAATCCTTGTCCAGCTTGGTGTGAAATACGCAGACCTACCGGGCCAACAGGATTTTCAACCCCGTGGCCGGCTTCGGCGAGTTGGCAGATTAGCCACTTTTATTGGTTTTGTCGCATTAACGCGGTCAAGTAAAATTCGTCTAGCGCAACGCATGACAAGCATGATGGCAAAGACGAAGCCGCCGCGCAAGACGCTGGCATTGGCAAAGTACTGAAGCGGCTGCACTACCCGCTGGACTTGATCCTACTGTGCGTCCGGTGGTACGTGGGGTACTCACTGAGCCGGCGTAACCTCGAGGAAATGACAGCCGAGCGGGGTATCGAGGTGGATCATTCGAGCGTGCACCGGTGGGTGATCAAGCTGGTGCCGGTGTTTGAAAAAGCATTTCGCAAACGCAAACGGCCTGTCGGCAAGAGCTGGCGCGTTGACGAGACCTACGTAAAGGTCAAAGGCCAATGGAAATACTTGTACCGTGCCGTCGACAAGGCGGGCAACACGGTGGATTTCCTACTGCGCGACCATCGTGATAACGCCGCTGCTCGCCGCTACTGCGAGAAGGCGATTGAACAGAACGGGGAGCCCGAGACAATTACCGTGGACAAGAGCGGCGCGAATCTGGCTGCACTTGAAGCGTTCAATGCCGAGCGTTTAACGCCG
>NZ_MTHB01000021.1 GCF_002220365.1 Caballeronia sordidicola | reverse complement strand
TGTTTAGGGTTGTAGGACGCCTGCCCGAATCCGCGTGCAAGCGAACTCGCGCAGAAGCAGGCGGGCAGGCGTCCTACAAGCCCCAAGGGAGGAAACCGCGGAGTGCTCCGATGTGATCGAAACGTTCACTGCTATGGCGATTTATCAGGGCGGATCGTGCGTGGGATAGATTGAAACGCGGATGACGGTGAACCTAAATCGGCAAGATCGTGGCAGCGACAGTGCAGCGTATTGCTATGCGGAGGGTTTGACGAGCGCCAAACTGCTCGTTTGGTGCGATGCGCGCAAGCGTCTCCTATAGGCTCTCGTTGCCGAAGAGCCGACAGTCGATCGGTGCGCGCTGACATGATGGCGCTCATGCGTCGGCTCGCTCAACCGGTGGCGCCCGGATAGGTCTGCTACGTTGCAGTATGTCGATGATGATCATCGGCGAACCGCAGTGCCGGCACACAAAGGTTGACGGTACTGCGGCTGTGGCTACGACGTCGGCATTGGTTTCGATAAGGGCAGGCACTACGCCAAGCAACTCGCGTATCTTCGCGAGATTCTCGCGCCGCGAAGGGTTCGCGAGCAGACCGTAATGACGGATGCGGTGGAAGCCGCCCGGCAGCACGTGCAGCAGGAAACGTCGCACGAACTCATCGGCTTCGAGTGTCATGGTCTTGTTGCGTGTGCGTCCATTCACACGGTAGTCCTTCCAACGGAAGGTGACGCCGCGTTCGTCGAGCGCGACCAGGCGTTGGTTGGAGATCGCGACCCGATGCGTGTAACGCGACAGATAGGCGAGCACTGCTTTGGGTCCCGCAAATGGGCGTTTGGCGTACACCACCCATTCACATGCTCTCATCGGCGCAAGCCATTGTGTGAAGGCTGTGAAATCGTTGAGCTCGGCGTATTGGCCGAAGAAACGCAACTGACCCCGGCGACAGGTGGCCTCCAGCTCTTCGAGGAAGCGTCTGCGGAACAGGCGCGAGAGTACGCGCACTGGAAGGAAGAAACCTGGCTTGCAAGCTAGCCACCGGCTTCGGTCCGGCGACAACCCACCACCGGGAACGATGCCATGCACATGGGGATGATGCGTGAGCGCGGAGCCCCAGGTATGCAGGACGAGCGTGGCGCCAATCTGTGCCCCGAGATGCTTCGAATCGGCCGCGATAGTGCGCAACGTCTCGGCTGCGATATCGAACAGCAGCCCGTAGATGACGGCCTTGTTGTAATACGCAATCGCGCTGATCGCAGCCGGCAGCGTGAAGACGACGTGGTAGTACTCGACGGGCAGGAGATCTGCCTCACGCGCTTCAAGCCATCGGCGCGCAGCGGTAGCCTGGCACCTTGGACAATGTCTATTGCGACATGAGTTGTAGGCGATCACGACGTCGGCGCACCCTTCGCAGAGCAGCACGTGCCCTCCCAGCGCCGCGCTGCGGCACTGTTCGATCGCCGACATGACCTTCAGTTGTCCCAGGCTCAGGTTAGCGGATTGCCGCCACGTTGGGCCAAGAGAGCGAAAGACGTCGGCTACCTCGAGCGCGCGATGCACCACGAAGGCGACCTATTCGCGATTCAAACCCTCAAGAGGGCTGATCACCTCACGCAGAATATCGGTGGCGACCTGGGCATAAAGCGCTGTGGTCTCAAGCTTCTTGTGCCCAAGCATGACTTGAATCACGCGGATATCGACCTTCTGTTCCAGTAGATGAGTGGCAAAGCTATGGCGC
>NZ_MTHB01000232.1 GCF_002220365.1 Caballeronia sordidicola | reverse complement strand
CGGCGCCACGAGCTTGGGCGCGATCAGCTTCACAGTGTGGCCGTACTGTTGGAACATCCGCGCCCAGTGATGTGCACCCGAACAGGCCTCCATGCCAATGAGACAGGGTGGCAACTGGGCGATCAGCGCGAGCAGTTGATCACGTGGGACACGCGGTTTGATCAATACCGGCTTGCCGGATTCATCCACGCCGTGAACCGCAAAGACGTTCTTGGCAAGATCGATTCCGATGGTGACAATGGACATGGACTTCCCCTTTCGCTGGTGTTGATGAAGGTCGAGACTTCATCATGGCACTTTGATGCCGAATTGCGGCTTCCGCCGCAGCCTCGGGACGGGGAAGTCCCTTTCATTCGACAGAGCCGCAAGGTTTCCCTCAGTATCGATTGCGGCGCTTACGGCGCCGGCACCTTCGGCGATAGCTGTTGCCATACGCTCGGTATGACCATAACCAGAGTGGTAAACAACGACGGTTTTAATCGGCTGGGTGGATTGGGTCATGGTTACTCCAAATTAGTTCAAATCGTCCGCTACGGACGACCTGAGCAGTCTACTGAGTCCCAAATGAGTTATAAATGACGAAGAATAGAACGTTCTGTTACTCCGCGAGTGAACAATGCAAAACCTTGATGCACTTTTGATCTTTGCCCGTGTTGCCGAAATTACGAGCTTCACGCGGGCGGCCGAAAGCTTGGGTATCCAGAAGGGACGTGTTTCTACAGTGATCCGTAGACTTGAACTGGATATGGGTGTCACCCTCCTGCATCGGACCACGCGAAGTGTGAAGCTTACTGAAGATGGTCGTGCCTTTTATTCACGCGCACGCGACCTGCTTGCCGAAGTCGAAGAATTGCAATCAATGTTCGCCAGTAACGGCGCGCCGCTACGGGGGCGATTGCGGGTCGACATGCCGACCGAGCTGGCACAAAGCGTTGTCGTTCCGGCATTACCGCAATTGATGGCGGCGCATCCGGAGTTGGAACTGGAACTTTCCAGCACTGATCGGCGCGTCGATCTCGTTCAGGAAGGGTTCGATTGCGTTATCCGCCTGGGTCCGATCGTCGACGAGACGCTAATTGCCCGACCGCTTGGCAAGTTGCGCATGATAAATGCGGCGAGTCCTAGCTACCTGGAACAGTACGGCACACCGCACACGCTCGATGATCTGCAGAGTCAAGGGCATCAAATGGTCTACTACACGCGAACACTTGGCGCCAAGCCTGTTGGATGGGAATATCCAGACAGCGACGGCTACGTCGCTCGCGCTGAGAGGCGCGGTGCAGGTCAACAGTGTGCAGACCTATCATGCGGCCGGACTTGCGGGCATTGGGTTGATCCAGGCGGGATATTTTGCGCTCGCGCATCATCTCGAACGTGGCGCGCTAGTGGAGATTCTGCCCGACCTGCGTCCCGCGCCCCTCGCCGCGTCGCTCGTCGTAGCCCATCGACGTAACCTGTCGCAACGCGTCCGGGCCTTCATGAATTGGATCGAGAGGGTAATGGAACCCTATTTTGAATAAAGCTGCGTGGTGCTGGATTTGAGGTTAGCCGCCGCAACTATGCGCGATCCGGACCGCAGTCGGGCTGCGCCAAAATTGTCACCGTTGCTCCGATGGCTAGCGACGATCCGCTCGAGTGCTACCTTGGTAGGTGTGCACAGTTAAGTGCGACACGGCCCTTCGGTCTTGAGAAAATCCGACGTATCAATTAATTCACTCAACGGACGCTGGATGAAGCCGTCGGCTTTTAACATGACAAGTCCGTGTAGATAGGCCCAAGTTCCATACGCGTTGTCTCCTAAAATGCCCGCCGGCAAACCACTAGACAGCACCCGTCTCAACAGATCTAAAGCATTGTCGGCGGCTGTACTTAAAGCGCTTCCAAGTTTCGCTTCCGGAACGAGACGGGACGCAAACATCAATCTATAAATTTCGGTGTTTGCTTCTCCGAAAGTCAGATAGACACGTGAAATTGCCCGTAGTCTGTCAGTCGACGCGCACGTCGCCAATGCGCCGTTGAGCACGCTTACTAAATCCTCGAATGCTTCAACCGCAACGCCTTCAAGCAGTGCGTCGCGATCGGCAAAATGACGGTACGGCGCCGGCTGGCTCACACCCGCGAGTCGGGCTAGCGAACTCAGGGTCACTGCCTGTGCGCCGTTGCGGGAAATCTCATCCCGCGCGACACGAAGCAGGTCGCGGCGCAGATCTCCGTGGTGATAGCCGATCCGCTTGTTCTCGACAGTCATGTAATACCCCATAACTTTCGCTTGACAGCGAAGTGTTGTACATCTATGTTATGAATCATAACATTTGTTGAGAACTGTCGATGCGAGTGGGCCAAATGAGAATTGAGCGTGTCAAAGTTGCATTGGGAGAACGGAGGCTTACTTTTTGGTTGATAGCATTGAATACCTAAACAGCGCAAGGGCTATGTCGAAAAGGGAGAGACAATCGTGGAACAAATGAGAGCAGCACGCTATAGCCGGTACGGCCCACCAGAAGTGCTCTATGAATGCATAACTTCGATGCCGACTCCCGGGCCGGGAGAATTTCTGGTTCGCGTGCATGCGTCCAGCGTAAACGGAATAGATCTGATCGTTCGTGCAGGCATACTGCGCGCCTTCACTGGCCGCAAATTTCCCCGCGGTATCGGTCTGGATTTCGCAGGTGAAATCGTCGGGATGAGTTCTGACGCGGTCACCTTCAAGGTGGGCGATCGCGTATGGGGCGTAATGTCCCACGGCCAAGCCGGAAGCGCCGCTGAATTTGTCTGCGTGCGGGCAGAGTATCTTTCAAAGAGCCCGGCAAACCTCGATTTAGTTCACGCGGCAGCGCTTCCTGCCGTAGGGGTCACTGCGATTACAGCATTACGGGATATCGCTCGGCTTAAGGCAGGTGACAAACTATTGGTTCGAGGCGCGAGTGGTGGAGTCGGAATCGTTGCGGTGCAGCTCGGCCGCCACATCGGCGCGCACGTCACTGCGCTGGCCCGTTTATCCAACCTCGATTTTGTCCGTGACCTCGGCGCTGAAGAGGCGTTTGACTATGCCACGACCAATCCGCGCCAGCTCGGCACCTTCGACGTGATCCTTGACACGGCGGGTAACCATACAGGCGCATATCGGCGACTACTATCGCGGGGCGGCCGAATGGCCACAACTTGCCCCGATCCCAATCGCCCCATAACGTCCCTCTTGTACGTGCTGATGTCGTTCCTTTATGGGACGCGCCGTGTTCGCTTTTTCAGCGCCAAGCCGCGAACCTCGCTGCTTGCGGACCTTGCCGCCTACGTCGAGAGTGGAGCAATCCGCCCCCTGGTGGATGGCATCCACCCACTTTCCCGGATCGGCGACGCTCACCGAGTTTTGGAGGAAGGAGGCCGCAAAGGCAAGCAAATTGTTTCGCTGAAAAGCTAGCCGCCACAAGAATCAGACAACGGGCGTCGAACTGATCATTCACTTGATGACGGCGGCTCGAAAGTACAACGGTAGTCGACGACGAAGCCCAGTAATCTCGATTTGGCATATTTAGGATTATGAATAAATTCATCTATATCGCTGCTTTCATGTTTGCTTTCTCTGCTTGCTCTGTCGGCGGTGGGTATCCTGTTGAAAGCAATGAATCGGCTGTTGTTCGGCGAATACCCGATGGTTCAGCGCAAATGGCAACCCCCGAGGCCTACAACAGGGCGATTGTGGACTCCGTGCGAAATTTCGGAGGGGTTCGAGAATCGCCGAGTTTGGGTAACACGGACAAGCTGATTTGCGTCGCATGTAGAGCGGCGGAATGATTGCTAGTCTGAGAGTTGGTGGGCATGGGTAACGACCGTACGAATCAGCATCCCGTCCACGCTGAAGTGCTCCCCCGAGGCAGTTTTTCTTGCCGGCCATCTTCTCCACTTCATTGCAGAGTTTGGTTACCGGATCGTGCTTGATCGAACAAACCCATCACGCTGAATCAAAAACATTCGCCTAATCGAGTCACTGGGCGGATTTCTGGGCCGCAAGAGCGATGGCGAGCCAAGTGCAAAATCCCTTTGGATTGGCATGCAGCGAACTATGGATGCCGCCTCGACAATTCAGGCCCTTCGCGAAGACGATTCCTGACTTCTGTATAAAGGCATGGGCTCAGCGGGCGTTTTCACTGAAGCGACATACACAGCATCAATCGAGCCAATTTTGCTGTCCTCAACTGGTTCGACATGAATCTGGCACCGCGCTTCACTAATCTTCTGGCGCAATTAAAGCATCTTTACTGCCGCGACGACCCAACGGCGAATAACAGTTCCAGTGTTGCGCGCTTCTGTCGTTCCAATCCCATCATCTGATATCGAAAGTGCTTGGCGTCCTGCTACCCGCTACATCGGCGGCTGACCAACCGGGCGCCAGCGGTAATGTTTTTAAGCGGCCGCAGCGGCCCATGAGATGCTGGTGATCTCATCGAGCTGTTTGTCCAGCTCGTCAAGCGGTGCTTGTTCGCGGAACCTGCCGTCCCTCTCCTTGTGGCCAGCGAAGTGCTTGCCACTGACGTTAGCGAGTTCAGGCGCAAGCGCCACCCACAGCGGCGTGGCCGCGCCTTTTTCGGGCGTGACTCCTATCAATTTCGCCGCGAGGGCGAATGTGCCGGCGACGAAGCCAGTTGTGTTCTGCAGAAAGTCGGTCTTGACGATGCCCGGGTCAACTGTATTAGCAACCACGCCAGTGCCTTGAAGGCGCTGCGCCAGCTTCCACGTCATCATCCGCATGATCTGCTTGGACTGGGTGTAGGCTTTGAAGCCATCGTACTTGCGCTTTTTCCACCCAAGATCGCTGGCATCGTAGTTGCCGACGGTGCTAGAGGAGAAGTTGACGATCCGCGCCGGCTTGCCCGCGCGCAGCTGCGGCAGAAGAAGCTGAGTCAACAGGTGCGGACCGAGAACATTAGTGGCAAGCGTTAGCTCATGGCCCTCGCCGGTCTCTACGCGTTCGTTAAACCATGCGCCAGCGGTGTTGATCAGCAGCTGCAGCGTTGGATGCTCCCTGGCAACGGCCGTCGCGAACTCGCGTACAGACCTCATGTTGGAGACGTCCAGCGGCAGGACCTCCACGTTGCCACCGCCCGGCTCCTTCGCAAGGTCGGTGCGCGCGGCCTCGCCCTTGGCTACGTTGCGTACGCCGACGATGACTGTTGCGCCCTGGCGCAACAGTCCGCGGGCAATTTCATTGCCGATGCCGCCGGTCGCACCTGTGAGGACAGCTGTGATGTTCATTCCTTCTCCTTTAACGTCAACAGGATAGCTCGGGTAAGGAGTACGATCTATGTCCGCGAATCCATTTAACTGGTCTGTTCGTCCAAAAAGGTTTTTGTGGATCCCCTCTCTGATGTTTTATCGCTGCTCAAGCCGCTCAGCTATTCGGCCGGAGGCCTCGACGCCGGCGGCGACTGGTCGGTCCGAATTCCGCGCCACGAAGGCATCAAGTGCTATGCCGTAGTTTCTGGGCAGTGCTGGCTTTCTGTGCAGGGTACCCCCGGTGATCTGCTGCTGCAGAGTGGGGATTGCTTCCTGCTGCAACGGCCGTTCTGTCTCTCAAGCGACTTGACTTTGACGCCCGTCGATTTCCAGTCGATCTTTGCAACGCCGCTGAAAGGCGGCATCTTCTCAGTCAACGGCGGTGGAGACTGTTTCATTGTCGGAGGACACTTCTCGCTGTCCGGCAATCACGCCAACCTTCTCTTGGGAGTATTACCGCCCGTGGTGCAACTCCACAAGGAATCGGATAAGGCGGAGCTGCGGTGGTCTCTGGAGCGGTTGCGGCAGGAACTGCGCGATCCGCGGCCGGGAGGCGACCTTGTGGCCCAGCATCTCGCGCACATGATGCTCATCCAGGCCCTGCGGCTGTATTTGGCGGAAGGGCTGAGCGGCGGAGTCGGGTGGCTCTTCGCCCTTGCAGATAAGCATATGAACGCGGCTCTGAGGTCAATGCACGAAGACCCGGCGCATTCTTGGACAGTGCAGACGCTGGCGGAGCGCGCAGGAATGTCGCGATCGAACTTTGCTTCAAGGTTCAAAGAGACGGTTGGGGAGTCCCCCTTGAAGTACTTGACTCGATGGCGAATGATGCTCGCAGGGGAACGGCTTCAAAACTCCGACTCCCCGATGTCAGAAATCGCCGCATCACTCGGATACGAATCCGAAAGCGCTTATGGCAAAGCCTTCAAGAGAGTCATGGGCTGTTCTCCCAGGCAATTTAGGTGCGGTCAGCTCCTGGTGCCCTTGAGCGCGACTGAAAACTCTCGCATCGATCAAATGGAAGGCACCGCAAGCTGAATCGTCCTCCGGATCCACTGATCACGTTCAACCGGAATCGCTGATCACGTTCGCCGAAATACGCAGTCATGGCGAGCCGATCACGTCGAGCTTCGTCGAGTCGGCGGTCGACCAGCTAGTCAACAAGCGCTTTGTGAAGCGGCAGCAAATGGCGTGGCGACCGGCTCATGCGCATGGCCTTCTGCGGCGAGGTTCAAAGCCGCGTTACACATGCGAGGGGCGAAGATAATGCGGGATAATGCGGTCCCATTTTCGACGCTACGCCCCCATGAATCAATCCGTTTGCGCTGCCCCTACGAAACTGGCTACCAACGAACGCAAGATGATGGCCGTTCGAGCTTTGGCAGGCGCAGAACCGGTCAGCGCTCTGGCCGCCCGGCATGGCGTGAGCCGCCCGCTCGTCTACCGGCAGATGCACAAGGCCAACGCCGCGCTGGATGATCTCTTTTCGACTGAGCAGGCTGACGACCAGAACAAGGTGCTGTTCTCGTT
>NZ_MTHB01000035.1 GCF_002220365.1 Caballeronia sordidicola | reverse complement strand
GCATCACATTTGCACGCAAAAAGGATGCCCATCTCACCTCACATTACCGCTTGCTCCTTTGCAGAATCAATGCTCTATAGTTCAACACGACCGCGGTAACTTGTCATACTGTAGGCTTTTTTCGCCTAGTTTGAGCAGAGTCCGCGCCGATGGGCGTCTCGGCCCGGCCATGATCCGCCGTTGCGCGCCCAGCCCGGCGGGACATCACACTAGCTGTTGTCTGTCAGACAACGAAAATAAGCGACCCGACGAGCGACTGACAGTTCTGTAAAAAGAGATTGGTAGCCGTTGAAAAATTGATTGCGACTTGTCACGCGACCGAGCGGCCAGTCCGGCCAAACTCGACCGGAATCTTCACGTAGCTGAGATCGACGTCTTCTTCCGCGAGCGCGTTCATCAAGCGCTGGCATGCCTGCTCATCGACGGAAACGGTGATGGCAAGCGGCTGATCGGCGAGTTCGAAAAAACCGGCCGAATGGAACTTGCCCGCGTGATCGAACCCTTCTGCACCTGTCATCAACGTTCCGCCCGATGCGCCGTGCTGTTCGGCGAATTTCAGCAGCCAGTCGCAGATTGACTGATGTCCATGCTTACGGTTCTGTTCAGTGAAAAACGTCAATTGATAGCCTTGCATTGCAGACTCCTTTTCAGGTGTGACGGGTTAGGGAAAGCGTGGCCATGCCCAGCGCGGCCATGACTAACGAACCACCGACGTGCAGCGCAAGCATACCGACCGACCACCCGAGTCGGCCATCCCGAATCAAGGTCAGCAGCTCTGCAGAAAAAGTTGAGAATGTCGAGAGCCCACCAGCCAGACCGGTGATGAGGAAAAGGCGCCACGCAACAGACAGACCTGCCGTCGAGCCGAAGAACGCGATCGCAAACCCGACGATATACGCGGCAATCAGATTGCACGCGAGCGTTCCCATCGGAATGTTTGGCACGAGCGCGTTCATCGTGACGCTCAAGCCATAACGGGCGAGTGCGCCTAGCATCGCGCCGATGCTGATGGCGACAAGCGGGTACGCCCCTGTCATGGTTTAAGTTCCGCTTGACGTTGGAAGCGCATGGGCAGTGAGGTGATGCGCGGCGGGGAGTTCGCAGAGGAACATCACTGCGTGGACCTTGCGCAGCTCGTCGGCGTGTTCGCGCATGAAGTGACGCAGGCGCTCTTCGGTGTCGACCAGTTCGAGACACTGCGGATGCCGCATTCCGCTGATTTCTGGATGCTGGTGAGAAAGCTGCTCTCCAGGCAGATACCCTGAACTGATTTGATGCAGCATCGCTTGCATGATATTGGACTTCTTCGCGAGAGCTATCAGGTGATGGGCGAGCGCAGGTGCGCTAAGGCGATGCCAGAACCGCGTCGCTCGGGCGCGGGTCGCAAGGGGGAAGTAAAGTCGCAGCGACGCAATGCGCTGGTTGTTGCTTTGCTGAGTCATTGGCCGCTTTCCCCTGTCGTCACTGCCGGATCAATAGACCTACGCGGCTGCTTGCCATTCGCGACCGGTGTCGCCGCTGTTTCTGTCTGCGGGCGAGACCCGCCGGGTTCGGCACGCTGTATTCCGTCTGGCACCGGCAGTCGGTGCTTGCGATGTTTGCCATGCCCGACGCGCTGCGCGTGATAGATGCCCGCATGTCCGGAAAACAGATAAGCGGTCACGCAACCGATTGCGGCAAGTGGGCCGATGCCCGCGCCGAACAACTCCATAGCCATGATCGTGGTGGTGATCGGTGTATTTGCGGCCCCTGAGAACACCGCAACGAAGCCGATGGCTGCCATCAGCGCGAACGGCATATGCAGCAACGGCGCCAGTGCATTGCCGAGGGTCGCGCCGATGTAGAACAGCGGCGTGACCTCGCCGCCCTTGAAGCCTGTACCAAGCGACGCAACGGTAAAGCCGAACTTTGCGAGAAAGTCCCACGGCTGCATCGGCTGCTGAAACGAGCGAACGATATCGGGAATGCCGAGGCCAATGTAGTGATAAGCATCGAGCGCCCACACGGCAGTCGCTATGACGATCCCGCCCACGAA
>NZ_MTHB01000127.1 GCF_002220365.1 Caballeronia sordidicola | reverse complement strand
AAGGAGTCATTGCGCGCAAGCGTGAAACTCAGCATTTCGCTGTCAAACCTCTGGAGTCTGCATCACGCTCACACGGGTGGATATTGGACCTTTCCTAAATGCGGCAGCGGGTGTGACTGGGATATAGCATGCGGCGCGATTCGCCGAACCAGCGAACCGCTTAGCCACACGTTTGAAGAAATTGAAATTGCGAGCGCGAACCGCGCTTGCGCAGAAACGGAAAAGCCGTTGCAGGATCGCTCCGGCAACGGCTTTTTTTCTACTTGATTTTCAGCGAGCGGGCGGTTCCATACTGGAAACGCCCGCTGTCACATCAACTGCTTAGTTATGCAAGGCGATCTGCACGCCTTGTTGAATCAGCAGTTCCGTGTGCGCGCCCGAGTGCTCGTACACGTTGTACGTCACGCCACCCACTTGCGCCGTACCTTCCTGATGCCACACGCCGTCCGCCACGCCCGCAATGTGCGCGTTCGACAAATCCACGGAGTCGCCATCCGCGCCGTTCACCATCATCTGTTGCTTGCCGTCCTTCTGGAACAGGTCCTGCTCGCCCAGGTTCAGCACGTCAGTCAGCGACAGCTTCAGGTGGTTTTCATGGCCGCCCAGGTCGATCACTTCAATACCCGAGATCTTCGCCGCCGCCGTTTTACCAGTCAGCGATGTCAGGTCCAGGATCTGATGGTCGCCCGTCAGATGCAACGTGTTCACGGCAGGCGTGGGACTCGTTGCGTCGGCTGGGTGTACCGTGCTGCCTTGAATGTGAGCGGTCGCCTCCTTGAAATAGACCGTTGGGTCCACGTTCAAATCTACCGTGTCATGACCAGTCGTTCCGGTGAAGGCCTGATGGTCGCCCACTACACTGTGCGGTTGATCAGCCGTGGCAGCGGGTTGATCGGTCGTCCCGGCAGCCGCCAAAGCTTGCGCATCAACGGAAGAGTCGTGATGTGTGGCGCTGAGGACAGTAGGCAAAGTACTTTTCGCGCCAGTCGCAGTCAGGTATGTGTGGTAATAATTTGGAGAGTCATACCCCGCTGCTGGGTAAGGGTACTGTACTTCCGCGGCCAATATTTGGCCAATCGTGCTGCTGTACGTGTATACGTCATTCTTATTAATTAGCTGTGACCTGCCAGTTCCAGTTGTTCCGTACGCAGTGATCGTAACCACGGTGTTTAGGCCCATTGATCCGTAATATATCCCTTCAACCAGGTTGTTCATATTATTGCCGGTGTACCAATTCCCTGCGAAGTAAGTATTCACACGAAGGCTTTGGTCTCCAACCTGCAGTAAGGCAATCAAACACGTGTTGTTTGAATCTACTGGCGCACCCTGGATGTCCATAATGTAGTTCGGGTATGTTGAACCGTAAAGGGGGTTTACCATACCAGATATGTCTAACTTGATGCCTTGCAAATGGGTGGATGCACTCGCCTCGGTAAATGAATACCCTGCCGAATATTGACCAGTTCCGACGCTGTTTTCCACGCGCGCTGTATAGGTATGATCCCCCACCGCCACGTTTGAATCGTTGAACGACCAGCTCGTGCCATTCACGGTCGCAGTGCCGACCTTCACGCTGTCGCGGTAGACCACCAGCGTCTCACCAGTCAGCAACGCACTCGACACAGTGCCTTGAACAATCGGCGAGGTGTCTTTCGTCGAACCGCCACTAGGGACGTTCACATAGCTGCCCGACGAATCATCGACCAGGTTCGTGATTGCAACCGTTTCCACCGGTGTATGGGGAGCGGTATCGACCGTCACCGTCCACGGGTTAGATAGGGCACTTTGCGGCTGTCCGCTGGCGAACTGCGTGGCGGTAAAGGTATGAGCACCGTCAAGCAACGCGGTCGGAGGTATGATTGACCAGTGACCGGTACCGTCCACGGTCGTTTCTCCAACCCCCCTGCCATCCACGAAAAGCCAGAGTGTATCGCCAGCCGTGCCCGTACCCCTGATGGTGGGCTGGTTGTCGTCGGTCGTACCGTTGTTCGGCACTGGACCCTGAACCGGACCCACTGCGTCTTGCACGTCCGTAATCACCGGCGCGGATGGGACGTTACTTAACTCGTTGAACGTAAATGGACCTGACCTGGGGCCGTTGCCAGACGAGTTCTCAACTTGGGCCGTATAGGTGTGGCTTCCCACTCCCACGCCTGAGTCGTTGAACGTCCATCCCGTTCCAGACACCGTAGCGGTACCGACCTTTTGACCGTCGCGATAAACCGCAAGCGTCTCGCCGGCGAGCAACGCGGACGATACCGAACCGTGCACCACCGGCGCC
>NZ_MTHB01000226.1 GCF_002220365.1 Caballeronia sordidicola | reverse complement strand
TGCGCTAGGCGATTCTGTCCAGGATATAGGAAAAGATCGCCACTTTCAGCGCCTGTGTTATGACGCTGCATTTCGCTTTTGTGCCGCAAGCTTGTTCGTGTCTGCGCGCTATGGCGAAGGAGAGCACGATTGAAAATCAACCTTGTCACTGTTCGGAGGTGAACTTCGGTCCGCACGCATACGGCGTTTCACATGGACGCGTGTGACGGTTGGTCGTGCGTGTGCTCGTATAGTTCTTGGCACCCTTCGCACCGTGTTGCGGTCGGACACGCAACAAGTCGCGCAAAGCTAATATCAGTGTGACATCCAGCGCAGATCCCGTAAGTGTGGGCGCTTAGGCGGCAACGAGCCTGGGCGACGCTGTCGAGCTCACGAGCTGAATGTTCGGCTAGCGCCAGGTCACGATCAACGACCTGCTCGGCGTAGGCTCGATCGCCTTGTCCATTGCTGGGTAGTACAGGTTCGTCATAGCGGTGGCCTACCGCACGATCCAATATCGAGCGCGCGGCTGCCTCCTGCTGGTTCAGCAACACGGTTAGCTGAGCTTTTTGCTTTTTAAGGAGCGGTTTCATTTATTCACCTTCAATTAAATGGCTTTCAAAACAGAGTCTTATGTACATACCTAACGAATGGTCTGGGCAAGAATTCTCGGGGTGGTCCATCATTTCACGCATCCACGCACGTGGGTTTGCTAGCTTCTGACCGTCCAGCCTTTACCGCAGGCATGACATGCGATAAGTTGATTTCAGTGCTTGTTCCTGCCCCGACCATTCCCGACGATGTAGATGCGAGATCGGGCCATGCGCGAGACGCAACATCTGACTGAGCGAGGCATAACGATCGGGACTCTAGCCAGCCAGAGTTCTTGTTTAAAATCCCAACCGGATCATCGATCGTTGGGTTGACAGGCGAGTCCTTTGAGTTGGACTTCAAGGACTCCAACGAAATGAGAATGCCGCTTACCGCTCAAGCAAGACGGTAGGTCGGTCGCCACCGATCAATCGCACGTTAGGGCTTATATACCTGAGTCAGATGACCCGTGAACAGCATCCAAAGCGCTAGCGCTGCTAGCGCCACGATGGTCACTGCCACGATCAGCTCGATCTTGCTAAACGGAAATTCATGTGGCGCATGTTCCTTGCGCGCCCATATGAACACGAGGTTACCTAGCGCAAAGAACACGGCTCCTACGAGCATGTACTCCAGTCCGGCTGCAAAGACGAGCCAAAAGCCGTAGATTGTGCCGAGCACACTGCTCACCAGCGCCATCGGCTTGCCAATCTTTGCAGTTGTTGGGTACTTTCCCGTTGCCATCAACTTCCAAAGATAGCCAGTGGATCCGATATAGGCGGGCAAAATCATAACTCCAGTGATGGAGAGCATTACATTCCAGGCGTTGTTTGAGAAGTACACGAGGAGCATCATGACCTGCATCACTGCGCTGGAAACCCACAGGGAGACCGACGCCGCATCGTTCTTGTTGGTCTTGGCGAACACCTTGGGATAGGTCCCATCCTTGGCTCCCGCCCACGGCAGTTCAGCGACGAGGATGGTCCATACCAGCCAGCAAGAGAGAACCGAAATGATTACGCCTGCGTTGACAAAGTACTCCGCCCACTTGCCCAGCAACGAACCCAGGATCACCGCCATGGCAGG
>NZ_MTHB01000096.1 GCF_002220365.1 Caballeronia sordidicola | reverse complement strand
TATGGCTTGTGTTTTATTGCTTGGTGCCGACGCCGCCCGCCGACGTGTTCTTGTGGACGGTCACGAGGCACGGAGGTCAGCGCGACCGTGAGTTCGATTTCGAGCAAGCCGTTGCCTGGCAGGCTTGCAACACCGAGCGCGGATCTCGCATGCCGGCCGCTTTCGCCGAAGATGTCGTGGAGGAGGGTCGAGGCCTCATCCATGACTTGGCTATGGTTCACGAAGCCGGCCACGGCATTGACGAAGCCGCGCAGGAACAGGATGCGATCGAATGAGGTCGCGGCCGGCAGCGTTGCAACGAGCACGCTCAGCGCACGTAGCACGCAAGTCCGTGCCGCGAGCCGGATGACGCCGGGCGGCGTATCGTGATCGACTGGTCCGGTGATGATCTCGTCGCCAACGCGACTTACCTGACCGCTGATATAAGCGATGCCGTTGTGGATCACCGCACCGACGTAGACGCCTCGCGGCGATGGCGCATCGGGCAGCGTCAAGCCAAGTTGCGCCAGCCGCCTGGCGATATCGATCGTCATGATGGGGCTCCGGCGTGCGCTTCGAAGCACACCGGGCCGCCGAGCCAGCAGCCGTCCGGGTGGCTACGCTCGAGGCCCGCGTCGAAACTGAAGCGCACCGAGATCTGCGACGGGCGTTTCATCGCGCGTCCCTGGCGGATCGTGATGGTCCGTTCGGAGGCTTCAACCATGCCATTGGTCAGGAGGCCGAAAGACAAGGCAGAGGCCGCGATTCCGGTGGCCGCATCTTCCGGATAACCCGAGGCACGCGGAAACTGCCGGGCGTCGAAGATTTGCCGGTCCGCGTCGAAGGTGGCGTAGGGATAAAGGCCGGTGGAACCGATTCGCTCGCACAGCGCCTCGATTTTCTCGAAGCGCGGCTGAAGGTTATCGAGGTCAGCAGTGCTCGCGAGCGGAATCAGCGTCTTGCCCCGGCTTGTACAGGCGTTCTGGATTGGAAGCGGCGCGAGTTGCGCGGCGCTGATGCCGAGCACATCGAGGATCTCGTCCCGGCTGAGTCGCGCTTCCGACAATGCATCGATACGGCCTGCGGGTTGAGAAATTTCGACCGCGGCGCCTTCGGCGGTTTGCCCGGTGATGCGAACTCCGACCTTGCCGCTACGGGTCTGGATGGTCAGCCGGTCGCGCTGCAATCGCCCGCTTTGATGGAGCAGCCAGACCGCACCGACCGTGGCGTGCCCGCACATCGGCATTTCGTGGTTGGGGACCCAGAAGCGAAACTCGTAGTCGCAGTCAGAGCCTGGCGGGGGCGGCAGGACGAAGCCGCTTTCGTGGCCGTAGCGCTGGGCCACCGCCTGCATTTGCGTGTCGGACATACCGGTGGCATCAACCACGATGGGCGCCGGGTTGCCGCCGCCGGGACCGGCGGCAAACACGCTGACAAGTTCGACTGAGTGACGCTGAGGCATGACGGGATGAACCCCGCTGACCGGGGTGCGTGTTTCCATCCAGTCAGATTACGGGGATCGGCGCGGCGCCGCGCGCTCGAACGGGCCTTACCTTTTGACCGAACGGGCCATGCCGGTACGCAGGTCAGAGGGCGAATGGTCGCCAATCCGGCGCATGGCGCGCGCGAGGGCCGCGCCGCTTTCGAAACCGACACGGAAAGCTATCTCGCCGACCGGCAGGTCCGTCTCGGCGAGCAGCCGGCGGGCATTCTCGTAACGCGTGCGCTGCTGGAACTCGCCGATCGAGAGGCCGGTGCCTTCGCGGAACAGGCGCGTAATGTGACGGCGGGAGATGCCGAAGCGTTGTTCCAGGGCGTCGAGCGGGATGTCCTGGTCGGCATGGCGGGTAATGAAGGCTTCGAGTTCGGCAACGAGCGCCATGCCGTGCTCTCGGGGTGAAGTGCCCGGCACCGTCTCGCCGGCGATGACCTCGCCAATGCACTGCATCAGCAAAGCCGACGACAAGGCCTGGCGGATCGTCGGGCCGCCATAGGTGCCCATGTCGTTGCGCAGCGAGATTTCCTGCAGCGCACGAATGGCGGCGGTTCGGCGCACGAGGAGCGGGACGCGCGTGCGACGACGGAATTCGCCGAGTGAGCCAATTCCGGTGTCAAGCTGTTGCAGCGCGTCGTCGGTCACGTAGACGGCGACGTGGGTGTGCGTGGCGAATCCTGCACGGGTTTGATGCGCCCGTCCCGAGGGCACCACGGCGAAGCGATCCTGCGACAGCCAGGTGCCCGCGCGCTGGTCTTCGTGCCGGAGCTCGACCGCGCCGTGGCTTGGCAGGATGAACATCAGGCAGTCGTGCCAGTGCCACGGCATCGCGTAGGTGCCGCCGCCGGTAAGCGTCGCGTGGCCTTGGTCGGCGGCGACCAGCAGGCCCTTGTCGGCCGGGTGACAGAGTTGGTCGAACGATCGCAGCATGGCGAACCTCCCATGCGAGTTTAAGTGGGTGTCATACCGCTGGCCGGTTTTGCAAGGAATCCGCGTCGCGCATGCGGTCAGGACAGCATCGGCCCGGCATGAACGGGATCTGGCGAGGATAGCAGCGCAAAATACGGCGGGATATTCCGGTTGTCATCAATGCGGGATGGACCGCTATTTGCAAACAACCCCTCAGTTCTGTACCACTGTCATAAGCTTCCCTGATCGCCCACAGGCCGGTCAGCGCGCCAATTCGTCAGGTCTCGCGCGCGCGCCAACGCATCGCTGATCGCCAGGGCGACCTGCTCACGTCCTCCCACGTCATCCCGACGCAGTGCAAACGACGGATGATAGGTTGGGATCACCCGCATGCCATTCAGTTCGAACGAATCGCCGAGATACCCTTGCAAACTGACCTTTTCACCAAGCAATGCGCTCAGCGCCGTCGCCCCTAACGTGACAATGACAGCGGGTCGAACGCGTTGCAACTCACCTTCAAGCCAAACCGCGCAAGCCTGCACTTCGCGCTGCGCCGGCGTTTTGTGCAGCCGGCGTTTGCCCCGTGGTGTCCACTTGAAGTGTTTGACCGCATTCGTGAGATAGAGATCGCTACGACGCAACCCCGCGCGCTGAATGGCCTCGTCAAGCAGTTGGCCCGCTGGTCCTACAAATGGTTTGCCGCTCAGGTCCTCCTGGTCTCCAGGCTGTTCGCCCAGCAATACGATGCGCGCATCCGCCGGACCTTCGCCCTCCACGGCCTGCGTTGCGTGCTGCCACAGCTCGCAGCGGCGGCACGCGTCGAGCGAACCAGGCGCGCTTCGCGACGGCTGCGCCGCTTCGGCTTCGATAGAAATGGCTTTCCCATCCAGCGCACCGATGCCGCTCGCTTGCGCAAGCCGTCGAGCACCACTCTTCGCTTCGCTGATCATTGATGGAATCAGCATGCCTTCAGGTAGTCCCTTCCAGTAACGAACCGGCATGTGCTGATGCAGGGCCGACTCATTCAGCCGCGCCGGATTGAAGGTGCTGCGGTAATACGCGAGCCAGAGCGCTTCGGCGGCGTCAGGTGCAATCGGGCTGCGCTGCGCATGACCGTATTTCAGATGCAATGTGACGCCGTCCCACGATGCAGCGCCCAATGGCGTGGCGATCAGCCAGGTCGAGCGGCCCATGCGCTGGGCGAACTGCTCGGCGCCCCACGCGAGGATGTCGTGCGCGGGTTCATACCAGGCGACGTACTCCGGCTCGCCCGCGGCATGTTGCGCACACTGGCGAAAGCGCACGTACGCGATCATGTCGTGTTTGTCACGTCGAACCGCTTTTGCCATGTGCTGCAGGCGTGCACCATCGACGTCGGCAGGCGATGCCACGGCGCGATCGCCCTGGTGCCATCGCCACATGACCTTATACAGAAACGCCCAGCGACGTGGATCCCGATATAGCGCGGCATCGCTGAGTTGGGCCGCAAGTGTTTTCGAAATATTCACTACCAGTGACGGCTCCGCAGACTCGACAGGACGCAACGCGGACACCGCCTCGTCATTGCCGGTCTGATTCGCGTTGAAATCGAACGAACCGCTGGTTGGCTCCAAATGACCGCTCGCAGCGCCATGCTCCAAGTCGTCAACCCGCCAGTCGATGGCTTCCGGGGACACGTTTGCCGCGAGCATCCGCAGGGCGGCGGCGCGCCACGCGCTATACGTGTTCTCGATGGCAATGGTTTGCATCGAATGCCCGCTCGGTAACATGCGCGCTCACAGCAGCGCAAGCTGCACAGGTGGCGGCGTCAGCACTCGCCGCAGCTGTTCCGACGACACGTCCTTCAATGGAGCCCGATAATCCTGTGTGACGATAAACGGCTTGATCTTTGCCATCGAACAGCGCAACTGCACCAGATCCTGGTAACGCACAGCTCGCGAGCGGCGCAGCTCCACCAGCCGTTGGGCATTGCGCATGCCGATTCCTGGCACGCGTGCAATCATGCGAAGCGGCGCGCGATTAAGATCGACTGGAAATTGATGCCGATGAGACAGCGCCCACGCAAGCTTCGGGTCGATATCAAGCGACAGCGAGCCGGTATCACCGAACAGTTCGGCCACGTTGAAGCCGTAACCGCGCATCAGGAAGTCAGCCTGATAAAGCCTGTGCTCGCGCAACAGCGGCGGCGCCTGCGAGGGCAGGGCGGAAGGACTGTCCGGGATCGGGCTGAACGCCGAGTAGTAAACCCGCTTCAATTTATACGACCCGTACAGCGTTTCAGCTGTGCGCAAGATGGTACGGTCGTCCGTCGTGTCTGCACCGACGATCATCTGCGTACTTTGACCAGCGGGTGCGAATTTAGGCGCTTTTTTGTCGCTGAGCGCTTCTTCCTGTCCGAGTCGGATTGAACTCATGGCCAGCTTGATCGTGCGCACACTCTTCTCAGGCGCGAGCTGTTCGAGGCTGACCTCGGTCGGCAGTTCAATATTGACACTTAACCGGTCAGCATATTTTCCGGCCTGTGCGATCAGTTCCGGATCAGCGTCGGGAATGGTCTTCAGGTGCAAGTAGCCGCGGAACTGATGGTCCTCACGCAATGACTGCGCAACGCGAACGAGTTGCTCCATGGTGTAGTTCGACGACTGGATGATGCCGGAACTTAAAAACAGGCCGTCGATATAGTTGCGCCGATAAAAATCCAGTGTCAGGTCCACCACTTCCTCAGGCGTGAAGCGCGCACGCGGTACGTTGCTGGACCGACGGTTGACGCAGTACTGACAGTCATACAGGCAGAAATTCGTCAGGAGGATTTTCAGTAGCGACACGCAGCGGCCATCCGGCGTGAAGCTGTGACAGATACCGGCGCCCGTGCTTGTTCCTAGCCCTGTGCCTCCTCGCGAACTGCGCTTCGGCGCGCCGCTGCTGGCGCAAGAAGCGTCGTATTTCGCCGCATCTGCCAGCACTTCGAGCTTCTTGAGCAGTTCCATTTCGTCAGCGCTTTACTGTATATATATACAGTATTGTAAGAGGATGTCTGGGCGACGCAAGGTTTTTTTCGCGCTTGCGTCCCTGATGCTGAAGTCCTGCCGGATCGGCTTGGGATGATCGATTTGTGCTGGCCAGTTACCCCGAAGGCGGTGATAGTCAAAAGAGGGAATGAGAGGCGAGAGCCGTCCCAGAGAAGACTCTCATCCCTCTTATGCGTGAAATCCCTTACGGACGCTTGGCAATGATAGCGCTACCATTCGCTCCTTCAAGAGCGTATTGATAGCGCTACCAAGGAGAACCAGCTTGTCCTCGAATTTGCCCCCGAATTCCGTACCCCCCCGCAAGACCCCAGAACAATTGCGCAGCTTCCGCTGGTATGGCGTGAACGACCTGCGCTCGTTCGGACACCGTTCGCGCACGGCGCAAATGGGCTATCACCCGACCGATTACATGGGCAAGCCGGTCATTGCCATCGTCAATACATGGAGCGAGCTCAACTCGTGCCACACGCACTTCAAGCAACGCGTGGAGGAGGTCAAGCGCGGTGTCTGGCAGGCTGGAGGCTTCCCGGTCGAAATGCCCGTGATGACGCTTGCCGAGCCGTTCCAGAAACCGACCACCATGCTGTATCGAAACTTCCTCGCGATGGAAACCGAGGAGCTGCTGAAGTCGTATCAGTTCGACGGCTGCGTGCTGATGGGCGGCTGCGACAAGACTACCCCCGGCCTGCTGATGGGTGCGATCAGCATGAACCTGCCGAGTATTTATCTGCCGGCCGGCCCGATGCTGCGCGGCAACTGGAACGGCCGCACGCTCGGCAGCGGCTCGGACACGTGGAAATACTGGGCGGAACTGCGCGCCGGGAAGATCACGGAAGAAGAATGGAAAGGCATCGAAAGCGGCATTGCGCGCTCGCCGGGCCACTGCATGACCATGGGCACGGCATCGACCATGACTACCGCCACGGAATCGCTTGGCCTGACGCTGCCCGGCTTTTCGTCGATACCCGCAGTCGATTCGCGTCACGCGCAGTTCGCGTCGCTGACCGGACAGCGGATTGTGGAGATGGTCTGGACCGACCAGAAACCGTCGGACATCCTGACCGCAAAATCCTTCGATAACGCCGTCACCACCGTGCTTTCCATGTCCGGCTCCACGAACGCGATCGTGCATCTGGTGGCGGTCGCGCGCCGGGCGGGTATCGACCTGACCACCGCGCGCTTCGATGAACTCGCACGCATCACGCCAGTGCTGGCGAACCTGCGCCCCGCCGGCAAATACCTGATGGAAGACTTCTTCTACGCGGGCGGTTTGCGCGCATTGCTTGTGGAACTGGGCAGCCTGATCGACGGCACGCAGATGACGGTGAGCGGGTCGACGCTCGGCGAAAACATCGCGGGCGCGGAGATCTTCGACGAAGACGTGATCCGCAAACGCGCCAACCCGCTGGTGGAACGCGACGGCCTTGCCGTGCTGACCGGCAACCTGGCCCCGGATGGCGCTGTCATCAAGCCGGCCGCCATGGAGCAGCATCTGCTGAAGGCGCGCGGACCGGCCGTCGTATTCAAGGATTACGCCGATATGGCGGCGCGCATCGACAGCGAAGAACTCGACATCACCGCCGAGTCCGTGATCGTGCTGCAACACGCGGGTCCAGTGGGTGCGCCCGGCATGCCCGAGTGGGGCCAGCTGCCGATCCCGCAGAAGCTGCTGAAGCAAGGCATAAGAGACATGGTGCGAATCTCGGACGCCCGCATGAGCGGCACGAGCTACGGCGCGTGCGTGCTGCATGTGGCGCCGGAATCGTTTGTTGGTGGTCCGCTCGCTCTGGTGAAAGACGGCGACATGATCGAGCTCGATGTGCCCGGCCGACGTCTTCATCTCGATGTCAGTGACGAAGAGCTCGCCATTCGCAGGCAAGCGTGGAAGGCGCCGAAACGTCCGTTCGAGCGCGGCTTTGGCGTGATGCATCAGCTTCACGTCACGCAGGCAAACAAGGGCTGCGACTTCGATTTTCTCGAAGAACCGGTGGCCGCGTCGTCGGAGACTGTGGCAGCAACGACGGGTGCGCATCGCGACGAACCCGAGATCCACTAACCTTACAAAGCATTCCTTATGAACCCATCCGATACCCCCGTCAGCAGCGCAGCGCTGGAACTGTTGCGCCACGTCAGCACGGCTACGCTTACCACGCAGTTGTTCAAACGCGGTTTGCGCAACGTGTTTTTGCAAGGCGTCGCACCGCTCGTCAAACCCGCACCCGGCGCACCGAACCTGGTTGGACCGGCATTCACGCTGCGCAATATTCCGGCGCGTGAAGACCTCGATCACGTGGGCGTGTTCCAGGACCCCGACCATCCGCAGCGCAAGGCGGTGGAGAGCGCGCCGCCCGGCAGCGTGCTGGTCCAGGACTGTCGCGGGGACCGTTCGGTGGCATCGGTGGGATCGATTCTCGCGCTCCGGCTGGCAAAGCGTGGCGTGGCAGGCATGGTCTCCGACGGCGCCGTGCGCGATAGCGGTACGATTTCCGGCCTCGGCCTGCCGCTGTGGTGCGCGGGCGCGAGCGCGCCGCTGAACCTCGCCAAACATCACGCGGTAGATATGAACGTGCCGATAGCATGCGGCGGAGTCGCGGTGTACCCCGGCGATATTGTTGTCGCCGATGTGGACGGCGTCGTGATCGTGCCGCATGAAATGGCGGAAGACGTGGCGCGGGATGCGACCGAGCAGGAGCAACTGGAAGTCTTCATCTCGCAACGTATTGATGAAGGCAGGCCGTTGCGCGGCACCTATCCGCCGAATGAGGAAACGCTGGCGGCCTATGCGCAATGGCGTGCGAAAAAATAACGACGTATAGGCAACGGCTCGCTGTCACGCAGCGGGCGCAGGAGACACGGTGAATACTGTTCCGCAAGCGATAGACGAAATACCACTGATCAACCGGCTGGCATTCAGGCTGATGCCGCTGCTTGGCCTGCTCTATCTGATCGCGTATATCGACCGTTCGAATATCAGCTTCGCCAAGCTGCAGATGCTGGGCAGTCTCGGTTTGAGCGAAGTGGCGTATGGGCTTGGCGCGTCCTTGTTTTTCATCGGCTATCTGATCTTCGAAGTGCCGAGCAACGTGCTGCTGCACAAGTACGGCGCGCCGCGCTGGATCGCACGGATCATGCTGACGTGGGGCATTGTCACCGTGCTGCTCGCGTTCACGAAAAACGCCACGACGTTCTACGTGCTGCGCTTCCTCCTCGGTGCGTCCGAAGCCGGGCTTTATCCCGGCGTGATTTATTACCTGACCTTGTGGTTTCCATCGCGGCATCGGGTGCGGATGCTGGGGTATTTCACGGTGGGCAGCAGCCTGGGCAACATGATTGGTGCGCCTATTTGCGGCTGGCTGTTGGACAAGGGTGGACTCTTCGGTCTGCAAGGCTGGCAGCTCGTGTTCATTGTCACGGGCATACCATCCATTCTTCTGACCGCTGTCGTGCTCTTGTATCTGCCTGCGTCTCCGCTCAAAGCGAAATTCATGTCGGATGCAGAAAAGACATGGCTGGCCGATACGCTCGACAATGAGCGCGCTCTCGCAGCGCAGACCGAAGCGGGCAAGACAAAGTTCCTGAGCGTGTTGACGGAACCGCGCGTGATTGGCATGGCGCTGTATTACATGATGCTGTCCATGTCGGTGTATGGCGTGAGCTACTGGCTGCCAACGCTCGTCAAGGGGTTCGGTGTCAGCAATACGGTCAACGGCCTGATCAACATCGTGCCATGGCTGCTCGCGACTATCGTGCTCGCGTGGTTGCCGTCGAAGTTGCGCGCGGCCGACCGCACGATGACCGCGATGCTCTGTGCGTCGGTACTCGGCGTGATGTTCTTTCTCGGCAGCGTGTTCCTGCCGACCAACACGTTGCGTTTCATTGCGTTGAGTCTTGGCGCGCCGTGCATGTATTTGCTCCTGCCGTGTTTCTGGACGCTGCCGTCGAAGTTCCTGACCGGCGCGCGTGCGGCAGCCGGTATCGCGGCGATCAATTCGCTCGGTAACGTGGGCGGTTTTATCGCGCAGAATCTGGTGCCATGGGTCCGGCAGGTGAGTGGCAGCACGAAGGCGCCCATGCTGATCCCTGCTGCGTGTCTCTTTACTTTCGGCGTTGTCACGCTGATTTTGATTCGGCGCAATCGCCATGACGGTACGCAGGAGGCGAGTACTCGAAGGAGGGTGGAAGCGACATAGGACCGTTCCTGCGACGAGGCCGGTCGGCGTTGTCTACAATACCGGCGTCAAGCCCTCCTGTAACCAAGCGAACCATGCCGAACGACAAGCCGACCGCCTATCCTATCGACGCCCAGGACGAAGCCCCGCCTGCGCCCGTCAAGCGCTCGCGCGGTGGTCCGAAAGGGCTGCGCATCACCGACGTAGCGGCCGTGGCGGGCGTCTCGCCCATCACGGTATCGCGCGTCTTCAACAATCCGGACTCGGTCGCGCCGGAAACGCTCGAGCGCGTGCGTCAGGTTGTCCAGAAGCTGGGTTATGTGCCTAACCGGCTGGCGGGCGGGTTGTCTTCGTCGAAGTCGCGGCTGATCGCGGCGATCGTCCCGACCATTGCCCACTCGTTGTTCTCCGAGACTATTCAGGTGTTCAGCGAGACCATGTCGAAGGCCGGTTATCAGGTGCTGCTTGCGTTGAGCGGCTATAGCGATTCCAGTGAGGAAACGCTGCTTGATGCCGTCTTGAGCCGACGCCCTGAAGGGGTATTGTTGACGGGCGTGGCGCACACGGATTCGTTGCGCGAACGGTTGCGTAATGTCGGCATTCCGATTGTGGAAACGTGGGACATGACGCAGACGCCGATCGATATGCTCGTTGGTTTCTCGCATTACGATGTAGGCGTTGCGGTTGCGCAGCGGTTCCTCGCGCGAGGTATTTCGCATCCGGGACTGGTGTCGGCCAACGATGATCGCGCAATTGCACGTATTACCGGCTTTCGGGAGCGGTTGGCACGCGCAGGGATTCATGATGTGGCGAACGTGATAGTTGCGCCGCCCAGTTCGGTATCGATTGGCAAGGCCGCGTTGCCCAAGCTTATTGAACAGATGCCTGCACTCGATGCGGTTTTCTGCGGCTCGGACCTGCTTGCTATCGGCGTGCTTGGCGAGGCGAAACGCCGGGGTATCGACGTGCCGTCGCAACTGGCCATCTGCGGTTTCGGCGATCTGGAGTTCGCTTCTGAAACGAGCCCGCAATTGACGACCGTGGGCGTGGACGGCACGCGAATTGGCGTGAGCGCAGCACGCTGTTTGTTAGAGCGCCTGAAAGGCTTGACCGAAGCGAACGTGGTTGATGTAGGGTTTCATATTGTCGAGCGGCAGACGGTTTGAGGCAGTTTAAGCCACCCTCAGCCGCCCTAAGCCCCCACCTTATCCGCCAGGTCATTGAAGTCACGCGCGATCACGTCCCAGTCCGCTTCCGCCTTCAAGTCCGTGGTTTGCCCCGGCCCATGTTCCGTCGGGCGCGCAACAAACGCCGTCTTGTATCCGCATTGCCTCGCAGCCGCTAGATCGCTGTTGTGCGCGGCGACCAGGCACATTTGCTCCGGCCGCAGACCCAGTACGTCGGCAGTTCGCAAATACGCTTCGGGCATCGGCTTGTACGCCTGCACGACTTCCGCACCCAGAATTGCGTCCCACGGAATGCCGGCGCGTTTCGCCATGTCCAGCATCAGCACGATGTTGCCGTTCGAAAGCGGCGCAATGATGCGCGTGGCCTTGAGCCGCGTGAGGCCGCTCAGCGAATCGGGCCATGGATCGAGCCGATGCCATGCCAGATTCAGTCCATCCACTTCCTCCGCTGGAATGCTTGCTGCATCAACTCCGTAGTCCCCCAGCACCGCCAGTAGATTCTCGCGGTGCAACACGTCGAGCCGGACAAATGCTCTCCGGCCGCTGCGCACTTCCTCCATGGCAGGGCCATACCGGCGACGCCAGGCATCGGCGAATTCAGACGTGGCGACGCCATCGATCTTATGCCGCGCCAGAAACAGCGCCGCGTCATGCGCCACGCCGCCGCGCCAATCCACGACGGTGCCGAATACATCGAATACGAATGCTTTAACGCCGATCAATGCCATCGCGTGCCTCTCTCTAGTTCTACCTATGACGAAACGCCACCGCCGTGCTTAACGGTCGAACCCATAGTTTGCACAATAAATCCACCGCGCGTCGTGCTCACGCATTGCGCCACCGCGCTGTTCCGTTTCAACGCGATTGTCGATGCACGTGTTCCGAAACGGAACGCATGATCATGCTCGTGGGCAAGCGCATACCGCCCGCCGCCTTTGCCCATCTGCGGCTCACCCATTGGCACGCATCTCGCAAGCATGTTCCCACCGGTCGCGGCAATCATAGTCGCGGCGGTCATTCTCACCGACATGCGAGGAGCACGCACATGAATCACGCCGAGATGCAATTTTTGAACACTGACTTCCCGTATAAAAAGCAGTATGGCAATTTCATTGGTGGTCAATGGGTCAAGCCGTTAGGTGGTGAGTATTTCGATAATATTTCGCCAATCACGGGCGAAGCGTTCACCTCCATCCCGCGCTCACGCGAAGCTGATATTGAACTCGCGCTCGATGCAGCGCACAAAGCCAAGACCGCCTGGGGCAAGACGTCGCCCGCCGAGCGAGCGAACATCCTGAACAAGATCGCGGATCGGATGGAAGCGAATCTGACGCGCATCGCGGTGGCGGAAACCATCGACAACGGCAAACCGCTACGCGAAACAATGGCCGCCGATATCCCGTTGGCGATCGATCATTTCCGCTATTTCGCCGGTTGCGTGCGTGCCCAGGAAGGCTCGATTTCGCAGATCGATGACGACACGGTCGCGTACCATTTCCACGAGCCGCTAGGCGTGGTGGGACAGATCATCCCGTGGAATTTCCCGATCCTGATGGCGGTGTGGAAACTCGCGCCTGCACTTGCTGCGGGCAATTGCGTGGTGCTGAAGCCGGCGGAACAAACGCCCGCTTCAATACTCGTGCTGCTCGAGTTGATCGAAGACCTGTTGCCGGCCGGCGTGCTGAACGTGGTCAACGGTTTTGGGCTGGAGGCAGGCAAACCGCTGGCATCGAACAAGCGGATTGCCAAGATTGCGTTCACCGGTGAGACCACGACCGGCCGCCTGATCATGCAGTACGCCAGCCAGAACCTGATTCCGGTGACGCTCGAACTCGGCGGCAAGAGCCCGAACATTTTCTTTGCCGATGTCATGAACGCGGACGACAGCTACTTCGACAAGGCGCTCGAGGGTTTTGCCATGTTCGCGCTGAACCAGGGCGAGGTCTGCACGTGCCCGTCGCGCGCGTTGATTGAAGAGTCGATCTATGACCGCTTCATGGAACGCGCGCTCAAGCGCGTGGCGGCCATCAGCCAGGGCCATCCACTCGACTCGAAGACGATGATCGGCGCGCAAGCCTCGCGGGAGCAGCTTGAAAAGATCCTGTCGTATATCGATCTCGGCAAGCAGGAAGGTGCTGAATGCCTGATCGGCGGTGAACGCAATACGCTCGACGGCGAGTTGAAGAACGGCTACTACATCAAGCCGACGGTCTTCCGCGGTCACAACAAGATGCGCATCTTCCAGGAGGAAATCTTCGGGCCGGTGCTGTCTGTGACGACGTTCAAGAATGAGGCAGAGGCGCTGGAAATCGCCAATGACACGCTTTATGGCCTCGGCGCGGGCGTGTGGACGCGCGATGGTACGCGAGCCTATCGTTTCGGCCGCGACATCCAGGCTGGACGTGTGTGGACCAATTGCTATCACGCGTATCCGGCGCATGCGGCGTTTGGGGGTTACAAGCAATCAGGCATTGGCCGGGAAAATCACAAGATGATGCTCGACCACTATCAGCAGACGAAAAACTTGTTGGTGAGTTATAGCCAGAAGCCGCTTGGTTTCTTCTGATCGAAGCAGTCATCTGATCGAAATGGCGGGCCGCCTGTGCGGCTCGCCATGTTGCGTATTCAGTGGAAACCCTTATGACCGAAAAAGAAGTTTCGCGCGTGGTCGCCACGCCGGCGGCGATCGAGTTGATCGAGAAGCTGAAAGCCGAACACGGGCAGGTATTGTTCCATCAGTCGGGCGGCTGCTGCGACGGCAGCGCGCCCATGTGTTTCCCGGTTGCCGAATTCATGGTCGGTTCGTCCGACGTCAAGCTCGGCGCGCTAGCCGGCGTGCCGTTCTACATGAGCGAATCGCAATTCGAGTACTGGCAGCACACGCAGTTGATCATCGATTGCGTGCCGGGCAATGGCGGCATGTTTTCGCTGGAACGCCCCAGCGGGTTGCGTTTTCTCACCCGGTCGCGCCTTTTCGACGACACCGAATCTGGCTGGCTCGAACGCCATCCGGTCGAGCACGTGACGGGCTAAACCCGGGGTTGAACACTGTAGCAGTGGTACATTGTCTCGATCGACCACGCGACGGGCGGAGCTGACGACCGACTCCTTTTCCGCGAATGCTGGCGAAGGAGACAATGGTTATGAACCCGGTTTCTATCGACCGTTCAAGCGCATCAAGCCGATCCGCGCTGCTGGCCAGCGATCATGCCGGCCGCATGGAAGGGCTGGATATCATTAGGCAATCGCACGAACGTTCCCGCAGCTTTGGCCTGTCGGACACCATGCGGCCCGACTACGGCGTGCTCGGCGAAGCTGATCTCCGGCTCAAGCGCGAGCAGAATCGCGCGCTCTCCACGCATGCGCTGCCCGTCATAGAAACGCTCTACGGACAGATTGCCAATACGCATAGCATGGTCGTACTGACCGACTCCGAAGGGCTGATCCTGCATTCGCTCGGCGACGACGATTTCCTCGCTCGTGCCGACCGTGTCGCGTTGCGCCCCGGCGCGTTGTGGAGCGAACAGCAGCAGGGCACCAACGCGATAGGCACGGCCATTGCCGCAGGCGACGCCACCATGGTGCTCGGCGACCAGCATTACCTGCGCGCGAACCGGTTTCTTGCGTGCTCCAGCGTGCCGATTCTTGATCCATTCGGAGCGTTGCTGGGCGTTCTCGACGTCACCGGCGATTGCCGCGGCCACAGCCGTCACACGATGGCGCTTGCGAAGATGTCCGCGCAGATGATCGAGAACCATTTGTTCACGAGCGCCTTTCCTGAAGCATTGCAAATCCATTTTCATGGGCGTCCGGAGTTTATCGGCACGCTGATGGAAGGCATTGCCGCGTTCAGGGCTGATGGCCGATTTCTATCGGCGAACCGCAGCGCGCAATTTCAGTTTGGTTTGCCGCTGGCCTCGTTGCGCGCGCATACCTTGTCATCGTTATTCAACGTCTCGTGTGGTGAGTTGTTCGACCGGATCCGCAGCGGTGTGGGCACGCCCGTCGAACGCACGATTTCGCTGTGTTTGCACAGTGGCGTCAACGTATTTGCCAGTGCCGATCTGAGGCGCTCGACGGCCGTTGCACTCTCGACGGATAGCCACGATGTCATCGATGTCGTCGCTCGCAAACGCGTTCCCGAACCGCAGCCGCAACTGTCCGGCTTGCGGTACCTGATGACCGGAGACGCCCAGGTTGCGGCGCTCGTTGAACGGGTGCGCAAGGTGATCGGTAAAAATATTCCGATCCTGATTGGCGGCGAGACGGGTACCGGCAAGGATGTCCTGGCGAGCGCGGTGCATCGTGATTCGCCGCGTAGCGACGGGCCGTTCGTTGCTTTGAATTGTGCGTCGATCCCGGACACGCTGATAGAAGCGGAGTTGTTCGGTTATGAGGAAGGCGCATTCACCGGCGCGTCCAAACGCGGCGCTTGCGGCAAGATCCTGCAAGCTGATGGCGGCACCTTGTTCCTTGATGAAATAGGCGATATGCCGTTCTCATTGCAAAGCCGTTTGCTGCGTGTGCTGCAGGAGCGCATGGTGACGCCGCTTGGCAGCAGGCGCGCCGTGCCCGTGGATTTCGCCCTGATCTGCGCGACCAATCGCAATCTGCGCGAGCGCGTCACTGCCGGTGAATTCCGCGAGGATCTCTATTACCGGATCAACGGTCTGCTGGTGACGTTGCCGCCGTTGCGCCAGCGTACCGATCTGGCCGTGACCGTCGAAAAGATCCTGCGTGCTGAACGTGCGACGGGTGTGCCCATCAGGGTTTCACCTGAGGTGCTGGCGGCGTTCACGCGCCACCCGTGGCCAGGAAACTTCCGGCAGCTCGCGAACGTGCTGAGGACCGCATGCGCGATGCTCGACGACGATGAGACATGTATCGGCCTCGATCATCTGCCGCAAGATTTCTTCGATGAAGAACGCGACGCGCAGAACGCACAAGCGGTTTTTTCGCCGTCTGCGAAGGACAGCGCGCGCCTGGATGATCTCGCGTTGTCAGCTGTCGCGGCAGCGCTCGATACACACTCCGGCAACGTCTCGGCGGCGGCGCGAATGCTTGGCGTATCGCGTAACACGCTCTACCGGAAGATGGCTGCGCTCGAGCAAACGCGGCGTCGATAACGTCGCCGTCGATCGAGACAAATGAGTGAGACAAATGAGTGAGACAGATGTCTCATCAACTTCGATGGTGCACTGCGGTGTGATCTCCCAGAGCACGCATGCTAAAACGTCACCATGCGTTTAAGTTTTCGGGTTGCAGTGTGTCGTGAATGGCGCGAGCGCACCGAATCCGCCGGAGGCTCTTCATGCCGTATGTTTCGCAGACCAGACACATCGATCGCGTGCGCAACGTGATAGAAGGCCGCATGAGCAGCCCGGGTGCCGATGGGTCGCGGCTGGCGTCATCGTATAAGCGCTCGCTTGAGCAATATCATCTCGATCCGGGCGCGACTATTGGACCGCGCATCCTGAGCGTTCCCGAATTACGCGATGTCCAGCAGCGCGAAGAAACTGTGCTGCGTGCATCCGGCCAATGTCTTTCGCGACTGCATGAAACGGTACGCGAAGCCGATTACTGCGTGATGTTGACCGATGCAGCGGGCGTCACCATCGACTACCGGGTGGATCGCGATCGCCGTCACGAATTCAAGCGCGCAGGTTTGTATCCGGGTTCATGCTGGTCCGAGCGTGAAGAGGGGACTTGCGGCGTTGCGTCGGTGCTGCTCGACGCCGAGGCGATCACCGTCCACAAGACCGACCATTTCCGCGCGGCGTTCACCACGCTGACATGCAGCGCATCGCCTATCTTCGGCGTGCAAGGCGAGTTGATCGGCGTGCTGGATGCGTCAGCGGTGCGCTCGCCCGAAGAGCGCGAGAGCCAGCGGCTGGTCAACCATATCGTGCGGCAAAGCGCGTTGCTGATCGAGGACGGTTTCTTCCTCAACGCGACCACGCATTGCTGGGTCTTGCTCGCGCATCGCAGCCGGCATTACGTTGAGGCGCAGCCGGAAATTCTTATCGCCTTCGATGCGCGCGGTTACGCGATCGCGGCGAACCGGCGCGCGAAGGAATGTGTGCCGGGTCTCGATCAGTTGCCGCGTCACGTCTGCGAACTCTTCGATATCCGGCCGGAACGCCTGCTCGATGCACGCCCCGGACGCGACCTCATCTCGTTCAGGTTGATCGGCTCCGGGTCGCCGCTGCATGCGCGTGTCAGGCCGCCTGTCCTGCGCGCTTCCAGAAGCCCGACGCCGACACCACGCGAAGCCACCAAACCCGTGACGCAACCTGCGTTGTCTGAAAGCGAAGCACTGGAACGCGTGCGCATTGTTGCAGCGATGACCGATGCGAAATGGCGCCCCGTCATGGCGGCGCAGACGCTGGGCATATCGCGGGCGACGTTGTACCGCCGCATCGCAAAGTTTGGAATAGTGGCGCCGCACAGGCGCTAGCAGCGAATGAGCATTTTTATTTTAGCGGGCAGAGAACCCGTCTTTTCTTAATCGATACCAATCGATACTTAGTGATCCGTATCTCATGGAGGAGCGACCATGTCTGAACAGAATCCAAACCAAACCATCACCAACATCCTTGAGACATTCGAGGCTGCGCTTAAAAGCGGCGACACAGCGGCGGCCGTTGCGCTATTTCAGCCCGATGGATATTGGCGCGACCTTGTTGCGTTTACCTGGAACATCAAGACGATGGAAGGCCGCGAGCAGATTGCCGCGATGCTGGAGTCACAGTTGAACACGATCAAGCCGTCAAAACTGAAGATTGCCGATAACGAAACGGCGACTGAAGCGGACGGCGTGACGCAAGCGTGGATCACGTTCGAGACGGGAGTCGCGCGCGGCACGGGTTTTATCCGCGTGAAGGACGCACAGATATGGACGTTGCTCACGACCATGACCGAACTCAAGGGCCACGAAGAAACGAAAGGCCTGAAGCGCCCGATGGGCGCTGAACACGGCGCGCGCACTGAGCGCACCAGCTGGAAGGAAAACCGCGAGGCTGAACAGAAAACGCTGGGGTATGAGAAGCAGCCGTATTGCCTGATCGTCGGCGGCGGGCAGGGCGGGATTGCGTTGGGTGCGCGACTGCGGCAACTGGGCGTGCCGGCGATCATTATCGACAAGAACGAGCGGCCCGGCGACGCCTGGCGTGCCCGTTATAAAACACTGTGCCTGCACGATCCGGTCTGGTACGACCACATGCCGTATCTGCCGTTCCCGGACAACTGGCCGGTGTTTTCGCCCAAGGACAAGATTGGCGACTGGCTCGAGATGTACACGAAGGTGATGGAGCTGAACTACTGGGGGGCGACCACTTGCACGTCCGCTCAATACGACGAGGCCGCGGGCGAATGGATCGTGGAAGTCGACCGTGGTGGCGAAAAGCTGACGCTCCGGCCGAAGCAACTCGTGCTCGCCACCGGCATGTCGGGCAAGCCGAATCTGCCAAAATTCAAGGGCATGGATGTGTTCAAGGGCGAGCAGCATCATTCGTCGAAACATCCGGGACCGGACGCTTTCAAGGGCAAGAAAGTTGTCGTGATTGGCGCGAATAATTCTTCGCACGATATTTGCGGGGCGTTGTGGGAAGCGGGCGTGGACGTGACCATGGTGCAACGTTCGTCCACGCACATCGTCAAGTCGGACTCGCTGATGGACTTGGCGCTGGGCGATCTCTACTCCGAACGCGCGGTGGCTGCGGGCATGACCACGATGAAGGCCGACCTCACGTTCGCATCGATTCCGTACAAGATCCTGCACGAGTTCCAGATCCCGGTGTACAAGGCGATCAAGGTGCGTGATGCGGAGTTTTATGATCGGCTGGAGAAAAGAGGTTTCATGCTTGATTTCGGCGATGATGACTCGGGCCTCTTCATGAAATATCTCCGGCGCGGATCGGGCTATTACATTGATGTGGGTGCCGCGGACCTCGTCGCGGACGGCAAGATCAAGCTGAAGAGCGGTGTGGAAGTCGTCGAGTTGAAGGAGCATTCGGTCGTGCTCAGCGACGGCAGCGAACTTGAAGCGGATCTGGTTGTGTACGCGACCGGTTATGGGTCGATGAACGGCTGGGCTGCGGATCTTATATCGCGCGAGGTGGCGGACAAAGTGGGCAAGGTGTGGGGATTGGGATCGAATACGACCAAGGACCCGGGGCCGTGGGAAGGCGAGCAGCGCAACATGTGGAAACCCACGCAGCAGCAGGCATTGTGGTTCCATGGCGGGAACCTGCATCAATCGCGCCACTACTCGCAGTATTTATCGCTGCAACTCAAGGCTCGGATGGAGGGGATCCCAACGCCGGTGTTCGGCTTGCAAGAGGTGCATCATTTGTCGTGATGGCTAGCTGTAACTGACGCTCTGCAACGGAGCGCCAGACGTGCCCGGCGGTGGTCGATATCTTTATCGATTGCTGCCGGGCACGTGTGTTTTATGTGTCGGCACGCCCCCGCGACCACCGTATCAGAGCTGTTTCGACACGGGTTGCGGCGCGCGGTGGCACCCGACCTGCGCCTGATTCTTTCAAGTTTCCGAACACCGGGTCGTTATAGGTAAGGCGTGAGCCGTTGCCGTGAACTCGGCTATGGCGACTTCGCACACCGGGTTGGCTCTTATGGCCGCTTCTTCTCCGTGCCTCAGGCATGTGTTTCACGTGGGAGGCTAACGCTCAACGATCACTTGATGCTCGCGCTGTTGTGCGCGGACGCGGCGAGAGAGATCCACGCAGTTCGGATCAACACTTACGGAATACCCCATGCTTGCTGGTAGCTACAATAGTTTGCTCGTCTTGTTCTCGCTGCTCGTCGCGATTCTGGCCTCGTATACCGGATTGGACATGGCGGGCCGAATTTCTACCTCTCAGGGACGGGCAGCCTTCGGGTGGCTGGTAGGCGGCGCGTGCGCCATGGGCACGGGCATCTGGTCGATGCACTTTGTCGGCATGCTGGCCTTCAGCTTGCCGATTTCGCTCGGCTATGACCCGATGATCACCGTACTCTCGCTTCTGATCGCCATCGCCTCTTCGGCGTTCGCGCTGTGGCTTGTGGGCCAGAACGAGTTGCCTGTGTCGCGATTGATCAGCGGCGCCGTATTAATGGGTGCCGGGGTCGCGGGTATGCACTATACGGGCATGGCTGCGTTGCGCATGACGCCCGGAATCAGCTACGTCCCGTCCCTTTTTATCCTCTCCGTCATCATCGCGATGCTCGCGTCGGGCGCGGCGCTATGGATTGCATTCCACCTGCGCCGGCTTTTACCCATGGTTCGGCAAATGCGTGCAGGCGCAGCGGTGGTGATGGGTCTTGCCATTGTCGTGATGCACTACACGGGCATGGCCGCAGCGCAATTTCCGCTTGGGAGCGTTTGCGGTGCCGTGCGTGAAGGCGTGAGTGCAGGATGGCTGGCGCTCGTGATCATTATTGCCACGCTGGCGGTACTCGCCATTGCCCTGATCATTTCAGTTCTTGACCTTCGGCTGGAGTCACGCACTGCCATATTGGCGGTCTCACTCGCTGAGGCCAACCAGGAATTGACTTACCTGGCATTGCATGATGCCCTCACCAAGCTTCCTAATCGCGTGCTGTTGGAAGACCGGCTCGGTCGGGCGATCCAGAGTGCTGAACGCGAACATGGCCGCTTCGCCCTGATGTTCATGGACCTGGACGGGTTCAAGGCGGTCAATGACGCCTACGGCCATCACGTCGGCGACCTGTTGCTGATCGAAGTCGCGCACCGTATTGGGCTGAATGTCCGATCACAGGACACGATCGCCCGTGTAGGGGGGGACGAATTCGTGCTGCTCGCGGAGGTTGCCGAACCCGCGGATGCGGCGACCCTCGCCGACAAAATATTGGCCGTCACGCGAGACCCCTTTCAGCTTGCCGGCCGCGAGTTGCGGGTGTCCACCAGCATTGGTATTGCGATGTATCCCGGCAACGGCTCTGATCAGGAGGAGTTGCTGATCAATGCGGATGCCGCGATGTATCACGCAAAGGCGCTAGGACGAAATACCTACTGCTTCTTCGAAGCCTCGATGAACGCCAATGTGCACGAACAGTTACAGCTCGTGCAAGATCTCCGCGCGGCGGTTGATCGAAACCAGCTGATCTTGCAATATCAACCAAAATTCACCGCACCCAACGGGCCGGTAATCGGCGTGGAAGCGCTGGTGCGTTGGCGGCATCCCACTCGCGGGCTGATTCCGCCGGACCAGTTCATCCCGTTGGCGGAGAAAACCGGCTTGATCGTGCCAATTGGCGAATGGGTATTCGACGAGGCCTGCCGGCAGATTGCGGTGTTGCGCAACGCCGGCCACCACGACCTGACCATGGCGGTCAACCTGTCGGCATTGCAATTCAGACACGCGTGTCTGATTCGAACTGTCCAGGAGACCCTGGAGCGCCATCTACTGGAACCGAGTTCCCTGATGCTCGAGATTACCGAGTCCACGGCCATGCACGATGTCGATGCAAGCCTGCAAATCCTGCAGCAATTGCACGATATGGGCGTGCGTATTTCCATCGACGATTTTGGCACCGGCTATTCAAGTCTCTTGTATCTGAAACGGCTACCGGCAAGCGAGCTTAAAATCGACCGTGGGTTTATCCGCGACCTGGCCCGCGACACAGAGGACGCGGCGATTGTGTCGGCAATCGTGGCGCTGGGTCAGACACTCAATCTGAATATCGTGGCGGAGGGTGTGGAGACAAGGGCACAGCAAGAATTCCTGACCCGCCTTGGTTGCGATTGCCTGCAGGGCTTCCTGCTTGGCCATCCGATGTCGGCAGATGACTTGATCGACGTGCTATCGCCAGACGGTGTCCTGCAAGAGGCAACGTGACGCCGTTCCGCTAGAGAGGACGACGCGTTGGCGCCCGTCGAAGGAGAAGCGGGTTGATACGGCGATGCTCAAGCGGCTGGGTCAGGCGTGCTGGCTCAAGCGAGCGCGCATGCGCATGTTCACCGATCGAGCGTTCCACCTAAGACGTAGCACATGAGAGACAGTCTGGTCTCTCCTCGATAGCCGGCCATACCAACCCCTCAAATTGATCAGCCGGAACCGGTTCGGAATATAAAAAACCTTGGGCAAAATCACAGCCGACGGCGATGAGGAAATCCCGTTGCTCTGTCGTCTCTACCCCTTCGGCAATGACTTTTAATCCCAGTTTGTGAGCCAGTACGACCATCGCCTCGCAAAGCGCCTGATTGTCTTCATCGAAGGCGAGGTTCTGCACGAATGAACGGTCGATCTTGAGGTAATCGATGTCGAAGCGCCTGAGATACGCCAGCGACGAGTAACCCGTCCCGAAGTCGTCGATCGCGATCCGGATCCCCGCATCGCGAAAGGTCAGCAGTTTCTCATCAATCTTCGATTCGGCATGCAGTAACAGCCCCTCGGTTATTTCAATCGCAACACACTCCCCCGGCATTCCTTCCTGAATCAGATACTCGGGCCATTGGACACACAAGAGACTGTCTTGGCGAATCTGCACCGGTGACACGTTGACGCTGATCTGGAAAGACGGATGGAATCGGCTGCGCCATTGCCGGGCCTGTTGCACGGCGTGTCTGAACATCCAGTCTCCGATCGGAACGATGAGCCCGGTGTCTTCGGCCAATGGAATGAAATCCAGCGGGCTGATCGTGCCGCGTTCGGGGTGCTGCCAGCGGATCAATGCCTCGGCTTTGTAGATTTCTCCAGTCGCCAGGTCAACGATGGGCTGGTAATAGATCTGGAACTGCTCGCCAGGCAGCGCGGCGCGTAGATCGCTCGTGAGACGCCGGCGCTTTTCTGCCGCCACTTGCAGGTCGGGCGTGAAGTAGCTGAAACGATTGCGCCCCGCGTTCTTGGCCGCATACATGGCCTGGTCGGCATTCTTGAAAAGGACATCAAGTTCGATGGTGTCGTTGGGGTAAATTGTCACGCCGACGCTGGCAGATATGAAAGCCTCGTCCGGGCCGAGCATGAAGGGTTCAGCTAACTTGTCGATGATAGCCTGTGCGATCCGGTCAATGCTTTCGGTGTCGTCCAGGTTGGGCAGAATGACAGTGAACTCGTCACCGCCGAGACGCGCAACAGTGTCCGATTCCCGCACGCTCGACGTGATGCGCCTGGCGGCCTCGATCAACAGGATGTCTCCTGTGTCGTGCCCCAGGGAGTCATTGACCTCTTTAAAGCGATCCAGGTCGATCAGCATCAAGGCCATGCACTTTCCGGAACGACGCGACAGTCTGGCTTCATGGTCCAGACGGTCATGGAACATCTGACGATTCGGAAGGCGGGTCAGCGCATCGAAATTGGCTTGTTTCCAGATTGTCGCTTCGAATGCCATCCGGTCCGATAAATCACGACCCACGGCCAGCACCGAGCTCACCTGGCCTGACCGGTCAATCTCCGGAGTCAGGCGGATATGGGTGCACTGTTCCTGTCCGTCCCTGCTGACCCATTTCAGTTCGAACTGCGAACTTTCCCCGTTTGAAATGACGTCTAGAATCTTCATCTCGTAGATCAATGCATTCGCGCCGCCGGGGATCTCTGAGGGCCGTTTGCCGAGCGATTCGCCGAGGCTGCAACCCGCCGAGGTACAGAATGCGGGGTTGGCATAAATGCGGTGGAGGTCACGGTCGTAGCGGGTAATCGTGTCCGGAGAATTCTCGATCAAGGTCCGCGACTCATGCTCCTTGGTAACGAGTTCGGCCGTGCGCTCAATGACGGTCTGCTCAAGGGACGCGTTGATCTCGTTGATCTTCTGGATCTTCTGCTTGATCGCCTCGCGCATTCTTTCAAAGCGCTGCGCCAGTCTGCCTAACTCGTCCTCACCGTGAGCATTGTTGAGTGCTTGCGCACCGTCGTCTGCCTGCGCTCCGGCATCGTTGCCTGTATCGTGCATCTTTCGCACCAGCTCCTTGAGCGGCGCCGAAATGCTGTGGGAAATGAAGTAGGCGAGGAAGATCGAAAGCAGGAAGCCCAAGATCCCGACCAGTACGATCTGGTTGCGCACCGACTGTGCCTGTGCCGTCAACTTCGCTTCCGGAATGGTGCTGACCACAAACCATGTGGTACCGGGAATCCTGGAGTACGCGGCAAAGTAGCGCGCGCGGCGCTTGTCCTCGAAGGCGACGAAACCACTCGGCTTGCCGTATGGCTCGTTGTGCGCGATTTTATCGATCAGGCCAGGTTCGACCGTCTCGCCGGTGTTCGTGGGGGTGTCGTCGGCACGGACAATCAGCTTGTTGCTGTTGGCATCGAGAACGTAGATTTGCGTTCCGCTCCCCAAGGCGACGTCATTGAAAATTGTCGAGAAATATTCGGGACGAATCACCAGAACCAGATTGCCGATCTGCTGATTGTTGCTCTTGCTGATGATGGCTCGGACCATCCCCAGGTTCTGTTGTCCAACGCCGTTGTCGTAACTGCCCCAGTAGGGGTGTCCATTATGAGCGGGAGCCTGCATGACCAGGTGCGTCACACCCTGGGTCAATTGCGCGAAGGCCTGGGTGTCCATGATGCGGTTGTTTTTGTCGAGCAGATATTTCTGGTTGATGAAATCGATCGATCCGTAATGCTCCAGGAGCAGCCGGGTCATATCCCGGCGCGCCTCGCTCTGCTCCGTCGCATTGCCGTTTGCGACCTTCGTCAGCGCGCTTTGAACCCGATCAGAGAGCACGAGGAAGCTGCTTTCCGTCTCGACCTGCTCCATCCGTAGCAGGACGTTCTTGGATAGCTGCTTGACCACTTCTTTCGAAAATATTTCCGCTTTCTCCCTGATCGCTGCGGTTGATTCCACATACGATAAGTATCCCGAAAGAAGTATGGGTAGCAGCGAAAGCAGAATGAATGCGGAGATCAGCCGGTAACGAATTTCGACCCGGCGCAGCAGATCCAGCGAGAGGTATTCGAAAACGCTTCGCAGCGAACCCATGATTGAGCTCATTTGTAGTGCATCTTTGCTTCGTTCTTGACAGATTCATCCAGGCGTTTTGCCGCCTGCCTGGGCGTGATTTTCTTGAACAGCACATCCTGCATCAACTGATGCAGCCGCTCGATCGAATTGGAGGGTAAAACCGAATAATACGGGCTGGCGGTCACGGAGAAGCGACTGACCCTATTCGTATAGTCGGCAATCTTCGGGTTGCTCACCATTGTTTCGTCGACTTGCTTGAATGGCGGAATGTTCTGGCGTTTTCTTTGGAGAATGGAGAACCCCTTCCCGGCGATGAACTCGAGAAAGCGCGTCGCCGCGACTTTGTTGGGCGTCTCACACACGGCGAACCCTGTTTCGCTGCCAATCACAGGCACCACCCGCTTGCCCGGCGCGTTCCAGGGCGGAATGAACACCCCAACCTCGAAGGGGTTGCCGTGCAGGAAAAGGCCGGCTGCCCAACTGCCGTGAAAAGCCATCGCAACCTTGCCTTCCTTGAACAGACGTATGCCTTGGTCGTAGTCCGTCGCCATGAACCCCTCTTGTACATATCCACGGTCTGCAATCAGTAGAATCTTGGCAAAGATATCGGCTACCTGTGGCGTGTTCAAATCCAGCGTGCCGTCAGAGATTTTCCTTTTCCAATCCGGCTCCCGTGCCACCACATTGTTGGCAAAGCCGAAACTGAAGGGACCGTTGCCGAGCATGTTCGGGAAGCCGCCGTTCCACATGACAGGTGTAAAACCCGCACGTTTGAGCTTATCGCAAACTACCAGGAACTCCTGGAAATTGGTGGGCAGTTGCGTGATCCCCGCCTTCGCGAACATGTCCTGGTTGTAGTAAATCAGCGTCGTGGCCACTCCGCCGGAGATGCCGAATTTTTTGGACTGGCGACTGGTCCAGTCGCCCTTGAGAGGGTCGAGCATGTTTTTCCATGCCGATGTCCCGCCGACGTCCGCCAGGATCCCTTGATCGGCCAATTCGGCCGCGTAGGCGTTCGGGTTGACACTGACCAGATCCGGCAAGTTGCCAGAGGCGATCCGGGGCTTGATATTTTCCTCGACCGAATTGCCGATCATGAACTGCACATTCACGCGTATGTCCGGATTGAGCTTGCCGAATTCGGCGGCGATCTGAAGCATCTCTTCCGGCCAGTCTGGCGCCCATATCAACGCAGTGATGGTGGTCGGGGTCGGAACGGTCGTGTTCGAAGAGGTGTGGTCTTGCTGGTGACAACCGTACAACGACATGAGAATGACGCTGACTAAGGCAGATAGCAGGGAGGCAAGCTCAATTCGTCGCACTTGAGGTTTACTTTTTGGTTGCGGGATGAAACGACCCGGCTTCAGTCGGCACTTTAGACGCACCTGAAAGCTGACCGCAGGAACCTGCATCGCGAAAGAGCCAACGGCATGACCATGGTGTCGACTCTGAAGCGGAAAATCGCAAAGACAAGGCGAATTGAACGGGGGCAGTGCTTAGATTGAATATCGGCAACGGACGCAAATACTTTAACTAACGCGAGCCGGGATCTTCCCGACATGGTGAGTAGCAGTCGACGCGAATAGGCGTTTGTAGATCCGTTTTAAATCCGTTATGCGAAGGCCTGGCGCGTGATGGCGTCACTGACTGCCTGCGGACTCCTGACTGGCCACGGCCAGCCACAAAGCCTGGCAAAGTACGGGGTGGTTTGCCCCGCGGCCGGGAGGCTATCAGAGATTACAGTTAAACTATTTGCCATGAACGAGTGCCGTTACTGCGGAAAAATGCGTGACGAATGGGATTGCCACGGGCAGGAGTGCCGCACGGCCATAGCCCGGGCTCTGCGCAGGCAGCGCCTGGGCTTGCCGATGGTGCCGAATCTCATCCGCAACGAAATTCCCGCTGGCGCGACTACGGGAGAGGTCATTACTGTCCTGTGGCGCCAGCGTGTGCGCGCTCGCCGTGCCAACGAAGAGCGCCGGAATCGTAAGGCAGCGGACGATTTCGACGCCGACTAGCCGCAAAACGGACGTTGGTCGACAGTTTGCCTTCAGCGAGCGAAGCCGCAGCGTGGCGGGCTTACGCACGCAACAGATCCCGCCCCGTAGGGCTCTTCAGGCGGCGCGCAGCAATGCAATCGCGACAATAGACCACCATCGTTCGCATATTGAACGGCTCTCGGCCACATCAAGGCAAAATACGGGTTTCAGCCCTGAATCGGGCTCACGAATTAAGCGCCGGCACTCGCCCTTCAAGGCTTTCAACGAGCCTGGTCTTGCGGCCGGCAGGATAGCTCGTTGTTCAAGCGAGCCTACAGGAGCAATTTTGTATGACCGAATCGAATATGTCTTTTCTCAGCAGACTTTCCTTGGCCGTCGGCACCTTTTTCGCGGTCCTGGGGGACCGCGAATTTGCCGCCCAAGTGCGTCGGCTGCGTGACGGGGCAGTAGCGGCGGCGCCAGTCACGGCGCCCCAGCCCGCAACAGCGGCCGCACCCACGATCAAGGAGACAAGCCCGGAGGCAGCGCTTCAGCTTCTGGGGCTTCTCCAGCGTGGCGCGCGTTTCATCGACTTCGTCGAAGAGGACATTGCAGGCTATTCCGATGCGGACATCGGCGCGGCCGCCAGGCTGGTGCACGACGGTTGCCGCGCGACGCTGCGCGAGCATTTCACGATTCGGCCGGTGCGCGAGGAGGCCGAAGGCAGCCGCGTAACGCTCGCCGACGGCTTCGACGCAACCGCAATCCGGCTGACAGGCAACGTGGTGGGCAAGCCGCCATTCAGCGGCAACGTCAGTCACCGCGGCTGGCGAGTGGAGGAGGTCAGACTCCCGATGTTGACGAAGACACATGACGCGACCGTGATCGCACAGGCCGAGGTGGAACTATGACCGAGGCGCGCTATTCAATCGGCATCGATCTGGGCACCACCCACTGCGCTCTGTCGTATGTTGACCTTTTCGCCAGTGACGGCGAGAAAACCGTGCAAGGCGTCCTGCAGATCACGCAGCTCACCGCACCGGGGGCGATCGAAGCGCCCGAGCTGCTGCCCTCGTTTCTCTACCTGCCCCATCCGAGCGAACTGACGCCCGGTGACCTGGCCTTGCCATGGACTGCCGAACGCGATTTCGCAGTCGGTGAAATGGCACGCAGCCGAGGCGCAGGGACGCCAATTCGTCTCGTGTCGAGCGCCAAGAGCTGGCTCTGTCATCCTGGTGTGGACCGTCGCGCGGCGATCTTGCCAAGCGACGCGCCGCCTGAAGTGACGCGCGTCTCGCCGCTTGAAAGCTCGGTTCGCTATCTCACGCATTTGCGTGAAGCATGGGACCACGCGCATCCCGATGCACCGTTCAGCAAGCAGGAAGTCACGGTCACCATTCCTGCTTCCTTCGATCCGGCCGCAAGAGAATTGACGGCCGAGGCAGCGCAGGCGGCTGGCTACGCCCGCATGACGCTGCTGGAGGAACCGCAAGCCGCGCTCTATAGCTGGATCCAGAAAAGCAGCGGCGCCTGGCGCAAGCAAGTGAAGGTCGGCGACATCATCCTGGTTGTGGACGTGGGCGGCGGCACGACCGACCTGTCGTTGATCGCGGTGATCGAACGCGAAGGCAATCTTGAGTTGCATCGTGTCGCGGTCGGCGAACACATCCTGCTGGGCGGCGACAACATGGACTTGGCGCTGGCTCACGTGGTCGCGCGCAAGTTGGCTGCCCAGGGCACCCAGGCCGACCCGTGGCAGTTGCGTGCGCTCACCTATGCGTGCCGGGCAGCCAAGGAAACGCTGCTGACTGACCGCAGTACCGATACCGTGCCGCTGGTCGTACCGAGCCGCGGATCGAAACTGATTGGCGGCTCGATCCGCACCGAACTGACCCGCGCCGAACTCACGCAGACGATTCTCGACGGCTTCTTCCCGCAAGTCGATGCATCGGCGCGGCCGGTGACCCGAACGCGCGGCGGCTTGACGCAACTCGGCCTTCCGTACGCGCAGGATGCGGGCATCACGCGGCACCTCGCCGCATTCCTCGGCCGACAGGTGGCGGCGCTCGCGGAGCTCGACGGACTGCAGCACATGCCGGCCGAGAACGCGAGCTTCCTGCATCCCACGGCGGTCCTGTTCAACGGCGGCGTGTTCAAGTCGATGCTGCTCGTCGAGCGAATTCTCGATGGCCTCAACGGCTGGCTCGCAGCGGAAGGCGCGGCGCCTGCGCGTCTTTTGGGCGGTGCCGATCTCGACCTCGCGGTCGCGCGCGGCGCGGCGTACTACGGCTACGTGAAACGGGGCAAAGGCGTGCGCATTCGCGGCGGTACGGCCCGCGCCTACTACATTGCGATCGAGTCGGCCATGCCGGCCGTGCCCGGCATGGAACCGCCTTTCCAGGCGTTGTGCCTCGCGCCCTTCGGTATGGAAGAGGGCACGGACGCGGCCCTGCCGCCTCAGGAATTCGGCCTCGTGGTCGGCGAGCCCGTGCACTTCCGCTTCTTCGGTTCGTCGGTACGTCGGCAAGATCAGGTGGGCACGATGCTCGACTACTGGTCGCCCGACGAGTTGCAAGAGCTGGAGGAAATCCACGCCACGCTGCCAACCGAAGGACGCACGCCCGGCGAAGTCGTCGCAGTGAAGCTGCATGCACGGATCACTGAAGCCGGCACACTGGAACTCGAAGCCGTGCCGCGCGGCACGAACGAGCGCTGGAAAGTCGAATTCGATGTGCGCGGCAGCGCGAACGCCTGAGTTCGATGAAGCAAACCATCGTCGGCATCGATCTCGGCACGAGCAATACGGTCGTTGCGTACGTCGAGGCGGGTACTGACGAGATCCGCATCTTTGATATCGATCAGCTCGTGGGTCTTGGCGAGGTCGGCGCGCGCGAGTTGTTGCCGTCTGTGCGCTATCACCCGGCGCCGGGCGAGCTTGCGCCTGGCGATCTGCAATTACCGTGGAGCGAGGCTGACAAGCCCGAGACGCCACCGGCCGTGATTGGACATCTCGCCCGCACGCTGGGCGCGCAGGTGCCGGGACGGCTCGTGACCAGCGCGAAAAGCTGGCTCTCGCATGCGTCGGTCGACCGTCTCGCGCCAATTCTGCCGTGGGGCGCGGACGATGACGTCGGCAAGGTCTCGCCGGTAACGGCGAGCGCCAGCTATCTGGCTCACGTGCGTGCCGCGTGGAACCGTCGTTTTCCGCACGCGCCGCTCGAAGATCAGGACGTGGTGCTTACCGTTCCTGCATCGTTCGATGACGGCGCGCGCGCGCTCACGCTGGAGGCCGCGCGTATCGCGAAGCTCCCGGCACTGCGCCTGCTTGAAGAGCCCCAGGCCGTTTTCTACGATTGGCTGTTCCATCATCGCGCGACACTCGGCGCCGAACTCTCGCAGACACGCCTCGTGCTGGTCTGCGATGTGGGCGGCGGCACGACGGATCTCACACTCATCAAGGTGCATGTCGAGGACGGCGAGCCGCAACTGACCCGCATCGGCGTCGGCAATCATTTGATGCTCGGCGGCGACAACATGGATCTCGCGCTGGCGCATCTGGTCGAGACGCGTTTGGCCAAGGAGCAAACGCGACTGTCGGCGGCGAGCCTGTCCCAGCTCGTAGAAAGATGCCGCGCCGCGAAGGAACAACTGCTTGGCGCACAGCCGCCCGACTCCGTTGCGATCACGCTGCTGGGTGCGGGAGCCCGGCTTGTCGGCGGCGCGCGCACGACGGAGTTGAGCCGGGAGGAAGTCGAGCAGATCATCGTGGAAGGGTTCCTTCCAACGGGCAGCCCGGACGAATTGCCTCGCCGTTCGCGGGCAGCGCTCGTCGAGTTCGGCTTGCCTTATGCGGCCGATCCGGCAATCACGCGGCACATCGCAGCGTTTCTGAAAAGGCTCGAAGCGCAGTCGCGCGATGCATTGGGCGCATCGGATGTGGCGCAAACGCCGATGCCCGATACCTTGTTGCTCAACGGCGGCGTCTTCCGTGCCAAAGCGCTCTCCGGGCGTCTGGCGAGTGCGCTCGGCACGTGGCGCCAGCAGCCTCTGCATGTGTTGGAAAACGACCATCCCGACGTCGCTGTTGCGCGTGGCGCGGTCGCTTACGGCCTGGCCCGCGCGGGACATGCACCGCGTATTGGCGGCGGCTCGCCACGCAGCTACTTTCTCGTCCTCGATGACGACGCGCAGGCGTCGCGGGGCGTGTGCCTGTTGCCACGTGGAACCGAAGAAGGCCACGAGGTGCATCTCGAGGATCGCGTGTTTGCGTTGCGGATCGGGCATCCGGTGCGCTTCCATCTGGTCTCGACCGTCGCCGACACGGCCTGGCAGCCCGGCGAGCTTGTCGACGTCACGACGGGCGACTTCGTCCGCTTGCCGCCGGTCGCAACGGTGGTACAGCAGCAGGATGCAAGCGGGCCTCGTGAGCGGCCCGTCAGACTCACGACGTCGCTGACGGAACTCGGCCGGCTGGAGATGCACTGCATCGCAACCGACGATGCTTCGCAACGATGGCTGCTCGAGTTCCAGTTGCGACGTGACGATGCTGAACACGACGTTTCTGCGGCTATCCGAAATCCGTCGCTCGACAAGGCCATTGAACTCATCGACCGCACGTTCGGCGTCCGCTCGGCGAACGTCGATCCTAAGGAAGTGAAGCGCCTGCGTGCAGGACTTGAACTGCTTCTGGGGCCGCGTCAGAGTTGGGAGGGCGCACTGCTTCGCGAACTGTTCGGGGCGCTCTGGGAACGCGCCGGCCGGCGGCGGCGTTCAGCGGATCACGAACGCCTATGGTTGAATCTGGCCGGCTATTGCGTGCGGCCGGGATTTGGCTATCCGCTCGATGAATGGCGCATCGAACAGCTTTGGTCGCTGTTCGACGACGGCATTCAGTACGTCAACGAGGGCCAGGTGTGGTCGGAATGGTGGACGCTCTGGCGTCGCGCGGCAGGCGGCTTGCATGAGGATGCACAGCTTCAGGTGCTCGATGCAATGGCCTGGCTTCAGGCTGCTGCGGGCACGAAGCGACATAAGCTGCCTTTCGATCCCGCGAAGGTAGGCTACGCGGACATGCTGCGCCTTTCCGCGTCGCTTGAACGCATCACTGTCGATCGCAAGATCAGCATCGCGGAACAGCTTCTGGTTCGGCTACAGCGGCCCTCGGAAAATCACCAGGGCTGGTGGGCGATTGGACGCATCGGTGCACGTCGGCCGTTCTATGGCAGCGTGCATGGTGTTGTCCCGGCGGACGTGGCGACCCGATGGCTGGACGCAATCCTCGCACTGGACTGGAAAAAGGTTGAGCCGGCCATGTTTGCCGCCGCGCAAATCGCCCGCATGACGGGCGACCGTTCAAGGGATTTGCAGGAGCCGATCCGCGAAACTGTCGTGCGACGACTCGAAGCCGTCAATGCACCGCCGGCGTGGGCCGACATGGTTCGCGAGGTCGTGACGCTCGATAACGCAGACACCGGGCGCGTATTCGGAGAGTCGCTGCCAGCCGGATTAAAACTGATTATTGGCTGATGCGTCTTACGAGCGGCTCCGATGCATAAAGATTCGGGCGGCCGATACACGTTGCGCTAAACGCTCATTTTAGCACCGACCAGAAAGAGTGCCTTCGGGACCCACGTCCATTGATGCTGCGATGCGTCAGGCGCCTATTGGCGATTCGATGCCTGCTGGGCGAAACGGTATTTAACAGCGTTTCAATAATTGTTAACCAACCCAGATTTTATGGACTATCCCGCGACGCGGAAGTCAATCCAATGTTGTGAACGGGAGACACAACAATCGAAAACAGATCCCGATTTAATTTGAAGGAAATATTATCCCGCTTGCGATCAAAAATCGCGCATGAGCTACCTGCGTTACATACGCCCGTAGTTTGCCCAGCAATCAATAGGGGAGACACTCTGTGAAGAAAACTACCAGCGCAATTGGCGCAATCGGCGGCGCACTGATCGCCATTGCTGCCCAATCCGCTTTCGCGCAAAGCTCGGTCACGCTGTACGGCATCGTCGACACGAGCGTCCGCTATCTCACCAACGCCAATGCGAGCAACGACAGCCAGGTATCGATGGGCGTCGGCCCGATCACCGGCAGCCGATGGGGCTTGAAGGGATCTGAGGATCTGGGCGGCGGTCTGTCTGCGGTGTTCCGGCTCGAGGACGGCTTCAACCTCTGGAACGGCCAGTTTGCGAGCGCGAATACGCTCTTCAACCGGATGGCTTATGTCGGGCTGTCGAGTAATCAATATGGCACCGTCACCTTGGGTCGACAGAACACGCCGCTGTTCGACCAGTTAGGGAACGTGTACGACCCGTTGACCGTGGGTAACTACGATCAGGACGGCTGGTTGCCCGGCGCACTCGGCTACGGCCTGCGGCAGAACAACTCCGTCAAGTACAACGGCCAGTTCGGCGGCGTGAACGTGGAAGCCATGTACGGCTTCGGCAACGTGGCCGGCAGCACCGGCGCGAGCAACATGTACGGCTTGACGGCGTCCTACACGTTCGCCGGCTTGTCTCTTGATGCGGGCTTCCAGCAGAACAGCGACGTGCACAACAACAAGTTCAACGTTGTCAACGTGAGCGCGGTCTATGCATTCAGCACGGTCAAGGCCTTCGCGGGCTGGCTGCATTCGCAGGACAATACCGGCATGGTCGACATCTTCATGTCGGCTGCAAACTCACCGGCGGCCAATTTCGCGGCGCCTGTGACGAACACCAACCGCATCGACGATGGTTTCTACACGGGCGCCACGTGGCAGGTCACCCCGCCGTTGCTGTTGACCGCGGCGGCCTACTACGATCACTCACGCAATGCGCTGGATGCGGACGGGACAACGCTTAGCCGCGGCGTGCGTTACTCAGGCGTGCTGCTTGCCGAATACTCACTGTCCAAGCGGACAGAAGTGTATGGCACGGTCGATTTCATCCGCGGCACCGGCGCGGCGCAGGCAGACTTCCCGGGACGCAACAACCAGACCGGCGTCGCGGTCGGCTTTCGCAACATATTCTGATGTGGGCCGCCCGGTTTGCTGCCGGGCATGACACTTCCGAACCAACGGCGCGCACTCGATGGTGCGCGCCGTTTTTTGTCTGCGCAATGGATGCCACTTTTTGCGCTTGTCCACTCAACGCGGCGAAGTGGCATCGACGAAAGCGGACAGGTCGCGATTAAAGCGATCCGGCTCTTCGATGAACGGCGCGTGACCCGAATTAGCGTACAGCTTGGTCTGTATCCGCGGATCCAGTTCCGACGCACGGGCAATCGCGGGCTTGACCTTCACAAGCGCATCGCGCGCGCCATAGATCAACAAAACAGGTACCCGGGCGCGGCTCAAACCCTCGGATGCGGGGACGGTCATCGACTGAACCGCGCTCTGCATGTCCCACGAGGCCATGGCGGCATTGGCGAGCAGACGCTCGAACATGGACCTGTCGGGCTGCGTGTGGAAGCACAGGCTAAGGAAAGCGCGCTCGGCATCGAGGTGGGTCTTCAAGTCTGGTGAGTTCATGTCTCGGTACACCTCCGGATGAGCCACTATCTGGTCCGGCTTCAACTCGATTACGCCGTCGACATACACCGCGCCGGCAATGCGGCTATCCCCATATGCTGCCAGGTAGTTCGAAATGACAGCTCCGCCCAGCGACCACCCGATAAGAACCGGTTTGCGCGCGTGCGACGACTCGATGACCGTTGCGAGATCATCCGCCCAACGCCGCCCGTCGCTATAGGCATTGGCGTCCGTTGGCTTCGCCGACAGGCCGTGGCCGCGCATGTCATAGGTAATGATGCGGTACCGCTGAAGCTCGCGGCTTTTCAATTGCGCGTCCCAATTCAGGTGGCTGCCGAGCAGTCCGTGAATGAGAACGATGGCGGGTCCATCTGCGCTTCCCGATTCCTGGACAGCCAGCGTGACGCCGTCCGGCGCGGTGACGGTATAGCTTTTTGTATCGGCGATTGCGGCGGGTGACGCTGCAAATACGGCACCCATGGCGAGCAGGGCGCAGAGTGCGTAACGAAGAATGCGGCGGGGCATGAACAGTACTCCAGGGTCGTTGAGATACCCAGTCTCAACCCTTACACTGATGTGAGGGTCAAGCAAAAAGTGTTATTCTTTTTCATGACCCAAGCCATTACGCAAGACTTGCTGACCATTGGCGAGCTCGCCCGCGAGACCGGTGCAAGCGTGCGCTCGATCCGTCACTACGATGAACACGGCCTGCTCACATCCATCCGCGCCAGCAATGGCTACCGGGCGTTTCCGAGTGCGGCTGTCACGCAGGTCAGGCAGATCCAGCGCATGATAGCGACGGGTTTCAGCCTGGCTGATATCCGCGCTTTTCCTGACTGCATGCGCATGATCGAAGGCGCGAGTTCGTGTTCCGAAACCACCGATGCGCAGCGCAAACGGCTGGCCTCCATCGAGCGCCAGATAGCGGACCTCGAACGCCGTCGCGCGCGCCTGCGCAAGACGCTGGTCGAGGGAATCGTTCCGCCTTTGGACTAGTTCGCCGGCGCACAGCCGGCCTGCAAACCATTCGCGAAGTCCCGGCACACCATCAGATCAACAGTTCGACTGACTGCAGCACATGGCGTGTTTCCGGCAAACTCGATACGTCATGACGGTGTGTATCAACAGGTCGCTGCGAAGTACTTCAATTTCGACATTTACGGCGATTGAGCGTCAGGATTCAGCCCATTCTTTCTTGCAGGGAGTCAGATATGTTGGAGACCGTAACCGCCCGTCTTGCGCGGGCCGTCACGCCGCAATTGATGGAAGACTTTCACCGCGATGGCGCGGTTTGCATCCGCCAGATATTCACACAGGAAGAAGTGGCGCTGCTGCGCGAGGGTATCGATAGCAACCTGCAGGCACCCAGTCCGCGCGCGAAGGTCGCGAGCCGTCCCGACGATCCGGGCTGGTTCTTCGAAGACTTCTGCAATTGGCAGGATAACGAAGCATATCGCCAATTTATTTTTCATTCGGCAGCACCCGAAGTTGCGGCGGCGTTGTTGGGGAGCGAGACGATACGGCTTTACCACGATCATCTGCTGGTGAAGGAGCCGAATACCCGGCAGCGTACGCCATGGCATCAGGACCAGCCCTATTACAACATCACCGGCCGCGACAACGTCAGCATGTGGATTCCGGTCGATCCTGTTTCTCAGGAGTCACGGCTGGAGTTTGTTGCGGGCTCGCATCTCGGACCGTGGCTAATGCCGCGTACGTTCATGGACAATCAGGCTAAATGGTTTCCTGAGGGCAGCTTGGTGGATCTGCCGGATATTGAGGGTGATCGGGGGGCGTATCCGATCATTGGGTGGGCGCTTGAGCCCGGTGATATGGTGTGCTTTAACATGCTGACGCTGCATGCGTCTGGTGGTGTGAGCGGGCCGACACGGCGGCGCGCTTTCTCGATTCGGTTTATTGGCGATGACGTTCGGCATGCGCCACGGCGTTGGCGTACCTCGCCTGAGTTTCCGGGTCTTGGGGAGACGCTGAGCGAAGGCGCGGTGATGGAACATCCGCTTTTTCCTGTTGTCTGGCCAGCGGGCGAGTCGGGCAATATCGCGCGAACAACAAGCGATGCGTGATGGTGTCTCGCCGACAAATGCGCATAACCTGACGAGAGGCCGCCCCCGGCTCTATGGCCTCACGCGTCGGCTATTCCCGTTTGAAGGCGCCCTTGTTTGACTGGCAGAGTCAGTCGGAAAGTCGTACCTTGCTTGACTTCGCTTTCGACTTCCAAGGTTCCGCGATGCTTTTGTACAATGCCATACGATAACGACAACCCAAGTCCGGTTCCTTTACCCACTGGTTTCGTGGTGTAAAACGGGTCGAAGATGCGTGACAGGCTCTCCTTCTCAATGCCACAACCGTTATCCGAAATTTCGATTGATACGGTCTCGCGCATTACGCTCGTACGGATAGTAATCTTGCCTCTATCTTCCCCTATCGAATGGGCTGCATTAACGAGCAGGTTCATGATTACCTGGTTGATTTCGGACGGCAGGCACTCAATCTCTGGTATCTGTCCGTATTCCTTGATCACATCTGCCTTGTATTTGATCTCGCTATTGATGATGTTCAATGTGGCATCGATACCCTGGTGCAGATTCGCGAATCGCCACTCTACATTGCCGCCCACGCGTGAAAATTCGGTCAACGCTTGCACGATTTTTCGTACTCTTGCGATTCCATCCTTGGTCTCGGTCATCAACACCGGTATGTCCTCCTTTAGGAATGGCAGGTCAACGGTCTCACCCAGCGCTCTCAACCTGTCTTTCATTGCTTGGGATTCAATGAAATGCTCCGCCTCTTCATAGGCAGTGAGCATAGTCAACAGGTTCTCCAGGTATCCATCCAGGGTGGTGAAATTCGAGAAAATGAACCCAACCGGGTTGTTGATTTCATGCGCAACGCCCGCAGCAAGCTGACCAATAGAAGCCAGCTTCTCGGATTGCACGAGTTGCGCCTGAGCTCGAGAAAGCTTGGCGTTAAGTTCCAGCAGTTGAGCATTGCGCGAGACCAGTTCCATCTCCGTTCTCTTGCGTTCGGTGATGTCGTAGTTGACGCCGACAATGCCGACCACTTTTCCGTCGTCATCCCGAAGAGGGACCTTTGTCGTCAACATCCACGCCACGTCATTGGTCAACAGATAGTTCACTTCTTCTTCCCGATGCATCAACGGTTGGCCGGATTGCATGATCGCTCGTTCTTCTCGATGGTAACGAGCGGCGCATGCCTCCGGATAAAAGCCGAAGTCCGTTTTTCCAAGCAAATCATCGGGGCTGCTCACCCCCATGCCTTGCGCTACAGCCATATTTCCGAAAATGAAGCGCGTTTCGGTATCCTTGGCATAGATGCGGTGCGGGAACGTTTCAGCTAACGTCCGCAGCAAATTGCGCTGGAACACCAGTTCGCCGTGTACCGCATTCATGCGCTCATTTTCTTTTGTCAGGCGTTCGCAGTACCGGGTGTTCTCCAGCGAGATAGCCGCCTGCGCGACCAGCAAGTTCAGGAGCGTGACGCGCTCTTGCGTGAACACGCCGGGCTGAAGATCGTTTTCCAAATAGACAAGCCCGAGGAAATCGCCTCGCCCGATCATGGGCAAGCAAGCAACCGACCGGACATGCTGCTTCATCAGATAGGGGTCGTTGGAAAAGGGGCTGACCTCCGCCGCGTCAGCGAGAACAACCTGGACGCGCTCGCGTTGTACGTTAGCGACTATGGATTCTGGTAGTTCGGAGAATGACGTGCCTTGACGATTCGTGCGCACGTTCACGCGCTGGTTTTTCACCTTTCCTTGTGCGATTATTTCCAACGTTCCGCCCTCTGCCAACAGCAAAAAGGCCGTTGAAGCCTCCGAATTCTCCATCACGGCACGAATCAAGGTATCGAATAACTCGTCGGGTGCGCGTGTCGCCGTAAGTGCATGCAACGCATGGAACACGGGAGAGAGACGCGCAGCCGGATTCGTCGACTGAGGGCGAATCCGGGGCGATGAGCGCGAGGTCACGACAGGTCGTCCTGCTCTGCGTGCGGGTCTGTACCCGCCTCCGATAGAATCGGTGCACGGCGCGATTCGCCAGGCTCCCACGAGGCGAGGAAGCGTGCGATTTCTTGTTCCGGGCGCGGGCGGCTGAAAAGATATCCCTGTGCCTCGTCGCATCCGGCACGGGACAAGAAGTCGAGTTGCGCAATCGTTTCTACCCCTTCCGCCGTGCTGACGATTCCTAGGCTCGCGCACAAGCCCGTCACCGCCCGGATGACGGCTCCCGCTTCAGGACGTTCATCGATTCCTTTCGTGAAAGACTGGTCGATCTTGATGCGGTCAAACGGAAACATCGTCACATAGCTCAGTGACGAGTAGCCCGTGCCAAAATCGTCCATCGATATGCTGACACCGATCCGTCGAAGCCGATGCAGCACGGCCAGCACTGCTTCCGTGTTCTCGAGCAACATCGACTCCGTGATCTCCAGTTCGAGCCGATGCGGCGCGAGACCCGACTCCCTTAAGGCCGATGCAACAGTGTCTACAAGACCATCGCCTTGAAACTGGGCTGCGGAAAGATTCACCGATACGCGCAGAGGCTCCGGCCAGCGCGTTGCTCGCCAGCAGGCATGGCGGAGCACCCACTCGCCGATCGGTACGATGAGACTCAGTTCTTCTGCCAGCGGCACGAATTCGCCTGCTCCGACGATACCCCGCTTCGGATTACGCCATCGCAACAGCGCTTCAAAGCCATTGATGCGCTGCGGGTGCAGATTGATGAGCGGCTGGTAGCACAGCTCAAATTCATGCCGGCCTATCGCCTGGTGCAGTTCGAGTGCGAGTGCTCTATGCGCCTGCATCGAATGCTCCAGCTTGGCTTCGAAGAAGCGGTAGCATCCGCGCCCGGCTGACTTCGCCTCGTACAGCGCGAGATCCGCGTGCTTCGCGAGCGCTGCCCAGTCGTCACCGTGCTCCGGAGCGATCGCGATGCCAACGCTGGTGCCGATCACGATGTCATGTCCTTCGATGGTGTAGGGATCACTAACACCGCAAATTAGCCGCTCGGCAAGCATCGCGATCTGCCCGCGCCCGGTGTCGCTTCGCATCAGCACTGCAAATTCGTCGCCGCCGATCCTCGCGACCAGGGCACTGGTCGGCAACTGCTGCGTGAGCCGTGCCGCGACCTGTTGCAACAGGGCATCGCCGATCGGGTGCCCGAGGGTGTCGTTCACGTTCTTGAAACGGTCCAGATCGACGTACAGCAGCGCAAAACCCGCAGGGTCGCCGTGCAGCAAAGTCTCTTCGATCCGCTGCCGCAGCAGCGCCCGGTTTGGCAGCTCGGTCAGCGCATCGTGCATTGCCATATGCGCAATGCGCGCGTCGGCGCGGCGTAGTTCGGTGACGTCGTCGAACGTTTCAATGAAACCGCCCGTGGCCAACGGCTGATGCGTAATCGACATGACGCGATCGTCGAACCATTGCTGTTGCACATTCGCGGGACCGTTCGACCAGACCATCGCGAAATATTCAGCAGCGTAAGGGCGCACCGGGCATTCAATATGTTCCCCGAATACCGGGCTGCCGGACAAGACATCGACATAGGTCTTGCCGTCGTCGAAAGCGTTGGCCGGAAGCTGAAGCATCTCGAGGAAATGTCTATTGCAGATGGTGAGCCGACCCGTCTCGTCCACCATGCAAATACCCTGTGGCATGCTCTCCAGTGCGGTTGTCAGGCGGTCCCGCTGCACCGTCAGTTCGCGCACGAGCTCTTTGCGCGTGCGCATCGGCTCGTCAAGTTCGGCTACCTGCGCGCAGGGACTATGAATGACGTTCATCTATGTCTCTCTTTGAGCTGACTCGATGCTGCGATGCTTCCGGATAAGCCCTGGGGTCGCACAAAATTGCGCGGCGCCATCTGGCAAGCGCTGCTTTATGCTGATGCGGTCATGGGTTCGCGGGCTCGGATTGAGCCAGTACGGCCGCGTGAATCAGAATCGTGAATGGCGTCCCTTCCTGTGCCTGGAAGCGTCTTACCTGCTCGATCTGATGAGCGGAAACCACACCGTCTTTGGCGAGCAGCAGCACACCTCGGCTCGTGCGCAGGTCGTCGGCGAGACGCATGCCTTCCCGGAGGTGCAATACGTCGATCTGCACGACTGAGGTCTCCGAACTCAACGCGAGCGGGTCCTTCACCAACTCCACGAAGCGATCGACAATCTGCGGATCGTAGCGCGTTCCAGCCTGCGACTTGAGCATCACGATCGCCTGCTCGAGCGAGATGGCTTGCTTCACAATTGCGCCACTGCGCAGACCCTCGAAATCGCGGGCGACGGCCAAAATTCGCGATCCGAACGGAATGTCCGAGCCTGATAAACCGTCCGGCGTGCCTCGACCATTGAAGCGCTCATACTGGTGCCGAATAATGTGCGCGACGTGGTCCAACTGCGCGACCGGTGTCAAAACCATTTGCGCGCGTAGCGGATGCTGATAGAAGAACTGGATCTCTTCGGGCGAAAGACGATCGAGCGATTTTCGCAGCAGTTCGTCAGGCAGCGACAACTTGCCGATGCCATGCAGCAGACCGGCAAAGAACACATCCTGCGCCTGCAAGTCGCTCATATTGAACGACAGCGCCAGACGCCGTCCCACTTCACCTATACGCAGTGATTGGCCACCGAGTACACCGCAACGCAGTTCGATCATGCTTGCGCAGACCTGCACCATCGTTGAGAAATTGCGCTTTAGATCGCGTTGTGCATCTTCGAGAAACATGACGGTCTGACGGATTTCCTCTGTGCGAGAGAGTACTTGCGTCTCGAGTTCGGCATTGAAACGCCGCAGATCGTCGTTCTGTTTGTGTGCCAGCGCGGTCAGTCGCTGGGTTTCCTTAAGGAGTCTGCGTTGCTCGAGTGCCTGCGCGATTGTCAGGAGCAAGTCCTGGTCGTCCCATGGCTTGTTCAGATATCGATAGACGCCGCCTTCGTTGATAGCGCGGACAACCGATTCAATTTCTGAATAGCCGGTCAACAGAATGCGCATCGTATCCGGATAGAGCGCTTGGGCGTGAGCGAGGAATTCGGCTCCGCTCATATAGGGCATTCGCATGTCCGAGACGATCAGATCAACCTTGGCCAACGCGAGCAGCTCCAGCGCTGCCGCGCCGCTTTCCGCCGTGAGTGTCAGGTAACGAGTCGGCCTGAGCAAACGCTTGAGAGCAGACAAGACACTCGGTTCGTCGTCGACGAGTAGCACAACGGGGGTAGACGCCGGATTGGAGTCCTCAATCGATACCGGGGGACGCTCGTCCGCTTGCCTGGTCGCTGGCATTGCGTCCAAGACATGGATGTGCAGCTTTTCCACGGGCTCCGCCACGGTGCTCCTCTCTTTAATTGTTTTAGGCTCATTCTAGATATCGACCGATTTTATGAATTACGTATTAGGGAAAACGAGATCTTTGCGAACTGTCTGGTGCCGGGTATCGAAATTCAAGCGCAGGTTATCGAGACTATTTTCGAGGGACGTTTCCTGCGCCGCCCCACCTGGCTGAAATGGGCAGAAAGCGGCTCTATCATGGCATTCGGATTACTGATCATCTGGTCGGCCCTGACGGTTTGAGCATCGACTGAAAACTGAACTTCCATCAGACCGATTGAGGCTCTGTGGAGGGTGTTGCGTCGATCACGGGCCCTCCGCTTGATAGCCTTTCGCCAGCCTGTCGGCCTCCCGCATTCCGGACTGACTTTGATGTTGCAGAAGAATCCGGAAGATGAGGCCGTGCGTAATCAGCAGCAGCGGGACGACGAGCGTCGGAAGGAAGTAGGCGGCGCCCAACTGCCCCGCCATGAGCCCGGCAGCATTAGCCTGGTAGAACGCGTTCAGGATATCGGCTGAGCCCCAGAGGTTGAAGACCCATGCGATGACAACGCCAGCCCCGCCTGGCAGCAATACGAGCGAGAGCATCGCGAGTGTCGCTGCAATGAGGTCTCCGTATGTGGCGGAATGCGCAAAGACAGACGGCAGCGCGGGCGACACGACGCCTGGAACGAGGAATGCCAATCCAAGGAAGCGGAAGCTGTGCAGGACGAGAAGAGGCCGCAGCGCTTCGGCCCGTCCCAGGAGCCGGAGGTTTGGCCAGATGTATCGCTTCGCGACGATCCCCCACGCGATCAGGCTGAAGGCGACGTTCACGAAAAAATAGAGTTGCGGCTGCATGAGTCTCTCCTTTGGTTCGAATGCCCGCGATTGACTTCGAGAACTTGAGCGCGCAGCGTGCGTCGCTCCGCGATCACAACGCCGCGCTCTGTGTGAGCCACGAATCAAGCGCATCGGCGGTCGGTGCGCTTGGCTCAAAAGCCCTGCATTTGTCATCGTCAATGCAGTAGCGAACGCCGCTGATCAGATCGGTCGGCAAGCCGCCCATCTGGCGGCTTTCATGAATAACCGGCGCGGCATCGGCACGACCTGATCTATCGCCTTGGCCATCTCCCCGGTCGCACCGCTCACGAGGATCCTTGGCTTGCGCATGATGTCCTCCGGCAAGTCTGGTACTTGTAAGTACCATCTGGTGACCCCAGTATGGTACTATGCGGTACCGACTGTCAAGAGAGGCGAGATGACCACGGCATCGCTGTCAAAGGAGCGCCAGGAAGGCCGCGACGAAACCGAGGTGCGCGCGCGCATTCTTGACGCAGCTTTCGCGGCGTTCATGAAGAGTGGCTACGCCGCGGCCAGCACGCTTGAGATCGCCACGCGCGCTCGCGTTTCGAAACGCGAGCTGTACGCGCTGGTGGGCAACAAGAAGGAAATGCTGGTCGCATGCATAAGCGCGCGGGCCACGCGACTGCAGGTATCCACTGACTTGCCTGTGCCGCAAGATCGCGAGACCCTCGCGCGCGTATTGACTTCCCTCGGGACGCAGCTTGTCCGCGAGATAACCGATCCAACGGTCGTTGCAGTATTCCGACTGGCGATCGCCGAGGCGGTCCATGCTCCTGAGGTGGCGCAGGCGCTCGACTCGATAGGGCGCGAGACGAGTCGTGCCGCCGTGCGTCAAATCATGGCGCAGGCACAGGTGGCCGGACAGCTCAATGGCCGTCCTGCCGAACTTGCCGAACAGTTCGGAGGGTTGCTGTGGGGCAATTTGATGCTCAGTCTGCTGCTCGGCGTCGCCGAGCGTCCGAATTCACGCGAAGCCGCGGCACGTGCCCGCGACGCCACAGCTGCGTTTCTTAGACTTCACCCCGCTTGCGATTAGCGCTGCGACGCCCCGCCAGCAGACCTGATGCATGGATGATCCGTCCGATGTCACGGCCACCTGGCGATGCTGTGGCATGGCGCCCAGGTGGCCGTTATCGCGAAACCAGCGAGGCGAGATTGAGCACACGCTCCTGACGGGTCGCTGACGGCCGTCGATCAGCAGAATTCGATTCACTTCGTCCGTCGATCTTCCGCAAAGCGATCTTCAACGTTAGGTCGAATTCGGCAATCTGATGCCTATCTGATGCCTATCTGGTGCTACATGGCGGGCTAGGCCAATCGCGTTAGCGCTTTCTGACAGTTGCTGATCGGTATCGCCAGTCGCTGGTATCCGGTGGCCCTATGGGCATGCACCAGTCGGCGTGCCGATAGCCGCCGCCAGGAAGTGTTCAGGGAGAAAAAAAGACCGCTGTCCTTGGGGCGGCGGCCTGTCTTACGACGGGTGGCGAATGAGGGACTTGAACGTCGGATTTGTAGATTTCGTGAGGGCAGTCTGTTACGACATAAGCCAAACCTGTCGTTGTTTCTTTTCGCCAAGGCTTGAATTGCTCACGGTCTCTTGCGCACCTGCGCATCAATGAGAATGTTTCGTCGCGAAGTTTCTACTATCCGTGACGCTCGGCAGCATGGACCGTGTGTGGGTTAGTCGTATTCGCTAGCGAACCGCCGCTTGCTAGCAAGCGAAACTGGGGCGCCGATCGCATCTACTCATGCGCCCCATGCGATCGAACCGCTTGCACGCTTTGCGCTTATTCGCGGCGGGTTGTCATCTTTGCAGCGGTTAATGGCTGGCGGCCGGCGACACTACGCTCGGGGTCGCCAGGGTGTTGTTACTCGGGGGAGCGCTGGTGCCGGACGTCGAGGTGCTGTTCGTGCTGCTCGGAAGGCCTGAGTTCGGCGCCTTGGCCATGCCGCTGTCTGAGTTGCTGACGCCTGGCGTGCCGTAGCCGCCGGTTGCACCGTTCATCTGGTTCACCTGGTTCGCGGGGCTGGCCGTGCTGCCCGACGAACTGCCGCCGTTCGAGCCTCCGCCCGCCTGTGCATAAGCCCCGCCCGACAGCGTGAGTGCGGCGACGGCCGCGATTAACGTGCTGGTTGCTTTGTTCATGATCCGTCCCTCCTTGATTGGACTGGAATATAGGCGCAGACGACCACCGCCTGCTTGATCACAATCGCAGCAATCACCGTGCCGCGCGCGCTCGTTCGCACCGCAACGATGTGCGTCGCAGCGAGCGGCTTTCGTCTGCGCTTGGCAGCTGCGCCACGTCGTTCAGCTGAGGCGCGCGTGACCGGAATCCATCCTCGTTAGCGGACGGTCATGACCGATTGGTGCTGGGAAGGCTCAATACGCGATGTCGAAATGTGTTTCACGTTGAGAGTCTGAAGGGTCAGTCGTTACCGGATGCCGTCTGGGTGTATCGCGAACGTTTCCGCGCGGGGACCATAGTGCTTCGTCACTTCGGCGCCGGTCATCAGTCTGGACGATTTCAGGATTGGACCCGTCACCCCATACAGTCGATCGGGATTGGGACCGTACATATACAAATAGCCATCATTGCCGTCGATGTGATATTCGGTCTCTCCAAGTTCGCCAACGCCCGCATGCTTTATCGCACTTTCTAGCCGGCGTTCCAGAACGCGAATTCGCGCGCGGTCCTTGGGGTAGTAATCGAAATGGACCATCATTACCGGTCCTGGTGGCCTCTGCGGTTGTTCCGAAGCTGCGCTGCCTGAGAACAAAGCCACGCATAGAAACGTGACGAATACTTCTCCTCTCAACATGGGTGCGATTCCGTCTGCGAATGAAAAATCAATTGTCGACGATGTAGACAGTCCGGTCGAGCGTCCCTTTGTGGTCGCATCTGAATCGCGGTCGCGCATCATTCCGAAAGCGTGTCGGCTGAAGCGTTTGACGGGCTCGCCGACGAGGCCACGCGGCTTGTAGAGATGCGACGGTGGGGCGAACGTCAGCATCGTTCTGATTCGCACGGATTCTCGACGACAGACCTGTTCTGACTTGCTAACTCGTCCTCGTCAAGGCCACGATAAAGTCAAGAAATACCCTTGTCTTGGCCGGCATCTGGTGCCGCGACGGATGGTAAGCATAGAGCGGGAAGCGCTCATCCGGCCAGTCTGGGAACAGGTTGACGAGCCGTTCCTCGCGGATCAGGTGCTCGGCTCCGAGCAGAAGCATCTGCGCGATGCCGGAGCCAGCCAGACACGCGTTAAGGAGTGCGCTCGGATCATTCACCGTAAGCCGTCCATTCGTTTCGACAACAAGCTTTTTGCGCTTGCGATGAAATTCCCACGGATATGGCTTTCCGGTCTCCGGGTTCCGGAATTCGAGACACCTGTGCACCTTGTGACCCAGCTCCTGAGGCTCAGCTGGGCGCCCCCGGCGAGCGAGGTACAAGGGCGAAGCGACAGTGACAATCGCGGTGTCAAGGAGCTTTCGCGCTATGAGACTGGATGAGCGAGGTTCGCCAAATCGCAATGCCAGATCGAAGCCGTCCATGATGAGGTCGCCCAGCTGATCTCTCGCAATGAACTCGAGTTCAAGTTCGGGATGCGCATCCATGAATTCGTCGAGCTTGGTGCCCAGAATGATTCGAGAAAACACTGGATCAAGATTGATTCGCAGCTTCCCGCGCACTGTCGCGGCGCCTCCCGCCGCGGCTGCGGCCGCTTCCTCCATTCCCCTCAAGTGCGGCATGACCTGCTCATAGAACCGCCGGCCCTCTTCAGTAAGGGAAACGGCACGGGTCGTCCGATTGAAGAGCCGTGTTTTCAGCCGCCTTTCGAGTCGAGCGATTGCACGGCTAACGCCGGGTGGCGACATACCCATCAATTCGGAGGCGGCTGCGAACGTTCCCGCATCGACGACAGCAGCAAATACGCTGATACCGCTAGAGAGATTCTCGCTGGACGATCTCATAGGCGCTGCACCCTGGTCATTTAATGGTCGAAAGACGTTCAGTCGAACGCCAACACAGCACGCAGGACGGCTCCGGCTCACAGCCGCGATCGAAGGCCACGCAGTCGGTCCCGAACACCCGATTCGCGCCGTGCAGGACCGTTATTGGGTGGCCCTGCACAGTGCGTCAAAAACCGCACTATGACTCATTAGTAACTATCAGTCACTTAGCAAGTGTCATTCATGTCGTTTAGTTTCTCATCGCGTTTATCCGCAATGCATTCCAACAGCACGTTTCAACCTCAGCGGGCCGCGAGTCGCGCACATCGCTGATGTCGCTGATGTCGCTGATGTCACTGATTGGCACGTCACGCCAACCATTGTTCATTCCAATTCCCAAGGAGTAGAAGATGACCATTCAACTCCCCCGCCGCGACCTGTTGAAGCGAGCATCCGGCCATGCCAATCCGCAGACCGGTGCGGCGATGAATGATGTTTCACTTCTGGTGTGGAGTCCGCTTGCGGGCGTGTACTGGATGCAGCAGTTCCACGACAAGGATCGAGTAGTGGTCTGATTGCTCGACCAGCGATGATTCCGTCACTCGATCAAGGACGACGCATACCGGTCTCAAACGTGGGTAGTGGGGTGTGCATCGGGGGGTGTGCATCCGGACTAGAATCGAAACTGAAGTCGGAACTAAAGAGGGCGATGCATCGCGCCGACTCCGACAGGCCCAACCGGAATGAAGGACCCACCGGGGTTGAAAAATAACGGACAACCCAGACAACTCGTCAAGTTGCCAGAGCAGTATTAAAGAACCAAATCACCCGCCCACCAACGACTTCCCTTGCGAAAGAATCTTGTCACAAACCTGCTTCGTGACCTGCTGCTTCAACCCACCCCCACTCAAATCCACTGACTTCCCATCACCACTTTTCAAAAGACCTGCGGCCCCTGCGGTATACCCACTATCCGACGACGCAGCCGATGTCCCACCCAGCTTGCTCATCAGCGAGTCTTTAACCGACGAAGCCCCATTCCCACTGAGATAGTTGTTCTTGATGCAGAACTGCAGCACGCCTGCAACATTGCTGGTACTACCCGATGTCAGCGATGACCCGCTCAACCCGCTAGTCATACCGCTCATGCTCCCCAGGCTACTGAGCCCGCTGGACGATGACCCGTCGGATCCGCCACCCTTCAACAAACTGCCAAGCTGCGCGTGAGCGACTGAAAAGGGTAACAACATTGCAATTGCGATGCCTGCAACTGTGCGGCGATACGTGCGGATTTTCATACTCGAACTCCTTCAGTGACTAAAACCAGCCTCTAATATAGTGCGTTTCACGCAAGACGTTGAATAAGAACGTTCCCGGCTTGCGCCTAAGCAATTTGATGGAGTGCTGATAATCAAAGAAGATCAAAAAATGTCAATGAAAGTCCCTGCTCACGCTCGTCAATCCACCCAGCAGATACGACATATCCACCAATCGCTGCGCGACGAGATGTCGAACCTCACCCTCGCATTGCCACGTACCGTACACCGCCAGCAATGTCGAACCGAGCGCCTCGCGGCGCTGCTTCTCCAGCAGACTGGGCCATACGATGACGTTGACGTTACCGGTCTCATCTTCAATCGTAACGAACATCACACCCTTCGCCGTTCCAGGCCGTTGGCGCACAGTCACGAGTCCACAACCGCGTGCCAACCGGCCGTCCCTGTAATTGCGCAACGTAGCAGCCGACATCAACCGGTGCTCAAGCAACGCCGGACGCAACAGTTCAAGCGGATGACGTCCGAGTGATAGACCGGTAGTCTTGTAGTCGCTGACAATATCGTCGGCCTCAGAAGGCGCACCGAGCAGCGGCGTGACATCTTCCACGCGTGCATCGTTGAGCAGGTCCTTGTCGGGCACTGCGGCCACGGACTGCCATAACGCTTCCCGTCGATTACCGGCGAGCGAAGTCAACGCGTTGGCAGCAGCCAGCGCCTGCAGATCATGCCGATCAAGTTGCGCCCGTTGCGCGAGGTCCCCCACGTTCTCGAACTGACGCACACTACGGGCCGTTTCAATACGCTCAGCCGCACCATCGCGCATCCCGCGAAGCAGCGATAACCCCAGCCGCACAGCAGGCCTGCTGTCATCGCCCCGATATGCATCCGGATATTCAAGCACCGAATCCCAGCCGCTCACCGTCACGTCAGCGGGAAACACCACCACGCCATGGCGCTTCGCATCCTGCACGAGTTGCGAAGGGGAGTAGAAACCCATCGGTTGCGAGTTCAGCATGGCAGCGAGAAACGCTGCCGGTTCATGTCGCTTCAACCAACTGCTGACATACACAAGCAGCGCAAAACTCGCCGCATGGCTCTCAGGAAAACCATATTCACCGAAGCCCTTGATCTGTTCGAAAATAGCTTCTGCAAAGGCCTTTTCATAACCGCGCTCAACCATGCCGTTCACAATCCGGTCATAATATTTCCCCAGACCGCCTTTGCGTTTCCACGCGGCCATTGCCCGCCGCAATGCATCGGCTTCACCCGCTGTGAACCCGGCTGCGATCATCGCGATCTGCATGACCTGTTCCTGAAAGATCGGCACGCCCAAGGTTCGTTCCAGTGCGACCTTCAACCCCTCGCTAGGATATTTAACCGCTTCCAAACCCTGACGCCGCCGCAAATACGGATGCACGGCACCACCCTGAATCGGACCGGGCCGTACGATCGCAACCTCGATCACCAGATCGTAAAACTCCTTCGGCCGCAGTCGCGGCAACATCGACATCTGCGCACGCGACTCGATCTGAAACACGCCGATAGTGTCGGCCTGCGAGATCATGTCATAGGTCGCTTTATCGTCGGGTGGGATGTCCTGCATCTCGAGGCGCTCACCGCGTTTCTCCGAGACGAGATCGAGCGTGCGTCGAATGGCTGACAACATGCCGAGCGCGAGCACATCGACTTTTAAAAGCCCCAGCGCTTCCAGATCATCCTTGTCCCACTGGATCACGCTGCGATCCACCATAGCCGCATTTTCGATAGGAACCAGCCGCGTGAGTTTCTCCCGGCTGATCACAAAACCGCCGGAATGCTGGGACAGATGCCTCGGAAAATTCAGCAATTGCGCGGCCAGCGAAGCCCACGACTGAATCAACGGATTCTCCGGATCAAGCCCGGATTCAGTGAAACGCTGCAGCAGGTCATGACTGGTATCGAACCACTGATGCGACTTCGCGACGCGATCCACAATCTGCGGATCGACCCCCAGCGCCTTGCCTGTTTCACGCAATGCGCCACGCGGCCGATATGTCGACACCGCCGCCGCAATCGCGGTGCGATCACGCCCATACTTTCGATAGATGTACTGGATCACTTCCTCGCGCCGCTGATGCTCGAAGTCGACATCAATATCCGGCGGCTCGCCGCGCTCTTTACTGATGAACCGCTCGAACAGCATGTTGCTGCGCGCCGGGTCCACCTCGGTCACGCCGAGGCAATAACACACGGCGGAGTTCGCCGCGGAACCACGTCCTTGGCAAAGAATGTTTTCGGCGCGGGCAAAGCGCACGAGATCATAGACCGTCAGGAAATACGCCTCGTATTTCATATGCTCGATCAACTCGAGTTCGTGTTCTATCTGCGCCTGTACCTTGTGCGGAACGCCGAGCGGAAAACGCCGGTTCGCGCCAATATAGGTTTCCTGCCGCAAATAAGCGGCGTGGGTATAACCGGCCGGCACGATCTCGTCTGGATAGTCGTAACGCAAATCATCGAGTGAAAACGTGCAGCGCCTGAGCACGTTGAGCGTTTCACCAAGCGTGTATTCCGGATAGAGATTAGCGAGCCGCAACCTGGAGCGCAGATGTTGTTCGGCGTTCGGAGCGAGGTCGTAACCACATTCCGACACCGGCTTGCCGATACGAATTGCCGTCATGGTGTCCTGCAGCGGCTTGCGCGAGCGCACATGCATCACCACGTTGCCGGTCGCCACCACGGGCACCTTATGAAACGCGGCCACATGCTCGACGGTCCCCCGGTGCATGTCATCGAGTGCGCGCTGGTGCAGCGTCAACCCGACCCACGCGCGTTGAGGAAACGTGGTGTCGAGCCATTCGATCTGGGCATCGAGCGCAGCCTGCTTGGCGGGGAAATCGGGCACCAGGATCGCGAGGCAATCCGGCATGCCGCGCAGATGCGCGAACTCTTTATCGGGCCGTGCCAGATCGTTCGGCGTGAGCAGGTACGCGCCTTTTTTCGATCGCATGCGGGCAATGGTGATGAGCTCGGACAAATTGCCGTATCCATTGCGGTTCGTCGCCAGCAAAATGAGTCCGAAGGCCGGCGAAAGATCCGCGTTGACGAGCTTGAAATACGAGCCGATCACAAGCGGAAAATTCAGGCTCTTTGCCTCCACATGCGCGCGTACGACACCCGCGAGCGAGCACTCATCGGTAATCGCCAGGCCGGCATAACCGAGTTGCGCCGCCCGCGCGACCAGCTCCTCTCCACGCGATGCCCCGTGAAGGAACGTGAAGTTGGAAAACGCGAAAAGCTCCGCATACGCGGGCAGCATGGAGAAGGTTGTATCCACGATGCATCATCCAAACAGACCGTGGAGAAACCAGCGCGGGTCTTCGGCCTCCGCGCTACCGGGTCGCTCGCGATAAATCCAGTAGCAACTTTGATCGCTGGCTTGCGCGACGAAATAATCGCGGCTTGTCAAATTACCGTCGAACCATCCCGCTTCGATGCGCTCAGCCGGCGACACCAGTTTCAGCGACGACCCATAGAACGGCCGATGGCTTTTCATCATCAGTTGCAGCGGCGTTTCAAGCAGCCACGCCGGGCGCGGCAGATCGGACGGCACGGCTTCAAGCTTTTGAGGATGGGTGGTGTCGGTGACGGAGATCCATCGGTTCGCTTGTTCAGGCCGGTAATCCGATGAAGGCGCAGCGCGCAGCACGTTCTCGGCGCCCAGTCGCGCAACCAGCAATTCCAGCAAGCGGTTGTGGTCCTCAGGCGAGCCGCCGGGTTCGGGAAAAAGCGTCTCGGTAGGCGGTTCGGCGGGCTGTATTTTTGCCGCGCTCAGGCGCATGGCGATCACCGGAGCCACGAGTTCCGTGCGGCCAAGCCGCTCCTTGAACAAGCGCAGCAGATGTTCTTCGTGCCAGGTGGGTTCGGCGAGGGCGATCTGGATAACGGTGGGGTCGATGGCGTCGCGGCCGCGCTCGTGTTCCAGCGTGAGCGTGGCGTGCGTGAGCGCCAGTTGCTGCGCGCTCAGCCAGCCGCACAGTTGCACGATCAACCGGCGCGCGGAAAACAACATGGCTTCCGCATGCTCGATACGATCGGGCAGCTCGATGCGCGCGCTGAAAGCCGGCGGCACAGCCAGCCATTCGTACAACTCGGGCGCGAGTCCATAAGCGCGATCGAGCGAATCCAGCAGCGCGACGCCGCAGCGTTTTTTAAGCCCGGCACGCGGCAGACGGCGGATGTCGTTCAGCGTCTTGCAGCCTAGCCCCGTGAACCAGTCCATGAAAGCCCGCACTTCCGGTGCGGCTTGGAACGGCAGCGTTCCAAGCTTGCGTTCAAGCGATGCCATCTTCAGCACGCGCCGCTTGCCTTGGTGAATGCTGTAGGTGCTTTTGGCCAGCAGCCACGCGCCCTGGCCGGTCGGCGCCGTGCTCAGGCGCGCCGTCACGCCGATGGCATCGACAATGTCCCGCATCTGATGACACAGCCGCACGATGCCGCCGAAGAGCCGCAAGCTCGCCGTGACGTCGATAACAATGGTTTCCTCATCGCAGAGCGCGACCATGGGTGAGAATTTCATCAACGAAAAAGCTGCCTCGCGCATCAAGTCGTTTTCCCGGCTCAGCTCGCGCTCGAACATGAGGGTGTCGGGCGAGAGCGTGAGGACGCCGCCGCGTTTCATGCCCACGCACACGCCGGCCTCGCGAGCGCCCCGGTCTGCGATAAAGACCGTGTCGCGGTCGAGGACGACGCAGCCGTTTTCAGGCTTACGCGACCAGCGTGGACGGAACACTTCCAGCGACAACCGGGGTAGATGTATGCCGACGTACACGGGCATGGGGACTCAGCAGGACGGGAGAGGGTTGCAGGGTGACGGACAGTCTTTCGGCGCGAATCGGGCCTTTGCGCTTGATGATGTCGACAGCAATACCGTCACCGGCCGGCCGCACGCACAGCCTCAACGTGGCCGGTGACGAGTCCGCCGCGCTCGCGAGCGGGCGCACCATCAGGAACAGCGTTTCAGAGGATTGCGCGGCCATGTGCAGGCGCCGCAGCGATTCCGTGCGCGCGTATTGCTGCCAGAAGACGAGGGCGCCGCAACTGCCCGTCTTGAGAATTTGTTCGGCTGACCACAATGCGTCAGCCAGTTTCGATGCGCGCACCTGGAGCAGCTTGTCGAGCGGCACACCCAGATACGCGAAAGCGAGAGCATTTGGACTATGAGGCGGTTGCACAAAAGCGATAGGGCGTTTGCTCACGGCGGCGAGCGCCGGGCGTAACAGCCTGACTTCACCCACGCCCGGCTGCTGCACCAGCAGCTCGATCAGCGTTCCCAGCGGCCAGCCGCCGCCCGGCAGTTCGGCCGACAGCATGGCATAACCCGTGTCGACCGTTTGCCCCTGCGAGCGCGCGAGCTGCGACCCGCGCCACAAGGCGGGGTGGATGTCTTCGACGTTCTTGAGCAAGGCTGACATGGTAAATTTAACTGTATGGATGTACAGTACTTTACCTTGAATTTGATCGAGCCTGAACTGCCCCTTTTAAAACACGGGGAGGAAAGCAGAGAGGAAATTATGACCGGTGAATGGTGTGAAAACGGTAGGGAGAATGTGCGGTGACCATCCTGGTTGGCACGGCTTCGTGGACCGATCCCACGCTGATCAAGTGCAAGCGTTTTTATCCGCCCGGTTGTTCGAGCGCGGAGGCCCGGTTGCGTTATTACGCGTCCGTGTTCCCTTTGGTGGAGGTCGATTCCAGCTATTACGCCATGCCTAATGCTGCGAATTCGGTGTTGTGGGCTGAGCGGACACCGCCCGGGTTTGTGTTCAACATCAAGGCGTTCCGCTTGTTCACGGGGCATCAGACCGCACGCGACATGTTTGCGCCGGACATCCAGCCGCTCCTGCCGCAGAACGGCAAGACGAGCCTGTATTACAAGGATTTGCCGGGCGAGTTGCAGCAGGAATTGTGGTGCCGCTACTTCGAAGCCGTTGAGCCGCTTCGTCTTGCCGGCAAGCTCGGCGCGGTGCATTTCCAGTTTGCGCCGTGGGTGATCTGCAACCCCCACGGCATTCGGCATGTCGAGCACTGCGCGGACGTCATGGGCGCAATGGACGGCTACACCATGGCGGTCGAGTTTCGCAACCAGACCTGGTTCGATGCAAAGCGCCGGGATTCCACGCTGGCCATGGAACGTGAGCGTGGACTGGTGAATGTGGTGGTGGATGAACCGCAAGGGTCGAGTAACAGCATCCCCGCCATTTGGGAAACAACGCATCCGCGGCTGGCGTTGATTCGCATGCATGGACGCAATCAGGACACGTGGAATATCAAAGGCGCGGTTGCATCGTCGTCGAGATTCAACTACGAGTACAACGACGATGAACTCGATTCAATGGCGAGTCAGATCATCGAGATTTCAAAAGCGGTCGAACTGACGCACGTGGTTTTTAATACTAACTACGAGGACCAGGGACAGCGAAGCGCGAAAACTCTAATGAGTATTCTGGGGGTGAGCACGACCCCGCCGTGATCCATTTCGATGGCTAGCTGGCAAAGGCAGAGACCGGCCAGAAGCGGTCGTTGGCCGATGTTTCGATATGGACGTTCAAGGGTCTTTTCAAGCCGGGGAAGCGGCCATTGACATGGTCGCGGTTCCGACGATTGCTGAGGTTTGGGTGCTGTCAATTGCACTCACGCTACGATCGGCAAGATTCGGACATTGGACTATGGGTCTTCTTGACCGTCTGAATGCATCGGGCGTACAGATATCAGTCGCTCGCCCGGCTGCCCGGAACCTGACCTCATTAAATGTGCAGCCTCTCGTATCATGTTCCAGGGATCAAATCGAGTGCGTTGGTAGTTTCTACCGCGCCTCGGCGACAACGTCCTGCGTACGATCTGGCGAATCGGCCGAACGGAAGCGGCTGCGATAGTCAGCCGGATTAATTTTCAGTCGCCGTTGGAACGTGCGTCGCAGTGCGTCCGTACCATCGAACCCGCACTGTCGGGCAATGTGGCGCAGCGGAAGATCCGTGCTTTCCAGATAACGCCTTGCGGCATCGATACGCGCGTTGTTCAGGAATGCAGTCGGACTCAGGCCGCATTCCTTCGTGAACAGACGCGTCATGTTGCGCGGGCTCATATGCGCCCGCTCCGCCAACGAAGCGAGCGTGTGCTCGGCGGCAAGGTGGTCCAGCATATATTGCTGGATCGCCAACATTTGCGAATCAGGCGCGGCCTGCGATTCGAGCAACGGGCTGAACTGCGATTGTCCACCTGCTCTTCGCAGATACACGATCAGATACTTGGCGACGTCCAGCGCCATTTTCCTGCCAAAATCTTCCTCGATCATCACCAAGGAAAGATCGATCCCTGCCGTCACGCCCGCCGTGGTGTAGATGCTGCCGTCCTTCACGTAGATGTGATCCGGCTCGATCCGTGCGCGCGGAAACGTGGCAGCCAGACGCGGCACATCCATCCAGTGCGTGGTCACCGTGCGCTCGTTCAGCAATCCCGCAGATCCGAGCGCGAACAGGCCGTTGCAAATGGCGGACACGCGCCGGGCATGTTTGAATTGTTCCTTGAGCCAATCACTGAGAGCCGGGTCGTCAAAGGTTTCGAAAATGCCCAGGCCGCCGGGCACCAGCACAGTATCGAAGTGCGGGCACAGGTCGAAGATCGTACGATCCGGTACGACAGTCAGCCCACTTGAGGACTGCACACTGCCGCGCGTAGTGCCCACGGTGAGCATTTCATATTGGCATTCGCCGCCGCTCAATACCTTGACTTCTGCAAACGCGTCTTTAGGCCCGGCAACATCCAGCAACTGGAAGCCTGGAAAGACAATCATGCCTATTTTGATCTGCTTCATCGAGTTCACGCACTCAGGTCGTCAAGCTCACGGAGATCCAACGGCATTATTGCGGCTGGTTTGCGCCCGGATCAGGCCGAGGCGGTTTCACGATCGTACCCCTTCATTTTATAAAGCAGCGCAGACGCCAGCCAGCCGATCACGAACACCGCGACAATGCCGTATCCTAGCAAGCCGAAATTGTCGTTGAGACGACCAATGGCCTGCCAGAACGGTCCGGTCAGGCTCAACCGGTCGCCCAGCAGTCCAAGCGCCTCGATGCTGCCGATCATCAGCGCAACGACCGTGGAAATCAGTGTAATCGTCAGATTGTAGTAAAGCTTGCGCATGGGCTTGACGAATGCCCAGCCATAGGCGCCCAGCATCAGGATGCCGTCGGTGGTGTCGATGGTTACCATGCCGGCTGCGAACAGACATGGAAACACCAGGATAGTCCAGATCGAGAAGCCGGCCGAAGCCTGTGCGGCCGAAGTGCCGAACAATGCCATTTCGGTGGCCGTTTCGAAGCCGAGCCCGAACAGGATACCCAGCGGCAGCATCAGCCAGCTCGAACCGACAAGACGAAAGAGCGGCTTGAACAGACGCGCCAGCAGATTGCCTTCGAAGTGCGTCATGCGAAGGTCGCCGTCATGACGCTGGCCGCGACGCATGCGTCCGAACGCGCGGAACAGACCTGACAGCAGCACGATATTCATGGCGCCGATCATGATCAGAAAAGCCGCAGATACAACGGTGCCGAGCACCTCACCCGTCTCTTTGAATGAATCAAAATGATGTGCCAGAGCTTTGGTTGTAAACGCAACCGCAACCGCGCCGACTACCACGGTCAGCGAATGGCCAAACGCGAAGAAAAAGCCGACCGTCACGGGGCGTTTTCCGTCGTTCATCAATTTGCGCGTCACGTTGTCGATAGCGGCGATATGGTCTGCGTCCATTGCGTGGCGCAAGCCGAAACTGTAGGCGATAAAGGCGGTACCGATCAGCGACGGTGAAGCCCTCAATACGATCCAAGCCCATGCCCATGCAAGAACGTTGATGAGTGCAAGCGCGACATACATCGCGCCAATCTTCTGACGTGCAGGTGATTTGAAGCACGTCATCACGGCGTTAAGCGTTTCCATGCCCTTCTCCTGGTTTGATCAAGACTCAAGTTCAATGGTTTTTCGAGTGCAGAGGTCTGGCGGCCGTGTGCGTCGCTGTGGCTGGGCGTCTGGCGACCATTACGTGCGCGAGCTCGTCACGCGAAAGGACGCCCCTCGACCCGACCACATCCAGCAGTGCCTCGAGAAAACGCTCGTAGTAATCCCAGCGCGGCTGACCTTCGCACGGCGCGGATTCCCAGCGCGCGATTGCCGTAATCAGGCATTGGCGAAAGTCTTCCCACTCGAAGTAACCTGCTTTTGAAAGCGACAGCGCTAGGCCGAACACATCTCTTTCCCAGCGATTGGAAAAGAACAGCTTGCCGTCCAGCCGGGGCGGAGAATCATCGGCGCCGAGCATCGACGCTGCCGCATATTCTTCGAAGCGCGTAAACATGGTTGACCTTACGCGGCAGCGGGAGACGCGACCAGCGCGACACCCATCATCGACTCAGGCGTCACAAGCGCAGCCAGTTCCTGCTCGCTCAGGCGGTCGGTGTTCGCGGGACGTTCAGGCACAACGAACCAGCGGATCTGCGCACTGCTATCCCACACCTTGACCGCGGTTTCCGCCGGTACCTCGACGCCAAATTCGCGTAGCACCGCTCTCGGCTCGCGCACACCACGTGCTCGAAATACCGGATCCTTGTACCAGTAAGGCGGCAAGCCAAGCACCGGCCACGGATAGCATGAGCACAACGTGCAGATGATCAGGTTGTGTACGCCGTCCCCGTTTGCAACGGCTGCCATATGCTCTCCCTCCGCACCGGCCATGCCGGCTGACAGGTCCAGCTCGGCGATTGCCTTCGGCGTATCCTCAACCAGGCGCTGCTTGAACGCCGGGTCTACCCATGCCCGGGCGACAATCTTTGCGCCGTTGAACGGACCAGCGACGGTTTCGAAATGCTGCAGCACTGCATCGACCGAGTCACTGCCGATCACACCTTTTTCGATCAACAATGCTTCGAGTGCGCGCACTTTAGCCGCGCTCGAAACCTCGCGGTCATCTTCATACTGAAACAGTTGAGTCATGACGATTCCTTCTTGCGCTGGTTAGAGGCTGGCCTGAAGATAGGCTTCGTACAGGTCTGCGTAGATCGTGGTGTGGCGCTCGCTCTTGCCCTCGCCCCAGATGTCGGCGGCGTCGAATGCGACCCGGTACACCACCATCGGCTCACCGATTCCGTCTACACCGGTTGAAACGAAGTACGAGAACGTACCGGGATAGACCTCCACCACCTTGCCGGTCTTGCAGCGCAGATAGCCCGGCAGACGGGTGTGATCGACCGCTTCAGGATCGGCGACCCGTATTGTTTGTCCGTTCGAGAAGCGCGCCTTGGTACGCCGTTCGCGATAACCGGAATCTCCTTTCTCGAGATACGCATCGATCTGCTCCTTGATCGGAGCACTGAGGCTATCGGGCATAGGAGCCTGGGGATCTGCCCGATACAGTGAAGCGCGTTCGGCCAGCTCATCGGCGGTGATGTACCCCTGATCCACGAAGAACTGCGAGATGCCCATCAGCCATTTCTCGTAGTAGCGGTACTTGAAGTACTCGAAGGGCTGCATGTCTTCAGCGCCGGTGCGCAAAGACGCCCATGTCCACGTGCTTTTGAAAGCAGTCGGCAGTTCCTTGATTGGGTAAGCCGGTAATGCATCGCCGAGGTGATTGCTCTCGGCCATCATCGCTGTGTGAATGCCAAAGATACGACGCTCCCACGGCTCCACAAAGACACGCGTTTCGACACTGACGGGGCCCAGATTCTCGACGCCCCCGAGGTGGTGCTGTAGTTTCACGGCTTACTCCAGAAAGTTAGCGATTATTGGAAGCCAGGCGGCGTATGCCTTATCCGAGTTTGTGCTCACGCTTGAATGCAAGCGCGTCGCCCAGCACTTCTGACACGAACCCGAATGCGGCACCCGTCACGAGCGCTGCGGCGGCAACGAGGCCAGGATTGCTCAGCCCCCATGTAGTGATGGGCTTACCTGTCGCCACCGTTGTTCCCACCGTCGAGGCGAAGCCCCAGACGATGGCGGGCAGCACATCCAGCAGCTTGATCTTCGACGCCTGTACCATCGCAGCACTGCCGATACCGACCAGAACCGCAACCGCTAGTGCGCTGCCGCTGGTTGTTGCGATGCCTAGCAGGGTGAGCGAGCTGATCACGGCGCCGGCCAGATTCGACGCCACGCTTTTGACGAAACCGGCGCGCCCCGCGCCTAACACGAAGAACGACGCCCAGGCGATAAACGTGACCCACACGGGCACGGGAAAGACGGTCGCGGTGAGCCATGTATCGACCACTGCGAGCACACCAATGCTGACGGTGTAGGCTTCTGACTTTTTCATCTTCGTACTCCTGAGGTGGGTAAAAGGGGGGAGAAAGATGGGGCACTCAGGTCATGCAACCGAGCAGGCCCTCGCGCATGGCCGGCATGTCGAGATCGCGCCCAATCATCACGAACTTGCCGTCGCGCGGTTCATCTTGCGCCCACGCTTTTCCGAAGCTCGAGTCGAGCAACATATGAACACTATGGAAATGCAGGCGGCGACGCTCTTCGTGCAGGTTCAGGACGCCCTTCATGCGCAGGAGTTGTTGCCCGTGGGTTTGCACAAGCTGATTGGCCCAGCGATTAAAGCGCATGGCGTCCAATGGCCGCGGAATGATGAACGAATGCGACGCAATGGAGTTGTCGTGTTCATGGTCATGCGCGTCTTCGTCGAGAAGATCGGGCTCGACCGAGAGCAACGTATCCAGCGAGAAGTGCCTGATGCCGAAGACTGCTTTAACGTCAACCGCGCCGTGACGCGCAATGTCGATCGCTGCGGTGGGATTGAGCGTGCGGATACGTGCGATGAGCCCCGTCACCTCCTCAGCACTAACGAGATCCATCTTGTTGATGATGATGTGGTCCGCGAACACGACCTGCTCACGGGCAATCTCATCGTGGAGTTGCTCATGGAAATGATGCGCGTCCACAACGGCGACCACCGACTCCAGCTCAACGCGTTCCCGCACATCCGGGTCGGCAAGAAATGTCTGCAGTACGGGAGCTGGGTCGGCCAGCCCCGAGGTTTCAACGACCAGCCGCTCTAGCGGTTCGCCCGCGCGTGCCAGTAGTTCAGACACGCTCTTAACAAGGTCTTTACGGACGGTACAGCATACGCAGCCGTTATTGATCTCCACCAGCGCGTCTTCATCGGCGACGATCAGGTCGCCGTCGATGCCGACTTCGCCGAATTCGTTGACGACAATGCCCACGCGTGCCGGTCGCGCATGTTCGAGAAGATGATTGACCAGCGTAGTCTTGCCGGCACCGAGAAAGCCGGTGACCACTGTGGTCGGAATTTTGTTCAGTCGCATCTCTACTCTCCTCATGTTCGCCGGCACAAATGCCAGAAGACGAGGCAGGTAGAGCGACTTCCGGGCCGAGAAAACTCGGGTGTCCCGATGCGCGATGCATTTGGCGTGAATCGCCGGGCAGCGTGACCAGTTTTGTCGAAACCGTAAGTTCCGGCCAAACGACGAGATGCGGCGCGCTTTGATGAGCCCGCAATAATCCCCTGCTAACGGACCCGCGTCGGTGCACGTTTCCCCGAAGTTGTGCCCAGAGCACAACGAGATGCCTCGCCACAGGGCGACTCAAAACCTGCCACGCGTCGAACGCGAATATCCGACAGACGAAAGATGTGGTAAAGCCGTGCGCATTAACGCAGTGTTCTCGGGTCGAGTTCGATTTTTTTTCTATGGTCCGCCTAACAGTGTTCGGAAAGTCCTCCCGTAAGCGGCAGTCGACCCGCACGAGCGAATGTCCACTGGACCCCGGAAACCCCGTTGCTCTCACGGCGGCGCGAATGACGGCAGTGGGTCGATCACCGGCAGTCGCGAACGGCCGAGTCCTCGCAGAAAAGCGGTGGCCGCGCAACTTATCGTGGTGTGTTCACGCAATACCGCAGGTACGAACTCGAGCCGTAACGGGAAATTCCGTCACCGTCCCTGCGTACCCACTTGAACCGTGCGACGCGCGTCCAGATTTTGCTGACGCAGTGCCTCGGTTGTTTCGCCGGAACCGTCCGCGCGCCAGCCCGGCGGCAGCATCACGTAACGGATCGCAGTCCACACGCTGCCCGCCGACACGACATCACGGGCGAGGCTGACCCAGTTCGTCGGCCATTGTCGTTGGGGCGAGCCGGGTTCTACGTCAGCAATGCGGCGGATAGCTGACAGTGACGGTATCGAGCGGCCGAAGGGCAGCTTCCTGCATCAGCGAACTCACACTCCCGTCCCACTTCCGCCTGTCGCGCGGTCGGGCATTCAAGGGCAGCTGGGAGTAGTTCGGTCATGCAAGCCGGCGCCTTAGGAACAGCGGTTAGGCCATTACCGTCATGCGAGCATCGACTTCGGACAGGCGCTTAAACCCCGCATTCCCGCCGTTCGACCCACGGCGGTCGTGAATGACGTCCCATCCGCCGCCGATGCTGCCAATCACCGATGCGTACCCGCCCCCCTTACGCCGTTGGAGTCAGCGAGAGGTGAACGGTTGGGTTCCAGCTTCTTCGGGCGTCCATGTCTGCACGCCGCGGCGCGGTCGTCGCCCAATATGCGATCGCTTACTGTTTGTCGAAGGCTACGTCCGCAGCCTACCGCTTACGAACCGTGCCTCACCCAGACCGAAAGTCCGGTCGTCGTCGCCATTGCCGAGATACGAAGGGCTACCGTGTTCATCAAAACCCGGGCGGCCAAGCCGCCCGGGTCGCCGTAAGTGAGGGCGTCATGCCGCCCAAAAAAGGCTGCGAAAGTCTCCGTCGAATCGTGTCGGGCTATGACCCGTTAATTCCACGGGTCGCCATTGCCAAATGACCAATCCGAGCGGTCTACGAAGACCAAGTTGATCATGATGTCATCGGGGCGCACGGATAGCTTGCTCTTCAGTTCGTCGGCTATGTATCGGAAGAAGGCGAGCTTTGAATCTTTATTATTTCCGACAGTGCTGGTCACTTGGATCAAGATGAAGTCAGGCGATCGATTCCAGCCGAGAAAGTGGGGATCGTAAATTAAATTATCGGGAGAATGCTCGCCGATAACTATGAAGCGGTCGCCATCCGGCGCCTTCAAAACATCGATAATTCCCTGGTACACGACGTCGGCCACAGTGGCGCGATACTCAGGGGATTTCCCTTTAAGTAAATCGATACGAGCAAACGGCATAATAACCTCCTATGGTGCAGAGTTGGACGAGTTGGATGTCCACTGACACGGGGACTAAATCGACTCCGTGCTGTCTGAAATCTACAACGATCCCATCGCCGGCAAATGCCCAAGCTATTGGGCATAGCCCTAAGCGCTGAGACACGGCGTCGCCGGCTCGCGCGGCCTCCTTTCTCGGGCCTCGCGCGATGTGCGAATCATTGCCTTATGCCCGATTATCCAGCTCCGGCACGCCGCTATTGCGGTCGGCGTAGGCTGCCTGGAAGGTGGGGCGAAGCTGCCAGCGCTTCCAGTAGGCATCAAGATGCTCGAAGCGCTCGTCGAGCGGTGTAACGTTGACCGGGAACTTCGAAAACGCAATCGCTGTCGCCAGCGTGATGTCCGAGAAGGTCGGTTCACTCCCACCGAGCAGCCATTCACGGCCGTCAGCCAGATGCTGGTTGACCAGCGCCGCATGCGCCAGTGCCTCTTTTCGGCAATGTTCGCCCCAGGCTTCATTCTTCGTCAGTTCCAGCTTCATCCCGAGCCCGGTGTGCAGAACATGGAACGCTGTGACGATGCGATAGAGGATATGCACCCAGATGCGGTTATCCCACATATTGTCGAGACCCTGTTCCAGCGCATTCTCTCCCATGATCTTTCGTCCGGGGAAGGTTTGGTCGAGGTAGCGGACGACGGCGGCTGTTTCGGAAATAAAGCTGCCATCGGCCAGTCGCAGCGTCGGCGTTTCGCCCCACGGGTTCATTTTCAGGTGCTGCCATTGCCGTTGCTCGCCCACCGGCGTCATATCGTAGATCTGCTCCTCGAACTGATCGGCAATACCCTTTTCATGCATGAACAGACGCAGGCGCTGCGGGTTGGGGAATGCCGAGGGCGAGGTGAAGACGTGCAGTTTGGTGGTCATTTCAGTCGTTCCTTAGAGTGCGTCGAAGATGGCGGCTATTTCAGTCTGGCGCCTGGCTTTGCTTGTGTTTCGTCATCTGCACAGGCAGTGAACGTACTTTATTAGCTTGTTATGCGGAGATAAATGGGGTAAAAATCAATTAATCTATTACATTTTGGAACAAGTCATGGCCACCGTTGACTCGATTCAGCTCGGCAACATCGAGCAATTTTGTAAAGCCGCAGAGTTGGAAAGTTTCACGGGCGCGGCCGAGGTTTTTGGCGTAACCCCGGCGGCAATCAGTCGATCGATCAGTCGGCTCGAACAGCGTCTTGGTGTGCGCCTCTTTTCGCGGACAACGCGCAGCGTCAAGGTCACAAATGAAGGGGAGCTTTATTGGAAGGAGTGCCAGATAGCGCTCGATCAGATCGCCGAGGCCGAGCGCGCGATAACCGGTGCACAGACGGTGCCAAGTGGGCTGCTGCGCATCAGCGTTAGTGCTGCTTACGGAACGTATCGCTTGCTGCCTTTGATGCCCAGGTTCACCGAGGCCTATCCACAGATCGAAATCGAGCTAAGTATCTCGGACAAGATCATTGATTTTGTTGAAGAGGGGTTTGACCTTGCCATTCGATTGGGCATTCAGCGTGATTCGCGACTGGTGGCATACAAGCTGGAGGATGCGTCTTTAGGAGTGTTCAGTACATCGGATTACTTACTGAAAAAAGGCACGCCGCTATCGCTCAATGACCTTGAAGAGCATAACTGTATTCAATATGTGTCCCCGAATACCGGGCGACCCATGCAATGGTTGTTCACTGATGAAAAAGGGGCAGAGATTGAACAACCGATAAAGAGCCGAATGCGGGTGCTCAACGATGCCCTAGGGTGCGTCGCTTGGCTCAATGCGGGAGGCGGCCTTTACCAGACCTATCGTTTCGCGGCGGCCGAAGCTTTGAAGCGGGGCGATCTCGTGGAGGTCCTTCAGAACTATGCCGGGCGCTCCCGACCGTTCTCCATCCTCTATCCACAGAATCGTCACCTATCGGCGAAAGTGCGTGCATTTGTTGATTTCTTGCGGTCGGCGGTAAGTGCATAGTCCGCGCGACTATTGAAAATTCTGAATAGTCTGTTTGTGACTAGCTCAAACAACAGTTTCACCTTTAGTGGCGGGCGTCCGTTGTACCTTGAAAGCCGCCCTATTGGGGGTGTTGGGTCGACCGGCCGCTTCGGGTCGGCTTGTGACGGTCGTGAGTAGGCAGCGACCGGCTCACAACGGACAGTCGACGAAGGACCTAACAGCGCTGACAATCCTTGTTCGATGGGAACAATTTTGCTGTAAATCGGGGCGGCGTGTTCGGCTTCGCCGCAGCATCTCGATTATCGCCGATCCATTCGTGAGGACCACTGTGAAACAGATCTTGATCGCTGCCTTCGCCGCTCTAGCTGTCGTTGCAGCGTGGGCGCAGTCGCCAGCAGACTTCTCCTCCGTCGACTCAAAGCTAAATGCATGCTCTGCCAGCAACCCCAACAATCCAGGAGTTTCAAATTGCGCCATGGCTGCTACAGCCACTGCCGACCAGCGGCTGAACAACGTCTATGACGGTCTGGTCAACGCCCTCAAACATCCCAAGGGCCCCGATGACGCGCGCGATGATCCCGAGATCCTCAAGCGCTTGATCGCTGCGGAACGCGCATGGATCGCGTTCAGGGATGCAGAGTGCAGCTACCAAAGCACCGTTGCGCTCGGCGGAACTGGCGAAGGCTACGCCAACAACGCCTGCCTCTATAATCAAACCAAGGCGCGGGTGAGGGCGTTGACGGCGCCTGATGCGCCCCAGAACGCGCGGTAGCAGAGCTTAGGCGCGCAATTCCCGGTACGAACTCGGGCAGGCTAAGCGCGCTTAGTCGCGGGCGTCCGGACGCGCTAGACCACTGCCGCTAATCGGCCAGTTGCAGACGTCGGCGCATACGCCGAAGACCCATAAAACGGCGCAACGAGGTTCTCGAACGGCTACCCCAAGCGCCAAGCGGCATTCCACGCGGGTCGCCGCGTGGCGCGTGCTACAAGTCCAGGTACGCTTAGCCCTATGCAATAGACCTGACGATGCCGCCGTCTACACGTAGCGCCGTACCGGTAGTGGCTGAAGCCTGCTCCGAACAGACGTACACAACCATATTTGCAACCTCCTCTGTCGTTGCGAATCGGTTGATGAGCGATGTGGGACGCGTTGTGTCCAGGAATTGCTGCTCGGCGGCGGCTTGGGTGATGCCTTGGCTCTCGGCTCCGGATTTCATCCAGTTCGACATAATTTCGGAGCGCGTCGGGCCTGGAAGCACTGAATTTACCGTTACGCCCGTTCCGCCGACCAACTCCGCAACCCCTCTGGAAATTGCAAGTTGCGCCGTCTTTGTCATACCGTAGTCGATCATTTCCTTTGGTATGGCCAGTGCGGACTCGCTGCTGATGAACACAACTCGTCCCCACCCCCGCTTCACCATTTTCGGCAGATAATGGCGAGTCATGCGTACACCGCTCAAGACGTTGATCTGGAACAGGTCGAGCCAATCAGCATCGGTGAGCTCGTCAAACGACTTGGGCTTTGCCGTGCCCAGGTTGTTAATCAAAATGTCGGCGCCTTCCACTTGCTTGAAAAAAGAGGCTGCGCCTTCCGCAGTAGCCAGGTCGGCGACGACGCCATCGATCTCAGACTCGGGAAATAGCTGACGTATCTCCCGAACAGCTTTGCCAACCCGTTCTTCGCCGCGGCCGTTGACCACGACCGACGCTCCAGCGCGCGCGAGCCCCTCGACAATCGCTCGGCCGATACCGGCCGTAGAACCCGTTACGATCGCCTTCCGGCCTTTTAGATTGATGTTCATAAAATCTTCCTGAAGCAGATTTAGATAGCGTCGGAGACGCAGGATAGCCTTTGGCGAAGCGCCTCGGCGAAGCGGGAAAGACGGCCTCGCCTTAAAGACCATTTCAAAAAGACCCTGAAGGGTTGTTACTCTTTTCGGCAAGCTGTAAGCCCAGCACGTTTCCCTTCAAGAATGGACATAGGAGATGTTTTTTCTGTTCTTGATTTAGAGGCCGATGGTAGAAGCTTTCCTTGCCAAAGATAATCCGCAACTTGTTCATAAGATTAATTCTTATAGAGAATAGATCCGGCGCCTGAATCTGAGGGACATGAATCGGCAACTGTATTCGCCGATTCATGTCGGTCGACCGGCGCCAAACCGAGCGGTACTAACGTGTAGCAATGTCCATGGTCGCTTCGGCAAGGATGACTTATCTATGTCGCAGCGAAGATCGAATGTTCCGACCCGCGGGTGAGTGCCTGATCTGGGGGGAATCTGTGGAGAGCGGGCTGGGAGTTCATCGCTAATAATTCGAATTGTTGGCAATGCATGCTCAAAGGCAAGCGCACTCTCAGCGTTCAACGACGGGTGACCGATGGAAACATCAGGGTCGATCGCTGCTCTTGACGATGCCGAGGGCGCAATGCATCTTACGAAGCTTCACCACATCAATTTTCGAAGCAACTCGACGATAAGACGAGCCCCTTCGCAATCCGCTCGATCCGCCTGCTGCTCGAACGCCGAGACCCGCGCATCGGCCTGATTGTCGAATAAAATTTGTCGGTCCGGACGAACATTGATTCGCTTTGCCATTAGCGCTACCCTTTAATCGTTCGTGATCGTCGAATGCTGGTCAACCCGGAGATGACCATTTCGTGAAGCAAGCGTGGGCTTTCACCTGCATCCTCGCCTTGAGCGCGGTCCTCGGCGGATGCGGCAAGGACGGATCGCGAAACGGTACTCAGGAACCGGGCGTATCCGCGAGTCAGGCGCCGGCTCAACTGGGGCAGGCCGCGAGCGGCACGCCCGCCGCATCGGGCGCGCAGGAGCGGGGCGCGCCGGCTGCTGTCACTAAGGCGCAGTTGCCGGGGGACGCAGCCGAAACACTACGTCTGATCAAAGCGGGCGGCCCTTTCCCCTTTGGCGAGGACGGTGTCTTGTTCCGCAACAGCGCGACATTGCTGCCGCAGCATCCGCGCGGCTATTACCACGCATACACAGTTCGCACGCCTGGCGCGGCGGACCGCGGACAGCGCCGCATCGTATGTGGTGGACCGCGCAGGCAGACCGGCGACTGCTACTACACCGACAATTACTACGCCAGCTTCAAACGCATTGCAGAATAACTTGAGCCAGTTAAAAACGCCCCGGGCCTCCTATAAAGCAGACGCCGGGGCGTCGTGGTTTCAGAGACCGCAGTGCCAAGTGTGTCGCCCCAGTGCGCGCCACCATCCGAGACTGTTTTCTTCAGGCTTCTGTACGCGTGGCGCTTTGCGCCGACGTCTCGCCGAGGTCCGGCGCGCTCGCTTGTTCGGCCTCCTCGGCCTGCCAGCGGCGACGCGAGCGAACCATCTTCTTGAGCGCGAGCCGGGCCATCTTGACCCAGCCAAGCGGCCTCGGATCGGCGAGCATGCTGAGCGCGCGGGCGTAGTCGAGGGTCAGGCCGGGCGTCCAAGCCATCGTTGCCGCGCGTTTGCGCACCTGAGCGGCGACCCACAATTCGGGTGTCGACATCACCCGCAACAGCGGTTTCCAGCCACCGGACTTTGCCCACACCCGAGCCGACGCGCCTTCCACCGCCGCTTCGAGCGCGCGCGCCACCGTGCTCGAGCAATTGCGATACGTCAGGTTATAGGTCGCATCCTGCCGATACGCGTCCCAGAACCGTTGCAAGCGTTCCGGATCGTAGTTTCGGATACGCACCTTGACGGTCGACTCGCACCACGCATTGGCCTCGGTCCGGTAGTCCGGCTGGAAGACGCCCGGAATGTCGTTTTCCCGCGTCGCACGCAGCATGCGCCCGAATTCCTCCGGCGAACGATCGATTTCCGTCCCCGGATACAAGCTGATATATATGCCCTCGGGCGACTCCAGCGCCGCGTGGCCGGTGGATATCGCGCCGTTTCGGTCGACGGCCGCGATATAGCGGTCCACGATCACACGCGGCTGCGCCTCGGCCTTGGCGGTGGCGGCCGGCATCCAGACGTGGATGGTGAGGGCGCGTTCGTCGTCCGATGGCGGGCCGTCCCATTCCGTTACGCCCGAAACGGCACTGGCCAGTTCCGCTGCGGGCGTAACGGCAGCCGTCGGCAGGGAATCCTCCACCGCGGGGTTGTGCTCCATCCGGCGCACGCGCATGGCGAGCAGGATCATGTTCCAGCCGCTGAACAGCAGGCCGAGCGACACGCAGTATGGAATCGTCCCCGCATACCGCACGGGATAGGGCAAGTAGAAGATGAACGCCACCACCATCTCGAACACGCCACCCGCGATGGCAAGACGCCAGCGCCGGAACCGCACGATTCTGGCGGAAATGATCTGCAGGATGCCGTCGGCGAAGAAAAGCGTGCCGAAGATCATCGCGAGGATGAAGTTGGCGTGCAGCGTACCGATCAGGATCAATGTGGCCGCCAGCGTGAAGGCCGAGCCCTTCACGTAGCGCAGCTTGCGCTGGCCGCCCATGCCGGTCCACGCAACGGCCAGCGTCGAGAGGCCCTCCAGAAGCAACAGGAAAGCGAACGGCTTGAGCGGAAAGTAGAGCGAGCCGTCCATCATGTCGATGAACACTTCGACGCCCAGCGCCACGCTGAGCCATCCCGCCACCATCAACGCTTTCCAGCGCGTGCGCAGATAGTCGACGCCGAGAAGGATCATGACCAGTCGAACCATGAAGGACCTCCGTGGGCTGTGGCACCGAGCGGCGTGGATTGTCTCAATATAGCAGCGCAGCGCGGTTCCAAGCGCGGCGTCGCAGGACGGCACGCTTGAAGAGGGCAATTTTGCGTGACTAGATATTTAGTGGCCTAGATACCCGCTGTGGACGCTCGCCGTGTAGTGCGCCGAACGCCGGCGGTGACCTTCCCCAAGTCGTCAAGGGGACGATGGAAAAAAACCGGAGACACGCTGTAGATTGCAAATTTAACGAGCGCGGAATCAGTTGCCGCGGGCGAAATGCACTGAGTAACAGAGCAGATGATTGGCCAAAGATCGAGCACGATTATTATCGGAGATAGGACGAATGGGGATTCTCACGGCTTTTGCCTTAGCGGCCGCAATTCAATCAGGCACCCCAACGCTCCCTGCGCAGACGGACATTGATGCGTCAGGTCCCGCCGGCCCCCTGCGAGGAACGCTGCTCGCACCAGCACCCAACGGTGTCCCCGTGATCCTGATTGTTCCCGGATCAGGCCCGATCGACCGGAATGGCAACGGCCCCGGTCTGCGAACTTCGACGTACAAGCTCTTGGCAGAAGGCCTCTCGACGCGCGGCGTCGCGACCGTTCGCATCGACAAGAGAGGCATGAATGGCAGCGCATCTGCGGTACCCGATGCCGATGCTGTCACCATCGACGACTACGCAAACGACGTCCACTCGTGGGTAGCAGCTATCCGCAAACGGACTGGGGCTTCTTGCGTGTGGGTGTCGGGACATAGCGAGGGCGGCTTGGTCGCGCTGGTTGCGGGGCAGAACTCATCGGATATCTGCGGTTTGATCCTGATAGCCACGCCGGGTCGCCCGCTAGGTGAAGTGATCCGTGAACAATTGCAATCGAATCTGGCAGATGCGCGGATGCTAGATAATGCGTTGTCTGTGCTCGATGTCCTTGAAGCAGGACAGCGGGTGGATGCATCTAGAATCGATCCCGCTTTGATGCCGTTGTTTCGCCCCCAGGTTCAGGGCCTCCTGATGAGCGAGTTGTCTGTCGATCCAGCGAGGTTGATCGCGACTTATAACAAGCCGGTGCTCATCATGCAGGGACAGCGCGACGTGCAGGTCAAACCCCGAGACGCGAAGCGACTCAAATATGCCGATCCGCACGCTGAACTCATTCTCCTCCCTGACACCAACCACTTTCTAAAAGCCGTTATCGGAGGAGAAAGTAGTGAGAAGTCCCCGTCAAACATAAATGCGGATCTTCCGTTGGAGAACAATGTAATAGACGCTATCCATGACTTCGTGAAGAACGCGCCAAACAATCGTTGATGTTCTGGCGTGAAGCGCCGCTCGAATCCCTGATCTCCACAAGCGAACGGCAAGTAGGGCAGCGGGCGCAAGGAAGATCGCCGCGGCTCGTTGTCTTGTTCTGGTATTACCTTAAATGCTTGATCTTCATGGTCATCTCCTTGTCACCGAATCAGGCGCTTAACGTCACAGCGCGCAAGACGCCTTTTGCCTGGCTGGATCAGGTATCCAATTCAAACAAATAAGGTAAAAATGGCCACAGTGATGCCTGGCTGCCGCCGTTTGCGGAGCAAGCGATGAGACAACGAGAGGCCGCCGGTGCGGCCGGCTGTTGCTCGCAGCAGCCAGGAATCCGACAATTGAAGGCGCGTTGAAATCTCTCTACGCGCGGACTCAGGCAATGTGCAAGGGAATGCCAGCGGATTCAAGTCTTGAACAACTGAAGATCAACGTGCGCGAGCATCAGAAAATGCTGGACATGGCACGACGGTCGCGGCCATGGCGAAGACGTCCGGACTTGCGCTCACAGACGTACGAACAACAAGGAGAGATATTTTGAATCAGATGCTCAAGATGTTTGATTTGTCGGGCAAGCGTGCGCTTGTCACCGGATCGAGTAGCGGGATTGGCTTCGCGCTCGCGCGCGGACTCGCGGGCGCCGGCGCGAAGGTTATCCTGAATGGCCGCAACGAGACCCGCCTTGCAGAAGCCGTGGTACGTTTGCGCGATGAAGGCATGACCGTCGATGCAATGAGTTTCGACGTGACGTCCCCGTCAGCGGTATCGGCAGCGATCGAAAAGATCGAACGTGAAGACGGTCCCATCGACATTCTCGTCAATAACGCCGGGATGCAGCGTCGCGCGCCTCTGGACCAGTTTTCGCACGAGCAGTGGCAAGAGTTGATGAAGACCAACGTGGACAGCGTGTTCCTGGTCGGGCAGGCGGTCGCACGCTTCATGATCACGCGTGGCGCCGGAAAGATCGTCAATATCTGCTCGGTTCAAAGCGAACTGGGGCGGCCCGACATCGCGGCCTATACGGCGACAAAAGGTGCGGTGAAAATGTTGACCAAGGGCATGGCGATCGACTGGGGCAAGCACGGCATCCAGGTGAACGGGCTCGGACCAGGCTACTTCAAGACCGAATTGACAGAGGCGCTCGTGAACAGCGAAACCTTTAGCGCATGGCTCATCGGGCGCACGCCGTCGCGGCGTTGGGGTGATGTCGAGGACCTGGTGGGCGCGGCAATATTTCTCACGAGTGCGGCCTCGAACTTCGTCAATGGACACATTCTTTATGTCGATGGCGGCGTGACGGCAACGCTTTAGTTTGAATCCGCTCTTCTGAAGAAGACAAAAAGCGCGTTGTGGGCACAGTGCCCATAACGCGCTTTTTAGTGTTCTTTTCAGCCGCGGATTGCCTTGGTTGTTGCGCAACTCCTCGACGCATCGATAAACGCGCGATCGCATGTGTCCTCTCTCACGGCTTGCTTGGTGCGCGCCTCAGCCATCAGAACCGCACGCGCCTTCTCGACTACGGTTGCCGCATCTGCCTGAATGTCCTTTTTCTCGCCCGCGCCGAGCATCCTCATTTTTCCCGGCACTTGCTCGAGTTTGATGTCGACGAAGAGCGCCTCAAGATAGCCGACTATTGCGAGGGAATTGCAGAGGACGCCGGCGTTCGAATTCGCGTGACGGGACATGCGCGATCAAAGGCGGATATCGAACTGTTCCGGCGTGCGGTCAGCAATCTGCTTGCGAACGCGGTGCGCTTTACGCCGCAGAACGCCGAGATCATGTTGTCGGTTGCCGAATGCGACGGCGCAGTGTGCGTTGAAGTGGTGAACGAAGGCGTTCCACTGGACGCGAAGCTGCTCGAACACGTCTTCGATCGGTTCTATCGTGCGAATCCGTCAAGGACCAGCGGTGCGTCGGCGAGCGGATCGACCGGGCTGGGACTGGCGATAGTGCGGACGATTATGGAACTGCACAGCGGCAAGGTACATGCGGAAAGTGAGCCGCATGGAACACGATTCGTCCTGACGTTTTCGCTGGTCAAATGAATTGCGGACTCGTGCGTGACGCAGGATAGCTAACGGCCACCGCTTCCGGAGTTTGGTACTGTACGGCTTCATTCCCGCTGCCGTCCTCCGGCCGATCAGATGCAACGTACATCCTTTGCTATCCGCGTTCTATTCGCTGTCTGCCTGCTTGGGGCGACCTTAAATCATGTGCGTGCCGATATCGAGCACGGCTTGCTCTGGGACTACGGGTTTGGCGGTGGCGCCGTGTTCGCAAGCCGCATCTATTGGAGCGCCTTAACGGTTTTAGATCCGCTTGCTGCCGTGCTCCTGTTCGTGAAGCCCCGGGCGGGGATCGGGTTGACGGCGCTCATCATCTTCAGCGACGTCATTCACAACACATACTATGTTGCGGTAAGCGATCAATGGACGAACCTGTTCTATCTCTCGCAGGTCGGATTTCTCGTCCTTGTATTCGCGCTGTCGCCTATCGCCTGGCGCGGCCTGCGATCAAGGACCCCGATTCGGGGAGGAGGAGCATGCGGTTGACGTTCGAACAACGATCCTCACTGCCAGTCAGCGCCTGCGAGGTCTGGTCCCGGGCCACGACGCCTGAAGGTATCAACGACGAATTGTTTCCCTGGCTACGCATGTCCGTGCCTGCCGCCATGCGCGGCAAGACTATTGACCAGCTACCGCTTGAGCAGCGCCTTGGTCGTAGCTGGCTTCTTGCGATGTGCGTGACGACCAGCCGCGTTCGGTGTCATGCCATCAGTTGGCGCTGGCGATCCGCCACGTTTTGCACCCGCGCTAACAGCGGGTACACTACGCCGATGTATGGCGAGTCCCACCCGTTCCTGGCCACTTCTCGCTGCGGCTAATCAGCCGGTCTTATGCAAAACGGCATCTCTTTCGATCTGAAAGCGCTCGAAGTCTTCGTGCTTGTCGTCGAATCCGGCGGCATGACCGCGGCTGGTCAACGACTCAGCATCACGCAATCCTCGGTTTCTCAAACGCTGTCGAACCTGGAACAAACACTCAATCTGCAGCTACTGGATCGCTCGCAGCGGCCCCCGATGCTGACACCCGTGGGGCGTCAGTTCTACAACCGGGCTTGTACGCTGCTGGATGACGCCAGGCATTTGAGTCAGGAGTTCCGCAAACCTCTCGGTGAACCGCTCAAGCATATTCGTATTGCACTGGTCGACTCCATGGCTACCAGCATCGGTGCCGATCTGCTGACTGCGATACGGCAGCGCACCGCCAACTGGTCGATGGTGACGGGTCAATCGCATCAGCATGCCGAAGCGTTGTTGTCCAGAAGGGTGGACATCATCATTTCCGACGACGTCGTGTCGAAGAACCCCTTGCTGTTTCGCCAGCGCATCCTGCGCGAACCATTTGTGCTGGTCTTGCCCGGCGACTTCAAAGGGCCCGTCCCCTCTCTGCGCAACCTCTTGGTCAGAGGCGACTTCATTCGCTACAGCAATACAACCGTCATTGGCCGAAGTATTGAAACCCAGTTGGAGAAATGGGGGATTCAACCGCCGCTGCGTCTGCAACTCGACAATACGGCCGCGATCATGTCCCTGGTGATGGCCAATGCGGGCTGGACCATCACCACGCCGCTGTGCTTGTTGCAGTCGGGACTGACTCCGGACAATAAGTTTTCTCGGGCGTTTCGCCTGTTCCCGATTCCCGGCGAGGAATTCTTCCGCGAACTGACCATGGTCGCCCGTCAAGACGATCTTGGCTTGCTGCCGCAGCAACTCGCCCAGGACAGCGTGGAATTGCTGAAAAATCGCTTCCTGCCGATCATTGAGTCGAACGCGCCGTGGCTGTTGCCCTCTATTGTGTTGGGCTGACCTGTTGAGCTGATGCGCGAGCTAACTTCAAAGCAGCGTAACGCCCGGCCTCAATTTTTCATAACGCAACTGGCGCAAATCCGCGACATTGATACCGGGCGCGGCCACCACCAGAATGTCGTCCGCCAGCGCGGCAAAGTCGGCCCGGAAATGCACTGAGCTCTTGAGAACGAGGATGCGGTAATGGGCAGGATCGGCGCCGACATGGCGAAACATGGCCTGATCGGCAGCTTGCTGTTTGCGGCTCGATACCACGATCTCAATGCCAAGTGGGCCGCCGCATCGCACCCGGACCATCGCCCCCAGATCCATGTGGCAACCAAGGTAGAACGGCCCTGTGCCGGTGAAACGACCCGTTCCAAGCGCAAGCACCTCAAACGGTGTTTGCAGCGGCCCCGCCCCCATCCCGCTAACTCCGCCCAGCGGCACATTGATAACAGCACCAATACCCGCGTGCGTGGCCGCTTCGACGAATCCGGCATCGCACAACACACCGGCGCAAACTCGCTGTGCTTTTTGTCGGAGCAGTTCGCGCAGGATATCGGTTGTATCGCCGCCCCCGCCCCCGCCCGGATTATCCTGGGTATCGGCCAGAATGATCGTGCCGCCCCCCGGTCGCAACCCCCACTCAAGCGCATGCGCGACCGCGTCGGCCGGGGCATAGAGACGCCCGCCGAAATCAGCTCGACTGGTCAGAACAGCCTGTGTCAAAGAGTCGACCGCCGCCTCGACCGCCATCCGGTCGCAGCCATAGGCAATCACGCTGGGCCCGCTGTGATGGATGTCGGCGAGCGGAAAACCCGGCACAAAGTCGGCCGCAAAAACGTGTTCCGACGCCAGCGATTCGCCAAGCGCCACCAAACCACGCATCGGTTCGGTCAAGGTGCTTTGCCACGGCATTGGAATCAGAAAAGGGATTTGGCGATAGCCCTTGTGCAGCACTTCACCGGCAAGCAACCGGTCGATCAACACCTGTGCACGCTGCCCTGTCTGCGCCATGTCGACATGCGGATAGCTACGGTAAGTGACCAGGCCGCTGGCATGTTCGATCATGGCCGGCGTGATATTGGCGTGAAAATCGAGCGCCGCGACGATCGGCATCGTGCCGCCGACTCTTTGACGCAGGCGTTGCAGCAACTCCCCCTCACCGTCCTCCAGATGCTCGCTCACCATGGCACCGTGCAGATCGAGAAACAGCGCGTCCAGCGGACCCGCATCACGGATCATCCGGTCGAGCATGAAGGCAATGGCTTCGAATGCATCCTGCGTCACTGGACCGCTCGGATTGGCCGAGGCCCACAATAGCGGGACCAGTTGGTGCGACGGGCGTGCAGCTTGTATGAACCCGTCTATCGCCAGATTGACGCCCGAGACTGCGCCGAATATCTCTTCGCCCACCAGCAAGCCCGGCCACGCATCCGCCTCGACGAAAGTAGCGAAACTCGCTCGGCTGGCGGCAAATGTATTCGTCTCATGTAAAAAGCCAGCGATCCCGATTCTTGCCACACCATCCCCTCGATAACACTGACTCATTGCAATAGGCGTTACAACAAGCCCTCGACCGCCGTCACGAAAACGCGGCTGTACTCGGCGGCACTGAACGGAATCGGGTTGGTCCCAGCCGATCCATCAGCCACTGCCATTTCACCGACCTTCGCCGCGTCGCGGCCATCGATGCCGATCTCGCCTAGCGTATGGGGAATGCCTAGCGTGTCGCGCATCATCAAGACCCAGTCGAGGAAGGAGGTGAACGACGGCTGTGCCAGTTCAAGGTAGCGCGCCAACAATTCGATCCGTTCCGCGATAACCGATTCGTTGGCCTTCAGCACATACGGCATCAAGATGGCGTTGAGCATGCCGTGGTGGGCGTCATACAGCGCGCCCAGGGGATGCGCCAGCGCATGCATTGCACCCAGGCCGCGCTGGAACGCTGTGGCGCCCATGCTCGACGCCACCAGCATTTGCAGGCGCGCGTCGAGGTCCTGGCCGTCTTTCACCGCACGCGGCAGGAACTGCTTGATCAGGCGAATACCTTCTACCGCGATGCCTGTCGCCATCGGATGATAAAACGGCGAACAATAGGCTTCGAGGTTATGCGAGAGGGCGTCCATGCCGGTCGCCGCCGTCAGCTTCGCCGGCAGGCCCACCGTCAACTCAGGGTCGAGGATGACGACCGCGGGCAGCATGTTCGCGTGGAATATGATCCGTTTCACATGGGCGTGATCGTCGGTGATCACCGACGCACGGCCGACTTCCGAGCCGGTCCCGGCCGTGGTCGGCACAGCCACCACGGGCGCCATGCCAGACACATTGACGCGCAGATAGTTGTCGCCGACATCTTCGAAATCCCAGAGCGGACGATCCTGCCCAACCATCAGCGCCACAGCCTTGGCCGCATCCAGGGCTGAGCCGCCGCCGAAGGCGATCACACCGTCATGGCCGCCAGCTTTGAAGATCGCCACGCCATCGTCGGCATTCTTGCCAGTTGGATTGCCCTTGATATCGTGAAACAGCCCGCACTCCAGGCCGGCGGACCGGCAGTGATCCAATGTGCTCCCGATCAGCGGCAACGCCGCCAGACCCGGGTCGGTAATCAGCAGCGGCCGGCGCATGCCCAGGCTTTTACACCATTGCGGCAATTCGCTGATCCGGCCTGCGCCGACCTTGACTGCTGTCGGGTAGTTCCAGTTTGCGGAGGGAAGTGACGGATGTGACATACGAAATTCCTTCGATGATCCGTTCAGAGACGGGTTTTCAGATGAAAAGATTTGGGTCGCGTCAGGTGCTCGTAACCGATCGCCGACAAGGTCACGCCTCGGCCGGTATTCTTCACCCCGGTCCAGGCTAGCGCAGGGTCGAGATAGTCGCAGCGGTTCATAAAGAACGTACCGGTTTCGACACGCCGGCCGATGGATAGAGCGGCGTCTTCGTCGCTCGTAAACACACTCGCCGTCAAACCGTAGGGGCTGTCGTTCATCAGTTCGATCGCTTGTTCATCTCCGGACACCGGCATGATGCCGACCACCGGTCCGAAACACTCATCGTTCATCAGCGTCATGCCGTGATCGACATCCACGAACACACCCGGCGCCACATAAGGTGTGCCGGCGCGCGATAGTCCGAACTGGCTTTCGTCGATCAGATTTCTAGCGCCTTTGGAAAGTGCCTCGGCGATCACCGCCCGCACCCCGTCGGCTGCCGCGGTACGGACTACCGGCCCCAGGGTGGTTTGCGCATCGAGCGGATTGCCCAGCACATACTGATTTGTCAGCGCGACGGCACGCTCGATAAAATCCTTGTACAGAGGCTCAGCCACATAAATTCGCTGGATACCGCAGCATGACTGGCCCGAGTTGAAGAAGGCGCCGTCGACCAGCGTCTCCACTGCGTAGTCGATATTGGCATCGCTTCGCACATAGGCCGGATCATTGCCGCCCAATTCCAGCCCAACCCCGATAAAGCGGCCGGCCGCAGCTTCCTCGACGATGCGCCCCCCGCCCACCGAACCGGTGAAACAGACGAAGCCGATTTCGTTCGCGTGTATCAATCGACGCACACGTTCATGATCCACATGCAGGTACTGGAACACACCCTCGGGCAACTCAGCCTGGACAAACGCTTGATGGATGAGTTCGGCGCACAAAGGTGTTTGGTCGGAGTGCTTAAGAATAACCGCATTACCCGCCAACAAAGCCGGGACGATACTGTTGACTGCCGTCAGCAAGGGGTAGTTCCATGGCGCGATAGTGAGCACCACGCCAACCGGTTCACGCGAAATAAAACGGGTAAAGCCTTCCTGCGGCGCCACTTGCACGAGCTTCAATGCGTCTTCTGCAATCGCCATCATATGGCGCGCCCGTGAAGCAAAGCCGTCCACTTCGCCGGCGGTGTAGCGCAGCGGGCGTCCCATCTGGCGTGTAATCGCCTCGGCGATAGTTGCCTTGTTCTGGACGAAGTGTTCGACGGCACGGCCAACCAGCGCCAGTCGCTCCGACAGCGGTCGTGCGGCCCACGCCTTCTGGGCAGTTTTTGCGCGCTGTAGGGTCTGCTCGATCTGCGACTCGCTCGCATACGGTCGGCGCACGAATTCGCTGCCGTCGATCGGGCTAATGGTAATCAGGTCTTCTTTCATAGTGGGCTTGGACTTTTAGACTCAGATAATCTCGAAATAGCGGGCCAATTCCCAATCGGTCACATGCCGACGAAACTGTCGCTCTTCCCACTCGCGGGTCGCAACAAAATGCTCGACGAACGCTTCGCCAAACAAGGTCTTCGCCGCTTCGGAGTGGCGCAGCCGCTGTGCGGACTCCCACAGGGTGCAAGGCAATTTCAGATGGGCGGGGAACTCCTGCGTATAGGCGTTGCCCTCGACAATTTGTCCCGGATCCAGGCCCTGTTCAATCCCGTGCAAGCCGGCACCCAACGCCGCTGCCAATGCAATGTAGGGGTTAGCGTCGGCGGAACCGATGCGAACTTCAACACGCTGCGATTTTTCCGAACCCGGGATCAGGCGCAACGCCGTGGTCCGGTTCTCGACGCCCCACGTTGCATCGAGTGGCGCCCAGTAGCCCGGCACCAACCGTGAATAGCTATTGACGGTCTGCGCGAACATCGACATGAATTCGGGCAGGTAGCGTTGCACGCCCGCCATGAAACTGGCTTGCTTGGCGCTCATGTTATAAGGACGGCTTCCGTCGTAAAACGCTGACTTGCCGGTATTCGTCTCGCGCAAGGACAAGTGGATGTGGCCGCTCTGTCCTGGGTGGTCATGCGACCATTTCGCCATGAAGGTCGCCATCAGATTGTTTTTCTGAGCCAGCGCCTTGGTAAAGGTTTTGAACAACATTGCCTTGTCCGCCATCTCGGCCGCGCCGTCGACCGCAAGCGCAGCCTCCAGCACGCCAGGACCGGTTTCGGTATGCAGGCCCTCGATCGGCATGTCCATCTGCTCGCACATATCGAGCAATTGCCGGTAAAAATCGCCTTCGACCGTACTGCGCAGCACTGAGTAGCCGAAATTGCCCGGTGTCCAGTTCTTCAAGTCACGGTAATTTTTTTCACGTACCGAATGCGGCGTCTCCTCGAACATGAAGAATTCATATTCAAGCGCGGCAGAAACCCCGAACCCCATATCGCTTGCGCGCTTCAATACGCGTTGCAATAAGCCCCGTGGGCAAATTGCTTCGGCATCCCCAACAAATTCGGCAAGGAAGAACAGCATATCTTCGCCGTCACCCTGTTCCAGCGGCAAACGCCGGCAGCTCTGCGGAACGATACGCACCATGGCGTCCGGATAGGCGGTGTGCCAGCCGGTGTATTTCGTGTTGTCGTACATTTGATCGTCTGAGTCCCAACCCAGTACGACATTGCAGAAAGCGAATCCCGCACGCAGTGCCCCGAGGAATTTATCTTTGCGCAGATACTTTCCTCGCAGAATGCCATCGATATCGGACAGACCGACTTTGATATGTGTCAGCCGGCTCGCCTCTACCAGGCGAATCGCATCTTCCACTGTCTTGATTGCCCGTTCGGGCTTCACCTGCGCATCCATATTCAGTGTCTCCGTGTTATCGATTTTTTTACGGTTAAACCATCTTAGAAACGAGAAAGTTCCAGATCAACAACAATCGGTATTCGTTATGGTGATGATCGGCTGGGGTAATACTCGATGGTGTGTGGCCGTCAAAGTCTGAGCGGCGTTCCGTGCCCGTTGCAGCACTGTTCGGCAAGAAGCAGCTTGCTTACCTCTGCTCCACGACGTAAACGAGGCCTGCGAATCGGCGTAATTGACACGTGCTGCGCGGGTGGCCGGCTGGGCTCACTACTGGTGCGAGCCCGCCCAATCTCCGCTCGTTCAGCGCCACATTAGGGCGTTCTACCGCTGCCGAGCTCGCTGGCAACTCTGCATACAAATCTATCGGAAGCTCACCCAATAAGGCTTTCATTCCATTGGCACAACTCTTGTATATGAATTTCGAAACTTGTACACAAGAGGAAATACCAGATGCTCGGATGGACTATTCCCGACTGGAAACGTGCATACGAAACCGGTACTACGCCAGTGGAACTACTTCACGAACTCAGGGCGTCGCTCTCTGCAGACGATCCCGCCTGGATTTCGATCGTGTCAGCTTCCGGGCTGGATGCTCGCCTGACCAAGCTCGCTCAAAAGCTCGATGCCGTTGGCGGCGATAAAAACCTCCTCCCGTTGTACGGCGTGCCGTTTGCGGCCAAAGACAACATCGACGCCGAAGGGTTCGAGACAACGGCCGCTTGTCGCGCGTTTGCCTACTCACCGGACAAGGACGCGACGATCGTTCGGCGATTGACTGATGCCGGTGCGATCATCGTAGGGAAGACCAATCTCGACCAGTTTGCAACGGGCCTCGTCGGTGTTCGATCAGCCTACGGAGTGCCAACTAATACGTTCAACGCCGCCTTTGTGTCGGGAGGGTCGAGTTCCGGCTCGGCTTCGGTCGTGGCGCGCGGTCTTGTACCGTTCGCGCTGGGAACGGACACCGCAGGCTCTGGACGGGTTCCTGCTGGTTTGAACAACATCGTCGGCATCAAGCCCACGCGCGGCGCATTTAGCAATACCGGGGTCATCCCCGCGTGCCGTACGTTGGATTGCGTGTCGGTGTTCGCGATGACCATGGGTGACGCGATGTCCGTGTATGACGTTGCGGCTGTCATCGATCTTGAAGATGGCCTTTCGCGTGCCGCACCGGAAGCGTCGCGCAATTGGCGTATGCCGGCTGCTGCGCACATAGCCGTTCCTGCGCAGCCAGAATTTTTTGGCGATGATCTTGCCTCGCAAGCTTTTCAGGTTGCGATCGGCCAGCTAGAGGCTCGTGGTGCGACCTGCGTGCCGATCGACTTCACCCTGTTCGACCAAGTTGCTGCGTTGCTATACGACGGCCCTTGGGTCGCGGAACGCTTCGCCGCCATTCGCGAGTTCGCGACTACGCACGAAGCCGATATCCACCCGGTCGTGCGTGACATCATTTTCAAAGCCAGGGAATTTTCAGCCGCCGATGTTTTTGATGGCGTATACAAACTCGCCGATCTCAAACGCCGCGCCGACGCGCTGCTTGCGGGATTCGACGCCATGCTTGTGCCGACCGCTCCCACGCATTATCGAATTGCTGATGTCCAGACGGATCCCGTGCGTTTGAATAGCAACCTGGGCAAATACACCAACTTCGTCAACTTACTCGATTGGAGCGCGGTTTCTGTCCCGGCAAGTATTCGCGAAGACGGCTTGCCCTTCGGCATTACGCTCATCGGCGACGCGTGGCAGGAGCGAGGACTGGCCGCATTTGCCGAGCATTGGCATATCAGTACCGGTCTCACACGCGGCGCGACCGGCCTGGCGTTGAATCCTGCCGATGCAACGTTGTCAGCGAATGGCATTGCACCTGCAAATATGAACACGATCCGCGTCGCGGTCGTGGGAGCGCATCTGCGTGGAATGCCGCTCAATCATGAACTGGTCAGTCGCGGGGCAAGCTTCGTTGCTAGCACGACTACAGCATCCAACTATCAACTGTTTGCACTGGCCAATACCACACCGCCTAAGCCCGGCTTGATGCGTTCCGATAGCGGGGCACCGATCCAGCTTGAACTATGGGACATGCCCATTGCCGAGTTCGGTTCCTTTGTGGCCGGTGTCGCGGCACCCCTGGGAATCGGTACCGTCAGGCTCGCGGATGGAACCGATGTCAAAGGCTTCATCTGTGAGTCCGCTGGATTGGACCAGGCCGCCGACATCACCAGGTTCGGAGGCTGGGTAAACTACCTCGCCGACAAAAGCGGGACGACCACGCCATCCCACTCCTGATCGGGGACTTCCATGTTCCACACCGTATTGATCGCTAATCGCGGCGAGATAGCCTGTCGTATTGCGCGCACGCTGAGACGCATGAACGTTCGCTCGGTTGCCGTCTACTCGGACGCCGACCGCAATAGCCTTCATGTCTCCTCTGCCGACGTTGCAATATCGCTTGGCGGTCACGCCGCGGCCGAAAGCTATCTACGGATGGATCTCATCATTGATGCGGCGAAACGAAGCGGTGCTCAGGCGATTATTCCAGGCTACGGTTTTCTCTCGGAGAACGCCGAGTTCGCGGCACGTTGCGAGGCCGAAGGCATTGCGTTCGTGGGACCGACTCCGCAGCAAATGGAACAGTTTGGGCTGAAGCATGCCGCTCGCGAGCTTGCAGAACTGGCCGGTGTACCCCTGACCCCCGGATCTGGCCTGCTTGCGGACGTGTCTGCCGCACAGCAAGAGGCGGCCCGGATCGGCTACCCCGTCATGCTGAAAAGTACGGCCGGAGGCGGTGGCATTGGCCTCACGCGATGCAATGACGAAGCCGAGTTGATTGCCGCGTTCGAGTCAGTCAAGCGATTGGGGCAGTCGTTCTTTGCAAACGCGGGTGTATTCGTCGAGCGCTTTGTCGACCGGGCTCGTCATGTTGAAGTGCAAATCTTTGGAGACGGCCGGGGTAACGTCGTCGCGCTCGGCGAACGAGATTGCTCGTTGCAACGGCGCAATCAAAAAGTCGTCGAGGAAACGCCTGCGCCGAATTTGTCGGATGCTGTTCGGCAACGGCTGTGGGCCGCTGCGGAGAACCTGGGCCGTTCGGTTTCGTACCGGTCGGCCGGTACGGTCGAGTTTATTTACGACGCGCCTCAGGAGGCGTTCTACTTCCTCGAGGTGAACACGCGGTTGCAGGTCGAACACGCGATCACCGAAAGCGTGACCGGTATCGATCTGGTCGAATGGATGATCCTGACCGCTGCCGGCGATCCGCCTGCATTGGACCGTCCGATCATCCCGCAAGGGGCCGCGATCGAAGTTCGAGTCTATGCAGAAAATGCGCTGCGTAACTTCGCGCCGAGTCCCGGCACGCTGACCGAAGTCAGCTTCCCTCCCGATATCCGCGTAGACGGCTGGGTCGAAACCGGGACGGAGGTGTCCGCTCACTACGACCCCATGATCGCGAAGCTCATTGTGCATGGCGCTGATCGCGCGGCGGCCATTGCAGCGATGACCCGCGCACTCGCTGAAACACGGCTGGCCGGTATCGCGACAAATCTGGATTACTTGCGGCAGGTGGTGGCAAGTGAGGGCTTTCGCACGGGCAATGTCTCAACCCGCTTTCTCGATGCGTTCGAGTATCGGCCGCGCGCTATCGAGGTATTAGACGCGGGCACTTATACCTCTATCCAGGATTATCCCGGCCGGGTCGGGTACTGGAATATCGGTGTGCCACCGTCGGGGCCAATGGACGACTGGGCATTCAGGGTGGCGAACCGGATCGTCGGCAACCAGCCGCATGCTGCGGGCATTGAAACGACGGTGCTTGGACCTGCGCTGCGGTTTCATTGCGACACGATAGTCGCCTTGACTGGCGCTCCGACCGATGCGACGCTGGATGGAGAACCAGTATTATTCTGGATACCTATCAATATAAAAGCAGGTCAGACCCTGCGCATTGGCAAAGCGACCAGCGGATGCCGAACCTATCTCGCGGTGCGCAACGGCCTGGACGTTCCGCTGTATCTCGGCAGCCGCGCCACATTTGCGCTCGGACAATTTGGCGGCCATGCAGGCCGTACTTTGCGCCCGGCAGACGTCCTGACAATTGCTGATCCAAGCTTGCCCGCGACGGCTGACCTTGCGCCTCTGTACGCGCCAGCGCCTCTGCCAGATTCTCTCGTACCAGGTTACGGGCGCACGTGGGACATCGGAGTCTTATACGGGCCGCATGGTGCCCCTGACTTCTTCACACCGGAATCAATCGATACATTCTTTGCGAGCGAGTGGGACGTCCACTACAACTCGAACCGTCTGGGCATTCGGCTGAACGGTCCGAAGCCTCAATGGACACGTTCTGACGGTGGCGAAGCGGGGTTGCATCCATCGAACGTGCACGACTGTGAGTACGCGATCGGCAGTGTCAATTTCACGGGCGACATGCCGGTGATCCTGACTCGCGATGGTCCGAGCCTCGGCGGATTTGTTTGCGCCGTGACCATCGCCAAGGCTGAATTGTGGAAGGTGGGACAGGTCAAGCCGGGTGACAAGATTCGCTTTCGCGAAATGACGTTCGACGATGCGCTCGCGCTGGAGCAGGCGCAGGACGCCTTTATCGCGGGATGGGACGCCTCGGTGCTCGCACGTCCAGATGCAAGCTCTGAGCGCGGTTCGCCAATCCTGTTTGAGATGGCTGCGTCCGGCGAGCGTCCCAAGACGGTCTTCCGCCAAGCGGGCGACAAGTACATCCTGATCGAATACGGCGAGAACGTTCTCGATCTCAATCACCGCTTCCGCATCCACGCGTTGATGGAGGCTTTGAAAAATAGTCCGGTGAATGGCGTGTGTGAGCTCTCTCCGGGCGTGCGTTCCTTGCAGGTACGTTTCGACAGCCGGGTGATCCATCAACGGACTCTCGTTGATGCCCTTGCCGATACGGATGCAACACTGGCCGGCATCTCCACCATGACGGTGCCTAGCCGTGTTGTCTACTTGCCAATGGCTTATGAGGACTCCGCGACACTCGACGCAGTGGCGCGTTATCGGCAATCAGTGCGCGACACGGCCCCTTGGTTGCCCAGTAACACCGAGTTCATCCGGCGCATCAATGGCCTGAAATACGGCAATGCGGTACGCGATACCATTTTCAAAACCAGCTACATGGTTCTCGGGCTTGGCGACGTGTACCTGGGCGCTCCCTGCGCCGTCCCCGTTGACCCCCGGCATCGCTTGGTGACGTCGAAGTACAACCCGGCGCGTACATACACTGCAGAGGGCACGGTGGGCATCGGCGGCGTCTATATGTGCATCTACGGAATGGATTCGCCTGGCGGCTATCAACTGGTTGGACGCACGTTACCCATCTGGAACAAGTTCCTCAAGAACGAGATGTTTGTCGATGGCAAACCCTGGCTGCTCAGATTCTTCGATCAAGTGCGCTTTTATCCGGTGAGCGAGAGCGAGCTCGATGTGCTTAGAGACGGATTCAGGGAAGGGCGGTGCGGCATCCGGATAGAAGAGGAGGTTTTTGATCTCGGCGCATACAACAACTTCCTCGAAAGTATTGCGCCGGAACTCGAGGTCTTCAGGGCCGGGCAGAAACTCGCATTTGACGCTGAGGTCGCGCATTGGGCCGCCGATACTGTGGCTGGTACTCACGCATCGGCCGTGACCGACACTGCCGGGGAGTTGATCGAAGTAGCCGAGCTGTCAGGCTTTGTTGTCTCGGCCGATATTACGGGCAATGTATGGAAGCTCATGGCGGATCCCGGCTCGCGCGTGAATGCCGGCGACCCTCTTTTGATCCTTGAGGCAATGAAAATGGAGTTTCATGTCGCGGCGCCGCACGATGGCATCGTGGGAACATTCCATTGCAAGCCCGGTATGATGATCAACGCTGGGGATCCTTTGGTCTCACTCGAATAATCGGCTCACATCGGTTGGAAAAGCACATGGTGGATACGAAGACGCCCGCGGGTCCGGCGAAAAATGCCAGCAATCTCGCGGCACAAATCTATACGCAACTGAAGGCCGATATTTTCGATTTCCGGCTGCTGCCGGGCGACAAATTCAGCGAAGGCGACATTGCAACACGCATGCAGGTGAGCCGGACACCGGTTCGCCAAGCTCTGTTTTGGCTGCAGCGCGAAGGATACGTCGACGTGCATTTTAAAAGCGGCTGGCAGGTGCGCGCTTTCGATTTCAAATACTTCGAGGACCTGTACGAAGTGCGGGTCATGATGGAGACCTCCGCTATTGCCCGGGTCGTCGCTCTGGATGCAATGGACAGGCTCGATACGTTACGCGAGACATGGTGTGTGCCGGCCGGGGACTACCTCACTGACTCGACAGTCGTGGCGGCGCTCGACGAGGCGTTTCACACCCGCATTGTCGCGGCCGTGGGCAACGACGAGATGGCGCGCATTCACCAGGACGTAACAGAGCGCATCCGGATCATCCGCCGCCTGGATTTTACGAAGGCACCCCGTATAGATGCCACCTACCGGGAGCATGGAGAAATCCTGTCGGCGATCTTCGCAAAGGACGTCTCCGGCGCACAAGAGATGATCCGTGCGCACATCGCGGAGAGCCAGGCCGAGGTGAAGCGCATCACGCTTTACATGCTCCATTCAGCACGCGAGCGGTACGCCAGTCAGGATGATTCGTAGCGTACCTCCGAAAGCGTGCACACCGCACCAGTTTTGAGCGCGTACGCACCGCGCCTAGTCAGTCATCTGACCTGGGAGTGACAGCCTAATACCCGGAAAGCCTTTTCTACAAAGGCTTTCACGTTCTTGGCCCAGAATTTGCAAATGGTATTCCGTCTTGGATACAAGACTAAATCCAACTTACATTCTGGTTAAGGACGGGCAATGAAAAAGCGTGAGTTCCTGAAGGTCGCATCGGCAGCGGGGGTTGCAGGCGTAGTTGGCAAGATCCCTTCGGCTTTCGCTCAAAGCGACAAAGGCCCCATCAAAGTGGGCGTATTGCATTCCCTGTCCGGCACGATGGCGATTTCAGAAACGTCGCTCAAAGACACGGCGCTGATGACCATTGCGCAGATCAATGCGAGCGGCGGCGTGCTGGGTCGTCAACTGGAACCGGTAGTGGTCGACCCCGCCTCCAACTGGCCGCTGTTCGCCGAGAAAGCCCGTCAGCTGATCTCGCAAGACAAGGTCGCGGTGACCTTCGGCTGCTGGACCTCGGTGTCGCGTAAATCGGTGCTGCCGGTGTTCGAGGAACTCAACGGCCTGCTCTTCTACCCGGTGCAGTACGAAGGTGAAGAGATGTCGCGCAACGTCTTCTACACGGGCGCCGCGCCGAATCAGCAAGCGATTCCCGCCACCGAATACCTGATGAGTAAGGAAGGCGGCGGCGCCAAGCGCTTCTTCCTGCTGGGCACCGACTACGTCTATCCCCGCACGACCAACAAGATCCTGCGCTCGTTCCTGCATTCCAAGGGCGTCAAGGACGACGACATTCAAGAGGTCTACACGCCGTTCGGGCACGCGGACTATCAGACGATTGTCGCGAACATCAAGACGTTCTCGCAAGGCGGCAAGACCTGCGTGATCTCGACGGTGAACGGCGACTCGAACGTGCCGTTCTATAAGGAGTTGGGCAATCAGGGGTTGAAGGCCACCGACGTGCCGGTCGTCGCGTTCTCGGTGGGCGAAGAGGAACTGCGCGGGATCGATACGAAACCGCTGGTGGGCAATCTCGCGGCGTGGAACTACTTCATGTCGCTGAAGAACCCGGAGAACACGAAGTTCAAGGCGATGTTCGCCGACTGGGTCAAGAAGAACAACCTGCCTGGCGGCGACAAGCGCGTGACGAACGATCCGATGGAAGCGACCTTTGTCGGCATCCATTTGTGGAAGCAGGCGGCCGAAAAAGCGAAGAGCGTGGAGGTCGACAAGATCCGCGTGGCCATGGTCGGCCAGAAGTTCGCGGCCCCCTCGGGCTTTACGCTTGAGATGGATGGGAACCACCACTTGCACAAGCCCGTCATGATTGGCGAAGTGCGTGCCGACGGCCAGTTCAACGTCGTGTGGCGCACGAAGACGGCGATCCGCGCGCAACCGTGGAGCCCGTACATTCCGGGCAACGAAGGCAAGCCGGATGTAGTGAGCTCGATTCCGGACTTCCTGCGCCGGCGACGTGTGGCTTAAAGGCTTGGGTTTAAGCCTCGGGTTTAAGCCTTAGTAAGTACCAGCGTTGAAACATCGGACCGCCGCGCTCGAAGCATAAAAACTAGAGCGGCGGTTCGTACGAGTCCGGGCGACATGCAACACGCAACATGCAACACGCAATGCAGCACACCGCCCCGCACTCCGCTCTACCTGACAGGCCCTTCATGACTGATTCGATGCTTCGCTTGGCTCGCCGTGGCCTCTGCGCAATGCTGATTGCCTGCATGCCTCTGGTTGCGTTTGCCGCGCTGACAGCCGACGATCTCGCGCCACTCGCGGCCGACGACTTCGATGCCAAATCCGCCGCCGTCGACAAGCTGATCGCCAACGCCGATGCGCCCTCAATTGCCGTATTGAACGCGCTCTCCGATGGCTCGTTGGTCGCCACCGACGCCGGCCGCGTGCTGATCCAGACCGATGACGGCAACAAGGACCCGCTCACCAACAAGATCGTTGAGGCGCCCGATGCGCAACCGGTCACCTTGAACAATCTGCTGCGCTCGAAGGTGTCGGGTGCGGTGTCGGGCTTGCAACTGGCGTCGCCCGATATCGCTACACGGCGCGCCGCCATTGACGAATTGCTCAAGAACGCCGATCCGTCGATCAAGCCACTGGTCGATAAAGCCCGCGCCAAGGAAACCGATCCGACGCTTAAAAAACGCCTCGATACGCTCTGGGCCACCACCGCGTTACACGATACCGACGCCAACAAACGCCTCGAAGCCGTGCAACTGGTCGCCGCGCGCCACGACCTCGATATGAACGAACTCTTGCGCCCGATCGTCGCGAAGAACGCGGACGGCACGTTTAACGAACCCGATGAACGCGTACGTGCAGCGGCTCAAGCGGGGATTGAAGAGCTGAATTCGATTCAGCGGCGCGGCGAGATTGTCGGCACGATCTTCGCGGGTCTGTCGCTGGGCAGCGTGCTGTTGCTCGCAGCGCTGGGTCTGGCGATCACGTACGGTCTCATTGGCGTGATCAACATGGCCCACGGCGAGTTCCTCATGATTGGCGCCTATGCCACGTATGTGGTCCAGAACCTCGTCCAGCACTACGCACCGGGTGCGTTCAACTGGTATCCGCTGTTCGCCGTTCCAGTGTCGTTTGCAGCGGCTGCGGTAGTCGGCATCGTGCTCGAACGACTGGTGCTGAAACATCTCTACGGCCGTCCACTCGAAACGCTGCTGACCACCTTCGGCATCAGCCTGATCCTGATTCAGGCGACGCGAACCATCTTCGGCGCGCAGAACGTGCAAGTGACGAACCCCTCGTGGATGAGCGGTGGCGTCTCCATCATGCAGAACCTCATATTGCCTTACAACCGCCTGACCATCTTCGGCTTCTCGCTGGTCGTCGTGCTGCTCGCGTGGGTCGTGCTCACCAAGACGCGCCTGGGCCTGTTCGTGCGCGCCGTGACGCAGAACCGCCGCATGGCCGCGTGCGTGGGCGTAAAAACTTCCCGCGTGGATTCGTATGCGTTCGCCTTCGGCGCAGGCATCGCCGGACTGGGCGGTTGCGCGCTCTCGCAGATCGGCAATATCGGGCCGGATCTGGGGCAGAGCTACATCATCGATTCATTCATGACCGTGGTGCTGGGTGGCGTCGGCCAACTGGCGGGAACGGTGATCGGCGGCTTTGGACTCGGGCTTGTCAGCAAGACGATCGAGCCGTTCTGGGGGGCGGTGCTCGCGAAGATCGCGGTGCTGGTGCTGATCGTGTTGTTCATCCAGAAGCGTCCTCAGGGCATGTTCGCCCTGAAGGGCCGAAGCGCCGAGGTTTGAGATGACTACGCCCAACGTCTCCGCGAATCTCGATGTTGCGCCGCAACCCGATGAGCAAGCCAGGCGCGCAGGCTTTGCGCTCGGCCTGCCGCCGCGTGCGGCGCTCTTGCCCCGCAGCGGCTGGATTGCGCTGATCGCGTTCGTGATCGCGATGGGCATCTGCGTGCCCATCGCCGCGCTCGTGCTGCCGGAGTCGAGCACGTTTCACCTCTCCGCCTATTCGATGACGCTCGTGGGCAAGCTCATGTGCTACGCGATCGGCGCGCTGGCGCTCGATCTTGTGTGGGGTTACTGCGGCATCCTGAGCCTCGGGCACGCGCTGTTCTTCGCGCTCGGCGGCTATGCGATGGGCATGTACCTGATGCGCTCGATTGGCCGCGAGGGCAACTATCAGAGCGATCTGCCCGACTTCATGGTGTTCCTCGACTGGCACAAGCTGCCGTGGTACTGGCAGGGCACTGAACACCTCTGGTATGCGCTGTTGCTGGTGATCGCGGTGCCGGGGATACTCGCCTGGGTGTTTGGCTTCTTCACGTTCCGCTCGCGTGTCAAAGGCGTGTACCTGTCGATCATCACGCAGGCGATGACGTTCGCTGCGATGCTGCTGTTCTATCGCAACGAAACCGGTTTCGGCGGTAATAACGGTTTTACCGATTTCAAGCGCATCGCGGGCTTTCCGATTACGTCGGCCAGTACCCGCACGGTGCTGTTTCTGATGACACTCGGTGTGCTGATTCTGGCGTTTATCGCGGCGCGGGCGATCGTGACATCGAAGCTTGGGCGCGTGGTGACCGGTGTGCGCGATGGCGAAGCGCGGCTGATGTTCCTGGGTTACAGCCCGCTTGCGTACAAGCTCTTTATCTGGACGGTATCGGCCATTCTGTGCGGCATTGCGGGCGCGTTGTACGTGCCGCAGGTGGGCATCATCAATCCCAACGAGATGTCGCCGGGCAACTCCATCGAGATGGCGATCTGGGTGGCCGTGGGGGGTCGGGGAACGCTAATCGGGCCGATCATCGGGGCGTTTGCGGTGAATGGTGCGAAGAGCTTTTTTACGGCGAATTTCCCTGAATACTGGTTGTTCTTCCTGGGCCTGATCTTTACGCTCGTGCCCTTGCTGCTGCCCAACGGCATCATGGGCCTGATCGATATCGCCCTGCGTAAGAAGAAAGCGGGAGGACATTCACATTGAACACTTTAGCTAACGCGTACAACGCCTTGATCGTGGACTTGCCGCCGCTGCCGGAAATGGATGAAAAGAGCGAGCGCAATCAGAACGGCATCACGGGCCTGGGCCACGTGCTGGAGCCGGGCGAGATCGATGTCTCGCACGGCACGATCCTGTATCTGGAAGACGTGACGGTGAGCTTCGATGGATTCCGCGCGCTCAACAAGCTGACGCTGTCCATTGATGTAGGCGAACTGCGCTGCGTGATCGGGCCGAACGGCGCGGGCAAGACCACGATGATGGACGTGATCACCGGCAAGACGCGCCCCGATTCGGGCAAGGTGTTTCTGGGCCAGACGTTTGACCTCACGCGCATGTCGGAGCCGGTGATCGCGCGCACGGGCATTGGACGTAAATTCCAGAAGCCGACGGTGTTCGAGAACCACCCGGTGTGGGAGAACCTCGAACTTGCCATGAAAACCGACAAGGGGTGGTTAGCCTCGCTCAGATCGAAGCTGGATCGGGCGGCACAAGCAAGGATCGAAGAGACGCTGGAGCTGATTCACCTTGAAGCCGATGCCACGCGTTATGCGGGCGAGCTCTCGCACGGTCAGAAGCAGCGGCTGGAGATTGGCATGTTGCTGATGCAGCAACCGGCGCTGCTGTTACTCGATGAACCGGCAGCCGGCATGACGGACCATGAAACCATGCAGCTCGCGGAGTTGCTCAATAAACTGCGCGGCACGTGTTCGATGATGGTGGTCGAGCACGACATGGAGTTCGTCGCGGCGCTCTCGGGCGACACGGGACGCGTGACGGTGATGGCTGAAGGCAGCGTGCTTGCGCACGGCACGCTTGACGAAGTGAAGCGCAATGAGAAAGTGATCGAGTCGTACCTCGGCCGCTGATTTGATCACCACGGAAGCTCAACACCATGCTCGAAGTCGATTCCCTCAACCAGTTCTACGGCGGCAGTCACATCCTGCGCGATGTGAAGATGACCGTGCCCGATGGAAAGCTCACGGTGCTGCTGGGTCGCAATGGCGTGGGCAAGACCACCTTGCTGCGCTGCCTGATGGGCGTGGTGCCCACCAAAAGCGGCACGATCTCCTGGCGCGGCGCGAAGATCTCGTCGATGCCCACTTACAAGCGCGTATCGAGCGGCCTGGCTTATGTGCCGCAAGGACGCGACATCTTCGGGCGTCTGACCGTAGAAGAGAACCTGCTGGTGGGCGCGGCGAGCCGCAAATCGCCATCGAAGGTGCCGGACCGGATCTACGAACTGTTCCCGGTGTTGAAGGAGATGAAAAGCCGGCGCGGCGGTGATCTGTCGGGCGGCCAGCAACAGCAGTTGGCGATCGGCCGTGCATTGATGAGCGAACCACAGTTGCTGATCCTCGACGAACCCACCGAAGGCATCCAACCGTCCATCATCCAGGATATCGGGCGCACGTTGCGTCAACTCGTCGATGAAATGGGCATGACGGTGTTGCTCGTGGAGCAGTACTACGACTTCGCCCGCGAGTTGGCCGACCGCTACTGGGTGATGAGCCGCGGCGAGATCGTCGCGGGTGGCGCGGGCGTGGATATGGAAGCAGAAGGCGTGCGGGAGTTGATCGCGGTCTGACGCTCGCCGTACTATTGGCGACTTGCTCCGACTTAGAAAGCCTCATGCATCACGAACCTATAGCCGCACTGCTGCCAGCTACCGCCTCCGAAACAGCCTCTGCCTCCGATACCGGCGAGTGGCATGGCAAGCTCGAACTCGGCTTCACGCCTCAATCTTCCGGGCGCACAGCGCTCACTCACAGAAAGCATGTTGGGCCTTTGCGCATGCAACGGCCCTTGTACCCCGAAGGCGAGAGCATCTGCCACGCGGTGATCGTGCATCCGCCGGGCGGCGTGGCGGGCGGCGACCGGCTTGCAATCGACATCGACCTAGCTGGGCAAACGCACGCCGTCATCACTACGCCGGGCGCGACCAAGTGGTACAAGGCGAACGGCAAGCTCGCGACGCAGCGCATCGATATCCGCGTCGGCGCGCACGCCAGGCTCGACTGGTTACCGCAGAACAACATCGTGTTCGAGTCATCAAACGTGGCGCTGGATTTCACGCTGACGGTAGACCCGACGGCGACGGCTCTCGGCTGGGACGCGATGCAACTGGGCCGTCAGGCAGCCGGCGAACGGTGGTCGGACGGTCGGCTGGTCTCCACGGCGCGGATCAAAGACAGCCAGGGCCGGCTGCGCTGGTTCGAACGCGCGCTGCTCTGCGCTGACGATCCTTTGCGCCTCGCGCCGCAGGGTCTCGCAGGCTTTCCCGCCTATGGCACGTTCTGGGCAATCGGCGCCGCCTGTGACGACGCGCTGGCGGAGTTCCTGACAGCACGCCTTCCGTTCAATGAAACCCTCCGCGCCGCCGCCTCATGCGTCGCACCGGGTGTCATGATCATCCGAGCCGCAAGCCATTCGATGGAGCCACTCCAACAATTAATGATCGAATGCTGGACTACGTTGCGCCCGCTCATTCACGGCACTGACGCCAGACCATTACGGCTTTGGACAACGTAGCCGGGTAATTCCTCAGAAAATGCGCACCATAAAAGCGCACAATTGCGCCCATACTTTGTGCATCGCCAAGGTGGGTATCTCGCTCAGGCCCATCCAGAAAGGCGCAAAGCGAATGGCACGACTCTCGCTTTACTCCCTTTCCGACGAGTGCGTCCATGAATGAGACGCACCGCGCCACATCGCGATCCAAGGAAAGAGAATCAAATGACCAACACGCTTCGCCGCAACGCTCTTCGCACGGCAGTCGCTGCCCTCATCGCCCTCCCGACTCTTGCTCTAGTCCCGCTCACCGCCCACGCCGACGCGCTCGATAACATCACGAAAGCCGGCGTCCTGAAAGTCGCCGTGCCGGAGGATTACCCGCCGTTCGGCGCGGTCGGCGGCGATATGCAGCCCCAGGGTTATGACATCGACATGGCCGCGCTGCTCGCCAAATCGCTGGGCGTGAAGCTCGAACTCGTGCCGGTCAACAGCGCGAATCGTGTGCCGTATCTGACGACCAACAAGGTGGACCTGGTGATCTCGTCGCTGGGCAAGACGCCGGACCGCGAGAAGGTCATGGACTTTTCCGCGGCTTACGCCCCGTACTTCCAGGGCGTGTTCGGCCCCGCCGATATCAAGGTCACCGGTCCCGCCGACCTGACCGGCAAGACGGTAGGAGCGACGCGCGGTGCGCTCGAAGAAATCGCGCTCACGCAAATGGCGCCGAACGCGACCATCAAGCGTTTCGAAGACAACAACGCGACCATCCAGGCATTTCTCTCCGGCCAGGTTCAGCTGATCGCGGCGGGCAACATCGTGGCTGCAGCGATCCTCGCGAAGAATCCCCCGCGCCGTCCGGAGCCGAAGTTCGTGATCAAGAACTCGCCGTGTTTCGTCGGCATGAACAAGAATGAACCGCGCCTGCTGGCTAAAGTCGATGCGGCCATCGCCCAGTCGAAAAAGGACGGCTCGCTCGAAGCCATGTCGCAGAAGTGGTTCAAGGCACCGTTGCCGGCAGGTTTGTAGTCTCGCGCGTCACTCCAGATCAAGCTTAAATAACAAGGCGCCGCTTTAATGGCTTATCAACTCCAGTTCGGCGATCTCGGGCAATACGCCGGCATGTTTGCGAGCGGCGCGGCGGTCACGCTCGGGCTGACCGCCGTATCGACCGTGCTCGGCCTCACGGTCGGCATACTCGGTGCTGCGGGCAAAGGCAGCAAGTACCCGGCGGTGCGCTCGTTCGTTGGCGGCTACGTAGAAGCGATCCGCAATACGCCGTTCATCGTGCAATTGTTCTTCGTGTTCTTCGGGCTGCCGGCGCTGGGTATTCGTATCGATGAATACGTCGCCGCCGTGCTCGCCATGACACTCAACCTCGGCGCGTATTCGGTGGAGATCATTCGCTCGGGTATCGCCGCCGTGCCGAAGGGGCATCTTGAAGCAGCGGCGTCGCTTGCCATGACACGTGGCGAGACCTTCAGGCATGTGGTCTTGCCGCAAGCCATCGCCAAGGTGTTCCCTGCCCTCACCAGCCAGATCGTGATCACGATGCTCGGTTCGGCTGTTGTATCGCAGATATCCGTGGCCGACCTGACCTACGCCGCGAGCTACATCCAGTCGCGCAACTTCCGCGCGTTCGAAACGTATTTCCTGATCACGGCTGCTTATCTCGTGATGGCGATCCTCCTGCGCTTCGCGCTCAACGAAGCAGGCAAACGCCTGTTCGCGCGCAATCTGCGAGGTGCCCGATGATCGAATTTACCTTCGAGCAGATACTCACCAACCTGTTGCTTGCGGCCCGCTGGACCATCGTGCTGTCGATCGTTTCGTTCGTAGCCGGCGGTATCGTGGGCTTCGTCCTGCTCATCATGCGGGTCTCGAGTTCGCGAGTATTGCGCACTATCGTGAAGGTCTATATCGAGATCTTCCAGGGCACGCCGCTGCTGATGCAATTGTTCCTCGTGTTCTTCGGCTTGCCGTTGCTCGGCATCGAGGTCCAGCCATGGATTGCTGCAACGGTCGGCCTCACGTTGTTCACCAGCGCCTATCTCGCCGAGATCTGGCGCGGCTGCGTTGAAGCAATTCCCAAGGGTCAATGGGAAGCGTCGTCCAGCCTCGCGATGAATTACCTCGAGCAACTGCGCCACGTGATCCTTCCGCAAGCCACGCGCATCGCCATCGGGCCGACGGTCGGCTTCGGCGTGCAAGCCGTGAAGGACACGGCGCTGGTCTCGATCATCGGCTTCACCGAACTCACCAAAGCCGGCACGATGATTTCGAACGCGACGTTCAGGCCGTTCGTGGTCTACGGTCTTGTTGCCGTGATCTATTTCGTGATTTGTTATCCGCTTACCCGCTACGCGCGCACGCTCGAAAGGAAATGGAATGCCGCTCGTTGAAACGCAAAACCTCAAGAAGCAGTTCGGCGCGAACCAGGTCCTGAAAGGCATCGATTTCTCGGTCGAATCGGGACAGGTGGTGGCAATCATTGGACGCAGCGGCTCGGGTAAAAGCACCTTGCTGCGGACCTTGAACGGACTGGAAAGTATCGACGAAGGGTCGATCGAAATCGACGGCGAACACATGGACGCTCGTCATGCGGATCTGCGTGCGCTGCGCCTGAAAGTCGGCATGGTGTTCCAGCAGTACAACCTGTTCCCGCATCTCACCGCCGGACAGAACGTGATGCTCGCGCAGACCGTGGTGAAAAAGGTTCACAAGGCAAAGGCGCGCGCGACCGCCGAGCAGGTACTTGAACGCGTCGGCCTCGCCGATAAATTCAACGCCTATCCCGAACAACTGTCGGGTGGACAGCAGCAGCGCGTGGCTATCGCCCGCGCGCTCGCGATGCAACCGACGGTCCTGCTTTGCGATGAAATCACGTCCGCGCTCGACCCTGAACTGGTGGGCGAAGTGCTGGCCGTCGTGGAAAGCCTCGCCGCCGATGGCATGACACTCATCATGGTCACGCACGAGATGCGCTTTGCGCGCCGTGTGTCGAACAAGGTCGTGTTCATGCATCAGGGTCGCGTGTGGGAAAGCGGCACGCCGGAGGAGATCTTCGAGCGGCCGACGACCATCGAGCTACGCAAATTCATCCAATGAAATCGTAGGGTTGCAATGCTAGGATTCTTGCAACAATGACGTTGGCAAAATCGGCCTAATCCAAGACACGTCCCAATCCCATGAAGCTCACTCACCGCGAAAAAGACAAGCTGCTGATCTTCACCGCTGCGCTGCTCGCCGAACGGCGACGCGCACGCGGGCTGAAGCTGAACTATCCGGAGGCCATCGCGTTCATCTCGGCGGCGCTCATGGAAGCAGCACGCGACGGTCGTACCGTCGCCGACGTGATGCACTACGGCACCACGCTGCTCACACGCGACGACGTGATGGACGGCGTGCCGGAAATGATCCCGGACATCCAGATAGAAGCCACCTTCCCCGACGGCACCAAGCTCGTGACCGTGCATCATCCGATTCCCTGAACTTGCAGCACTCTTATGAAAGGAGCCGCGCATGATTCCCGGCGAATATCTCATCGACGATGGTGAGCACGAACTCAACGCGGGCCGCGAGACGGTGTCCGTGACGGTATCGAATACAGGTGACCGGCCGGTGCAGGTCGGTTCGCATTTTCATTTCTTCGAAGTCAACACGGCGCTCGCATTCGAACGCGACAAGGCGAGGGGCTTCCGGCTGAACATTGCATCGGGTACGGCCGTGCGCTTCGAGCCCGGCCAGGAACGCACGGTTGAACTCGTGGCGCTGGCAGGCGATCGCCGAGTCTATGGCTTTAACGGCCTCGTGATGGGTCCGCTTTGATCTCAACTTCAGGATTCTCGACATGACGCTACGCATCGGACGCCGCGCCTACGCGGAGATGTTCGGCCCGACCACCGGCGACCGCGTGCGCCTCGCCGATACCGACTTGCTGATCGAAGTCGAACGCGACTTCACCACCTACGGCGAAGAAGTGAAATTCGGTGGCGGCAAGGTAATTCGCGACGGTATGGGCCAGTCGCAACGCGTGCATGCCGACGTGGTGGATACCGTCGTGACGAACGCGCTGATCCTCGATCACTGGGGCATCGTGAAAGCGGATATCGGCATCAAGAACGGGCGCGTGTTTGCGATCGGCAAGGCGGGCAATCCGGATATCCAGCCGGGCGTGACCATTGCGATCGGCGCCGCCACCGAAGTCATTGCAGGCGAAGGGATGATCGTGACGGCGGGGGGTATCGACTCGCATATTCACTTCATCAGCCCGCAGCAGATTGATGAAGCGCTGGCCTCAGGCGTCACGACGATGCTCGGCGGCGGCACGGGCCCCGCGACCGGCACGAACGCCACGACCTGCACGCCGGGACCATGGCATCTCGAACGCATGCTGCAAGCGGCCGATGGCTGGCCGGTGAACCTTGGCTTTCTCGGCAAGGGCAACGTGAGCTTGCCCGCACCGGCGATAGAACAGATCAAGGCAGGGGCGATCGGGCTCAAGCTGCACGAAGACTGGGGCACGACACCGGCTGCTATCGATAACTGCCTGTGCGTTGCCGACGATACCGACACGCAAGTCGCCATTCACACGGACACGCTGAACGAAGCGGGTTTTGTGGAGACGACCGTGGCCGCGTTCAAGGGCCGCACGATCCACACGTATCACACCGAAGGCGCGGGCGGCGGCCATGCACCCGACATCATCAAGGTCTGCGGCGAGTCGAACGTGCTGCCTTCATCGACGAATCCCACGCGTCCTTACACCATCAACACGCTCGACGAACACCTCGACATGCTGATGGTCTGTCATCACCTCGATCCATCGATTGCCGAAGATATCGCGTTCGCCGAGTCGCGGATTCGCCGCGAGACGATCGCCGCCGAAGACATCCTTCATGACCTCGGCGCGTTGTCCATGTTGTCGTCCGATTCGCAAGCGATGGGACGCGTTGGCGAAGTCATCATGCGCACCTGGCAGACCGCGCACAAGATGAAAACGCAGCGCGGCGCGTTGCCGGAAGACTCATCGCGCAACGATAATTTCCGCGCAAAACGCTACGTCGCCAAGTACACGATCAACCCGGCGATCACGCATGGCATCGCGCATGAAGTCGGGTCCATCGAACCCGGTAAATGGGCCGACCTGGTGTTCTGGGAACCCGCGTTCTTCGGCGTGAAGCCTGCAATGATCCTGAAAGGCGGCATGATCGCGGTCGCGCAGATGGGCGACCCGAACGCATCGATCCCGACGCCGCAGCCAGTGCATTATCGCGAGATGTTCGCCACTCGCGGCGGTGCGTTGGGCAAGACCTCCCTGACGTTCGTCTCGCAGATGGCGCTGGACGACGGTATCGGCGAACGGTATGGGTTGAAGAAGCAAGTGGTCGCGGTGAAGAACTGCCGGAACATCTCGAAGGCCGACATGGTTCACAATGCGTACAGGCCGTCCATTACTGTCGATCCGGAAACGTATCAGGTTGTAGCCGACGGCCAGTTGCTCACCTGCGAGCCGGCAACCGTCTTGCCGATGGCGCAGCGCTACTTCCTTTTTTGAGACTTTCATGCGCACGATCGACAAACGTATCGAAGCGAAACTTGCCGCACCGTTGATCAAACGCGCGCCTACGCTGACCCTTCCCTTCGATGACCGCTGCAAGAGCCGCCTCGCGGCCACGCTGGATAACGGTGAAGAAATTGCGCTGGTGCTGCCGCGCGGCACGGTGCTGCGCGACAGCGACATGCTGGTCGCAGACGACGGCGGCCTCGTGCGCGTGATCGCAGCGCCGCAGGATGTGCTGGTTGTACACGCCCACGATCCTATTACCCTGACGCGCGCCGCATACCACTTGGGTAATCGTCACACGCCGGTGGAAGTGACTGCGGGTCAGTTGAAACTGGAAGCTGATCCGGTGCTGGAAGACATGCTGAAGCGTCTGGGCGCGCATGTGGATCACGCGACGGCGCCGTTTCAACCGGAAACGGGCGCGTATGGCGGCGGTCACAAGCATGGCCATGACGAGACGTTTGTAGAGGACTACGCGCTCGCGCAAAAGGTCTTCGATGAACATCACGGGCACGATCATGGACACGCGCACGGCGCAGGCCACGACCATGGCGACCATTCGCAGTGCGCGCATGGGCACGCGGACCATGGCGCTCAAGATCACGCACACGACCACGCAGCTCACGGCCACGGCCACGGTCATGCGCATCGCTGAGCTCACGGCCCTGCTTCATCTGGCGTCGCCGGCGTTGCCTATCGGCGCGTTCAGTTACTCGCAGGGTCTTGAGTCGGCGATAGAACATGGCTTGATCCACGATGGCGACAGCGCCCGCGAATGGATCGCCAGCGGCTTGACCAATGTGCTCGCACGCGGCGAGTTGCCGTTCCTTGCCCATCAGATGACCCGCTGGCGCGATCACGATGCAGCAGGACTTGCGGCCGCCGATGAAGAATTCCTCGCCAGCCGCGAGTCCTCGGAATTGCGTCGCGAGACGCAGCAAATGGGCTGGTCGCTTGCGCAGTTGTGCACGCAGCTCGAATGGGGCGACGCCGAGCGCCTCGCGACGCTGAACGCCATCAAACCCGTCTCGCAGCCGACCGCGTTTGCCTTCGCCGCCTACGCCAACGATGCCGCCACCGGCGCCGCTCTCGCCGCCTACGCCTTTTCGTGGGTCGAAAACCAGGCCGCCGCCGCGTTAAAAGCCGTGCCACTAGGCCAGATCGCGGGACAGCGGATCATTGTTGCGTTGCGCGTTGCTATCGATACCGCTGTAGAAAAAGCGCTCGACACCTCGCCCGGCGAAATCAACACCTTCGCGCCGCAACTTGGCATTCTCTCGGCGCGCCACGAATCACAATATTCACGCTTGTTCCGCTCTTAAGAAAACATGAACGCACCCGTCTATTCCGCCGCTGCCCGCCGCTCCAAGAAACTGCCGCCCTTGCGCGTGGGCGTGGGAGGCCCGGTCGGCTCGGGCAAGACCACGCTGCTCGAAATGCTCTGCAAGGCGATGCGCGACAAATACGACCTAGTCGCGATCACCAACGACATCTATACGAAAGAGGATCAGCGCCTGCTGACGGTTGCGGGCGCTTTGCCGGCCGAACGCATCATGGGTGTGGAAACGGGCGGCTGCCCGCACACGGCGATCCGCGAAGACGCATCCATCAACCTGGAAGCGGTCGACCAGATGATCGAGCGTTTCCCGGACGCAGATATCGTGTTCATCGAATCGGGTGGGGATAATCTCGCGGCCACCTTCAGCCCGGAATTATCGGACCTGACTATCTACGTGATCGATGTCGCCGGCGGCGAAAAAATTCCGCGCAAGGGCGGCCCGGGTATCACGAAATCCGACCTGCTGGTCATCAACAAGATCGACTTGGCGCCCTATGTAGGCGCAAATCTCGACATCATGGCCTCCGATGCCAGGAAGATGCGCGGAGAACGGCCATTTGTCATGTGCAACCTGAAGGCGCTGGAAGGGCTCGACGTCGTGATTCGGTTCATCGAAAAGAAGGGGCTGCTCGCGGCCTGAGCGCAGGTTTCGGCCGCTGGAAGAAACTGTTCCCGCCCGATCGAGTGCGTTAACATGTCGCCTTGCCCTTTTTACGGCCATAGGCCCGCTTCCGGAGACCTCTGATCGACAGTCCTGACACGCTCCTCATTCGCGACGCCGCCGTACGGCTGAACCCGTTGCCCACAGCGTCCTCGACACTCATGGCGCAGCCCTCGAAGCGCATCGCGGTGCTGTTTCACATCGCGGATTTCAATGACGGTGGCATCGAATCGTCGTTGATGCAGTGGCTGCGGATCTACGACCGCGCGCGCTTCACGGTGACGCTGTCCGTCATGTTTTCTTCCCCCGCGTTCGAACAGCGCTTTCGCGCGCTGGTTCCCGCGGACGTCGGCGTCGAGATTCTCACCGACAAACCCTGGCTCAACCTGTTCCAGGCACGTCGTTACGCACAGCGGTTAAGCAAGCTCGGCCGTGTCGGCCGCGACGTCTTCAACACGCTCGCGGTGCGCCCCTACGTGAAGGCCCGTGTAGCCGCGCTGGCGCAGCGTCACGACATCATCATCGACTTCGACATGTCGCTGCGCCGCCTGGCTGGCCGCTTCGGCGTGGCGTGGCTCGGCGTGAACCATTTCAGCTTCGATGCACGGCTGGGCGGCCGGCGCCGGAAAATGAAACGTCTGCTCGCGCAATATGGGCGCTACGACGGCATCGCCGCGCTGAACCACCAGATGGCCGATGAAGCGAGCGAGCTGTTCAATGGCCATCTGCGCAATGTGTTCGTGCTGCCGAATGCGATCGATATCGACCGGATTCGCGAGAACGGCGCATATGTGGAACCGCCGCCGTGCGCCGGGCCGTACATCGTTTCAGTGGCGCGGCTCGACGAGATCCAGAAGGATCACCGGACCTTGCTGCGAGCTTACGCACAGCTTGTCAGGACGCAGGGTGGCAATGGGTTGCAGGAAGACCTGGTGATTGTCGGGGACGGTGGTTTTCGCGGTGAGCTGGAAGCGCTGGCGGCGGAGTTGGGGATCGGGGAACGGGTGCATTTCACGGGGTATCGGAACAATCCGCACGCCGTCGTGGCGCATGCGAGTGCGCTGGTACTCAGCTCGCGCTACGAAGGCATGCCAATGGTCCTGCTCGAGGCGCTGGCGCTTGGCAAGCCGGTTATTTCCACCGATTGCCCGACGGGGCCGCGCGAGATCCTGGACGACGGCCGGTTCGGGCTGCTGGTTCCTATCGGCGACGTGGGCGCCATGGCAGAGGCATTGTCGCGCTTGTTATCGGACCATGCCCTGCGTGATGGCTTTACGCGTGAAGCGCTGGAACGGGCGCGGGCGTATGGCGTGGAGGCGAGCAATGAGAGGTTCGTTGCTTGCGTGACGCGGCTTTTGGCGCAACGGGGTTAAACCACCAGCGTTGTCCGGCCGTCCCGCCGGGCTCACTGTTCCTCTGCCTGCGTACGCAACAACGCCCCCAGCACTCCCACCGTCCTTGCCGTCGCCCCACGATGCTTCGCCGCGAACGCCGACGCCGCCGCGCTCATGGCGAGCCGGCGGGGTTTATCGGTGAAAAGCTCCCGCAGGCCGCGCGCCAGCGCCGCCGGATCACTCACGCGCAACGCCGCGCCCTCCGTGATGGCATCGTTCGTTGCTTGCGTGAAATTGAAGGTGTGCGGGCCAATCAGCACCGGCACGCCCGCCGCACACGCCTCGATCAGGTTCTGCCCGCCCAGCGGCAGCAAACTCCCGCCGATAAACGCCAGGTCCGACGCCGCGTAATATGCGCTCAACTCGCCCATCGAATCGCCGAGCAGCACGTTGACGTCCGGAGGCAAAGCGGGTGCGGCATCGACTCCCGATCCCGCTGCCGCCGCCCGTCCCGCCCAGGCGGAACGGCGTACATAGGACTGCGCGGCGGCTTCGATCAAGACGGCCACTTCGTCGAAACGCTGCGGATGGCGCGGCACGAGGATCAGCAACGCATCGGGTATGCGGGCTCGCAAAGTCGTGAACGCCTGCAGCACCAGCGCTTCCTCACCCTCGCGCGTGCTCGCCGCCACCCATACCGGGCGCTCCCCAATCGCCGCGCGCCATGCATGGCCACGCGCATAGAGTTCGGGCGGCGCGGCCATATCGAATTTCAGGTTGCCAAGCACCGCGATGTTGCGCGCGCCCAGCGCGCTCAGGCGGTCCGCGTCGGACTGTGTCTGCGCCAGCACGCGCGTAAAACCACCGAACACTTCGCGCGTTGCATGGCCGAACTTCGCCGCGCGCTTGAACGAGCGCGCCGACATCCGCGCGTTGGTCAGCACCAGCGGGATATCGGCCCGCTTGCATTCGTCGATGAGTGTCGGCCACACTTCCGTTTCCATCACGATGCCGAGCGACGGCCGCCACGCGCGCAGGAACCGCCGCACGAGGGACGGCGAATCGTAGGGAAGATAGCTGCGCGAAATACGATCGCCGTAGAGCTCGACGCCGGTCGCGCGGCCGCTCGGGGTCATGTGCGTCAGCAGGATGCGGGCGTCGGGATGGGCTTGTTGCAACGCTTCAATTAACGGCTGCGCCGCGCGCGTCTCCCCCACCGAGACCGCATGGACCCAGATCAACGGCGCGAGGTCGTCGGCACGGCGGACGGGACCAAAGCCAAACCGTTCGCCGATATGTTCGCGATACCCACGCTCCCGCCGCGAGCGGATCAGCAGTCGCAGCACTGCCAGCGGCGCGACAAGCCACCATAACGCGCGATACACGAGCCTCAGCATCGGCCGCCCTCGCGGCAGACGCTCGACAAAAAAGGCAACGACGGCAACGATTGCTCACCACGCACGTGAAAACTCGGGCAGAGGCCCGAACCGACGCCCGGCCCCGCCACACATCCCCACCAGGCTGCGGCGCTCAAACCAGCGCCCTGCCTTTGAGGCGTTGCAGGATTCCGAGCGGCGCGCAGTCGGGCTGGGCCATGGCGCTGACGGGGAGGAAGAAGGTTTGCTCGAGCATGTACTGGCCGGACATGACGGCGTGCGAGGTTTGATCGGAGAAACACACCCACACGCAACCGGGCGGAAACGGCATCTCTTGCTGCGGCGATTTCGCTTGATAGTCGATATCGGCCTTCATTGCGTCGTGCAGATGGAGCATCAGGTGGTCGTATTCGCTGCGCGGCGTCTTGGTGATATGCAGGAGGTTCATGAGCCACGCCGCGCCGGGAAACGGGGCTTTGATGGCGGGCAGGAAGCGTTTTGCCATGTCTTCGAACGGCTCGCCGACGCGCCATACACGCGGCGCGCCATCTGGATTGACGTTGGTGAACACGCGCAGAATGCGCTCGCCATAATTCGGCCGCGACGGAAACGCATCGACGTGAAGGCGGCTATCGTCCTTGCGCCACGACGTCTCGCGCGTTTCCACGCGATGCAGCCGCAAGCTGGTTGGCGCTACCCGCAACTTGTCGCGATATTCAGGGAACAGCCCGTCGACCAGCGAGCGCGCGTTCGCCTGGTAGCGCGCGATCAACGCCCGGACGGCGGATTGCGTGACGGCGTCGCCGAGTACACCCGCCAGCGGGCCGCCATTGGGCGCGAGGCTGATGTTCTTGCGTTCGGGATCGGCGACCTTCGGGTCCAGGAGCGCCCGTTCGCCGCCTTCTATGGCAAACGCCAGACGCGGGAAATACAGGACCTTGCCGCGTTCGACGCCGGCCAGCAACGCCTCGCGCGGCACGGAAAGCTGCTGGCCCTGCCAGTCGGCGGAGGCAACTTCAATAATTTGAGATTCGGTCATGTGCCTTCGATTTGTTTGGATGAGCGAGTGGGCGGACTCGATTATCGTCAATCGGCTTCAATCGGCTTCGATCGGCTTCAATTAACCTCGATTGGCTTCGATTGACGCATCGGGGAAACGTCGCGCCCGGCGAGCGCGGTGCATTTTCGCTCAAACCGACTGCAAAATCCGTTGTGTGAAAGGCCAGCAGTTGATGGACCTCAAACCGCCGGGTTTCGCTTGGCTTTGCTTGGCTTTGCTTGGCTTTGCTTGGCTTTGCTTGGCTTTGCTTGGCTTTGCTTGGTTTCGCTTGGTTTCGCTTGGTTTCGTTAAACGACACGCCGCCGGTTTATCTCGGCGACTGAGCCGATCCTTCGAACCGAAGCCGCTTCCTCACCCTACGCGCCGCCCCATTACCGCTCGCTACCCTACCCGATACCGCTCTGCTACCGCTCATGCATTAAAGCAGCCCGAAGCCTGCGAGGATTGCCTTGACTTGTTGCAACGTCGGATGCTGACTGGCGCTGCCCAGGTTCACCACGCGCGGCGACCAGTAACCGCCGGTGCGCCAGGCGGTCGAGAAATTGTACAACTCGACGGTCGGCCGCTTCAGGGCTGCCGCGATGTGCACGAGTCCCGTGTCCACGCCTACCGTTGCTGCCGCGCCGTCGATCAGGCCGACTACTGCCGGCAGAGAGAGTTTCGGCGGCACGACCGCTGCTGCGCCGAATTCTTTCGCCAGTTTGTCGCTCGTTTCGCGTTCGGTCTCGCTGCCCCATGGGAGCACGATTGATACCCCGCGCCGGATCAGCGTCTGGCCGAGTTCGATCCATGCGGTTTCGGGCCATTGTTTATCGGCGCGGGACGTGGCGTGGACGAACACCACGTACGGCACCGGCAGGTTAAGCCCGGCCTCCGATAACGCCAGCGCGGCGCGGCGCGTATCGATGCCGAATTCGATCGCATCCGTCGGTTCGGGGCGTGGATCGCCGAGTGCGGCGGCGACCAGTTGCCGGGTGCGCTCGACCACGTGCGTGCGCGGTTCGATGGGTACGCGTTTGTCGTAGAAGAAACGAACGGGCCATTCGTAGCCGGCGCCGTCGGTGCGGTTACCGAGGCCGACCAGCTTACCGCGTGCCCAGCTTGCGACCCATGCGGTTTTGATGAGTCCTTGGCAGTCAATGACGAGGTCGTATTTTTCTGCGGCTAGTGTGCGGCGAAAGCGTTGGATTTCGCGCCAGTTATCGAAGGAGAAGAGGCGTTTGCGCCAGCGCCGCAGGGAGAACGGGATGGCGCGGCGAACGCCACCGACGAGTTCGACGAGATCCGTGAAGCTCTCTTCGACTAGCCAGTCGATCTGGGCATCGGGGTGGAGACGACGGATATCGGCGATGGCCGGCATGTTATGGACGACGTCGCCTAGGGACGACACCCGGACAATCAAGATCTTTTGCACGCTGGACACGGTGGGCGCCGTCGGATTGAACGACGCGTGGATAATTTTGGGATGGGGCGGAGTTTACCGCTGGCGCTTGGTCTTAGGGTTGGTTTTTCGCTCGCGCTCGGGGTGCGGGTCTTGCTCGCGCTGGTGTTTTGGGGGGTTATGGGGCTGGTGGTCGGGGTTCGTGTCCGGTTGCCAGGTTTCGGGGTTAGCGGTTGGGGTTGGTGCCGGGGTGCCAGGTTCCTGCGTTAGCGGTCGGAGTCAGTGCCGGGGTGCCAGGTTCCAGCGTTAGCGGTCGGAGTCAGTGCCGGGGTGCCAGGGTTCCTGCGTTAGCGGTCGGAGTCAGTGCCGGGTTGCCAGGTTCCTGCGTTAGCGGTCGGAGTCAATGCCGGGGTGCTGCTTTCAGCCTTAGCGGTCTGCCTGAGTCGGCTTATTTCTTTAGCACTGTTAGCCACTGTGCGTGGCGGCACGTCATTTCTTTGTCCAAAGCGACAAAGAAACGAAGCAAAGAAAACGCTTTCAAACCACGCTACCCTAAGTGTCCAGTAAGCGTCATCTGAAGGCCGCATGTACAGGCAGCTGGATAGTGTCCAAAGTAGTCCCCACCAAATAAGTGATGGGGACTACTTTGTCTAAAGATGAGATGCAGATTTCAAATCGCAAGGGCCGACCGAACTACGATCCGGCCTACAAACGACAGGTCGCGATCGCGGCCTGTGAATCCAATGTTTCCGTGGCTAAACTGGCTCAGGCCCATGGACTCAATCCAAATATGGTTTTCAAATGGCGCCGCGAATACCGCGCCGGGTTGCTTAGCAACGGCGGCGCTGAAGCGACAGTGCTACTCCCTGTGACCTTGCCAACGGAGGTAAAAGCGGAGGCATCCACGGCCCCGGCGGTAGCTGCAAATCCTGAGGGGCCTGCGCGTGATGCAGCAAACATCGAGATCGAGCTCAATGGAGCGCGCGTTCGGCTCACTGGCAGGGTCGACCCCGTTCAATTACGTTTAGTGCTGCGTTGTCTGATGCCCGTATGATCGCACCTCCTTCCGGTACCCGTATTTGGCTGGCCGCTGGCATTACGGACATGCGTCGCGGCATGGACGGCCTCGCTACTCTTGTTCAATCCACTCTGGAACTTGATCCGTTTTCTGGTCACGTTTTCGCCTTTCGTGGACGGCGTGGTGACATCATTAAGATTTTGTGGTGGAGCGGCGACGGCATGAATCTTTATGCGAAGCGTCTTGAGCGCGGCCGTTTTATCTGGCCCCAGGCCGAATCGGGCAGCATTCATCTCTCCGCAGCCCAGCTTTCGATGCTCCTAGAGGGCATTGACTGGCGACGGCCTGAACGGACCTGGCAGCCTACTCGAGCAGCTTAAAAAAAGCCTCTGCGCAAGCGTTCAGAAGCGGCGGGCATGTTTTAAAATAACAAGCATGCCCGCTAGTTCCCTTCCTGACGACATCGCCGCCCTCAAGCGCATGCTGGCTTCGCGCGACGAGACGATTGCCCAGTTGGTGGCTGAGATTGCACGTCTTAAACGCTGGCAGTACGGTCGTTCATCGGAGCGTATGACTGAGCTGATGGATCAGCTCGAACTGGCCCTTGGAGATTTGCCCGTACAGCAGGTGCCGAGCGTTCCAACTACAGACTTGCCCGTCGAAGGCGAAACGGTCGATTCGAAGGAAACAGACAAGGCCGTTGCTCGTCGCCGCAAACCACGCACGTTTCCCGACCACCTCCCACGTGAGACCCTGGTTCATGCGCCCGCGACTTGTGACTGTCCCGAATGCGGAACCCATATGCGTGCGCTCGGCGAAGACGTTTCCGAGATGCTCGATTATGTGCCGGGTTACTTCAAGGTGACTCGGCACGTGCGTCCCAAACTAGCGTGTGGTCGCTGTTCCAAAGTCGTGCAGGTTGCTGCTCCTTCCCGCCCAATCGCAAGGGGTATGGCCGGGGCGGGTCTGCTGGCTCAAGTAGTGGTTTCCAAATACGCTGACCATACCCCGCTGTATCGACAAGCAAGCATCTATCGCCGTGCAGGCATCGAGCTTGATCGCGCAACGCTGGCTTCTTGGGTGCGCGAAGCAGGTCGCCTCCTTGAACCCCTGGCCGACGCCATAGGTCAGTATGTCCTGCAGGCGCAAAAGATCCATACCGACGATACGCCGGTGCCAGTGTTAGATCCCGGTCGCGGAAAGACACGCACGGCGCGACTATGGACGTATGTGAGAGACGATAGGCCAGCAGGCAACCAGGCGCCGCCAGCGGTCTGGTACCAGTACTCGCCTGACCGCAAAGGCGAAAGGCCCAGAGCACATCTCGAGGGCTATTGCGGAATCCTGCAAGCGGATGCCTATAGCGGGTATTCCGCGCTATATCGCGATGGCCAGATTATCGAAGCCGCTTGCTGGGCCCACGCTCGGCGTAAGTACTATGACTTGTTCGAGTTAGACCGCTCTCCGATCGCCGAGGAGGCGCTGCTCCGGATCAGAGCCCTGTACGCAATTGAGAGGGATATCCGCGGACAAATGCCCGCCGTGCGTCAATCGGTTCGCCTGACGCGTGCGAAGCCGCTTCTCATAAGCCTGAAGGTCTGGCTAGAACAAACGCTCTTGCAAGTATCGGTGAAGTCCGGCATAGCCAAGGCGATCAAGTACTCGTTGACGCATTGGCAGGCGCTGACACGTTACTGCGAAGATGGGCGCATCGAAGTGGACAACAACACCGCAGAACGCTCAATTCGCCCTCTAGTAATGGGGCGTTCATTGTGCACCTCCTTCCGAAACCTCGATAAACATTGGGATTTGTCCTTCGACATCGTTGCGACACGGGCGATGTTTGCGTGTTAGCGCCGACGTAACAACCTCGCTGCGTAGATCACTCGCGCGAATCTGCCACGGGGCGTCGGGCATCACCTGCTCGGCTGGCAGAACCCGATCGTTGATCAACCGGCGGATCGCGTGACTGGTGACGCCGAGCAGTTTTGCGGCTTCGAACATCGTCAGCCATTCTCCCTCCTTCTCAGCCGACTTGTACGCATGGATGTCTCGCACTCGCCGTATGGAACTGACACGGTGCGCAGTCCAGGTCTTACCCTGGCCTGTCCGTAACCCCATCCGGTTCAACGATGCGGCGATGTCCTGATCTGACCACCGGCTCGCCATGCTGCGAACGACCGCGAGCGCCTCGTCAGAGGTGCTGCATCCATGCTCGCCCGTTCGGGGCTTGCGAATTCGTAGCTGGGAGTGCTGACCGCCGTGCCAGTGGATCGTCAGTATGACTTCGCGAGCCGCTTCGTCGACGTCTGCAACAATATCGACGATGAGCGCGCGGACTAGCTGCTGGCGCATGCGCATGGTCACGCCCGGAGCGTTCCAGGCTGCCTGGAGATTCTCAGCGAGCTTCACAAAGTCTGGAGGCGCTGCCTCTGCCATCGGCGCCCCTGCCGTCTCCAGACGCGTTTGACAGGCCTGTACCCGACGTAATGCTGCTTCCCAGTTCTTCTCCAATTGCGCGGCAATCAGACGGTTATCGGGGTCGCAGGCGGCGTAGCGTCGCTCGGCGAGCGTCGCCTCGTATTGGGCTTGCTGCAGTTCGAGTTCCACGATCCGCCGCTGCTCGTTCAAGGTATCCATTTGCATATGCTCGGCCTGCTGGGCTGCTTCGATTGCCAAGGGCTCCACGACACGCAGAAGTTCGTTTCCGATGGCAGCGTCGATGCGTGAACCGCCGAAGCTCATGCATCGCGGCGGTATGTCAAAGCGATCACATCGGTAGACGGCCCGCGGGATTCGACCAGTATAGGCCACCGACAGGCGGCGCCCACAGCGCGCGCAAGCAAGCAGGCCAGCGAGCAGTGCCCGTCCACCACGGCTCGATTTTACGTCGCCCGCCTTGCTGTAGGCGTTGGCCGAGAGCTGTTTCTGGTTGCGTTCGAATTCCGCCCAATCGATGTAGCCTTCGTGATGCTCCCGGAGCAGGACATCCCACTCCTCAAACGGCTTGGGATGCTTATAGCTCTTGCGCGCACGCCCATCTACTATCGCCATCTGTTTGCCACTCTTGCCGTACACATATGCGCCGGCATAGAACGGATTCTTGAGCACCGAGATCACGTTACGGTAGCGTACGGGTAGCCAGTCAAAGTGCGTGAGCGTCCTACCGTCAGAAGGACGCGGGAAATGGACCTGTTGAGCTCGTAGCGACAACAAAACCTGTCTTGCGCTACCGAGTTCGCGGAAAC
>NZ_MTHB01000173.1 GCF_002220365.1 Caballeronia sordidicola | reverse complement strand
TGGGGATCAGCGAAATACTGCGCGCTGATATAGGCCATGGCATCCATCACTTTCTGCTGGTTGCTGCCGGAGTACTTGTTGAACATGTTGGAATCCAACATGATGGCGTAGCTGAGATTCGGGTACTTTCGAATCATGGGCTGAGCGACCAACCAACGCGTATTGGACTGGTCCGTCTGCCCCTGCCAATCCACCATCATGCCGTCTACACCGCGACTTGTCAGGTCAGAGAAGAATGCGTTGATGTAATTGGGGTCGCTGTTACTGTAGCCCACGTTGATGCCACTGTCATTTCCGCCGTCGAACCACGGCAAATAGTGAACCAGCACCTTGGTCGTGTTGCCCGGATAAAGCAGGGTGTGAACGTTGACCTTGGATACGTTGGTCGAGCCAGGCAGGGTTCCATTAGGCAAGCCCGCGAAGCTTGGGTTTGCCGAGGTATTAGGGGGCATGAGGACGGATTGGGCTGTTTGTGCGATGGCCGTCGTACCTGGAGTCGACGTGGTAGCTGGCGGCGTCGTGACGGATGGCGTCGTCGCCGGCGTTGTCACCGGCGTTGTCGTAACCGGCGGTGTGGTCACGGGTGGTGTGGTCACCGGCGGAGCGGTCACCGGCGGAGTCGTGACGGGAGGCGTGGTGATGGATGCAAGGCTGACCCAGCACGATTTTGCGTAGCCGTAAGCGGGATCGGTCTGCGAGACAGCCCCGACATAACAGTTGACGCCGTTCGTGAAGGTACTCGGGCTAGTCAGCATGACGGTCGGCGAGTTCGGCGGAACCGCACCGAACACCACGGATCCCTTGCCGGAAAATTTGCAGTTGCCGTTCTCACTCCCGCAGAACGTGTATTTCACGCCGCTGACAGTGATGCTGCTTTGCGCCTGGGCATTGCCAACACCGAACATCGCCAGCGTCGTCGCAATTGAAATCGGAAGTAGTCTTAAATATTTCATTGTAATCCCTGTTGTGCTTCTGCAAGTAATCCCCGAGGATCGACAAGATCGACCGAAGTCGTCCCGCGTTCGCGTTTTTTATGGAGCTGAGAGATTTGACCCGGGGATGCTGCTGATTGCTGCCGTGCTGCAAGAACGGCACCCTTCGACATGTCAATGCCGAACGCGCGGTTGACTCCACGGGTTCACTTCTGACCAAGGCTCTCGTGTAGGGAGAACCGGCCGATTAAATTAAATATTTCCTTATATATTCTGTCATCCTAATTAATAGATAAGTTATCCAATCCGTCTTGACTGGTCACAGCGACAGGAAATTGAGCTTGCTTCGAAGAAACTGTCCAGGCTAGTTGTCCCGCTGCCACATATCCGACTGTGACTGGGCCGCACGCGCAGTTATCCCCCGCCTGGAGGTTTCATCAACCTCGACGGAACGGACGTCGACCGGCTCACGCTGCGTTGTCAGCCAAGCAGCGACTTTGTTTAACTAAAGTCGTGCGCAAACCTATTTATAAAAACTGAAAACTACTTCTATGCAATCAACAAATTCACTGCCCTGACAGATAGCTGCGTGCCAGATCGTCAGTTCGCGCTTCGATTCGCCTCTCTCGGCCGCTGGCGAAGCGCGCACGTCTATCCACAGATCGCTGATCGCGCGCTCTGACCGAAGACATCACGCCTTCGAAACGACTGGTTATCCCGGAAAAGCACACTAATTCTGCACCGCGATGGAGTTCCTGACGCAGATATGGAGTGCTAAATCGTTACCTCTTGGACAGACTCTAAAAATATGCATTGCTAATGAAATAGGTGGTATCAATTTATTTGCACTGCCATGCATATTGTTCTTACTAGCCTTTCTTCCGCTGCCCATATTGTTTGCAAATCGCGAGCATTTCCGCTTATGCGGAAATGCTCGCGCCTAAATATCAAAGCGGTATGTCCGCGCATCCGATTCACGACACATCCAAGCCCAAAGGAGGACGAACGTGAATACAGCCGGGTGTCGGCTACTCGCTCTTCGGCGGAAGCTTAAATCCGCGTCCCACCTAGCGTAAAGGGTTCACAAGCTTTTGCAGCGTTCTGATGTAAAAACATTATTAAATTCGCCTTCTCCAATCCCTAGCACAACAAATGCGTTCTTGCCGCGGCTCTCTTCAATACAGACCTAGTATTTCTTACAGCTTGTTTTGCGTGAGCCAATTATATTCACAAAAAACGTTTCATAACTGAATCAAAACATGCAATTCGTAAAAAAGAATGACTCTCCTCCTATGATCTTGGAAGACTATTTTTATCCCATTATTGATAAGATATCGAGACATTTCTATCGATTAAGTACAATATTTCGAACGGATTTTCGAATTTTTTATTTGATAGATTGATGCGTAATTTTGACCGAATTCTATTTATCTAATAAATAGATGCTGCGTCGATTATTCATATGATCATTAATGAGCATATAGATGGTGTTTTTTCTTCTCGTTTTTCGTGCGGACTGTTGAAAAGCTCTACGGCCTCAAGGGTGACGAGACCAGTATCGCGGCGCTTAAAGCAACCGGCATCGACATGCCTACTCCTTGCGGGTTATGTAGCGCTAAGGCGGCAGGCGTACTATTCGAGGCTGACAAATATGCTTTTGCTGTGCGATGAAGAAAGCGCGAACACCGCGAAAGACGCTTGCTCCGGGGATCGCCCGGGTCCTGGCCGGTGGGCAAGAGTTGGCGGATGGACGAAACGTATATCCGAGTCAAAGGCCAGTGGAGGATTCTCTACCGGCGGTCGATAAGGTGGGTAAAACCATTGACCCTATCGATGCTGGGCTTCAGCGATTTTCGGTGCGCCCGTATCATCCCGTCCGGCATCGAAGTAATGCATATGATCATGAACGGGAAGATGAAAACCGAAAATGGACCTCATCCGTCCGCGCCGAGAAGGTTTATTCGATGGTTTTGTTAGTATTCTTTATTATTTCGGGTCTGCATCATCAAGATGCCCCTATCGCGACAGAACCGCGCTTCGATCTCCCGGTCCGTAGTGAGAAGGGCTTCAGTTGACCACTGGTGTTGCTCATTATCCAGCTGCATCGCGCTCAAATTCGCAAACATCTCGAACATGCGAACGACGCGCGGCTCAGATACTTTTGCTAGCCTTGCGTCGATTGCGCACAGGTTCCCGAAATATTCGCCATTCGGCTTGACGATGGCGACCGAGATATAGCTATCGAGCCTGTAGACATGCAGACCTGTGGTGGTCGCGATAGGTCACATTGTCACTAAAATGGTCGATGATGGTGGGCGCGCGGGCTGCGCGAGACTCATAGCAGAGTGTCGTTCCCAGCTCCAGTTGTCCGCCAGTAACGGTATCGCGAACGGCGCACGCGGTCCATGTAACGTTCGTAACCCGCGTGACGGCGGCGAACACCATTCCAATCTCATCGCAGATCGTTGGTAGAATCGGCGGCACTGCCCGAGGTGCGACACCGCACCTATATCGCGTGCCAGCGACTCTCGCGAGTCCGGTGAAGCAGGTAGGTTTTGCATTTCTTCTGTGCCTAGTCGCCTTGTATATTGGGATTTTGCATCATTTTAATTTTGCGCTTGCGCTGACCACTCTCCGCTCTGGAGCGTAGCGACTAGCAATCCGCGTATTCTGCGGAAGCGGAAAAAGCAGGCTGCTGTCGAAATGCCCGCAGCTATCAGACGCGTGGTCCTCTTTATTCGCTCGATCACACTGAGTAAGACTGGCAGCAACAGGGACTTCGCTGGATGAGGAAAGTTCAGTAATCGTAGAAGCGCCACCAAAATACGGCTGGAAAATAGGGTGTAGTAGTGTCTACAAAACTGTATTCGGCTTGTGCTTTTACAGAACCCGGGCCGAAGTCGCTTTTGTGCGCCGGGGCTCGATGATGCCCTAGGCCCACGTTAAAGGGTGGATGCGCTGCTCGCAAGCGGACGTCGATGCGTTTGGCGGAGTAACACCATATGTGGTCATGCCTCGGCCAGATTGCGGAGGTTGCCGTTAGTCGGATCAGACATTCGGGGAGCGACGCTTGTCATTGTCAAACCATTGAGTGTTCCGATGAGGTAATGACGGATGGTGACCAGATGTAACTCGCCCGTAATAAGTATCTTTTATCGACTTACGCGCCTAAGGTAGTTCATGCGCAGTGGCTATTCGGGCAGTGCCGCATCAATATTCGCTCAGCGTTACTAAATGAAGATTAGCTACTGCGAATAAAGGCACCTCAAAGAAGAGGGATAAGCAGCAACGATGCAGCCACGCTAGCCGCGCGGTCAACTTCGGGATTCTTTTCCATATACGGTCTAGAGGAGGTGCCATGATTCACGACGAAACCAGGAAGCTAACGGATGTGGAATGGGCATTCGTTTACTCGGAACTAAATCGCGCGGGCGCTGCGTGCAGCAAACATCCGCGTTTGCGCGGCATCGTCGACTCGATCTTTTGGATCAGTCGATACAAGACCAGTTGGACGGCCCTGCCCAGCAGCTATCCGCCGCACAGCACATGCTACGGTGCTTTCTATCGCTGGAAGTTGGCCGATCTTATACAACCGATCTTCCAGGTGCTTGGCGCGACGTTACCCGAAGCGCGGCCGCCGGGGGTCAAAAGTCGCCCACCACCTGAAAGTGTTGAGATCGCCGCAAAATCTTCCTGGCATCCCCGCAACACCGACAGCTAAACGAACAAAGGAGGTCCAATATTGGCTGCTTGCCGGCGATCATTCTGCCCTGGGGTCGCGACGTAACTCGGCGGAAACGCTTGCAGGTTTTAACAGCGATCGATCGTGCTCATTTAAAACCGGCTCTGGCGGAAAGTGGTGATTTTCAATGATTCGAGCACACGGTTCGACCGTCTCCTCGTGGCGGATCCAGTCCAACGACAACCGACTCGGACACGTTCCCGCGGCTTTCTCCACACAACAAGGCGTTCGTTGACAAACGTGATCTGGCGAAGCGCGGCTTCGAGGGTGCATCCCCAGCGCAGACCTGACGCCCAAGGACGCGAGGATGCCGGAACATCATCCAGCTTTTCAGCGATTCGAATATTGGCATCACCGCAGTCGAGTCCTGCGCAATATATTGCTAAATCGTCTCAGGACGACGATTTCTGGGTGCATTGTCATTGAGGCGATGCTCGTCGATATGAAAGGCCCGCGAGCTACTGCGGCGCATGGCCAGTATGTAAGTTTCGTCCTTTCCGCTGGTCATCATCTATACGGGCGAAAGGAAACCGATCTGCTACGTCATTCGCACCGAGCTATCAACAAAGGCTAACCCTCTTTCGAACGCCTGCCTGATGAAGTCACACTGTTCTTCGTAATGGATCAGATAGCCTAAGCGGAATGCACGCGATGTTGAGGCTCACTTTCATCGAATCGTGCTCCCTGGTTGTCCGCCGTTCCCTAAAGCCCGAAACAGTGTTTCACTTTGGCCGAATGCGATTTCTGTTCGTCTCAAATGTTTGTTCGCCCGCCATTATTTCAGGTACTCTACATCTTGTTCCTGATTAAATAACATCGGGATAAGTTTTTTGACTTCGGCGTAATCGGAGTGGAGACAAATAGTCTAATCAATTTAGAGTCTCTGATCTTACCCGCTGAATGTAAGCTTGCTTTCCAAGCGTCAACAGTAACATTGCAGAGTTTTTCACGTCCAAAACGTGGCCTTTATTCCAAGAAGTTGCAACGAATAACTTCTACCTACGACGGTTGTCTTTTTTTACCGCACCAATTGTCCACTTCGACTTAAGCGAATTTGCTTTCCTGGAAGAGCCTGCTGTGCCAAAGCAATGGATTTGCAGCGGCCGTGGCAACCATTGAAGCTTAAAACAGAATCAAAGAATAACGGAGTGGGCATGACTGTTTTCTTCGACAAAATCCTGAATGAAGTGCCCACCTGGATACGACAGCAGAAGAGACTGACCGATATCATACTGGTTGCTATAACTGGATATGGACAAGAGTCGGACCGACAACTCGCGCTAGGCGCCGGCTTTGACCATCATCTGGTCAAAGCCGTCGACTTTGCGAAGATACAAACAATCCCGGAGACTGCCGCAAAGGGCTACGCGACCCTTACACCGGCCGCCTGATAGGCATTCTCGCTAAGGCCTCCGGCTGCGCTTCGCGGCACATCCGCCGGAACAGGTCGCGTGAAACGGGAAATGCAGTGGAACGAGATAGAAGCGCAGACCCCAGATTGACCGTCGATTCCTAGCACGCAACTGCCTTTGTTCTCGCGGAGTGCGCCGGATCGATCGATATTTCTGCAAATGGCGTTGCTAAATTACGCTCAAGGTGACGCAATGATGCACGAATTCTTGGTGAATAACCGCACAGCATTGATTGACCGGTGCAGGAGGAAAGTCGCTCGGCGATCTGGCCGCACGATAAGCAAAGAACAACTGCAAAACGGCGTTCCATTGTTCCTGGATCAATTGATCGAGACGCTTAAAATCGAACAGACGAGCGATCCCATGACCCGCGGTGAAAATCACGGCCTGTCGGGGAGCGAGCTGCCCCACGACAACGTAGACGGATCGGCTGCAAAGCACGGGCGCGAACTACTTGTTCTCGGATTTTCGATCGATCAGCTCGTACATAGCTATGGCGATCTGTGTCAGGCAATCACGGACCTTGCTTGTGAGCGCGAGGTGCAATTTGTGGTCGATGAATTCAGAACGCTCACCCGCTGCCTGGAAAATGCAATAGCGAGCGCTGTTGTCGAGTACACCACGCAGCGTGATGCCAAATCGGCTCATAACACCGCGCTCGATATGACCGAAAAGATAGAGTACTTGGCCGAGGATCTACGAAGCCGTCTCGGGACAGCAATGCTTGCTTTTGCGGCAGCTAAGGCCAGCAATTTAAGTCTTAAGGGTGCAACCGGCTCGGTTCTCGAACACGGCCTGTTTGAGCTTCGCGATTTGATCGATCGAGCGCTAGCCGAGACACGCTCAACGTCCGGGGTTTCCCCCTGCGGGGAAGTGTTTTCCGTCGCCGAGTTCATCGAAGAGATCAAATTTGCTGCGGAGCTGGCTGCACAGGTACGCGGATGCTCGCTCCTTGTTGCAGCCGTTCATCCAGATCTTAATGCCAGGGGGAATCGAGATCTGCTATATGCAGCTCTCGGTAGTCTGGTGCAAAACGCCTTCAAATTCACCCGTGCACACACTGCCGTCTTTTTGAATGTACATACAGCGGCGGACCGCATCATGATCGATGTCGTTGACCACTGTGGCGGCCTGCCTAAAGGGGATACGGAAGGCATATTCTTGCCTTTTACACAGAGCACCAATGACAGAAGCGGACTCGGCCTTGGCTTGGCTTTTGCCAGAAAAAATGTCGAACTGAATGGAGGAAGCCTGACCGCTCGCGACATGCCCGGAAAAGGTTGTGCATTTACGATTAGCCTCCCCCTTTATGGTGGCCCGTTACCGGGTACGGGGGGCGGTCACTCCCTCTGAAACAGACCGGGAGCACCGTCCCTACCGTCAGATCCAACGCCGCGATTCAAGACCTCATGGGTGTGCACACCTTGCAGTGCACGTCGGATGAACGTGTTTCGGAATTTCGTGACTGTGCAGATCCGCTAGCGTGCAATCGTCAGGCCGATGGCCTCAAGCACCCACTCGCTAGCGCGTTTGCGGAAGGTTGTCGGATTCAACCCGGTCCTTGGCGCCAAGCCCTCTGTATTAAGCATAACCATTAGAGAGAACGATGAACGAGGATGTGAGAACGCTCTACTATGTCGGCGACAAAGTGGTTGCGTCTCTGCAAGCGCTCCTCGAGGAGCGTGCATGGCAGGTTGAGACGATCGAGCCGGACGACGGCTTTGGAATCACGCGCCGATTCGACAGTGCGTCGGCGGGGCTGTTTGACTTCTCAACGTTCCAGCGGCCGCTGGATTTTCCAGCTCTTCGCGGGTTGCTTTCTCATTCGCAAATCGGATGGGTGGCGATATGCCATCCGACCAACATTGAAGACCCAGGCGTGCTCCAGCTGATTCGTGATTTTTTCTTCGCTTACGTCGCGTTGCCGGCATCAAACGATCGGATCATCGACGCCATCGGCCACGCGTACGGCATGGCCTCGTTGGCGGAGCGCGCTTGGAAGGAACAGCCCAGCGGTCACTCAGAGGGCCACATGATCGGATCGTGCGACGCAATGCTTGCGCTGTTCCGTTCTGTCCGGAAGGTTGCAATGACCGACGCGCCCGTGTTCATCTCCGGCGAGTCGGGAACCGGCAAAGAATTGACCGCGCTTGCCATTCACGCCAATTCGGTGCGCTGCGATCGGCCGTTCATCGCGATCAACTGCGGTGCTATTCCCACTCACCTTCTCCAATCGGAATTATTTGGCTATGAACGCGGCGCCTTCACAGGTGCCAATCAGCGCAAGATCGGTCGGGTGGAGGCCGCAGATGGCGGCACACTTTTTCTCGATGAGATCGGAGACCTGCCCCTCGAAAGCCAAGCGAGCTTGTTGCGCTTCCTGCAAGAGCGCACGGTCGAGCGGCTCGGTGGCCACGCCCCCACCCCCGTCGATGTGCGCATCATCTGCGCGACGCACGTGGAGATGCAGACGGCCATGATCGATGGTCGTTTTCGGGCCGACCTGTTCCACCGCTTGTGCGTCCTGCAGATCAAAGAACCTCCGCTGCGCGCGCGTGGTAAAGATATCGAGTTGCTTGCCAACCACATACTCGAGCGCTTCAAGATGGACGCCAGTCGTCGAGTGCGAGGATTTGCGCCCGACGCGATCGCCGCAATCCACATCTATGGCTGGCCGGGCAACGTGCGCGAATTGATCAACCGCGTGCGCCGCGCGATCGTCATGTCCGACGGGCGCCAGATCCACGCGGTCGATCTCGAACTCGGGGAGCATGTCGCGGGCGCGCCGATGTCGCTGGCACGCGCGCGCGAAGCTGCTGAACGCCAAGCTATCGAACTGGCATTGCTGCGACATCGAGGACGCCTTGGCGATGCAGCGAAGGATCTGGGGATTTCTCGCGTAACGCTATATCGACTGCTCAACACTCACGCACTGCGGGTCGCAACAGTTCTTCCAGAGGTTGCTATGGAAGACGCGCCCAGGCCGGATGAGTGAACTTCGTCCCTGGTCTGACATGCCTTCGCATCTGAAACGAATTGCCTGTCTCGCAACGACGGCGAGGCCCGATGGAAGGAGTGTCCACGCGCCAACCTATTGCATTGCTGCTGATGCGGCGAGAAAGTCAGTTGAACCCCGCTTGCAAATCCGGATGACGTGGCGAATGCGATGGTCGTCATACCGTTGGGCCACATGATGAACCTGAAGGCCTTAATGCTTATTGCTAATCACACAGACGCTTGAGCGTTGTAGTGAAAGGCGCGAGGATAAAGTCAAGGCGGGGCAACCCCTCTTCATCTACCATAGGTCGGATGACGTTCAGCGTCTTGGGCCAGTCATAGCGTACCGCGGCAAGTCCCGACCGCTGCATAGAGGAGGTTCCGGTCCCCGCTAACAGCCAACTCTTCGTCACAGGGGACACCGTGAATTTTCACCCTTTGACTTGAGCCACCAGCTCCGCTGACCGCGTCACCTCGCCGATAAAGTCCGCCACTGAAAACATTCATGAGCCGTACCTTCTCATTCTTTGCGCGATCTAGGCAAGGGCGTCTGGTATTCCCTCAGGAGATTCGCGTTCGCGGCGCTCTTGATGACAACAGGCGAGCGTCATTGACACTACTCTTTAACCATCTAGGGTGTAACGCTGATTAGACTTTAGGGTATTTTGTTCGGTCGCCGCGGGGCAAGGCCAAAAAAAGGGTTTTGTCTCATTAGCGCGGTCGAGTAAAATTCGTCTACCGCAACGCATGACAAGCGTGATGGCAAAGACGAAGTCGCCGCGCAAGACGCTGCCCGCTGGCATTGGCAAGGTGCTGAAGCGGCTGCATTACCCGCTGGACGTGATCCTGCTGCTGCCGGTGTTTGAAAAAGCATTCCGCAAACGCAAACGGCCTGTCGGCAAGAGCTGGCGCCTTGATGAGACCTACGTCAAGGTCAAAGGCCAATGGAAATACTTGTACCGTGCCGTCGACAAGGCGGGTAACACGGTGGATTTCCTGCTGGGCGCCCATCGTGATAAGGCTGCTGCTCGCCGCTACTTCGAGAGGGCGATTGAACAGAACGGTGAGCCCGAGACAATTAACGTGGACAAGAGCGGCGCGAATCTGGCTGCACTTGAAGCGCTCAATGCCGAGCGTTTGACGCCGATCGAGGTCCGGCCAAACATATACCTGAACAACGTCGTCGAGCAGGATCACCGGGCCATCAAACGCATCATCAAACCGATGTTGGGGTTCAAGGATTTCCGGTGTGCGCGCATCATCCTGTCTGGCATAGAGATCGCGCACATGATTCGCAAGGGGCAGATATGTGACGATGGCGTTGCATCGACTTCTGCACAAAAGTTCTATTCTCTCGTGATGTAAGCAATCCTCTTCATCTCAGGCGACTGATCGTCGCATCGTCGCATCGTCGCATCGTCGCATCGTCGCATCGTCGCATCGTCGCATCGTCGCATCGTCGCATCGTCGCATCGTCGCATCGTCGCATCGTCGCATCGTCGCATCGTCGCATCGTC
>NZ_MTHB01000287.1 GCF_002220365.1 Caballeronia sordidicola | reverse complement strand
CCGAGAGGACATCGCCCGCGTGCGCGGCGAGATCTGGTCGCTCTACGCCGACCTGAAGGACTACAAACAGCACCCCACTGCGAAACGCAAACGAGAATTAGCAAGACGCTTTGACACGGTCTTCATCCAAAAGACCCTCTATGCGACGCTCGATCGTTTGCTCAGACGGATTCACATGAACAAGTCCGAGTTGCTGCTGGTGTTGGAGCGTCCTGAGGTCCCGCTGCATACCAATGGCAGTGAGCGCGACATTCGCGATCAGGTCAAAAAACGAAAGATCAGTGGCGGCACGCGCAGCGAGCTCGGCCGACAATGCCGCGATACGTTCTCGAGTCTAAAGGCGACATGCCGCAAGCTGAACATTTCGTTCTGGGAGTATCTGACAGACCGCATTTCTTGCAGCGATCAAATTCCCCTCCTGCCTCATCTCCTCGAACAACGCATCGCCCTCTCTGCTTGAACAGCATGCTGGCGCTCGCCCCGGGTTATTGAGAAGTTACGAAATTGGTGTTCGGTTTTCGGTCTACGGCTGGATTGCCCGGACGAGCGCGAGAGCACGCTCGTGCGTGGGCTCGGGAATAGTGGTGAACTCAAAAGAGGGCGCGTCGGGGCCGGCGTTTGGTGGGAGATACCGTGCGAGGAACCGACACCCAATGCGACAGCGAATACCAGATCGATAAAACCCAGCGCGTTCCAAACCAGGTTGACGTGCGCCACGCGGGCCCCTTGATCGCGGCGAGATACGCGACAGGCAGCGCCGTGACACCGATCAGCACGTCACCCCGGCCGGCGGTGAGCGCGAAGCGCGCTGGTTGTCGGGTCAAACATGAAATGCTCGACGATTTCCTCCGGCGAGAACTCGAAAATCCGTCGGTCCCGACGCGCTTTGCGTAAGTCCTTCAGATAACTCATCGGCCGTTGCGATCCTCTGTTACAACTCCTTTCTGAACGTAATCGCGTTTCCCGCAGCCTAAGTTATAAGGTTGCAAGCTTCGGCTTGCTTGCGCTTACCGTGCTCAACTTGCTGTGCGCGCCGCTGATTCGACGCTTGGCCTCGTCGCGGTTGTTCTCGGTTTGCTGCCGGTTCGTTACGAATTCCGTTGTACTGCAAAGACCACGGGGCTGCCACGTGGCCGCTCAAACGACGGCGCCGAACACAAATCTCAAACGACCAATGCGCCTCAAACCGCGGGACAGCGCGTCTGATAAGCGTCAGTCGCGAGTCTGCCGAAAAGCAGGCAGTAGAAGCCGGCCAAGCGCCGGCTTTTTTTGTCTGGCATCCGAAAAAAATGGCCGGAACCGAAGCGGAGCGGGCTGACTGCAGTCGACCGCCGAGCTAGCGAAACGCTGAGTTGTTCCTGATCCTGGAATCGAGGGCAAGGCGCATTGCCCTCCCCCGCTCCATTGTGGCGAGCGCGTACAACAATCCGCCATCTTGTATTTTTTGCCCGTCGCCATATAGGGATCGCATAGGTCGGCCACACCCCCTCCCGCCCAACGTGAGGTTCGAGTGACTGCCCTTGGTAGCCTTTCGGCGAAGTCATCGCCCCTGCTGATGAAGACTGATTGACCGGGGCTCATCTTCCTCGATGAGCTTTTTTCTTCCGCGAGGCGTCCGTGTCGTTCCCGAGTTGGACTGTACGCGGACAGAACGCTATTGATACTGGAGGACTAATGTCGGTCGTAACCGAACAAATCAGCTTCGTGCTGGCTAACCGCGAAGATGGCGATGCCCTCATCGCACGGAACTTCGGGATTTATCTTGAGGCGCTCCAGGACCCGGACCATTTTGCGTACTCGCGTGAGATGCGACCGCGCTTCGTCGACGCCATGCTGGATTACGCAGGATACCTCGGGCACGAACGCACCAACGAGCTTCTTAAGAAACGCTTCGAGGCCCCGGACGGCGCGGTGACTATCGAGGCGCTGCGCTTACATCCCTCGGACATCGAAGAGAAGATCGAGGATGCGCCGATTGGCGGCTACGAGCTCAAGCTTGCGCTCAAGCAGGCCCCGAGCGACGGTGACCGCGCTGCCATCGACGCGGTGCTGAAGAAGCTTGGATTGTACGTGGCGCGGGCTAGCTAACAAGATAGCTCAATATTTGATTCGAAGGCCCAGGGCTTCATCCAACCCCGAGCCTCTTTAAATCTTCTGAGCCGCCGCCAGATGTGCGGGCCGAACTGAGCGAGCAGCTCGAGGAACCAAGCTTGAGCTGGGAGGGTTCGCCGCAGAGGCGGATCAACATAGAACCTGACTCTGGAGTCCTCGAGCACCGCCTTTGCCCTAAGTGTGGCGGGCAAAGGCACCGCGCTAGCCAAGTGCAGCTTCAATTCGTACCATCAAATAGAACCATTTCGCACGAGTCTTCGACAGCACCCGCAGGCCTATGCGAATCCGACAGGCTTCCAACCCGTAGACCGGTCGGGTAGCAGCGACGCATTGCTGCGCCGCAGCCTCAGAACCGTGCATGCAGTTTTGGCCGCACACGGCTCAAGCTTTCAAAGCCCCATTGCTGAAACCGGCTTCACTGCTGTTAGTCCGAGGCACGTCGTGGAGCGGGCCTTCCGTTCGCTGAAGACGGTCGATCTGCAAGTGCGGCCCGTGTTCCATTGGAATGCCCAGCGCGTGCGCGCTCATGCCATGACCTGGCCACGCTCACTTACAACGTCTGCCACACGCCTCTCAATCCGAACGCCACGATCGTCATGTCTACCCGGCCCACGCCCGTTCAGGAAAAGGCCTTCCGCCTTCTGAACGTCAGCCCCGATCTCCTGCGCCAATTGCACCGTGACTTTCTTGCCCAGGAAGCCGGCTACTTTCCCGGCGTGCGCGGCCAGCACCGCCTGACGCGACAGCACGTCGTACAGCGGCACCAGCGTCTGTTGGCTGCGGAACATCAGGTCAGTGGAATACTCGGCCTGCCGCAGGCTCCAGTGGTAGGTCTGGCCGAACACGTCGAGCACCGGGCACAGCCACTGCGCGTAGCGGTCCAGCCGCTCATGCAGCATATCGGGGCTGAGCGCGTCGGCGATGGCCTGTGCGCGGTCCACGTCGGCAATGCGCAAAAAGGCGTTGTCGGCCTGCACGAACTCGATGGCCTCGCGCTTGAGCGCACGGGCCACGGCGCTGTGGCCATTGCAGTAGAACTGCAAGCCAAACGGCGCCCAGGTCGGCACCCTCAGGTAGCACAGTCCAAGTTCGTCATCGATGAAGTAGAAATAGTAGTGCAGGCACTTGCCCGTCTCGGGGCGCAGGTAGGTCTTGCCGCTGCTCTTGTCGTGCCAGGGCTTGTAGCTCGGGCAGGCCTCCATCGCCGAGATGACGTGCACCAGCCCGGGTGCATCGCCACGCGCCTGCAGCACGCGTGCCACCAAGTCTTCCTTGCTGTGGATGTGGCTCTTGTTGACGTGCTCGATCTCGATGCCGGCGGCAGCGCAGACCTCTTGCGAGCGCCCACGGATGCGTTCGCGCAGCGGTTCGGCGAATCTGGCTGGACTGCGACAATCAGCATGTCCGGCGTAGCGACAATCATCTTGTCCGGTAGTCCGGAGTCGAAGGCGGCGTAGCCGCCGTAGGCGACGGGCTGCCGGAAGGCGCCTGGTCGGCGGCAGAATAGGATGGGTGGCTAAAAGCTAAAAGAAGCAGTCAGCCCATGTCTGGAACCCGCATCACCGATCGACAGGTCCGCCTTTACATGACTAATCGTAAAAGTCACACGCAAGAAACCGGAGCTGCGAAGTCGGGCATGAGCGAGCGCACAGCTCGGCGCATCGAACACGACGGCAAGCTTCCATCGCAGACTCCTCGGCGCTATTGGAGATCGCGCCCCGATCCATTCGCCGATGTATGGGAGAGTGAAGTCGTGCCGTTGCTGCGCAGTGTCCCCAAGCTGAAGGCGATCACGCTGCTGCGCAAACTGCAGGAAGACTATCCGGAACGGTTCCCGGACAGTATGCGTCGCACGCTGGAGCGGCATATCAGCCAATGGCGCGCGCTCGAAGGACCCAGCAAGGAGGTGTTCTTCCCTCAAACCTACCAGCCCGGAGTGCGAGGATTGTCCGACTTCACGCACATGGAGAAACTGCGTGTGACGATCGCCGGTGTTGCCTTCGGACATTTGCTCTATCACTTTGTGCTGGCGTTCTCGCGCTGGGAATACGCCAGCGTCGTTGACGGCGGAGAGAGTTTCCAGGCGTTGGCAGCAGGATTGCAGAACGCTTTATGGCAGGCCGGCGGCTGCCCCAGCGAGCACCGCTCCGACAGTCTGTCGGCAGCTTTTAAGAACCTTCAGGAGAAGGACGACTTTACGGTTCGCTACGCGGCGTTACTTCGGCACTATGGCATGGAAGGCACGCGCAACAATCGTGGCTTGGGGCACGAGAATGGCAGCGTGGAATCCTCGCATCGCTATTTGAAGGACGCAGTTGATCAGGCGTTGGAGTTACGTGGTCATCGCGATTTCGA
>NZ_MTHB01000032.1 GCF_002220365.1 Caballeronia sordidicola | reverse complement strand
CGGGCCGTTCTGTCCGATCACCACGCCGTGGCGCCCGGAGACACGGGAATCCCCATCGGCCATGTGGCCCGCGCCCTGTTCGTGAACCACTGGAATCAGACGGATACCGGCGGGCGCGAAGATGTCCATGGCGTCCATGAAGGCCGAGCCCATGATGCCGAACATCTCGGTGACGCCGTTGGCGGCGAGCGTTTCAACGAACGCTTCAGAGGGGGTCATGGCCTGGGGGCCGGTGCGCGCGGCGGCGGCGCAAGCGCTGCTGGCAGTGGGGTCTTGCTCGCTCATGGTGGGGGTCTCCGGATTTATCGATAAAACGGAACGTATGGTTCCGAAAAGTGCAGTTCATGAGGAAAGATAAAATAAGATCAACCCACCGTCAATCCACATTTACAATAAACGGTATGATTTGTATCTATTAATGACGTGTTTGCGTGTCGGGGAGGGAGCTGGGGCCTCGGAAGAGACGGCGGGCGGTTAAAATGTTGCTGCGAGCCGAGGACCTTGGCAGACGTGAACGCCTCTCGAAGCCTGCAAAATCACTCGCTCATCTACTCTTCGTGCAGCCTTTAAACGCCACACATCGATACTGGACACCCTTCCTATGAATCAATCCGCGGTCCTCAAACCAGCCGCTTCCGAAACGGGCGATCCCTTTCTCCTGACGCCCGGACCGCTGACCACCTCGCGTACCGTCAAGGCATCGATGGCGCACGATTGGGGCTCGCGCGATGCGAGTTTTGTCGCGATCAACAAGGCGGTGCTCGCGCGACTCGCCGAGATCGTTCACGGCGAGGGCGACTACGTAACGGTGCCCATGCAAGGCTCCGGCACCTTCGCCGTCGAAGCCATGCTGACGAGTTTCGTGCCGCCGACCGGAAAGGTCCTCATGCTCATCAACGGCGCTTATGGCCAGCGCGCGAAACGCATTCTCGACATCGCCCGGCGTAAGACCGTCGCCCATGAAACGGCCGAAGATGCGCCGCCGGAGCTTAAAAAGGTCGAGGCAATACTGAAGCGCACGCCCTCGATCACGCATATCTTCGTGGTCCATTGCGAGACGACCTCGGGCATCCTGAATCCGATTGCCGAGATCGGTGCACTCGCGGCCAAGTACAAAAAGGGCTATCTCATCGATTCAATGAGCGCCTTCGGCGCGCTGCCGATCGATGCGCCCGCGATCCACGCAGACGCGGTGGCGGCGTCTTCGAACAAGTGCATCGAGGGCGTGCCGGGACTTGGCTTCGTCGTGTGTCGGCGCGATGCACTTGCGGCGACAAAGGGCAATGCCACCACGCTGGTTCTCGACCTGTACGACCAGTGGGCGAATTTCGAAAAGACCGGGCAGTACCGGTTCACGCCACCTACGCATGTGATCGTGGCGTTTCACCAGGCGCTTCAGGAATTTGATGCTGAGGGGGGTGTTGGCGGCCGAGGGGGGCGGTATCGGAACAACTGCCGCGTTCTGGTCGACGGCATGAAGGCGCTCGGCTTTGAGCTCTTGCTAAAGGCAGATCTGCAGGCGCCGATCATCGTGACCTTCCGGATGCCGGCCCATCCACGCTTTGTCTTCGAGCGTTTCTACGATGGACTGAAAACACGCGGTTATGTGATCTATCCCGGCAAGCTGACGATTGCGGAATCGTTTCGTATCGGTTGCATCGGCCGGCTATATGAAAAGGAGATGCACGGTTTGATCGCCGCCGTGCGTGACGTGCTGGATGAAATGGGTTTAACCAGCCTGACTGCCGCAACGACTGAGTAAAGACTCGGAAACGCGACGATAGGCTGACGCGCTTCGCCGGGCGGCATGCCCGGCGAAGGCGCGTTTGACTTCCATCGCGCGGTTGCCGCGGGGCTACTTGAAATCCGCTGCATGCCTGCGTCCGCCGATCCATCGCACCAGTTCACCGAACATCGCCATGGTGGGCGGCACGGACAGGTCCATCGCGAGGCAATGCCGGTAGTAAGGGCTGAGATCCAGCCCAACGCCCAATCCCAGCACTTCCACATCCCGCGCAGATTCGTGGCGCGCAATAACTTCGCGCAGATGATTGTCGAGATAGCTCGCGTTGTTGGCCAGGACGGTGGCGCCTTCCATCGGGCTGCCGTCTGAAATCACGATCACGATTTGCCTTCGCTCGGCGCGTGCAAGCAGCCGTGTGCACGCCCAGTCGATCGCCTCGCCATCCACGCCTTCGCGAAACAGGTCGGCCTTGAAGAGCGCGGCGATGTCGCCGCGGGCTCGTCGCCAGTTGGTGGATGCGTCCTTGAACACCATGTGCGAGAGTTCACATAGCCGGCCAGGATGAGTCGGTCGCCCACCAGCCAGCCAGTCGAGACGGGCCCGACCTCCGTTCCACGCGCCCGTGGTGAATCCCAGCACCTCGGTACCCACTCCCGCCTGGTCTAGAGCGCGCACGAGCGTGTCCACCATGACGGCCACCGCTTCAATATGCGCGCGCATCGAGCCCGAGCAGTCGATCAGGAAGCTGACTGCACAATCCGCCAGCAGCGTGTCCCGTTCCAGCAGGAAGAGGCGGCGCTCAGCAGGAGAGCTAACGAGTTGCGCGAGGCGCCGCCCGTCGATGCGGCCATGTTCCTCGCCGAACGACCAGCCGTCGCGCTGCGGGATGGCGAGCGCAATCCGCAGCGCGTGGGCCAGCCGGGGTACGTTGATCCCTTGCGTCGCAATGCGCTCATCAAGGCGCTCCCGATACTCCGCAAGCAGCGCTTTGCGCACGAGCGCGCCCGGATGAATCTCCTGGTCATAGCGCTTGGTAAAAATACGATAGCCGTCGCCGGACGCCCCCGCTACACGTCCTGCGCCGGTAACGGTGGCTGCCACCGACTCGTCTTTATCCGCGTTCTCGTTGTCATCGAAATCGAACCATAGCGATAAGGCCGTGCGTGTGGCTTCGTCGTCTGTCTTATCCGATGAATCGTCCAACGTGTGTTGCTCACGCGCGTCCCGGATCATTTCGCTCACGAGGCGAGCCATCTCGAGCGCGTGGATCGCGAACACACTCTGCTCTGCACGATGCCGCCGCAGCCCCGCTAAAGAAACGCCCAGCGACGGTGCAATCCCCGCGCGCGTATGTTCGATCAGGCCCTCCGTTTCTTCGAGCACCGGCCAGCCCGAGAGGCGCGACCATGAAATTTGCGCGACGGTATAGAGCAAGTTGCCGATATGGTTTTCCGCCTGTCCAGAGCGATAAAAACCTAGGGACCACGCTTCGAACTGCTGACGAAGGTTACTCACAAGACCGGGCATGCCGGGCGGCGTCAGGCTTTCGCAGCGCAGTTGCTCGAGCAGTTCGAACACGAGGCGCGCGAGCGGATCGGCGGGGCATAACTGGCTATGCAGGGTCGCGTCGGAGCGCATCAGGCGCAGGGCGGCGCCATCGGCCACGCCGCGCAAGGAGTCGAGGCTATTCGCCACCCTATTCGCCACTGTATTGCGGCGCAGATGCGGCGCATTGAGCGGCAGCGGGCGCAGGTCGCGGCACAAGCGGCCGTTGCGGTAGTCGAGTGCGGCGTCGCCTGTGAGGGCGCGTACTGCCGATGCGCAAAGGTTCTCGCGCTGCTCGCGGCGGCGAATCGCCTGCCGGTCCGTCTCCATCAGCGAGACTCCGTTGCGAGGCGCTTTCGCTCGGACATGTCATCCAGCTCCTCGCCAAAGCATCGCTGGAAATACTCGGCAACGATCGACCGTTCCGCCTCGTCGCACTTGTTGAGGAACGTCAGACGAAACGCGCGCGCAGGATCGTGGAAGATCTGGCAGTTCTCTGCCCAGTCGATGACTGTACGCGGTGACATGAGTGTCGATATATCGCCAGTCGTGAAACCTTTGCGCGTGAGCTCGGCCACGCTCACCATGGATTCAATCAGTGCGCGGCCGGCGTCGTCGGCAAGCGCCGGCACGCGCGCGAGCACGATCCCCAATTCTTCCGCGCGCGGCAGGTAATTGAGCGTGGCGACCACGTTCCAGCGGTCCATCTGCGCGTGGTTCAGCATCTGGGTGCCGTGATACAGGCCGTTTATGTTGCCCAGACCCACCGTGTTGGTTGTGGCGAACAGGCGGAAGTACGGGTGTGGACGGATCACGCGGTTCTGGTCGAGCAGGGTGAACCGGCCGTCGCGCTCCAGGATGCGCTGGATCACGAACATTACGTCCGGGCGGCCGGCGTCGTATTCGTCGAAGATCAGCGCGACCGGCCGCTGCAGCGCCCACGGCACGATGCCCTCCTGGAACTCTGTCACCTGTAAGTCGTCACGTACGACGATTGCATCCTTTCCTACGAGGTCAAGGCGGCTGATATGCCCATCGAGATTGATGCGCACGCACGGCCAGTTGAGCCGCGCCGCCACCTGTTCGATATGCGTCGACTTGCCCGTGCCGTGCAGCCCCTGCACCATGACCCGGCGGTTGCGCGCGAAGCCGGCGAGGATCGCTGTTGTCACTTCCGGGTTGAAGCGATAAACCTCATCGATTTCCGGAACGTGGTCGTCCGGTTCGCTGAAGGCGGGCACCATCAGGTCGGAATCGATGCCGAACAAGGCGCGTACCGCGACCATCTTGTCCGGCTTGTTCATTGCACCCATACCGCCCGCTGCACTGCTCGTCGCACCATCAGTCACTTCTTTCTCCTGTGTCGTGTCATCGCGGCAACGCGTTCATCAGCGCAGCCAGCTTACTTGGCGCTCATCATAACTTTCTTATTTTTTAGATACAAATCATACCGTTTATTGTAAATGTGGATTGACGGTGTGTTGATCTTATTTTATCTTTCCTCATGAACTGCACTTTTCGGAACCATACGTTCCGTTTTATCGATAAATCCGGAGACCCCCACCATGAGCGAGCAAGACCCCACTGCCAGCAGCGCTTGCGCCGCCGCCGCGCGCACCGGCCCCCAGGCCATGACCCCCTCTGAAGCGTTCGTTGAAACGCTCGCCGCCAACGGCGTCACCGAGATGTTCGGCATCATGGGCTCGGCCTTCATGGACGCCATGGACATCTTCGCGCCCGCCGGTATCCGTCTGATTCCAGTGGTTCACGAACAGGGCGCGGGCCACATGGCCGATGGGTATTCCCGTGTCTCCGGGCGCCACGGCGTGGTGATCGGACAGAACGGCCCGGGTATCAGCAACTGCGTCACCGCCATTGCTGCGGCTTACTGGGCCCATAGCCCGGTGGTGATCGTCACGCCTGAAGCCGGCACCATGGGCATCGGGCTGGGCGGCTTCCAGGAAGCGCGTCAGTTGCCGATGTTCCAGGAGTTCACCAAGTACCAGGGCCACGTCACGCATCCCGCGCGCATGGCTGAATTCACCGGACGGTGTTTCGATCGCGCCAAGGCCGAGATGGGACCGACCCAGCTCAATATCCCGCGCGATTACTTCTACGGCCAGATCAAGGCCGAGATCCCGAAACCGCAGAACCTGGATCGCGGCCCCGGCGGCGAACAGAGCCTGAACGAAGCGGCAGAGCTGATCGCGCAGGCCAAGTTTCCGGTCATCATCTCAGGCGGTGGCGTGGTGATGGGCGATGCCATCGAGCAGTGCCAGGCGCTGGCCGAGCGGCTCGGCGCGCCGGTGGTCAACAGTTACCTGCACAACGATTCGTTTCCAGCCAAGCACCCGCTGTGGTGTGGCCCGCTCGGTTATCAGGGCTCCAAGGCCGCCATGAAGCTGCTGGCGCAAGCCGATGTGGTGATCGCGCTCGGCTCGCGTCTTGGACCCTTCGGCACGCTGCCGCAGCACGGCATGGACTACTGGCCCAAGGACGCGAAGATCATCCAGATCGATGCCGATCACAAGATGCTCGGGCTCGTTAAAACGATCTCGGTGGGCATCTGTGGTGATGCGAAGGCAGCCGCCATTGCACTGAGCCAGCGGCTCGATGGGCGCACGCTTGCGAGCGATGCCACGCGTGAGGAGCGCGCGCGCCAGATCGCGGTGGAGAAAGCGGCATGGGAGAAGGAGCTCGACGAGTGGACCCACGAGCGCGATGCCTACAGCCTGGACATGATCGAGGAGCAGAAGCACGAGCGGCCCCTGGGCGGTGGGCAGTATCTGCATCCGCGTCAGGTGTTGCGCGAGTTGGAGAAGGCGATGCCCGAGGACGTGATGGTGTCCACCGATATCGGCAACATCAACTCGGTGGCCAACAGCTATCTGCGCTTTAACAAGCCGCGCAGCTTCTTTGCCGCGATGAGCTGGGGCAATTGCGGCTATGCGTTTCCGACCATCATCGGGGCGAAGGTGGCCGCACCTCACCGCCCGGCCGTGTCTTATGCCGGAGATGGCGCCTGGGGCATGAGCCTGATGGAGACCATGACCTGCGTGCGTCACAACATCCCGGTGACGGCGGTGGTGTTTCATAACCGGCAGTGGGGCGCGGAGAAGAAGAACCAGGTGGACTTCTATAACCGGCGTTTCGTAGCCGGCGAGCTGGATAACCAGAGCTTTGCGGAGATCGCCAAGGCCATGGGCGCTGAAGGGATCGTGGTGAACCGGCTCGAGGACGTGGGCCCTGCGCTCAAGCGTGCGATCGATTTGCAGATGAATCAAGGCAAGACCACCATCATCGAGATCATGTGTACGCGTGAGCTCGGCGATCCGTTCCGTCGTGATGCACTCGCTAAGCCCGTGCGCATGCTCGATAAGTACAAAGACTACCTGTGAGGCCTGGGGCTTGACCCGTTCATCGCTCCAAGTCGGCGATGAACGGGTCGCATCTGCCGTCTTGCCGACGGTAAATTTTAGTTTGAGCAAGTTTTTCGGCTGCTGTCAGAACCTCTTTGACCTGGATTCGCCGTGCCGACCGACTACACCGAAACGACCACTACCGAGGACCTGTCCGACGTCGATGACATTCGTTCCAAAACGGCCGGGGGCAAAAGGCTCGCCTACGATTTGACCGACCCGTTTTCCAGAATGACGCCCATGAAAGAAGCGCACACGCCGACGCTGCGTACGTTCGCGCTGCTCGAACATCTGGTCGCCGCAGAGGGACCCGTGTCGCTTGCCGACATAGCAAACGACGTGGGCTTACCCAAGGCATCGCTGCATAGAATGCTGGCTACCCTTGAAGTGGGCGGCCTCGTCATTCGCGCGCCCGATCACAAGAACGCCTATGTCATCGGGCCTCGCCTTGCTCAACTGGGGCTTGGCGTGATGATGCACTCGGGCGCACGCCGCCTGCGTCATGCGATCCTCTCACGCCTCGTCGCCGATCTCGGCGAAACCTGCAACCTGACCATGCTTCACGGGGCGCAAGTGCTCTATCTCGACAGGATGGAAGCACCGTGGCCGCTGCGTCTCGATCTGAAACCCGGCTCTCATGTACCCGTCTATTGCAGCGCAAGCGGCAAGCTGTTGCTTGCGATGCAGCCGCGCGAACAACGCAGCGCGATCGTTCGCGCGCTGAGACTTGAACGCCTCACGCCGAACACCATCACCGACGCTGAACTGCTCGACGCCGAACTCGACCGGACCGCGCACAAGCGCATCGCTGTCGACAATGAGGAGTTCGTAGTCGGCATCGTTTGCGTGGCTGCGCCTGTGATGGACACAAACGACCACTGCATTGCGGCGATCGCCGTGCATGCCCCCGTCTCGCGGGCGCCGCTCTCGCGGGCGCTCGAATTCGTCCCGAGGATGCAAGAAGCTGCACGAGAGCTTGTGAAGACTTTTTAGCGCATCTGAGTGCCTGAAAATAGTGACACGGCTTCGCCTAGGAAAGTGACATGCGCGTGCTGGTATTCAAGGATCGATGCAGTCGAGTGATACAAATCGAATTCGACGATGAAGGCACATGCGCGACAGCGTTTCATCGCAATCGGCAGGTCGGTGAATTGCGTCTGGACAGAGATACCTACACAAACGCAATACCAGCAACGCTGCTGGACCTGAAGATCGAACCGGCCTATCAACGAAGCGGGATCGCTCATACCCTGCTTGCTTTCGCGTGCCGCGAAATGGGAGGGCCTGTCAGTGTCGACCAGGACACATGTCCATCGTCGCCTGCATTCGAATCGCTTTGCCGCCATCTCATGCTCGAAGGCGTGCTCGTCCCCATGTGACGCACTAAATTCCCCTGAGGATAAAAGACACATCGAACAATAGCCGCGCGTTCGATGCGCTCGCTGTGCAGCGGACAACCTGCATCGCTGGGATAATCGGGTTTTCTCTCTCGACTTTGAAAGGATCCACACGTGACCGAACCTGCAAACTCCTCTTCCGGCAGCCCCGTGCGCCGTGTCGCGTTTCTTGGCCTGGGCGTCATGGGTTATCCGATGGCCGGCCACCTTGCCAAAGCCGGTCTCGACGTCACGGTGTACAACCGAACGCATGCCAAGGCCGAACAATGGGTAGCCGAACACGGCGGACAAGCGGCGCGAACACCGCGCGAAGCCGCGTCGAAAGCAGACTTGGTGCTGGCGTGCGTGGGCAACGACGATGACCTGCGCAGCATCACGCTTGGCGCCGACGGCGCGTTCGCAGGCATGACCCCAGGCGCCGCCTTCGTCGATCACACGACTGCATCTGCCAACGTTGCGCGTGAACTGGCGGAGATCGCGGACGCACGCGGGCTAGCCTTCATCGACGCCCCCGTGTCTGGCGGCCAGGCAGGCGCGCAGAACGGCAAGCTGACCATCATGTGCGGTGGCGCCAAGCATGTCTTTGAGCGTATCCACACCACCCTCGATCACTACGCAACGGCCGTTACGTTGATCGGCCCGGCCGGCGCGGGGCAACTCGCCAAGATGGTCAACCAGATCTGCATCGCCGGCCTGGTTCAGGGTTTGTCCGAGGCCGTTAATTTCGGCCAGTTGTCGGGCCTCGACATGCCGCTCGTACTCGATGTCATCGGCAAAGGGGCGGCAGCAAGCTGGCAGATGGACAATCGCGGCAAGACCATGATCGACGGCAAGTTCGACTACGGCTTTGCCGTCGACTGGATGCGCAAGGACCTGGGCTTCTGTCTCGACGAAGCGAAGCGCAACGGCGCTTCCCTGCCCGTGACCGCGCTTGTCGACCAGTTCTACGGCGACATACAGGCGCTTGGCGGCAGTCGCTTCGATACATCCAGCTTGATCTGGCGCCTGCGCAAACTCAAGAGCTGAATTCAAGCGCTGCAATTCACTTGCGCCAGCGCAACGGCCGGCGCAGGTGATGCCGCTCCAGGCGCAGGCCGGGTGCTGATTGCAGGAATGCGGGAATGCCGCCAAGCGAACCGGCCTCGGTACGCTCGCGATCCTCGTCGGCATCGACCGTGTTCAGCGGGTTGATGAACAATGCCGCCACCATGCCCACTGCAAGCAAGCACGCCGAGATGGTGAACGGCACGTTGTAGCTGCCCGTTGTTTCGATCAGGTAACCGAACACAACCGGCGACACCATGCCCGCTACGCCAAAGCCGGTGTTCATCATGCCGCCGGCGGTGCCCGCATACTTGCCCGCAATATCGAGCGGCAGTGTCCAGAGAACGGGATTGGTAATCTCAAGAAAGAAGAACGACGCCGACAGGAACAGCACGGCCGTCACCGGATTCGCGGTACTAACCATAGGCATCAGGAATGCGAGCGAGCCGCCTAATCCAACCACCAGCACGGAACAACGTGCGAAGCGCAACCGGCCAGTCATCTTGAAGATCTTGTCGGACAGCGTCCCGCCTAGCGTATCGCCTATCACGCCCGCCAGCAGCGGCAATGCCGTGAAGAGCGCGAGTTGCTTGAGATCGAATCCCCGCGACTCCTTGAGATAAGACGGCAACCACGTCAGGTAGACCCACAGCAACCAGCCGTAGCAAAAATCAACGAAAGTCACCAGCCACATGCGGTGCATCAGCTTTCGCCACGGTGTCGCGCAATGTTTGGCACGGTCGCAGTCGCCCACGTGATAGCCAATCTCCGCCGTCTCTTGCGGCGTGATACGACGGTGCTGCTCAGGAGAGTTCGTGAACACGAACAGATAGAGCACGGTCCACGCAAGACTCGCGATGCCGAGCAGAATGAAAGCATCGCGCCATCCGCCTGTTGCTACCACGGCCAGCACGAGCGGCGGCGTCACGGCCCCGCCGAGGCGGGCGAAGCTATGAGTGATCCCTTGCGCGAATCCGCGCTCGGCGACAGGCATCCAGTAGGTAAAGGCACGAGTCGCTGTCGGAAATGCACCGCCCTCGCCCACGCCAAGCATGAAGCGCAAGCCGACTAGCATCGCCACGCTGCCGGCAAAGCCGGTCGCAAGTGTCGCAACGCCCCAGATGAGCGAAAGCACCGTGAGCACGCGCTTGGGTCCGTACCTGTCGGCAAGCCAGCCACCGACGATCTGCATGACGGCATACGGATACGCGAACGCGGAGAACACGAGGCCGAGCTGCCCCGAAGTCAATCCCATCTCATGCCGGATGATGGGACCGGCCACCGCAATGTTCACCCGGTCGATGTATGAGATGAAATACATCAGGCACATGACCGCGAGAATGATGTGACGCGTCTTGACGCGCCGCGGTTGCGTCGCTTGCTGTTCCATGCTGTCTCCTGTCTCTTCCATGTGACGTCTTTGACGTTCGTGATCGGTACTTCGGTGCGGCTTATTCCGTTTCGTGTTCTTGTGTCGAGGGCTTCCTTTGCGTGATGGGATATCGCCGAACTTTGCGGATCAGCTTTGCAGGAGCTTCAGCCGCTGCACCTTGCCCGACGGCCCGCGCGGCAGTTCATCGATCAGGCGAAATTCTTTCGGCGTCTTGAAGCGGCCGAGTTCGCGCAGGCAGTGATTCCTGAGATCGGCGAGATCCAGGGCGAGCGGACCATTCAGCATGCGCGGAACGACGAATGCGACGATCTCCTGCCCATACGCGGCATCCGGCAAGCCGACCGCCGCCGCATCAAGCACGCCCGGGTGCTTGAGCAACGCCTCATCGATTTCGCGCGGCGCAATGTTCTCGCCACCCTTGATAATCAATTCCTTCGAGCGGCCATTGATGTAGAAGTAACCCTCCGCGTCGCGGTAACCAAGGTCACCCGTGCGCAGCCAGCCGTCCTCCGTAAACGCCGCTCGCGTCTCTTCCGGGCGCTTGTAGTAGCCGCTCATCACCTGTTCCCCGCGCAACACAATCTCGCCGCATTCGTCGTTGGCACAATCGCGGCCTTGTGCGTCGATCACCCGCGCGCTCGCGCCGGATGGCAAGCCTATACTGCCGATCCGCCGTTTTTCAATCTCATATGGATTACTGAATACTGGAGCAGCGGTCTCTGTCATCCCCATCGTTTCAATCACGCCAACACCGAAACGCGTCTCGAATGCCCGGTGATGCTCGACCGGAAGCGCCGCCGACGCACTGCGGCAGAACTTGAGCGCGGACAGGTCGAAGGTGTGATCGTCCTGCTGGTTGAGCAGATAAGCGACGATCGTCGGCACGACGTTGATCCAGGTGCAGCCGTGCCGCGTGACATCGCGCCAAAACGTTCGGGCGGAAAACCGCGGTGCTACGACGACGGAGCCGCCGTGATGCAACGGGGCCAGAAGCGTCACCACCAAGCCGTTGATGTGAAAAAGGGGCAACGAAGCGAGCACGCGATCGTCGGCAGTGAGCCGGTGCTCGGCTGTGATCGTGCGCGCGTTCACCACCAGGTTGTGATGCGTGAGGAGCACGCCTTTAGGCAGACCGGTCGTGCCGGAGGTGTACATCAGAAGCGCGACGTCTTCCGCACGCGGCGGATTTTCACTGACGGTAGCCAACTGCGAAGTAATAGGCCGCGTTGAAGGCTGCGTTGCAGCATCGGCGAGCGCGAGTTCCGGTGGTGCGAACACCGGTGCTTGAAGCGCGTCAGGCTCGGCGGTGATCACCAGGATCTCGCGGTTGAAACCTTCGTCGCGCAGCGCTGCAATGGCAGACGTAATCGCAGCTCGCGATTCCTCCGAGACAAATATTGCCCGAGTGTCGGAATGCTCGACGATATATCGCACCTGCGATGGCTGACACAGCAGGTTCAGGGGGTTCGCTACGAGCCCGCTGTACATCGCGGCGAGCAGCAGCGTGGCCGTCTGGATGCCGTTGCTCATGAAAACCGAGACCACATCGCCCGGCTTCAGCCCCACTTCGCGCAAGCGAACATCGAGCATCTGGCAAGCGTCACGCAATTCTCCGAACGTCAGCACGCCGGCGCGGCCAGCGTTAGAAGTTGTATTAGCGTCGTCGTCAGCGGGCGCAAGGAGGAAGGGTTTGTCGGGGAACTGAGCGGCGCGTTCGTCTATCAATGCGCGCAGTGTGGCGGGGGTGTTCATCGGCCGTACCTCCTGAAGAAATCGCCGAGCAGGTCGTCCATCTCCGGAACGCGCTCTTCGATGGGGTACGCAACCCGCGTGATGTTCAGGTAGTGTCGAAAGCCGAGGTTGTCTGAGAAATTATTGCGGCCCCAGGTGCCGCAACCCATCGACAGCGAAAAAGGCAGGCCGTTGTCGAAATTGCCCCCCGTTGCAAGGCAATGCGCCTGATTGGAGATAACGCGGGCAACCGGCAAGTTCATGCCGAGTTGAACGGCCTCGGCGGGATCGGCCGAATGCAGACCGACCGAGTGACCCGCGCCCATGTACGCGTAGATGCGCTGCACGACAGCGCCAGCGTCGTCGAAATCCCTCGCGCGGTAAACGGTCAGCACAGGTGAGAGCTTTTCGCCCGAGAACGGATGCTCCTCGCCGAATCCATCTTCCTCGACCATCAGGAAAGCGGGCGCCTTGGCCGCGACGTCGTCGAGACCTGCCAATCGCGCGATCTCAACTGCCGACTTCGCCGTGCAGTGCGCAGAGAGCTTGCCCCCCGTCCACATTGCCGCTTGCAGCCGTTCCTTTTGAGCAGCGTCGAGCAACACTCCGCCGTTTTCAGCGAGCGCTTTGAGTGCGCTCCGATACACCGCATCCACAATCACGACACTGTTTTCAGACGAACAACTGGTGGCGTTATCGAAGGTCTTGGAGAGACGGATTTTCCGCGCCGCATCATTCAGATCCGCCGATGCAGCAACAATCGACGCCACGTTGCCCGCACCTACGCCGAACGCGGGCGTGCCGCTCGTGTAAGCCATCCGAACGTTGGCCTGCGATCCCGTCGCGACCACGAGATCACACTGCCGCAAGAGCGCAGCCGTCGCCGCCTTGGTGATCGGCGGCGGCAGTACCTGAACGAGATCGGGGGACAAACCCGCCTTGGCGAATTGCGCGTGGATAAATTCGATCAGCAACGCGCACGACGAATACCCCTTCGGCGATGGCGCAACGATTACTGCGTTGCCGCATTTCAGCGCATTGATGATCTTGTTGGCTGGCGTGGCGGCCGGATTGGTCGAAGGCGTAATCGCCGCGACCACGCCCACCGCCCGCGCGATCTCGACAATCCCTGTGGCTGAATCCTCGCTGATCACACCGCAGGTTTTGGCATCGTGCAGATCGCGCAAGAGACCGAGCGTCTTCCGATAGTTCTTGCGGAACTTGTCGTCGGCGTTGCCTAGCCGCGTGTCGCGTACGGCGAGATCCGCGAGTTGCCGGTTGCGCCCCGGCTCCATGATCGCCCACGCCGCCGCAGCGGCCGCCGCGTCCAGCACTTCCTGTCCCGCGTGTCCGAAGCCCTTCTGGGCCTCGCGCGCCCGTGCAACCCGTTCCGCCACGTCGTGCTCAACGCTACTGGCGACGGCGGCCGCCTCCACTTCTGCTGCCCTCATGTGTCCATTCATTACGCGTCGCTCCGGCTAAAATAATCACGATGATTTGCAATTTACTCAGCCACGCGCACGGCGAAGTCCCGTTTTCCGATCTATCGCTCGCTACCCCTCCCACAGCCGGGAAAAATGCAGTTTTCGGGACGTTTCGTAGTCCCGAAAAGCGATAAAATCGATACAGTTTCTTCATAAAAAATTTACGGCGTTCAGGAGACGGAATGTCGACGTCCAATCAATCCAACGCAGCCGCCGTGCGTGCGTTTCGGGTACTCGAAACCCTGGCCCAGGCGGGCCGCCCTCTTTCGATGACCGATCTCGTCGATGCACTCGCGCTGCCCAAGCAGACCGTGCATCGCATCCTGGTGCAGCTGACGGATGCATACCTCATCACGCGCGGCGCGGGCGATCGGTTGTATGAATGTTCGCCGCGCGTGCGCATGCTCGCGGTCAACGTGCTGATGCATGCCGGTCCCGCAGCAGCACGCCATGCGCTACTCGAACAACTGGTGGAAAAGATCGGGGAGACGTGCAACCTGACAATGTTGTCGGGTAACGACGTGGTCTATGTCGACCGCGTGGAGACGGAGTGGCCGTTGCGCATGCATTTGCAGCCGGGTTCGCACGTGCCCCTGCACTGCTCGGCAAGCGGCAAGCTGCTGCTGAGCTTCATGCCCCGCGAACGGCGCGAGCGGATGATCGAGACACTGCCGTTACGCGCCTACTCGGAGCGGACCATTATTGACCGCGACGCTTTGCGTAAGGAACTGAGCACGACGCGCCGGCGCCTGCTCGCGATCAACAACCAGGAGCACTTGCAGGGACTGATCGCCATCGCGGTGCCGGTGATGCTTGATCGCAATCGAGCATGCGCTGCCATTGCCGTGCAGGCGCCAATCGGCCGGGTCGCGCTCGACGACCTGCTCGCGTTCGTGCCCGACCTGCGTCTCGCCGCAGAAGAAACGGCGAAGACATTCCATGATTGATTGACGTTGACTAACAACCCCGGACCCCGGACCCCGTGCGCCAAAAGCGACGCGCGGGCTACCGTGGATCATTCAGACGCTCAGTGTGCTCGAGTGACCGCGTCGAAGGTGTCCGCACGCGGTTCCATCTTGTGCGCGCACCACGCCGACAACAGCGCGGACAGCACTACATAGGCGCATACGGCCCAAGGCTTGCCATCGTTCAGACGCAGGAGCGCGGTTGCGATGATCGGCGTGAGGCCGCTCGCGAAGATTCCCGAGAACTGATACACGAACGAGATACCGGTGTAGCGGACTTCGGCATCGAACAACTCAGCAAACAGCGCCGCTTCCGGACCGTAGACCATTGCATAAAAGATACCGAACGGGATCACGATCGCGAGCCAGATGATCGTCGTGTTGCCAGCTTGATTTTCCATCAGCCAGAATGCCGGCAGCACTGAGAGGCCGCAAATCAGGGAGCCCCACCGGTACACGCGCGTGCGGCCCAGCAGGTCCGACATCTTGCCGAACAGCGGGATGAAAAAGCACATCACGATGGCGGCCATCATGACGCCCGTGAGCGCCTCAGTCCGACTCATTGCAAGATGCTGCGTGAGATAGCCGATCATGAACACGGCGAAGATGTTGAAGAAGACGCCGTCAATCCAGCGTGCGCCCATGCCGAGCAGCACAGAACGGCGATACCGCGTGATCATGTCAATGAACGGAACCTTCACGTCGCGCCGGGTACGCTTGAGCGCCAGGAATTCAGGTGTCTCCATGACTTTGACGCGGATATACAGGCCGATCACCACCAGCGCGAGCGACATGGCAAACGCGAGCCGCCAGCCCCACGAGAGAAACGCGCTCTCCGGCAGCAACTTCGAGATGGCGGCAACCACACCCGACGCGAGGCACAAACCAATCGACAAACCAATCTGCGGCAGGCTCGCGTAGAGCCCGCGCCGATTAGGCGGCGCATATTCATAAGCCATCAGCACGGCCCCGCCCCACTCTCCGCCAAGCCCGATGCCCTGCAGCACGCGCAAAGCGAGCAGCAGGATCGGTGCCCAGATGCCTATCTGCGCGTATGTCGGCACGAAGGCCACGCCCGCGGTCGAGACGCCCATGATGATGAGCGTGCAGATGAGCGCGGATTTGCGACCGACCTTGTCGCCGAAGTGGCCGAAAATAATGCCGCCGAGCGGTCGCGTGACGAAGCCGACAGCGAACGTGCCGTAGGCAAGCATGGTAGAGACGAGCGGGTCGTGTGCCGGAAAATACAGCTTGTTGAATACGATGCCTGCCACGACGCCGTACAGGAAAAAATCGTACCACTCGACGGTGGCTCCGATGACGCTCGCGAATGCAACGCGGCGGATGACCTTGTTATCGACTGCCATTCTGTCTTCTCCGATGGATGGTCGAGCGGCGACCTCAGCGTGTCGCCCGACGCAATGCCCCAAAACCTGTCTCCTGCGGGGCACGAATTACCCGGTATGCATGCTGTGTTATCAACTTTGTATCAGCGATGCGGACCGGGCTCGTTTTTACTTCTGATGCAACAACGGATCACACCGTTCACTGCAGCTTCAATGCGGCGCCAAGGCTTCTTCGAGAGGCGCGGTCCTGGAACGGTCGTCGGCGCGGGCATCGGCGAGAATCATGTCCGATGCCTTTTCGGCGACCATCACGATCGGCACGTTGGTGTTGCCCGAGACCAGCGTCGGCATGATCGAGCAGTCGATCACGCGCAACCCGCGTGTGCCGTAGACGCGCAGCCGCTCGTCGACCACGGCAAGCGGATCGCTCGCCACGCCCATCTTGGCCGTCCCCGACGGATGAAAGATCGTCTGGCCGTATTCGCGGCAAAACTGCAGTAGTTCGTCGTCGGTCTGCGCATCGGCGCCGGGACGCACTTCGCGTTTCATGAGCGATGCCATCGGCTGCGCGGCGGCAATCCGGCGCGCGAAGCGCACGCCTGCAACAGTCGTGCGGCGGTCGAGATCCGTCGAGAGATAGTTCGGCTGCATCGACGGCGCGTCGCGCATGTCGTTCGTGCGAATGCGCAAGACGCCTCGAGACTCCGGCCGCAGCTGACAGATTGAATACGTGCAGCCGGGAAACGAGTGAACGTCGCCGCCGGCGGAGTCGGCGGAGAGCGTTGAAAAATGGAACTGGATGTCGGGGGTCTTAGCCTCGTCGGGCAACGCACGGCAGAACAAACCACCCTGGTTGATGCCAACAGCAAGCGGCCCTTCGCGAAACAACGCCCATTGCAGGCCCATCTTCGCGCGGCCTCGCCAGGAATGCAGCAGGTTGTTGGTCGAGATCGGCCGCGTGACTTCGTAGATCAGCCGCACTTGCAGATGATCCTGAAGATTCTCGCCGACACCCGGCCGGTTCGCGACCACCGGAATGCCGAACTCGCCGAGCAGCTTGGCCGGCCCCACGCCCGAGACCTGCAGCAATTGCGGTGATTGAAGCGCACCGGCCGCAAGCAGCACCTCGCGGTTGGCGCGCACCTCTTGCATCTGGCCATGCTGCAAGTAGCGGATGCCGGCGGCACGCGTGCCTTCGAAAATGATCTTCGAAGCAAGTGCGTCGGTTTCCACGTGCAGGTTCGGACGCCGCCGCGCCGGCTTCAAGTAGGCCACCGCGGTCGAGCAACGCCAGCCCTTTCTCGTCGTCAGTTGGTAGTAACCAACCCCTTCTTGATCCCCGCTATTGAAATCATCGACGGTGGGCACGCCGGTCTTGTTCGATGCAGCAATGAACGCGTCCACGAGCTCGTGACGCTGCTTGATCGTGGAGGCCCATAGCGGTCCGTCTACGCCGCGAGTCGGCGACGCCCCCAACTCATTGTGTTCAAGGCGCCGGAAGTACGGCAGGCACTCCTGCCAGCTCCAGCCCCGGTTTCCCAGCGCACTCCAGTGGTCGTAGTCATTCTTCTGACCACGCACGTAGATCAGCCCGTTGATCGAACTGCTGCCCCCAAGTGTGCGTCCACGCGGCCAGTACAACTGACGATCATTCATGTTCGGGTCGGGGTCAGTCTTGAAGCCCCAGTTGTAGACCGGATGAAACATGGTCTTGCCGTAGCCGATGGGAATATGAATCCAAAGATACCGGTCAGGCGGACCGGCTTCAAGCAGGCACACCGAGTAGCGGCCGTTTTCCGAGAGGCGGTTGGCGAGGACACAGCCGGCCGATCCGGCGCCGACGATGACATAGTCAAAACTCCGTGCCATTACTGATGCCTCCCTTGTTTTCGTCTTTTGAATTTTTCGGTACGTTTCGTTGAAATTTATTGATAGTTCGTTCCGCCTTCAAGGAAATCCGGATACGATCGATGAAACCGGTTCAAAAAGAACCTTTTTGTTCCACTTTAAGGGCTGCGTTCAAGTGTTTATTCGGGTTCTCCCCGACCCGATTGCTCGCGTCGAACACCCTTCAGTCTTAATCAGAGGTGCCAATGAAAGACACCGTGAGCCCCGCGTCAAATGCTGCTCCAGATGCCCGGTCAATGACGGCTTCAAACGCCGCCTCCCATGCTGCCATGCAACAGGAACAGCCTCCCGAGGACACTCGCGTTTTGCGGGCGCTCATTGTGGTCGAGCACCTTGCCGCGGCCGGACAACCGTTTTCACTGTCGCAACTGTCTGCGCGCCTGCATATCCCGAAGGCGACCTTGACGCGCATGATCGAGTCGCTGGAAGCACTGGGCTATGTCACACACATACCGGATTCGCGCGGTGCGGACCGAGGCATAACGCTCGGTCCGCGCGCCACCCAGCTCGCACTGACCATGCTCGCGAACAGCACGTTTACCCGCTCCTGCCGCGCGTTGCTGCGCGGACTGGTCGATGTGCTCGGAGAGAGCTGCAACCTGACCGTGCTCGACGGCGACGCCGTGCTCTACGTCGAGCGTGTGGAGACGAATGAACCCCTGCGCCTGCACATGCAGCCCGGCATGTGCGTGCCGCTGCATTGCACGGCGAGCGGCAAGCTGTTCCTGTCGCAGATGGCGCCCGGCGAACGCGCGCGCATCCTCGCCCGGATGCAACTCAAGGCGCACACGTATCGCACGTTCACCGACTCGACCCTGCTCGGTGCGGAACTTGACCGGCTGGCTTCACGGGGTCTGGGTATCGATAATGAGGAATTCGTACGAGGGATGGTCGCGGTCGCCGTGCCCGTGCGCGAGCCCGGCGGTAGAGGCGTGTTGGCTTCGCTTGCCGTGCATGCGCCGACCGCACGGGCAAGCCTCGACGACCTGCTCAAGAACGTGCCGAAACTCAAGGAAACTGCGGCGCGCCTCGCCCCCTTGCTTCATGCGGACGCAACGCCGCAACGGTAGCGGCATGACGATGAAGCACGCTCCATGAGCGCCGTCCCTGCCACTGCTGCGCTAAGACCGGAATGGGGCGATATCGAAAACCGGAATGGTTCCAGTCAGGAATTGCACCCTGAAATCAAGCTGGGCCATCCCGTAGGGCGTTTCTGTACAATGGTCATCATCTATTTTTCGGAACGGCTGCGATGACTACTGCTGATACACCGACATTGCGTGCCTTCGCGCTGCTCGAGCATCTTGTCAATGCGGAAGGTCCCGTGTCGCTGGCTGACATCGCGCAAGATGTCGATCTGCCGAAGCCATCGCTGCACCGCATGCTGGCGTCCCTGGAAGCGGGCGGCCTCGTGATCCGCGATCCGGGCCACAAGAACGCCTATGTGATCGGGCCGCGCCTGGCGCAGCTCGGCTTGGGCGTTGTCATGCACTCCGGCGCACGGCGCCTGCGGCACGCCATTCTCGGGCGGCTGGTGGCGGACCTTGGGGAAACCTGCAATCTCACGATGCTGCACGAAACCGAAGTGCTGTATCTGGACCGCATGGAAGCGCCCTGGCCGCTGCGGCTCGACCTCAAACCCGGATCGAAAGTGCCGGCGTATTGCACTGCCAGCGGCAAATTGCTGCTGGCCATGATGCTCTCGCGCGAGCAGCGTTCGGCGCTCGTGCGCGCGCTCAAGATCGAACGCTTCACGCCGAACACCATCACCGACCCCGAAATGCTCGAGGCCGAACTCGACCGCACCGCGCACAAGCGCGTTGGCATCGACAACGAGGAATTTCTCGCGGGCATAGCCTGCGTCGCGGTGCCCGTGATGAACAAGGACGGCATGAGCATTGCCGCCATCGCCGTGCATGCGCCGGTCTCCCGTGCGCCGCTGTCCCGCTCGCTCGAATTCGTGCCGCGTTTGCAGGAAGCGGCGCGGGAACTGGCAAACACGTTCTAGGCGGCTCGTCGATACAACAGGCGCCCGAAGGCCGTCGTACCAGCCGGAGGCCCGCCTGAACCGCGTGCGGCACGCCATTGCCGCCCGTTGCCGCCCATCGGCGCGCTCAGGCGGTCTGCTTTGGGCGTTCCTTGCGAAACGCGCGTTTTACCGCAATCAGGCCGTCGCGGAACTCGAAGAGATCGCAGCCTTCGGCCTCAATCCGCCAGCCCTCTGCATGCGTACCCGTAAAGACCCATTCCGATACACCCCGTTCACCCGCTACGTAGTGTCGGCCGTGTCCCCAATGAGCATCGGGGAAAGTCTTGAAGACCGCTTCAAAGGCCGCTCGCACGGCTGCGCGGCCTTTGAAGCGAGTGCCGTGGATATCGTTTCCACCGGCGGCATCGAAGACGCAGTCTTCAGTCATGAAGCCCATCAGCGCAGCAGCGTCGTGACGGTTGAAGGCATCGGAAAAGGCCGCAAGCGTGTCGGCCGTCACTTCGGATCTCGCGGTGAGCGTGTCTGTCATACGTGTCTCCTGTCAGATAACTGGCGTTGCCGCACGCCAATGATGAAATCGGCAATGACTGCGGCAAGTTTCATCGACACGTTAAATAACTCTCGCGCCCCGCGGTAGCGCCAGTCGAGCAGACTCGCTTGGGCCAGCGCCCGCCCCAAGCGCTCACGCCTGCGGACATTGCGCACGCACGAGCTCCGCCAGCGCGCGCACACCGGGTTCGATCTTTTCGATCTTGATCGCCGAAAAACCCATCCGGAAGCATTGGCGCTGCTCCAGCCCCTCCATGAAAAACACGCTGCCCAGTTCGATCAGGATGCCGTGCGCCTCGGCTTCAGCCGCGAGACGCGTTGCGTCAAGCCACGGCGGACCTTCGACCCAGCACGAGGAGCCACCTGTAATCCGCGCGTGCCGGACTTCCGGCAGATGGGTGTCGAGCGCAGCCTTGAGCGCCTCTGCACGCTCCTTGTAGGCGAAGGCGAGCCGCCGCAGCAACGCATCGTGATGACCCAGCGAAAGGAAGGTCGCGAACGCGCGCTGAATATACGCAGCCGGATGACGCACCATCAGCCGCCGCAACGCCCGCAACTCACGAATCAGGTCACGCGGACCCACCACGTAACCAAGCCGCAAGCCCGGGGCGAAACTCTTCGACAAACTGCCCACGTAGAGCACGCGGTCGGCGGTATCGAGGCTCTTGAGCGCAGGATGCGGTCCACCGGAGAAATTATTCTCGCTCTCGTAGTCGTCCTCGATCACAACAAAGTCATGCTTCTGCGCCAATTCGAGGAGCGCGTGCCTGCGTTCGAGCGGCAAGGTCGCCGTGGTCGGGCACTGATGGCTCGGCGTCACGTACACGTAGTCGCATTGCGCAAGCAGATGGGCATCGGCGACCGGACGCACGCCGCCTTCATCGAGCGGCAACGGCAGCAGCGGCGCGTTGCGATTCAGGAAAATATTGCGTGCATCCGGATAGCCGGGGTTCTCGAAACCAATCGTCGTGCGCTCGTTCGCCAGCAAGTCGGCGATCAGATAGAGCGCCTGCTGTGCGCCCATCGTGACGACAATTTCGTCGGGCATCGCAAAGACACCGCGCCGCGGCAGCACCCGCGTACGAATCTGCTGGATCAGCGTGTCGTCGTCGCGTTCGATCAGGTCCGGCGCCCAGTTGCGGATCTCCATGACGGAGAGCGCCTTCATGCAGCACTCGCGCCAGTCGCTCGTTGGAAAGAGTGTTTGATCGAACTGGCCGTAAATAAAAGGAAACTCGTAGTTCTGCCAACTCGCCTGCTTGACGATATTGCGCTGCAGGGACGGCAAGCGCGCAATGCGCTGGGTCCAGTCGGGTCTTCCCACCGCTTCGTTCGCCGCAACGGTTTGCGGCGGCACAAAGCCGTGCCGGCCTTCGAGCATGGCCGGATTGACGAAGTGCCCGCTGCGCTCGCGTGAGATCAGGTAACCCTCTTCCACCAACTGCTGATAGGCGAGCACGACCGTATTGCGGGCCACGCTCAACTGATCGGCCAGTTCGCGACTCGACGGCAACGCGGTATCGACGGACATCTGCCCGTCGAGAATGGCGGCCACCAGCATCTGCCGAATCTGCCCTTGCAGGCTGATATTGGATTCAGCCGAACGCTGGAACCGCTGCGACCACATTGCCGACGACATCCGGCTAGCCATATTTCCTCCCAGATTGATTAATGCAATTTAGCGCGACGAATGTGGACTCAACGATCGGCTGCGTCTGGTACTAACTCGCCCTATTTTTAGTTGACGATACTCGATTCGACCGTGTTCCCGCGATCGGGACATGCCCCGGTCGATCCGACAAGACTTGCGTGCATTGCACGCTGCCCGCCAGGAGATCCGCCATGCAACACGATAAACGATCAAAACAGTCACAACTTTCGCGGCGGTGGTTGGCCCGCCCGATGCATCGCGTCATTGCCGCCGCAACCGTGCTGGCGGCGTTCGTCACCATCGTGGTGCAACCCGCGCGGGCCGAGGACAAGGACAAGGAGGTCACCATCGCGTACCAGCAGATCGTCGATCCGTGGGTCGTGGCGATCGCCAATGGGTCCATCGAAAAGGAGACCGGCTACAAGATCAACTGGCGGCAGTTCGAGTCCGGCGCCAAGGTGGCGACAGCAATGGCATCGGGCGATGTGAAGGTTGGCGTTATCGGATCCAGCCCGCTTGCAGCCGCCGTGAGCCAGGGCGTCGATCTGCAGCTTTTCTGGATCCTCGACAATATCAACCAGGCCGAAGCAATGGTCGTGCGCAAAGGCTCCGGCGTGACGAAGCCAGCCGACCTGAAGGGCAAGACGATCGGGGTCCCGTTCGTTTCGACGACCCACTATCACACGATGTTCGCGCTTCAACACTGGGGCATCAACCCGTCGGACGTGAAAATCCTCAACATGCAGCCGAACCAGATCGTCGCGGCGTGGGAACGGGGCGACATAGACGCGGCGTATGTATGGAATCCGGCACTCGCGGAGTTGAAGAAAAGCGGCAAGGTGCTGATCACGTCGGGGGATCTGTCGAAGCTCGGCAAACCGACGTTTGACGGTATCGCGGTCGATCGCAAATGGGGTGAGGAACATAAGGACTTCATGGCAAAACTGGTGAAGGCAATTGCTGATGCCGACGATCAATATCGTAGCAATGCCGCGCAATGGAACGCGGGTTCACCGCAGGCGGCAGCCATTGCGAAGATGATCGGCGGGACGCCCGGCGACGTGCCCGAATCGCTCTCGCTCTATGCGTTCCCCTCGCTTGCCGACCAGGTGTCCGCGCAGTGGCTCGGCGGCGGAAATTCGGGTCGCGCGACGCTCGCGCTGAAGGACACGTCGACGTTCCTCAAGGACCAAAAGCGCATTGACGCAGTTGCTTCCGATTACTCGGGCTTTGTCACGCCCGAGTATGCGCAAGCCGCAATGAAGCTCAAGTGAACAACGTCATGGTCGTCGACCAGGGGGATACATGGAAAGCATGAAGATCACGAATGTCAGCGTCACGTTCCCAGGACGGCGTGCGGGCGAGAGCGTGCACGCGCTGGACAACATCAACCTGAAGATCGATTCGGGTGACCTGGTGGTCGCGCTGGGCGCGTCGGGTTGTGGCAAGACGACCTTGCTGTCGCTGATGGCAGGGTTCATCGCACCGACAACCGGAGAACTGCTGCTCGGGGGTGAGACTATCGCCGGGCCCGGAGCCGATCGCGGAGTGGTGTTTCAGAAACACGCATTGCTGCCGTGGCTGAACGTGATTGATAACGCGGAATTCGGGTTGAAGCTGCAGGGGGTTGCGAAGGCCAAGCGTCGCGAGATCGCCGTGCGCAATCTCGCACTCGTCGGGTTGCAGGACTTCCACAAGCATATGATCTATCAGTTATCCGGAGGAATGCAGCAGCGTGTGGGTATTGCCCGTGCCCTGACCTGCGACCCCGCCATGCTGTTGATGGATGAACCCATGGCCGCACTCGATGCACTCACCCGCGAGACCATCCAGGAGCTATTGCTCGACGTCTGGAAGAAGACCAACAAAATGTTCTTCTTCATCACCCATAGCGTGGAGGAAGCACTCTTTCTCGCCAGCCGCCTGATCGTCATGTCGCCGCGACCGGGGCGTATCACGCATACTTACGAGCTCGACTTCAACCGCCGGTTTCTCGACACCCGCGACGCCCGGGCTGTCAAATCGAGCCCTGACTTCATCGACATGCGCGAGCGCATACTCAGCATCATCTACGGCGACGAAAAAGCTCACGGCGCGGCGGCGGAGGTGGCTCATGTCTAGTTCGAAGTCGATTGACGCGCTACCTCGCCGCGACGTGACCATGAGATCCGACACTTCAGCCGAACCGCCGCAACGGCCGCGCCGCCGTGCACGTATTCTCGCCAAAAAGCCTGTCAAGCCCGGCGACTCGTTTGGTGTGCCAGGACAAGGCAGCAGCCTTGCCGCAAGCATGTTCAGCATCCTCGCGCTGTTCGGACTGTGGTTCGCAGTGACGAACCTGCACATGATCAAGCCGCTCTTCCTGCCTTCGCCACAGGCCGTTTATGCAAAATTCATCCTGGTGGCAACGGACGGCTTCGCCAACTCTACCCTGGCGCAACATACCGGCATCAGCCTGTTGCGCGTGTTCGGCGCCTTCGCGCTGGCGTGCCTGAGCGCCATACCCGTGGGGGTGATGATGGGTGTGTCACGGATTGCGCGCGGCCTGTTCGATCCGCCGATCGAGTTCTATCGTCCTCTGCCGCCGCTTGCCTACTTGCCGCTCATCATCATCTGGTTCGGCATTGGTGAATTCTCGAAGGTGTTCCTGATCTACCTCGCGATCTTCGCGCCACTGGCCATTGCGGCGCGAGCCGGGGTGCGTTCAGTGTCGATCGAGCAGATTCATGCGGCTTATTCGATGGGGGCATCGCGCACGCAAGTGGTGCTTTACGTGATTCTCAAATCCGCCATGCCGGAGATATTCACGGGCATGCGCATTGGCATTGGCGTAGGCTGGACCACGCTGGTCGCCGCCGAGATGGTGGCATCCACAAGCGGGCTGGGTTTCATGGTGCTCAATGCCGCCGAGTTTCTCGCAAGCGATGTCGTCATCATGGGCATTATCGTGATCGGATTCTTCGCGCTGTGTTTCGACATGCTGATGCGTTATGTAGAGCAGGTGCTCGTGCCCTGGAAGGGCAAGGTTTAGTCCTCGAACATGCCGCCGCTTCCGAGCGGTGGCATGTGGACTTAGCGATTTACCGGCACTGGTACTACTCGCCCTTATTTATGGCTTGCCATACTGGGTTCGTGCTGTTTGCGCTTACCGCGCACGCGATTCAACTGCGGATTGCCCGCACGCCACGCGAAGGGTTGTATCCAGAAAAGCCCGCCCGGGAATCCGCAACAAACGGGCAACATACGGGAGACGACATGCTCAAGCTTTTCATCGGGATCGGTATTCCCTATATAGGCGTCATCGGCCTGCTGCCGTGGGTTGCATCGGTCGACATGACCGTGCTGGGCGTGCCTTTCATCTACGCCTGGATCTTCGGATGGTTCGTGCTGACCTCGGGCTGCCTGATGCTCTGCTGGCGTCTGTTCGACTGCCATTTCGACGATGCACATCCCGACAACAACTGAAGGAGGATGACGGATGGCTACCGCCGTATTTCTAGGCTTCATCGTCTTTTCGCTCTACCTGGCGATCCGATCCAAATCAGGCCGCGGCCCGCAAAGCGTGCACGATTTCTTTGTTGCGTCGCGGCAGTTCGGCGCGTACCTCGTGTTCTTTCTCGCCGCGGGTGAGATCTACAGCATCGGCACGATGGTCGGCTTTCCCGGCGGTATCTACGCCAAGGGACCAACCTACGGCGTCTGGTTCCTCGGCTATATCCTGCTGGCGTATCCGGTCGGCTATTTTATTGGGCCAAAGATCTGGCAAGCGGGCAAACGCTATAACGCGATCACCCTGCCCGACCTGTTCAAAGGACATTTCCAGAGCCGCACGCTTGAACTCGTCGTGGCCGCGTCCGCCATTCTGTTCTTGCTGCCCTGGGGCCAATTGCAATTCACCGGGCTAGTGGCCGCGCTCAAGGGCCTCGGCTGGAATTTCCAGCCGTTCTATCTGATCCTGATATCGGCCATGCTTGCGTTCACGTACATCGCGATTGCGGGCGTGCGGGCATCGGCTTACATAGCCGTGTTGAAAGATATTCTCATGGTTGCCGCCATTGTTATCACTGGGGTCGCGGTCTCGGCGGAAGTCGGCGTCACCGAAGTCTTCCACGCAGCAAGCCTGCACGTCAGCAACCGAATGGACGCGCATCAGTTGACGTTCTCGATGAGCACCATGCTGTTCCAGTCACTCGGCTTCTATGTCATGCCCTTCGCGGTGCAGAATTTCTTCACGGCAAAAAGCGCGAACACGATCCGGCGTACGCAGGTCGCCATGCCGCTCTACATGCTGATGTATCCGTTTCTCGTGGTCGCCTCCTACTATGCGATCAGCCAGAACCTGCATCTTGCTTCGCCCAACGAGGCGTTCTTCGCAGCCGCGATCCGTTTGCTGCCGGGCTGGTTGCTGGGCCTTGTGGCCGCCGGCGCATCGCTGTCCGGACTGCTCGTGCTGGCCGGCATCTGCCTGTCCATTGGCCCGATCGTCACGCGCAACTTGCTGCCGAACATGCCCGAGAACAAGCAGAAAGCGAGTGCGAAAGTCGTGATCGTCATCTACCTGATCGTGTCGATCGTGATGACACTGCTGACGCCGAACCTCATGCTCACGCTCATCAACACCACGTACTACGGCGTCACCCAGTTCTTCCCCGGTGTTATCGCGATTCTGTTCGGACTTCGCGTACGGCCGGCCGCAATAGCTGCCGGCATGCTTACCGGACAAATCCTGGCGATCATCCTGTATGTTTTGCAGGTTGACCTGGGCGGCTTGAACCTGGGCCTTGGTTGCCTCGCCGTCAACGTTGCCGTGCTCGCTGTGGTACATCTGGCGATGAAGCGGCCTCACGTGCACGCTCTGTCCTGAGCGGCGCATCAACTGCCAATTTAACCAACGAGCACTCATGAACGATGCAGCAAGAAATCCCGTCCAGGTTCTGGTCGCCAAGAAAATCCTCACGATGAACCCGGCGCAACCGTACGCCACCCATGTCGCGATTCGCGATGGCAGGATCCTGTCTGTCGGAAGTCGTGACGACGTGAAACAGTGGGGCGATGCGGACATCGACGACACGTTCAAAGACAAAGTGCTGATGCCAGGGTTGGTGGAAGGCCATTGCCATCTGATGGAAGGTGCGATGTGGGACGCGGTTTATGTCGGCTATCACGATCGCCGTGGCCCCGATGGCGTTCGTCGTCCCGGTTTGCAAACCCTCGACGCGGTGATCGACCGGCTCAGGGCCGCCCACGATCTGATGAAGGACGAGCAGGCACCTCTTCTCGCCTGGGGTTTCGATCCGATTTTCTTCGGCACGAAGCGCTTGTCGGTGAAGGAACTCGATACCGTCTGCACCGGGCGGCCCATCGTCGTACTCCATGCCAGCGTGCACCTCATGAACGTCAATTCGTCAATGCTGGCGCTCGCGGGCATTGATAGCGAGACGGACATCGACGGAATCGGCAAGGATGCCGACGGCGAACCGACCGGCGAACTGCAGGAATTCGCCGCCATGTTCCCCGTGTACCGATTGATCGGTGGCGGACTTTCTATTGCGGCCAGCGAGAAGAAGGAAGCCATCTGGAATTTCGGCCGGGTCGCCCAACTGGCTGGTGTCACAACCGCGACCGACCTGGTCAACGACTTCTCTGAACGGGGCAATCAGAACCTGAGAGACATTACGAACGATCCGGCCTACCCACTTAGGATCGTTCCCGCATTTGCGCCGCAGCGCTGCCCCAAAGGCGGCCCGCAGCGCGTGTTGTCGGCTATCGGCGACAACACGGACAAGCTGCGCTTCGGGCCGGTCAAATTCATCGTTGACGGATCGATTCAGGGCTTCACCGCCCGCCTCAAGTGGCCCGGATATCTGAACGGCAAACCGAATGGACTGTGGCTGATTCCGCCAAGCCAGTTCGTCGATGTATTTTCGCCGTTCCATGAAGCCGGGCTGCAACTGCATATTCATACGAACGGCGATGAGGCAACCGAACTGGTCCTCGATGCGCTCGAAAAAATTCTCGACAGCCACCCTCGCCACGATCACCGGCATACGCTGCAGCACTGCCAGATGGCCGACGCAAGTCAGCTCGCACGAGCGGCGAAACTGGGTCTGTGCATCAATTTCTTCTCGAACCATCTCTACTACTGGGGCGATGCGCACTATGAGCAGACCATGGGCGCCGATCGGGCGAATCGCATGGACGCCGCTGAATCGGCGCGGCGCCTGGGTATTGCGTTCGCCTTTCATTCCGATGCGCCAATCACGCCATTGAATCCCTTGTTCACGGCGTGGTGTGCTTCGCAACGCGAGACATCTTCGGGGCGAGTGCTGGGCGCAAGCGAGCGTGTTCCAGTGGCGGACGCGTTGCGGGCAATCACACTGGGTGCGGCCTATACGCTCAAGATGGAGCATCTTGTTGGCAGTATCGAGGTGGGCAAGTTCGCCGACTTCGCCGTCCTGGAGGATGATCCAGGTGAGGTCGCGCCCGAGCGGTTGAAGGATCTGCAAGTGTGGGGAACCGTGCTCGGTGGCCGCATCTTCCAGGGGCCGGCAGGATGACAGCAAGCGGCGTCAGGAAGCCAATTCCGCTGATCGTCGTCGGTGGCTATCTGGGCGCGGGCAAGACGACGCTGCTCAATCATGTGCTGGCGAATGCCGGACAGCGCCGCATCACCGTGCTCGTCAACGACTTTGGTGCGATCAATATCGATGCTGCCCTGATCAGGGAGCGCACTGACGATGTCATCAACCTGGAGAACGGTTGCGTCTGCTGTTCGATTGGCGGGCGGCTCGTCGACGCATTACTCGCGATCAGCAACCGGCCCGATCCGCCCGACTTCCTGATTATCGAGGCGAGCGGCGTATCGGATCCCGTGCGCATCGCGCAGATTGGACTGCTCGATCGCGCGTACCGCTTGTATGGAATCATCGTTGCGGTGGATTTGGCGTGCATCACGCAGACACTGCTGGACCCGTATGTAGGCGATATTGCGCGGCAACAGGTCGCCGGGGCGACAGCAATACTCCTGACCAAAACAGACTTGATCGACGAGCAGAAAAAAGCCGTTATTGTCGCGGAACTAGCGACGGTGGCTCACACCGGGATCATGCTGGAAACGACTAACGGCGCGGTTCCCCTCGAACTCTTCTTCGATGACAACATCACGGGCCAGCCTCGCGTCGGCCGGCCGCGCCCGCTGACCGATTCAAACCCGACACTGCCGGTGGACTTCTGCAGCTTTCTCTTTCGAACCGACACACCCCTGGATCGCAAGAAGCTCAAGGACGCATTGCGAAGTGTGTCCGGTCAACTATTGCGAGCGAAAGGCCTGATCCTGCTGAAAGGTGAAGCCGGGACACAAGAGCTTCATGTGGCGGGTGGCCGAATCCTTATCACACGATTTCCCGGAGCAGTCGTCACGGAGTCCGTGATCGTTCTTATCGGCATCTTCGACAATGAAACAAAACAGGCAACGCTCGACGTGCTCACTGCAGCAACATCGACGCCACGCTGACGCCAGAGATTGCCGCTTAACGACGCCGACGGATCAGTCGAACCGCAGCGAGCATTGGCCAGGCTTCCAAGCTAAGCGCGCGCAAGTCGCGCATAAGTCGTTCCGCGCGCTCTGATCATGGCTTCTCATCGCGCCTGAAATACAACTGATAGAGCATCCGTTGCCCCATCCGGCGGAACGGCGCGAACGGGTGGCCGGGTAACGGCGACGTGAAAATCGGCAATGTGTGCTTCCCTCCCTTCCCTGCTATCTGCTCGGCCAACCGCCGGCCCGCCTGCTGCGAATACGATACGCCGTTGCCACCGTAACCCAGCGCGTAATAGACCGATTGCTTCGGATCCGGCTGACAGATGCGCGGCATCATGTCGTGAGCGACATCGACCCAGCCCCACCACGAGTAATCAATCGCAACGCCGCGCAACGCGGGGAACTTGCGAACCATGCCTTCCACGAGCAAGTCGTAGTGGCGAGAATTCGGCGCATCGGCGCCTGTGATTGCGCTGCGGCTGCCAATCTGCAGCCGGTTGTCCGGCAAGAAGCGGTAGTAGAAGCGCAGGGTACGCGTGTCGGTTAGCACCTGTGTCGTGCGGAAGTTGCATGCTGCAATTTCCTGCTGCGTGAGCGGGCGCGTCACCATCGAATTGGACAGGATCGGCATGACACGGCTCGTCAACGACGGATGAAGATCAGGGGCCGTATAGGCACCCGTCGCAATGCCAACCGATCGCGCCCGCACAATGCCACCAGGCGTACGCAGATGGTGGACCCCGTTGATGGTTTCCCACCCGATCACCGGACTTGCAGGATGCACCCGTGCTCCCGCCTCGCGGGCAAGCCGCAAGTAGCCGAATGCGAGCTTCAACGCATGGATACCGATGCCCTCGGGTTCATGGAGCGCGCCGGCCGCTTCAGCGTCGTTCACATACTCGCGACGAAACGTTTCCTGATCGAGCAACTCGGACGGGTAACCGAAAACGCTCTTCCATACCTTCGCCTCGGCGGCGAGCTTTTCCATCATACGAGGACGATGCGCAATCAGGAAGTGACCACCCGGCTGCGGATCGCAATCGATTTCGGCCACCAGCGACTTGAAATTCTGAAAACCTTCCAGGATCTCATCGTGCATTTTCAGGGCGACATCTTTGCCCCATCGCTCGATCCATTGGGAACGCGACAGGCGCCCGGAAGCGTTCTGTCCTTGACCACCGTTGCGACTGCTGCAGCCCCAGCTCGTCTTGTTGGCCTCGAGTACTACTGCCTTGATGCCATGCTCGCGTGCCAGGCACAGCGCCGTGGCGAGGCCTGTGTAACCCCCGCCGATGATCGCCACGTCCACGTCGATGTCCTGGGTGATCGGCCCGTCGTCGGGCGGCGGAGCGCCGGCAGTGGCGACCCAGTAGGTAGGTGCATATTGCTTGCCATGACCCGGGCCGGGGGAAACCAGCGGGTCGTACATAGGATCGTATTGCGTAGCGCTGCTTCGTTCAGCAGACACGCTCGGCGCAACCCGTTCGATTGCACTGTGCTCCATTCGACACTCCTCGTCGGGATCAAAAGTTCTGCTTTGGACGTTCATTGAGGAACGCACGTTGGAAGGCCATGAGTCGTAGCGAAACTCGAAGCGCTGGCACCCTTCTGCTTCGAGGCGTTCGCTATAGGGATCTGTGCTCTACAAGCCTGATGACGTCGCCCCGACCGCCGATTCACTTGTGAAGATTGTAGAAAGACCACGTAGCCGACGGTAGGTCCAGTCAGTTGCTTTCGTTTGGTGCAAGCGAGGAGGTGGGGATGGTCAGAAAGATGTGTTGCGCAAGGGGGGCGAGCTGTTGGCGAGCTGTTTTGCGATGTGCGCAGAACCGACGGGTTACTGATTCATTCGGCTCACCTCAACTGCGTTGATACGCTGCGCGACTTCTATCGGGTTTCTGCCGCATATCGGCACCTGGGTAAAACGCAATTTAACGGCGACACGGTTTGAGACGCGAGCCACAACCGTCAATTGGACTACCTGGTCATCTGTTTGCCGCAGACAATAGCCGGATGAGAGACCGGGAAAATTGCCGGAGCAAACCCTTCGCAATCTAAGCTTTCGGTCAGAAAGCGCTAGCGAGAGTCCGGGACAATGCGCTCGCCTCTTCGGAGGACCTGACATTGGTGAATCCGGTCAACAGTCCTTGTTTTGATGCTGCTCCGGCGTACCAGGTCGACAACGCCTGCACCGATAGTCCAAGGCGTCGCGCGCGCAAAGCAATCGCACCATCATCCAACCCGTTTTCGAGCATTGCAAGAAGATGCATGCCGCCGGCTTGCAAACGAATTTGCGCACGCTTACCCAATGCTGCACTCAGCGCATCCGCGAGCATCGCCCGGCGATCCGCGTAGACGCTCCGCATTTTAGTAATATGCCGTGCGAAATAGCCTTCTTCGATGAACCTTGTCAGGGTCGCCTGAAGCAAACGCGGACACTGATTCTGCATCCGATCAGCGGTTTCAACGAACCGGGCTACCTGCTCTTGCGGCACTACCAAATACGATAGACGCAACCCCGGCGCGAGCACCTTGCTAAAGGTGCCCGTGTACAGCACTCTCCCTGGCCCGCCTGTATCAAGACTTTTCAACGCAGGAAGTGGCCGCCCTCGATACCGGTATTCACTGTCGTAATCATCCTCAATGATCCAGCGGTCACCCGCTCTCGCCCAATCCAGTAATGCGTATCTGCGTGAAAGGGATAACGACACGCCCAGCGGACTTTGGTGACTGGGAGTAACCAACGCAAAACGCGCATTTGCGTCCATTGTGATACCGGCCTCGACATCCAGACCGTCGTCATCGACTGGGACCGCCAGCAATTTCATTCCCGCATTGCTCAGGAAGCGCCGCGCCATGAGATAGCCGGGATCTTCAAACCAGCATGCATCTCCACTGCGCAATACACTGCGACAGATCAAATCCAGGCTCGCACGATATCCGGCACAAATAAAAACCTGATCCGGCGAGCAGGCAACGCCTCGCGATACGCCCAAGTACCCGGCAATGGCCGCACGCAGCGGCGGATGACCCCGGGGATCGGGATAAATCAGGTCGTGAAGACCGCTTTGTCGCATCTCACGCGCCGCCAGGCGGTTCCAGACCTTGCTTGGGAAAGCATCCAGCGCGGGAAGGCCAATCTGCAGAGGCAGCGGCATCGAACCGGTATGTTCCGACCACGGCACGGTCTCCGGCACGACGACGGCCCGCCCACCCGACTCGGGCAATTTGATCTGTGGTGAGACCACCGTACCGGCCGGCCCACGGGCGATCAGATAGCCCTCACCGATCAAGAGCTGATAAGCCGATTCAACAGTCCCGCGTGCCAGATTCAATTCCGACGCCAGTCCCCGCACCGATGGCACGCGGTCTCCCGGTTTCAACACCCCGTCCGCAATGGATTGGCGAATACGCAGATAGATCTGGCGATAAAGCGGGCCGTCTGTCGCGGCATTGATGGGGCTGAATGGCAAAGTCATGTCTCACTCGTCGCGTTACTCTTCATGTTACTCGTCATGTCCCACTCGAATTCACGTTTCTTGGCTCTACAGTGTATGACATCAATCGCTTAAAGTGCGTCAACGATGACAAACAAAGAGGTACAGCGATGACACCGGCCACGAAACTTCGAGAATTGGACAACCCTATGCTGCAGCGGGCAGGCTTCTCGCTGATGCGCGAACTGCGCCCTCACCTGACCGACGAGGCCGCGTTCGGCGAACAGATCGCACGTCAGTACGCGCACGGATACCGGCTGCTTGGCGCATATATGGGCGAGCGAATCGTGGGCCTGATCGGTTATCGCGCAATGGAAAACACGCTGTATGGCCGCTTCGTCTATGTCGACGATCTGGTCGTCGACACCGGCGAGCGTCAGCAAGGACTCGGTGCAATCCTGATCACGGCGGTGCGCAACGAAGCGACACGCCTCGCATGTCAGCATCTTGTCCTGGATACCGGCCTGCATATGGCATTGGCACAGCGCTTTTATTTCCGTCAGGGCTTGTTGGCGCGCGGCATGCATTTTGTCCAGCCGTTGACGCAACACCAGCGGGATGCGAAATGAACAAAATAAACGACTTTCTATTCTTGAGCGCGAGCCCGAATCAGCAAGCTTCGCACGCATACCGTTTTGCCGATGCGTTGCTCAAAACGCTTGGCGAAAGACACCCGGCAATGAGCGTGAATCGACGCGACCTCGCGGCGAATCCACTGCCGCCGCTGAGCGCCGCATACGGGGCGGCGCTGACCAAACGCACCCCCTTCGATGACCCCGCCTTTCGGCAATCGGAGCAGTTGATCGATGAGTTGGAGCAGAGCCGCCACCTCTTGATTGCCACCCCGATGCATAACTTCACCGTGCCGGCAACGCTGAAGTTGTGGATCGATCACGTGCTTCGGATTGGACGCTCTTTTTCGTCGGGGCCCGAAGGCAAGGTCGGCCTGTTAGCTGATCGTCCTACCTACATCATCGTGAGTTCCGGCGGATTTCATCACGGGCCGCAAGCGCGACAACCTGATTGTTTGTCCGACTACTTGAAACTTGTACTGCGGACAATCGGCATTGGTAACACTCACTTCGTCTATCTGCAGGGGCTGGTGGGTGGTGCAGAGGCGGTGAGCTCCGCATTCTCCAGCGCGCGCCAGCAGTTATCGCAAACGCCACTCTTTGCCACGGTCGAACCAGAGTCGACCCCGTCTGTGCCATCGGCATGAACTTTTTGCCTCACGTCTTTTCGCGCTTTTCTACCAGCTTTTTTTACCACCTTTTCTACTATTCAAGAGTCCGATCATGAGCCAACTTCGCCTTCCTTTTACGACACTATCTCCGGCCGCGTACCACGGGCTCCTCGCGACAAGCAAGGCACTTTCCGAAAGCAGCCTCGGTCTGCCAATGGTCGAACTGGTTTATCTACGCATCTCGCAGATTAATGGTTGTGCATTCTGTCTCGACAAACATTCGTCGACGCTGCGGGACTCCGGTGTCGCACAACGCAAACTCGATCAACTCGCGGGTTGGCGTGTCAGCGAACTGTTCGACGCACGGGAACGCGCCGCGCTCGCATGGGCAGAGACGTTGACGCACGTCGACGAACAAGGCGCTCCCGACGAACGCTACGCCCCGCTGAAGGCACTTTTCTCCGATGCAGAAATCTCGGATTTGACATTGGCCATCGCGTTGATGAATGCGTTCAATCGTCTCGCTATTGGCATGCTGCTGTAGGCATTGCGATTGTCCCCGTACGAGTTTCGAACGGCTCCGCTCGGCAAATGTGCCGTGGAGCCGCCGCGGGTACTACCTGTACAGGTGGCGACAGCGGGCCTACGTCCTCGGCATGAAGGACCCGCGTCATGCCGCTGTGCCTCACTCCTTCTGGGCGGTCAACTTGTCCTGTGTCCTGGTTTCGAAATCGGCGGCGTCATGGCGCTCGTGAAGTTGACTGGAAAGCTCGCCGAAAACCCGGTTGACCATCCGTCCACGCCGCACGGCCGGGCGCTCGCCTATCGCATCGGCCCAGCGCTGAACATGTTTGTAGTCGTGTACGGCCAGAAACTCCGCCGCCTCGTATAGCCAACCTTTTACCAAGCCACCATACCAAGGCCAGATTGCCATGTCGGCTATCGTGTACTCGCTGCCAGCCACGTATTCGTTGCCGGTGAGCTGCTTATCGAGCACATCGAGCTGACGCTTCGTTTCCATCGCGAACCGGTCGATGGCATATTCGATCTTAGTCGGCGCGTAGGCATAGAAATGGCCGAAGCCTCCTCCCAGATAGGGCGCGCTTCCCATCTGCCAGAATAACCATGACAGGCATTCGGCCCGCGCGCCCGCTTCCGTCGGCAGGAAAGCGCCAAATTTTTCGGCAAGGTATAGCAAAATCGCGCCGGACTCGAACACCCGGATTGGCTTCGGGCCACTTTGATCCAACAGCGCGGGGATCTTGGAGTTCGGATTCGCTTCGACGAAGCCGCTACCGAACTGCTCACCCTCGCCAATCTTGATCAACCAGGCATCGTACTCCGCACCGCTGTGGCCGAGAGCCAACAACTCCTCCAGCATCGTCGTTACCTTCACGCCGTTCGGTGTCGCCAGTGAGTAGAGCTGGAGTGGATGGCGGCCGACCGGCAGGTCCTTGTCGTGGGTCGGCCCCGATATCGGGCGGTTGATGTTCGCGAAGCGGCCACCACTGGATTGATTCCAGGTCCAAACCTTCGGCGGCACGTAGTCGGAAGAATCGGTCATGCTCAAAGCTCCTTTCGTTTCATGGAATAGGCATCACGAAGCGAGAGTAGCAAATTGACGCCGGGCATGCCGGAACGCCCCTTCCGTCCGGGTCGATTGATTTCGGCCATACATGCAAACGGGTGAAAAGCGGGCGATACCGCGGGTGATACCGCGGGTGATACCGCGGGTGATACCGAATTGCGCCGGGCGCCTATGCGGCGTTCAAGCCCCGGCCAGAGATTGGCTCTTGCCGGACTCTCATCTGCCACTTGGATAGCTGCCGTACGGATCAGCCTGCGGTGTGCCGTTGAACGATTCGAGATGGTGCTGCGGGTGCCTTCTTGACTACCTGTGCAGATCCAGTCGCTGAAGGACGCGGCGCCGTTCGACGCGGGCCTGTGCCCTCTTGGGCGGCTGCTGGCGCCGCCGCCCAGGATGGTTTAATGACAGCGGGTTTGCCAGTGGCCATGCACCTTCACTTTGTGGCATACGCGATGGTGATGATCTTCCGCAAAAGCGGATGAAAAGGCGCCAAGGGTAAGAGCGGCGGTGATGACGGCGAGAATAGTCTTTTTCATATGAAGATATGACGTAGAAAGGGAATTGGAATCCTAGCAGCATTAGATTACAGTACCCCGAATTGCGCGCTGCGGCGACACGCACCAAACGTGCAGGGATCATTCGCGGCAAAGACCGCGGTCGGCGGTCGCTTCAACTTCAACGGATGCAATGCCGCCTTGAGCTTCGACGACGATCGGCATCATGCATGCCGCACGATTGCGGCATGGGGGTGGCCGCCGATCTCGCGGTAGCGGGTTTCGACGATTCCGATTGGACCGATGCGGTCGCGCTCGCCTCACTACCATGTTTCAGCGCTGCGATGAGACCGACCGGATGGCAGCGACACCGGTCAAGCGAAAAACCGATTTCGCAACGGGAGAAACCGAGACGATCCGGCTGACCCCGACCTTCACGACCACGACTGCTTTTTAACCGACGTCCCACAGAGCGACGGGCTCATACTTCAAGCTGCTCGAGCACTCGCCCTTTCGTCTCGACGCCCAGAAGATGAACTGCTATTGCGGCCAGCATCGGCACGATTGCGAGCAGGTACAAAGCCGTATCGAGATGACCACCGACAAGCGTTTTTCCGACCATCGCGGGAGCGAGGATGGCGGCCAGCTTTAACCACGCACCGGCTACGCCGCAACCGAACGCGCGGATGCTGGTCGGATACAACTCGGGCGTATAGACGTAGGCGGTGATGAACCCGCACGACATAAAACCGATCGCAAATGCGCAGCACGTCGCGACTACATATACAGACTCGTTGTGAAACACGCCGGCGAGCGCCAGTGAAACGGCACACAACACGAACGCCACGTTGATGACCGGCTTACGGCCCACCCTGTCCACTATCAGCGCACAGATCACGGACCCCACCACGCCGAGGAGCGACGCCGCCACGGCCAGATTCAACGCCAGTTGCAAGGGTGAGTGATAGACGGTCTTGTAGATTGTCGGCAGCCAGGTCGACAGACCATACTGGATCACGCCGCAGGTCATCCACAGCAACGCAACCGCGATCGTCCGCTTGATATAAGCAGCTCCGAAGACATCACGTGCACGGCGCTTGGGGTGACGATGCGCCATTGCGTCGAACTCGATCGTGGCCGACAGGGGCGGCAACGATCCCTTGACCGTGGCTTCGAACGCCTTGAGCGCGTGATCGGCATCGTGCATACGATCTTTCGATGCGAGCCAGCGCGGCGATTCAGGAACAATCTTGCGCAACGCGAAGAACAGCAGCAAAGGCACACCGCCAATGATATACATCACCTCCCAGCCAAAACGCGGCACGATCCAGGCACCCAGTGCATTCGATGCCAGCAAGCCGATCGGGAACACGATTTCATAGAGCAAAACGAAACGTCCCCGGCCGTGAGCGCGCGTGATCTCGTTGATATAGGTTGCAGCAACCGGTAATTCACCACCTAGTCCCAGCCCTTGCGCAATCCTCAGCGCGACAAAAATGGCGAACGTCGGTGCGAATCCGCAGGCAATGCTCGTAACGCCGATGATCCCGGAGCTCCATGCAATCGAGCGAACGCGACCGAAACGTTCGGCCAGCGCCGGAAAGAGGAATGCCCCGATCAACTGACCAATCGAACCCGAAGCAATCAGGAATCCGATCTGTCCGGGCGTAAGACCCCACTTCTGGATCAGCAGTGGCAGCGTGGTCGCGATGGTGATGACGTCGAAGCCATCGAAGAAAGTCGCAGCACCGATCAGGAAGCGCGCGCGTACCTGCATCGGGTTGGTCGGCAGACGCTCGATCCGCGCGATGATCGATCCGGCGGTAAGCGCCCCCGAGGCACTCGCCCCGCCCTGCGCTGCAATCGTATTGCCAAACGTTCTCATGTCTGTACCTCGTCCTCGTATGCCGTCCATGGAGTTAAGCAAGCGCTTTGGCCGTGTCGGCCAGGGTCGCGACGTCAATCGCACGACCCTGGCTCATCCACTTGCGCGCGAGCTTCAGGTCACGCGGCATGTTGATCGAAATCACGCCGCGAATGACGCCCGCTTCCAGAAAGAAAAGACTCGCGCGGCGAGCGTTCAAGTCGCCACGTATGACCGGTTCGATGCCTGCGGGAATGTCGCCGAGGATCTGCAGGTTCACGTCGTATTGATCGGACCAGAACCACGGGATTTCCGCGTAGGGTTCGCGTTTGCCCATCAGCGCGCGTGCGGTTGCTATCGCCTGGTTTTGCGCGTTGGCCCATGATTCAAGCCTCACGCGACGCTTGAGCCACGCGTTCGGATGGTTCGAGACATCGCCGCAAGCAAAGATGAACGGGTCTGAGCTCGCGCCGAATTCATCGACCTTGATGCCGTCGTCCACGACGAGTCCGGCCTCTTGTGCGAGTGCCGTGTGGGGCGTAAGTCCAATCCCCGCGACTGCGAAATCCGCATCGAGCGTGCTGCCATCCGCGAACGTGGCGCGTATGCCTTGCTCGTGATCGTCCAGCGCGACGAGCGATGCATCGAGCCTTACATCGACCCCATTCGATCGATGCAACGCCAGCAGGAAATCCGACACGCTGTTCGGCAACGAACGGCCGCAAAGACGCGACGCGCCCTCGATGACGACGGCTTGCACGCCGAGCTTGCGCGCTGTTGCCGCCACTTCCAATCCGATCCAGCCGCCGCCGATCACGAGCACACGCTCGCTCTTGCGAAGTCTCGCGCCAAGCGACACGGCGTCGTCGAGCGTGCGCAGATACTTGATATGCGATGTCTTCACGAGCGATTCCGGCAAGCGCCGCGCGGCGCCGCCGGTCGCGATCACCAGCCGGTCATACCGCACCTCCCTGCCCTGCGACGTACGCACGACCCGCTGCTCGCGATCGATCGACATCGCGCAATCCGGCTGCCATGTTTCCACATTCAGCGCCGCAAAGTCATCCGATGACACCAGCCGAACGCTATTGATATCGGCATCGCCGGAGAGCACCGCCTTTGAAAGCGGCGGGCGCTCGTAGGGCAAATGAATCTCGTCAGCAATCATCACAAGGCGCCCCGTGAAACCCTCTTTGCGCAGCGTCTTGACGATCCATCCTGCCGCCTGACCGCCGCCGATCACCACGACCGTATGCGGCTCGCCCAATGCCAGATCGTCAGCCATTTTTTCGCTCCGTCATGAACTTCCCTTCGGGCGCCTTCGCGTTCTTTTGCCGGCGCGTGTTGCCGTCGAGACCACCGTCGACGGCCCATTCCGCGAACACGGTTGGGCCGGGTTCGAAATCACGCGGTTGCCAGTCGGGCGTGAGCACGTCTTCGTCGGCGTAATACTCGATCAAGCCGCCAGCCGGATTCTGGAAGTACCAGAAGTACGCCGATGACACCGGATGCCTGCCTGGCCCGAGTTGCGTCGTCCAGCCGCATCGGCTGATATGCAGGCCGCCGCCGAACACTTCATGAATATCGCGCACGGTGAACGCGACGTGATTCAGGCCGCGGCGGCCGTCGGGGAGTTGCAGCAGGAACAGGTCGTGATGACCGCCGTGCGGCGCGCAACGCATGAACGCGCCGCGCCCCGGATAGCGATCCGACGTCTCGAAGCCAAGCAGGTCGTGATAGAACTTTTCCTGTTCGGCTACGCAATTCGTGAAAAACACGACATGACCGACTTCAATGGGTTCCGCGCGTTCATACACGGGACTCGGCGTATTGATGCGCAGATCCTGACCCCACACATTCGAGGGCGAGCCCTTGATATCAAGCGTGCGCTTGCGCGTGACTTCGACACGGATAGCCATGCCGTTCGGGTCGGTGCAACCTACCGCACCGCTGGTTTCAAAGTGGCCCGGCTGAGCTGCGAACTTCCCGCGCAAAGCATCGAGTTCTGCGGCGGTCGCGACACCCCATGTCACTTCACGCAGCGTCGGGCCAGCCTCGAAAGCGGGCGAGAGCGCCGGGTCGCTTGCGTCGACGAGCATGATCGTGCAGCCGTTCTGCGCTTCAAAACGCGCATGGGTTTCGTCGTGCGCGACTTCTTTCAGGCCCCAGTCGCTGAAGAAGGTCCTGCATGTCGCGAGGTCGGTCACGCCGTAGGTGACCTGTTCAATGCCGAGAATAGTCATGACTCGTTTCCTAGTTGGCCCACGGCAGCGGGGCGTCGTTCATGCCCCAGTAAAGGCTCTTCTGCTGCATGTATTCGCGAATGCCGAGGTGGCCTTTTTCGCGTCCCATGCCGCTGTCCTTCCAGCCGCCGAATGGCGTCGAAATCGAAAATTGCTTGTATGTGTTGATCCAGACGGTGCCGGTTTCAAGCGCCCGCCCCACTCGCCAGGCGCGCTTGTAGTCGTTCGTCCAGATGCCGGCTGCGAGCCCGAAGACGCTGCCGTTGGCTTCGCGCATGAGCGAGGCTTCATCGTCGAAAGGCAGCACGGCGAGGACCGGCCCGAAGATTTCTTCCTGGCAGATGCGCGCTTCGTTTGTCAGCCCGTCGAGAATCGTGGGCGAGTAAAAGAACCCTTGTTCGCGGTTGTCGCCTGCGGGACGTTCACCGCCGCACAACAGCTTGCCGCCTTCTTCCAGTCCGAGCGCCACGTAGCGCTCAACTGATTCCCGATGCTGTCCCGTGATGAGCGGTCCCATCTGGGTGTCCTCGCGCGACGGGTCGCCCACGCGCAGGCGTTTGGCGCCTTGCACCAGCCGCGCGACGAACGTGTCGTAGATCGAGCGCTGCACGAACAGACGCGAACCCGCGATGCAGGATTCGCCCGATGAACTGAAGATGCCGTACAGCACGCCATTCACGGCATGGTCGATATCGGCATCCGCGAAAACGATGGTCGGTGACTTGCCGCCCAGTTCCAGCGAGACCGGCATCAGCTTGTCCGCGGCCAACCGCGCGATCCCACGTCCCACCTCAGTCCCGCCGGTGAACGCGATCTTCCTGACCAGCGGATGGCGCACCAGCGCGTCACCGACGATCGATCCCTTGCCCGGCAGGACGCTCAGCACGCCCTTCGGCACGCCGGCTTCCTCGCAGAGTCGGGCAAGCGCCAGTGAAGCCAGTGGCGTCACCTCAGCGGGCTTCAAAACGACTGCGTTGCCTGCGGCCAGGGCTGGTGCAAGTTTTTGCGCATCGGAAGCGATGGGCGAATTCCACGGCGTGATAGCGGCGACGACGCCGAGCGGTTCATGCACGCTCATCGTCATGAAGTCACCGCGCGAAGGCGTGAGCGACTCTTCAAGCGTCTCGACGCACGCCGCGAAGTAGCGAAACGTGTTGGCCGCGCTCGTGACCAGTCCGCGCGTCTCGGTGATCGGCTTGCCGTTGTCGCGGCGTTGCAGTTGCGCGAGCGCTTCATGGCGCGCGGTGATCAGGTCGGCAATGCGATGCAGGACGGCCGCGCGCTGATGCGGTTTCAACCCCGCCCAGTTCGACTTGCGCCACGCCGCATCGGCCGCTTCGACGGCCTCGCGGGCGTCATCCGCATTGGCGGCGCTGATCTCGGCGTTGATCGACTGGTCGGCCGGGTACAGGCTCGCGTAAGGCGTGCCGCGGCCGGCGCGCCATTCGCCGCCGATCAGGATGTCGCTCGATACGAGAAGACTGGATTCTGCGGAGTTCATTAAAGTGTCCTTCAGATCATTCAAATCACGCAACGTGCTGCACGGTTGCGCAAAGCACGAATCGCGCTGAACGCGGTCAGCGCGGACGTCTTGGGATTGTCAGGAAGCGGCTTGCCGCACATTTCCAGCGACATCTCGCCGAATGCGCCCCGCGCCACGATTCGATGCACGTTGCGCACCACACGCGGGTCCGCAATGAGCCGCACGATGGTCCGGTCGAGACCGAGACCCGCCAGCGCAATGGTCGCCGCGACATTCGCGTTCCTCGGATAGAGACGCGCCGCATCACGCGCACTGCCTTCGAAAATCACCCGCTCATCGGCCAGGCTCAGCAGATCGAACAACTCTTCTGCCGGCGTGCCGAGCCAGCCTGAGGGCGGTTTGCGTCCCGTGTACAGGACTTCATCGAGGCCGCCTTCGCGAGCGGCAGCCAGCGCATCGACGCCACCTATCGCGCCGGACAACAGCGTCAGCGTGGCCTCGCCTTCGTCGGCGGCGCTCGACAACGCGTCGAGTAGCTGCCCATCCGACAAAGCACCAATCGATGCCACCGCGCAGTCCGTCCCCGCTTTCAGCAGCGGCACCACGTGATCGAGCAGCGCGCCGTGTCCCGCGCATTCCAGCGCGAACTGCGGACGGCAGCTGAGCGCATCGACGGACGACACGACATCGACGTCCCGGCCGACCGCCGCGCGCACCTCGTCCGCGTGGCGCGACGGCACAATCACGTGCGACACGCGCACCATCGGATCAAACGCCATCGCGCGATACACCGCCGAGCCGATCGCGCCAAAGCCGATCATCGCGACATCGACGGGTACGGTGTGGCCGTTGGCGTCACGCATATTCGGGCTCCTTCGGCTCTTCCTTCTTCACCGGCGGACCTGCGAATGCGGTGGCAAACGAGCCGACGGACACCATGTCCACCTCGATCATCACCGGCCCGGTTTTCTCGTAACCTTGACGGATGATTTCTTCGGCACGATCCAGTGAGGTAATGCGGTGATGCGTCATGCCGAAGCTCGCGCAGAACTGTGCGAAGTCCGGCTGATGCAGATCCACGAACATGCGCCGGCCGCCGTATTGCGCGTCCTGGATGTTGCGGATCACGCCATAGCACTGGTCGTTCATCAGGACGATCATCACGTTCGCATCTTCCTGCACGGCGGTCACGAGTTCGCCGACGTTCACCATCAAGCCACCGTCACCGACGAGACATACCGTCTTCTTCGCCGGGTGCGCCAACGCTGCGCCGATCGCCATCTGCATCCCCTGACCGATGCCACCACCGAGTGCATGCACGCCCGCGCGCGGCTCGAAGACCTTCAGAACGCGATTGCCCCACGTGCTGTTGGAAATCGTGACATCGCGCACCCAGTTGTAATCGCGGCCAATCACCCGTTGCAGCGACTCCACGAGGCGCTTGTAGGGGCCCAGGCCCTTCGCCACATCGGCTGTCGCGATCTCGCGCGCGGCCACCAGATCGCCAGCGAATGACGGATCGATTTTCACGCGGCCTTCGAGCCGCGTCGCGAGTTCATCGAGGATGGAGAGCGAATCGCCATGCACGAACAGTTCGTTCCGATAGCCCCGGTTGTCAGCACACGCATCAGCATCAATCCGATACAACGGCTTAGGCAACGCCAGCTTGTACTTGAGCGTCTCATTGCCACGCAGGCGCGAACCGACGACAAGCATGGCGTCGCAGGTCTTGTAGAAGCTTTCCACGGCCGGGTGCACGTTGAACGCGCCGAGCGTGGCCGAGTGATCTTCAGGCACCACGCCGCGTCCCTGCACGCTCGTCACCACGCCAAACCCGAGCGCCACGAGCCGGTCCACGGCGGCACGTGCGTGCCGCGTACCGCCGCCAAGCCACAACAATGGACGCTTCGCGCGCATCAGCGCCTGCGCCAGTTGTTCGACACGCGCGCTGTCATGCGTAAGCGTGCTCACGTGAGGCGCGGCGAGATCGGCCGGCCATTCAATTTCAGCCGCCTGGATATCGATGGGGATCTCGACGCTCACCGGCCCGCTCGGCGCGGTGAACGCGACGCGCACGGCCTCACGCACGGTGGCGAGCGCCGTCTCGACCGAGCGCACGCGAAACGCCGCCTTGGAGATCGATGCCAGCATGGAAAGCTGATCGGGCGCTTCGTGAATGTAAGCCAGGTCCTGATCGAGAAATTGCGTCTCGATCTGGCCGGTGATATGCAGCAGCGCCGTGCCTGCCGTCAGCGCTTCGACCATCGCACCGGCAGCGTTGCCGGCCGCCGTTCCCGTCGACGTGAACGCGACGCCGAGGCCGCCGGAGACACGCGCGAGGCCATCGGCCATGTTCAGCGCGCCTGCTTCGCCGCGTGCGCCGACGTAGCGAATCTTGCCGCGCGTACCAATGGCATCGAGGATCGGCATGTTGTGGATCGAGATCACGCCAAAGGCCGTGCGAACGTCGCATTGTTCGAGAAAAGCGGCGATCACTTCGCCAACGGTAGTGGTGTTAGACATGACGAGCAAAACCTCCGGAAACATCGATATGGCTTCCTGTCGTATAAGACGACAGGTTCGTGGCCAGATAAAAGAGTGCCTGCGCCGCTTCTTCGGGACGTCCGAAGCGGCCAAGCGGAATGTTTTTCTTGCGCGCCAGTTCAGCCGACCATGCTTCCCAGCTCTGGGCGTCCTGCGCCTGCGCCGCGTGCCGGCGGCGCCATTGACCCGACTCCACGATGCCGATCAGGATCGAATTGACGCGAATGCGCTGCGGCGCGAGTTCGGTGGCGAGCGACTTGACGAGACTCAGCACCCCGGCACGTGCCGACGATGTCGCGACCATATGCGGCTCGGGCTGCAGCGCGAGCAGCGAATTCACGCAGACAATTGACGGCGCGGGTGCGTCGCGCAGCATCGGCAGGAACGCGCGGGTCGGACGAATGATGCTGAAATACTTGAGGTCGAGTTCATCGCGCCAGGCTTCGTCGGTGGTATCGGCGAAAGTGGACACGCGGCCCTGCCCCGCGTTGTTCAGCAGCATGTCGACACGGCCGAATCGCTCAGAGACCGTCGCTGCAAATGCTTCGACATCCTTTGCATCGAGTACGTCGCATTGCACGCCGAGCAATTGGGCATCGGCGAACTGACTGGTCAATTGCGCTTTCGCGGCTTCGAGCCGCGTGGCGTCACGTCCGCAAATTGCGACCGATGCCCCGGCGCGCAGGAACAGTTCCGCTGTCGCCAGGCCGATGCCCGACGAGCCGCCGGTAATCACGGCCACCTGGCCGGTGAGGTCGATCTGGATCATGATTTCAGTCCTAGCGATTTCAGATATTGGCTTTGCGCGCCCGGCCGGTAGTTCAGGCGCGAAGACAGTTCGGCCGCAGCATGGCGCACCTTGTCCACCAGGCCGGTATCCAGCAGCGTTGCATCGATTTCCGGCCGCGGAATCGTGGTCGTGAGCACCGCGACAATGCGCCCCGTGTCGTTGCGCACCGGCGCCGTGACCACGGATATGCCGCGCTCGAACGATGACTGGCTGATCGCATAACCGCGCTCGGCATCGGCTCGAACCATGTCGTACAGCGCCTCGACCGTTTCCGGCGTGAGCCGCGTAAAACGCTCGAGCACGGGCTCGGGATACAACGCGCGCAGCTCATCGAGGGAAAGATCTCCCATCAGCACGTGACCGTGCGTGGTCGCGTGGGCAGGCAACCGCGTACCGACATTGACCTTCACCGAACTGAAGATCGGCTCCTGGCTTTGAGCCTTCGCCACGAACACGACATCGCGGCCATCGCGAATCAGGATGTGGCTCGTGAGCCCGGTCGAGGTGCGCAAGGCTTCGATGATCGGCAAGCCGAGATCGGTCAACTCCAGCGAGCTGAGATACTCGAAACCCAGCCGCAACACCGCAACGCCCAGTCTGTAGTTGCGATCCTTGTCCGCCCGTTCCAGGAAACCGAGCGACTCAAGCGTCTGTAATAGCCGGAACACGGTGGTGCGCGGAATCTTCAGGCGTTTCGATAATTCCGGCGCGCCGAGCACCGGCTCGCGCGGTGAAAACTCGGCCAGGATCTTCAAGCCGCGCTCGAGTCCCGGCACGATGTAGTTGCCATCATCCTTGTCAGCGTCGTCAGCTATCCTGGCGAGGGTTCCGAGTGTCATTGCATGGCTCCCTTACTCTGCTTGCACTGTGCGGCGAAGGCCTCGATCAAGGCGCTATAGCGCACTGGCGCTTCGATGTAGCCTGCATGACCCGCACCGGGAATCACTTGCAGGTTGACGTTGGCTGCCTTCGCTATCAGTTCGCAGGCAGCGGGCGGCGTGATCGTGTCTTCAGCACCGACCGCCACAGCTACGCGGCCTTTGAAGTGCGTCAGGTCAGACGCCAAGTCCGCGTTGGCGAGAAGATGCGTCGCCTGCGAGTAGCCGGCCGGGTCTATGCGCGCCATGATCGAGCGCACCCACTCCCTCGCGTCTTCACCGGCACCGGCCGACAGCATGTTCGCGCTGCGCTTATCAGCCAAGCCCTGCGGCCCGAGTTCGGCGAGCATCGCAAGCCGCGCATCACGCTTCTCCTCACGCACGTGCGCCGGTGCCGCGCCGTATCCTCCCGCCGGCGACAACAGCAGCAGTCCCGCTACCCGCGCCGCCTGACGGATCGCAAACGAACCCGCGATGAGTGAGCCGAGCGAATGGCCCACGAGCACGCAACGTTCGATCTCGAGTGCATCGAGCCAGTCGCTCAGCGCGTCTGCATAGTCGGATGCCACTGGCGATACAGGCTCAACGTGCGTCGACTGTCCATACCCTGGCGCGTCCCACGCAAGTACCGGATGGTTTTCCCCCAACGTCTCCAACTGGCGTACCCAGGAGGCGGCACCCGAGCCAATACCATGCAGCATTACGATCGGCATGGTGAGCAGGTGCCTGTCACCTGCCCTGCGATAACCGATCGTGCGTCGCGCGGTATCGACGCGTTGCTCGGGGAAACGAACAAGCGCGTCAGCGTGAGCAAGTGTGAAAGCGGGCGTGAAAGCGGGCGATGTCATCGGCTTAGCGCTTAAGCCGTGCCAGCGGGGAATCGGGCGGATACGTCGGCGTGATCGGCTTGGCCGCGCCGAGCATCACGCACATGAGCGCGTCTTCGTCGCCAATATTGATTTCCGTGCGATACACGCCCGGCGGCACCGAGATCAGGTCACGCTCGCCGACCACCGTCTCCCACGACTCGCCGTCCTTCTCGCACACCACTTTCATCTTTCCGCGAATCACGAAGAAAATCTCTTCGACATCCATATGAATGTGGCTCGGACCGATGTTGCCCGCCGGAATGACCATGGTGGAGAAAGTAAAGCCACCGGCCGGAACTGTGTTCACATCCTTCGCCACACCCGTGCCACCCGTGCCGACATAACGCATCTGCGCCCGGCGATACTTCGGGTCGTAATCCGCCTGGAACTTCAGTGCGTCCCAGTCATACTTACGCGTTTCAAGACGCGCGACGCGTGTGTCCATCCATTGGGCGAAGCTCGTTTCTTCCGGCTGTTCCCACGACTTGCGTTCGATATCCGCATCGGCCATTGATTGCTCCTTCAACACGTTGAGTTTGTTACTGCTTGAGTGACTGAATCAGTTCATGACGAAGCCGCCGTTCACCGGCAATAGCTGGCCAGTGACGAAGCGTGCTGCATCGGACAAGAGAAACAGGACGGGACCGTTGACATCATCGGGAACCTGCGCACGATTGAGCGCGCGTCCCAACCGGTAATACTCGTGGCGTTCAGCCGGCACGTAGGCGGTCGCTTCGACTTCGGTCAAACCGGGTGCAATGGAATTCACCGTGATGCCATGGGCACCGAACTCGCGGGCGAGCGAACGGGTCATCGCGATCACGGCGCCCTTGCTCGCCACATACGCGAGCAGTTTCGGCGCGCCCCACAGGGCAGTATCGGACGCAATATTCACGATGCTGCCCCGCCCTGAGTCACGAAGATGCGGCATGGCCGCAACGCTCATGAGCCAGGTTCCGCGAACGTTGACGCTCATGACCGCGTCCCAAGTCGTGGTGCTCAGTTCGCCGGCGGCCTTGCCGCCCGAATTCGTGATCGCCGCATTATTGATAAGCCCATCGATACCGCCCATCAACTCCGCGCTCGTCGCAACGCACGCCAGAATGCTCGCCGGATCGTTCAGATCGAGCGACACGAAGTCCACGTGATGGCCTCCTTCGTTCAGCGTCTTCGCAAGCGCCCCGCCTTCGTCTTCCAGCACGTCGCCAAACGCCACCCGAGCGCCCGCTTGAGCCAGCGATGTGACGAACGCCGCGCCCAATCCGCGCGCGCCGCCGGTGACAAGAATGCGGCGTCCGGCGAGCGCGTCACGCATGACCATGCTCCGGCTGTTGGGCTTTTAGCGCATCGAGCGCGGCAAGATGTTGTTGCGCGCGTTGCTTGAACAGGCGGCGCACGCGCGTCATGCCGACATCGTGCTGATACAGGAACTCGTGGTCGCGCGCATTCGGCGCCATGCTTTCGAGGACGTATCGATCCTGTTCCAGCACCGCCCAGTGCAGGCCTTCGAGACGATTGCGATACATGAATTTCCATGCATCACGCTGCCAGCCCGAGACCTTGCGGGTGCGCCAGAAATAAACCTGGCAATGGTTGTCATCGACAGGAACGGCGAAGCCGATGATTCCAAAGTTGCCGCCCGGACCAAACTTCTTCTTGTATGGAATCGCCAGGCGCATCCACAGGCAACCCGTTTCACCGATCTCGACCCAGTCGAAATTCACGTCGCGCTGGCCGACCTTTTCGAACATCAAGCCGGTGTCCGTCTTGCGCACGCGCATGTCGGCCTGCTTGTCGCCGTCGGCCATGGAATGGGACGTGGCGTGCAGGTAGGCGCCATGCATCGGATCCATGACGTTGTCGATTGCGTACTGGTAATTGCACTTCCAGTTCGACATGCACAGGAAGCTCGCGTACTCCTCGCCGACCAGTTCTTCCGGCAATTGAAGCGGTGCCGGTTCCTTGTTCGCGTCGTCGCCGAACCAGAGAAAGATCGCACCCGCGTGTTCTTGTGCCGGGTACGATTTCACGCATGTCTGCCCTTCGAGCGGACAAGCGGAGACAGCCGGCACCTTCTGCACAGTGCCGCTGCCATCCACCTCGATGCCGTGATACCAACATGCCACGCTGCCGCCGAGGTTCCATCCGAGTGACAGACGCGCGCCGCGATGCGGGCAACGATCTTCAAGCGCATGAATGTGGCCGACGTTGTCGCGCCACAGCACGATCTGATCGCCTAGCCGCGTCAGACCGATCGGCGCATTCGCCACTTGCCAGCTCGGCGCGACGGGGTACCAGTAATTACGCAAGCCGCGATCGAGATATGCCTGAACCGGTTCGATCTCAACGTTGGCGTTGTTTGTATTGGGGGAAGTCATTCGCTGCTCCTGATATCGGTTGATGCGGCGTTCAATCGGCCAGCGTGCGGAACTCGGCGGCGAGCCGCTCTCCGGTCCACGCAGCACCCTCGGGCGTGCGAAAGCCGATACCGTTCAAGCCGTTGGCAACCTGATCGAGCTCGACCGCGCCGGTATCGAACACGCGTTCGAGCGCGTCGCCGAAGTCGTTTTCGTATTGCGTCGGCTCAGCCTTGCGCGTTTGCCAGATAAAGTTTTCGGTCTCGCCCGGCTTTTCAATCACGCCTTTGCCGGCCACGTTGTTCGGCTGCGGCGCAAGCCACGGCTTGAGCGAGGGATTGAAGTTGACGGTTGCTTCGCGAGGAGCGTCATTCGTTGCCATGTCATTCCACCTTGATCTGGATTTCTTCGCCGGCGAGTCGAACCGCGTAGGTCTTCAAGTCGCGGCCACCGGGCTCTTTCAGGCACTTGCCCGTCGGAATATGAAAAACGGCTTCGTGTAATGGACATTCGACCATGTCGCCATCGACAAAACCTTGCGTCAGCAGCGCATAAGCATGCGGACACACGTTCTCAAGCGCGTACAACTCGTCGCCCACGCGATAGATACCGACCTCCGCGCCGCCCTCGATCTTGTATTCGATCGGAGAGTCCTCCGACAGATCACCGGCATGTCCGGCGCAACGCCATTGCTCAGCCATTGCTCACTACCTCCGGGATTTTATTTGTTCCACATACGGAACGTTGATTTACATGTGGTCATTATAGAAGCGGTTTCTCGCTGATCAAAAAGAAAAATCACGTTCTCAGTGAAAACACTGATTGGACCGAAGAATGGAAAATTCACCGCGCTTGCAGACCGCGCACGCTTACCGAGCTTCTTCTTTCAAAACAGTCAGTTACCGCTCATTTTGGTGCCTGAGCAGTTCGCCTCGTCACAATTTCCGAATCGCACGAATTTATTTTTTCCCAGCTTGAAAACTCAATATACTCTCCATAGGCAAGACGTTGATCCATAGATGGAACAAACCGATTGGTCATCGACTTGAGGGAAACGGGAATGTGCTGCGGGAGTTATCGGCGCTCGCGAATCAATCAAACAATTAGGAGAACGTAAGGTGAAACACATCATCGCGGCGGGGTTGATCGGGGCCGGCGTTGCATCGGGCGCGTGGGCGCAAAGCACCGTGACGCTGTACGGCAGCCTGGATGCCGGGGTTGCGTACATCAGCAACAGCGGCGGCCATGCCAAATGGATGGAAGAGCAAGGCAACATGCAGCCGGACCGCTGGGGTATTCGCGCAGTCGAGGATCTGGGTGGCGGGCTCAAGTCGATCGTGCAATTGGAGAACGGCTTCTACACGAACACCGGCACCTTTGCGAAGGCCGGTGTGGAGTGGAACCGGCAGGCTTTCGTGGGCCTCAGTTCTGACCAGTTCGGCACGCTCACCTTAGGCCATCAAACGCCGTTTTCGTTTGACTACCTCGGGCCGCTGTCGACGGCGTATCAAGCGGCAAGCTGGTATGCGATGCATCCGGGCAATATCGATGAGCTCGCGGACACCGGCGTGGTTCCCTACGACAACTCGGTGAAGTTCACCTCGGCGAACTATCACGGGCTCACCTTCGGCGCGATGATGGGTCTGGGCAACACGACCAACTTCTCCACGGGCAAGTCAGATGGCTTCGGCGTGAGTTACGCGAACGGACCCTTCACTGCGGCCGCGACCTATTCGAATGAACATAACCGCACGGTCTCCGTCTCGACGCTTGGGCTTGCGACCTTTCAGAATCAGCCGGCGGCGACCTATACCGCCGATAAGGTCGAGAACATGGGCGCAGGGGTTTCCTACACGATCGGCAACGTGGTAACGCACGCGTTGTACACGCGCGTGAAGCTGGAATCGAATGGCATGTCCAACCTATTCCAAAGCTACGATGCGGGCGCGACGTGGAAGATGGTGCCGGATAACTGGATCTCGGGCGGTGCAGCCACAACAACATTCGCAGGCGCTCGTTATACGCAGTTCGAGATTGGTGACATCTATCTGCTCTCGAAGATGACGCAGGTGTATGTGAATGCGTTGTACGAGCGCGCCAGCTCGGGGGCAAATGCGGCGCTGTTCACGGCGGGTGTATCGAGCAATCGCAATCAGGTCGCATTGCTCGCCGGCATCCATCACTCGTTCTAAGCCGGTGGCAAGAGGCGTCGCGCATCTACGCGACGCGAGCCTTTCAATCCGTTTTTTCAGTGCGGCGTGCGGCCAGCTTCGCGGTGGGATCATCGTCATGGGGCCGGTATCCCATTCGCATCGATAATTCGATCGCCGCGCCACACACGGCGGCAATCAAGTCCTCCTTCTCACGCGCCGTTCCGATTTCCGAACGCGGCACCGTGACCGTCACCGCGGCGACTATGCCGCCTGAGCGTTCGCGCACCGGCGCAGTCACCACCGAGATTCCCCGCTCGAACGCCCCCTCGCTCGATCCATATCCCTGCGACGCGCACATGCGCACCCGCTCTTCCAGTTCGCTTACCGTGCCCGGTGTCCGGTCCGTGAACTGCTCAAGACGTTTTTCCGGATAAAGCGCACGGAGGTGCGGCAAATCAAGGTCGCCCATCAGCACGTGCCCGTGCGTGGTTGCATGCGCAGGAAAACGCGTGCCGACATGCACCCTCACCGAGCTGAACATGGCGTCGTGACTCTGCGCCTTGGCGACGAACACAACATCACGCTGATCGCGGATAAGCAAGTGGGCATTCAGGCCGGTTGCGTCCCGAAGACGTTCTAGGATCGGCGCCGCGAAGTCGGTCAGCTCGAGCGAACTAAGGTACTCGAATCCAAGCCGCAGCACCGCAACGCCCAGCCTGAAATTGCGATCGTCATTGACTCGCTCCAGGAAACCAAGCGATTCGAGCGTCTGGAGCAAGCGGAATGTCGTGGTACGCGGAATGCCAATACGCTTCGATAATTCCGGCGCACCCAGGATCGGCTCGCGGGCAGAAAACTCCGCAAGGATTCGCAAGCCGCGCTCGAGGCCTGGGACCAGATAGGACGCGCCGGCGGCGCTGTCCTCAGTGCTTTCGGCAGCGTCGCTCTGCCCGTCAGGAGCCGACGTTTTTTCGGTGGTGGGTTGTTTGGGCATACCGTCTTAATCGGAATCTAGTCGGCAACTATCATAACCGACGCGATTGTCTTGATCGGTCGAGCGCTGCATGTGTGATAAGCAACCCGGGGTTCGTCGGTTGACTGGAATAGGAACACATTCCGTAACCCCGCATTCTATACGCGCGAATGGCGTTTTTTAACAGGACATTTACGCTCGATCCGATAGGCTTCGTTTGATCCAATTTAATGGAACACGAAGCAAATCATCATGAAGATCGAAGATGTCTTAACACGCATCCACGCGGGCCAAGCATCGCGCCCCGCAGCGGTTTCAAACGCCGTGAACCATCTGAATTCCTCGCGTGCAGCCGGTTGCCGCGCGCAGCGGAGTTGAGCATGGTGTCTGGAATATGGTTGCCTATTGTCACGCCGTTCAAGGACGGACAAGTCGACGTCGACGCGCTCCAGCGCTTGGCCGAACGCTATCTGAGCCAGGAGATCAGTGGTTTCGTCGCGCTGGGTACGACCGGCGAAGCGGCGCTGCTCGATCATAGCGAGCGGCTCAAGGTCCTGCGCTCCTTGTTCGAGGTGGTCGGGACACGCCTGACGGTGGTAGTCGGTGTCGGTGGTACCAATACGCGCGACATGGTGCAGGAAATCCGCGAACTGGACCGCTGGGATATCGGCGGATATCTGGTTTCAGCTCCTGCCTACGTTTGCCCTGATCAAAACGGTATCCGCTGGCACTTCGACGAAATTGCGCGCGCTACCGAGCGGCCCGTCATTTTGTACGACGTGCCGCATCGCACCGGTGTCTCCATCGAGACGAGCACGGTTGAGCGCCTCATCGAACGCGCCAATATTGTCGCCATCAAGGCGTGCGTACCGGCGACTTTCCAAAAGCTCTGCCAATTGCCGATCAGCGTACTGTGCGGCAACGACGATGCCTATGTCGACTGCCTGATCGCAGGCGGATCGGGCGGCATCCTGACGAGCGCCCATCTTTTCGCCGATATTCTTGCCGAGATCCACGAACGCGTTTTATCGGCGAGAACGGACGACGCTGTTGTGTTTTTCGAAGCGCTCAAGCCAGTGATCAAACTCTTGTTCAGCGCTCCGAATCCAGCGGGCGTGAAGGCAGCACTGGCGATCGACGGCGCGATTGGAAGCGAGACGCGCTTGCCGATCATGGAAGCGTCGGTCACGCTCAAAGAGCAGCTCCGGATCGCACTCGACACCTGCAACCGGCAGCTCGCCGTCATGGCCTGAACGCGGCCTTCTCCCCTTGTTTGACTACCCGATTACCCGATGTCTGTTTGCGCCTGGTCGAAGCTTCGACCGGGCGGCAAGCGGTTTCAAAGCGCGCTCAGCGCCGTAACACCATGGAGTTGTGAATATGAATAAATCCCTGAACACGTCTTTCCTGGCCGCGGCTTTATCCGCAGGCTGTGTTGTTTCAGCGCATGCACAAAGCAGTGTGACGCTGTATGGCGTAATCGATGCCGGCCTTATCTACACGAACAACCAGGGCGGCCACAGCGCCTGGCAGGAAACGAGTTCTGCAACCGAAAACACCGTCTTCGGACTCAAAGGCACGGAAGACCTGGGCGGGGGCCTTCAGGCTGTATTCAAGCTCGAGAACGGCTTCAACCTGAACAACGGTACGCAGTTCAACAGCGGCGATGCCTTCGGTGAACAAACGTACGCAGGCCTCCAAAGCAGTCAGTTCGGCACCGTGCTGCTCGGCCGCCAGTTCGATTCGGTGAATGACTATCTCGGCCCGTTGTCGGCGGCCGGAAGCGGCTATGGGGGTAATCTTTCGGCGCATCCGTTCAATAACGATAACCTCGCTGCTGACTCGCTGAGCCTGAACAACACGGTGAAATACGTGAGCACGTCTTATGCGGGAGTCACGTTCGGCGGTGCGTATTCATTCAGCAACAACGCGAACAGTTTCTCGAACAATCGTGCCTATGGGTTTGGTGCGACCTATGCGCATGGCCCGATCAACGTGGCGGCAGCCTATCTGCAGATGAACAATGCGGGTGGCGGTGTGTTGGGCACGAATCCCAACGGCGCGGTGTCATTGGCCGACGGCAGTGCGGATTTTGTCGCAGCACGTCAGCGGATCTGGGGCGTGGGCGGCAACTATGTGTTTGGCCCGGCGACAGTCGGCTTGTTGTGGACGCATTCGCAGATCGACAACATGGCTAGCGTGTTTGCCGGCAGTGCGGGAAATGTCGCGTTGAACGGTGGCTTGCGGTTGAACAACTACGAGGTCAATGCGCGTTATGCGTTGAGTTCCGCGTTGAGTCTGGCAGGTGCCTATACCTTCACCGATGGCGCCTATAGCACGGGTGGCACATCGTCATCGCCGAGGTGGCACGAGGTGACGCTGCAGACAGATTACTCGCTCAGCAAGCGCACGGACCTGTATGCCGAAGGCGTCTATGAGCACGTTAGTGGTGGTACCAATGGCTCGGCGCTTAACAATGCCACCATCAACACGCTGTCGCCTTCGTCGACCAACAGCCAGGTTGCTATCACTGTCGGCGTCAAACACGCGTTTTAAGACTGCGTAGTGCCGAAGGAGCGCCGCGCATCGGGGGCAAGTGCGAATACCCCGATGCACGGCGCCTTGTGCAGGTTTCAATCTCCCCTATCCTGGCGTTGCTGCAGGTGCGGATATCGCCTCTTCTTAATCCCGATCGCGTCCATGTCGTGCGCGGTTGCGGCCTGAATCGGCGACGTACGGGCGCGATGGTCAACAATCTCGCCGCGATTATCGAATGACTGTTCGTGGCCCGAACCATGTCAACGGCAAGGGAGCCTTAAGCGTTGACGCGCACAGCTGGCCGTCAGTTATCGCGCGTGACGCCTGCGCCAAGCCGCGATCATGCGCAGCGACAGCAAGACCAAGACTGCGATACCGGCGCCGCTGGTGACCGGAATGAATGTCGCCAAAAAGGGATCGAATTTGCTGGAGACCGTCCTTACCCAGTATTTCTCGATCAACGCTTCCAGCGTGGCCCCCAACGAGAGCAGAAACAGGACTGTTGCCAGGAGAAGCAACCCCGCAAGCACTGCGCTGACAGCACCGCGGGGGGCGATTGCGTCTCGCCCGGATGCTGATGATTGCCCGTTGAGCGGAACTCGAGTGGTCATGGTGATTTCGATCTGTTCGTTCGTGCCGTAAGCGCGGCACAGGTACCCTTTCCACGGGAAATGCCAAATCTTGCAGCGGCCGGAATCACGCCAAACAGCGCTGCGTCATTGTCAGATTAACTGGAATAATAATCGAACTCCATCCTGAGCTCTTGCAGCAGGAGGTTTTTAATGCAGGTCTTCGCCTTTTAGTCAGGCTCGGTTCGCTGAAGTAATTAAGCAAACGCAGTCATCTCTGCATGGCTCATCACCTCGATCTATGCGCATGCCCGCGATACTTGCGGCGCGTTTGATTCCATGCGCCCGGTTTTCCCCAGCATAAGGCGCGCTAATAGATTGCAGAAGCACGCCGGCCCTTTCGGTGCAGTGCCGCACCAGATGCAGTAAACGATGCACCGACGTTAGCGCTTGAAGCTGATGAGCCGGGCTGGCATCGGATACGACAACACCTATAAGAGTTTATTGACAGGAAGTTTTGATTCATTTCAATAAACTTGGCACGGTCATTGCATTTGTCAGCGTGAAGGAGTCGACGTCTTGATCTGCATTTCCGGTCCGTCTGGGACGTCGCCCTGGAAAGGCAGGGTTTGGTGACATCAAGCATGCAGGTTTGCTGTCCGGTGCGGTATTCAATGACGCTCTTGAACATGTGGATGAACTTGGCGCCCGAGTGGACGAAAACAGAGGGGCGCAGTTTATTTCGAGATTTTTGACTGTGGAAAAGTTGAGCGCAGCGCATTCAGCTTTGATTCACCAATCTATCAGGAACCCAACATGAGCACTCCGCAAAGCACTCCACAAAACAGCACGCAAGCACCGCCGGCACCATCCGGCGGCTTGCGTACCGGTACGTTAGGTTTTCCTGAGGTAATCGGCCAATCCATCGCAAACCTGTCTCCGACTTTCACGCCGTCAATCAACGTGACCGCGATCGCGGCGCTGGCCGGCGCGGGGACCTGGTTTATTTATGGTCTTTCGACGATCGGGCTGCTGCTGGTAAGCATGAGCATCATCGCGCTCTCGAGCCGTATCGCGTCGGCAGGTTCGTTCTTTATCTATATCTCGCGCGCGCTGGGCCCGATGGCGGGGGGCATTGCCGGCTGGGGCTTGATCGCGGCTTACGTGGGCACGGCGATGGGGGTCGGCGCCGCAGGCGTCGTGTTCGTGCAGAACGCCTTTTCGGCCTGGGGCGTCAATATCCCGTCGTGGGCGGTCTACACGATCTTTGTGGGCTTGGCCTGGTTCTTCTCGGCACGCGACGTGAAACTCTCCTCGCGCCTGTCTTTGGGCATCGAAGCCGCTTCCGTGGTGATCGTGGGCGGTGTGCTGATCTATGTGCTCGCGCTGCATCCGGACCATATCATCGACCATACGCAGCTGGGGTTGCAGGGCGTAAGCGGCAAGGGCATGGCGCAGGGCATGGTGCTCGGCATCTTCTCGTACGTGGGTTTCGAAAGCGCGGCCTCGCTCGGCCAGGAAACCAAGAACCCGCTGCGCGTGATTCCGCGTGCGGTGGTCTGGAGCGTGATCCTGTCAGGCCTGTTCTTCATGTTCGTGGCCTATTCGATGACGATCGCCTATCACGGCGACGTTGCCAAGCTCGGCGCCGATTCGGCCGTGCTCAGCACCTTGCTCACGAGCGTCGGCGCCTCGCCGCTCGGCCCGGTGTTTTATCTTATCGCCTCGGTCAGCGCGTTCTCGTGCGTGCTTGCGTGCATCAACTCATCGAGCCGCCTGCTGTATTCGATGGGCCGCTATCAGTTCGTGCACCGCTCGATGGGCATGGTGCACCGCACGCACCAGACGCCTTACCTGGCTGTTGCGTTTTCCTCGATCGTGACCTTCGTTGTGTGCATTGCGATGCTCGGCACGGGTCCGCTCAACACGTTCGGCTACACCAGCACGTTCGCGACTTTCGGCTTCCTGGTCACGTATTTCCTGGTCGCGATCGCGGCGCCGATCTACCTGAAGAAGCAGGGCGAACTCAAGACGATCAACGTCGTGTGGGGCGTGCTTGGCGCACTGGCGATGGTCGGTGCGGTGATCGGCAGCGTGTATCCAGTGCCCGATTATCCGTATAACATCCTGCCTTATCTATTCGTTGCGTATATGCTGGTTGGCGCAATCTGGCTGTTGATGCTCAAGAAGCGCTCACCGCAGGTGCTCGAAAAAATCGAGCACGATCTGGAAACAAGCGACGTGATGACCCACGGCAAAAAGTAAATGAGTGAACCCTTCTCCCTGGATAGCTTGCCCGCACCGGACACCGACCGGATGCCAGGTGATCCAGAGGGAAAGCTCGCTAGCCGTCGCGGCATGGGCGGCCAGGAAATCGACCTGCAGTTGCGGCCGGAGCGCGGCGAGTGTGCCGCCCTCGAGATCGGTTGTGTCTCTTGCCCTGCCCGCGTCCGCGGGCAGGATCACATCAATGAAGACTACGTCGGTGTGATGCTCGGCGATCTGGCGGAACGCGCCGCGCGTGGCAGCGTGATCGCCCTGGCCGACGGCGTGAGCGGCAGCAAGGGCGGGCGCGTCGCGGCCGAACTCTCGGTGCGGACGTTTATCGATGCCTATTACGGGCTCCCCGACACCTTGCAGCCCGGCGTAGCCGCTGCGCGCGCGCTCGAGGCAATACACGGCTGGCTGCACCAGATCGGCCGCGTCGATCCCGCACTGAACCAGATGGCCGCGTCCTTTGCAGCGCTGATCGTGCGCCGCGCTACGGGGTATCTGGTGGCGGCGGGCGACGTGCGGCTCTATCTGCTGCGCGATGGCCAACTGACCCAGCTCGGTGACGACGACGTGCTGCCGGTCGCCTTTGGTTCTTATGTAGCGCATGCGGTCGGCATGCATCCGACGCTGGTGACTCGCATCGAAACCCTTGAGCTGCGTGAGGGCGACCGCCTGCTGATGTGTTCCGACGGGCTTTATCGCCGCGTGCCGATGCGCGAGCTGCAGACGGTGCTCGCGGCGCGTGGCAGTGCGCTCGACACTGCCCGCCGGCTTGGCGCGCTAGCGTTGACGCGCGGCTCGCAGGACGACGTGACGAGCGCGGTGCTCGATGTGGGCGGCCTGCCTGTGCTCGATGTCGGTTACCTGGAGCGGGTGGTCGGCGCCTTGCCGATTCCGGCGGTGCCCGACGCGGGCAATGTTGTCGATGGATATCTGCTCAAGAGCGTGTTGAGCGATGGCTTCTATTCACGGATTTTCTCGGGCTACGATCTGACCGATCCGACCACGCCGCTGGCGCTCAAGTTTCCCAAACCGCGCGTCGAGCAGGACGAAAACGTGCGCCAGTCGATCGTGCGCGAGCGCTGGTTGGCCGGCAAGATCGGCGACGAAGGCGTGCTCGCGCCAATTCCGGTCGATGCAAACCGGCAAACCCGCCTCTATGTGGTGATGCCGCTCGGCGCCGGCGTCACGCTCGAAAAACTCCTGACGGCGCCTCAGCCCATGGCGTTGCCGCGTGCGCTCGAGATCGCGCGGCATCTGGGCCGTTCGATCGACGCGCTGAATCGCCGCAATATCTTCCATCGCGATATCAAACCGGAGAACGTGCTGGTGATCCAGGGCAATGGCACACGCCTGCTCGATCTCGGTTTCGCTTATATGCCGGGCATGCAGGTGCCGGGCCCCGATGCCGCACCGGGCTCGCCTGCCTATATGGCGCCTGAATTGATGAAAGACTCGCAAGGCGATGCACGCTCCGAGGTCTTCGCGTTTGGCGTGACCCTGTACCGGCTGTTCAGCGGCGGCAAGCTGCCCTATGGCTTCAATGGCCGCGTGCCGCTCTATCAGTACCGGCTCGACGCGCCGCAATGGCTCGACCTGGTATTGGAAAAAGCCCTGCAACCCGATCCGGCGCGCAGGTATCAGGACGTGCTCGAAGTCTGCGCCGATCTCGACCGCTTTTCGAACGGTCGAGACGCGATGGCACCGGTTCGGCGCAAGCCCTTGCTCGAAAGCGATCCGGTGCTGTTCTGGCAGTTGGTCGCGGTGCTGTTGCTGGCGCTGCTGCTTTGGTCCTTGATGCGGCATTGAGCGAGGCTGGTGGTGCGGCCGCGCTGCGCCACTCAGTTCGAAATGGCTTGTGAGGTTCGACAAGAAACATAGGTATCCTCAGGTTCAGATTGATATCCACGATCGTATCTCCGAGACTTCGGCCAGCCCACTGCCGCAGCGCGTAAAGCGCGTCACTCAGCCTTCCAGGCAATGCAAGCGGTTCGCTTCTTTCTCTCGACCGTGCACGAGCCCGGTTTGGCGACGCGCAGCTCACTCGCTTGCGTAGACTAACGCTGCGTATCGTGCAATCGATCGGGAATGAACAGCGCGGTTACACCGCTTAGAAAGAAAACCGCACCGACTACCAGGAAGCCGATACCGATCGAAAACTGCGTAGCCAGGTAACCGATAACGACGGGCGCCGCGCCCGAGCAGAAACGACCGAGATTATAGGAACCGCCTACAGCCGTGCCGCGGATCGAGGTGGCGAAACTCTCCGACATGAAGGTTCCGATCGTCCCCAACGGCACGCCGTACATGAAGCCGAAGAAGAACATCAGATAGACAATGTTCTCACGTGTGTGCCAAAAAATAATCACGGGAAGGAAAAGCGCGGCGCCCATGCAGCCAAGGACATAAACACCGCGTCGGCTCCAGCGATCACCCAGCCACCCAGCGATGATCTTGCCGGCGAACGCGACCACGTACGTGCCAATCATGTACCCGGCCATCGCGCTGAACTTGATGTGCAGTTCCTTTTCCAAGTAAGTCGGCAACCAGTTGTTCAAGCCATAAAACCCGGAAAGCGCAAACACCGAGGCCAAGGTCCACAGGATGAACAGGGTGCGTGATTGTCGATGACTGAAAATCAGGTAATAGCGATTGTCGACCAGCCCGCGCTTGTTCTCGCGCGCAGCAGCGCGGCTCGCTTGCCAGCTTGCCGGTTCGCGCACCGCGAATTTTATGGCCAGCGCCAAGAGCACCGGCAGTGCGGATACGTAATACAACGTTCGCCAGCCATAGTGCGGCAAAATCCAGTTACTCAGCGCAATGACGACGATGTAGCCAGCCGAAATGCCGGTTTGCAGGGCACCGAGAATCAGGGAGCGCCGTTCCGTGGGCACATATTCGGCAACAAGTGTAGTGACCAGCACCATGGAGCCGATGCCCAACGAACTGATAAATCGCACGACCGCGAATTCCAGGAAGTTATGGGTAAATCCAAGCATCCCGGCACCCAGCGAAAAAAGCGCCAGCGCCCACGCGACCACGCGTACCCGTCCCAGACGATCGCTTGCCCAGCCGCCGAAAATTCCGCCGATAGCCATGCCAACCAGCGTCAAACTCCCCAACGCCCCTGCTTGGACGTTGCTCAGAGCGAACTCATCCTTGATCCGCGTGAGCGTCAAGCCGTACATCATGACGTCTGCGCCATCCGCTATCAGCGCAAGATAGCCGAGGGCAAAAACAAGTAGCCAGGCGCCCTGGGCCTCGAAGGTTTTGGCCGGCGTGGAAGCAGTCGTGACCCGATTGGTCGTGTTCATGTCAGCGACCCGTGAAGTCGCCGGCCGGCATGGTATTGCGCATAAGGAGTGCAGCGGCAAGGAAGGAGCCGATCAGCAGGCCAATTCGTTCATGCGTGGCCGTATACCACCCTTCCCTATGCGTCATGTTCATCGTACCCACGCATACTCCATCGTAGGCGATCGGGATGTTCAATATCGACCCCAGGCCCATGCCGGTCATCACCGCGTGATCGTCGAATGCATCCTGAATGCCTTGCGGCGTTTCTGCGCGAAACGGCTTGAGATCTAGCAGGACCTGGCTGGCCCACGCGGTACCCTGCTTTCGCTTACGCCCTCCCGTTGGATAGACGTCCGGCATGTTTGTATAAACGCGCTCGACCTCAAGGCGCTGCGCGTCGTAGGACATGATCGTGAACAGGCTAAGGCCTATCGTGCGTTGCGCCACTGCGTGAACTGCACGAAAAATCTCCATGGGCTGATCTTTCAGCCGCAGGGCAATTGCCAGATGCTCAAGGTCCCGAATATCCAGCGCTCGCGTGGCTAGCGCCTCAGGCGCGATCTCATTGTTTTGCATGGCCTTGACGTAAAAGTGATGCGGGGATGAGCAGGACGTTCAGCCGTTCATCTCGGTGGAACTGAGCGGGCCGCGCACATCCTGCTGCGCCGGACCACCCTCCCCGATGTCTTCCAGTGACCGGTTGCGGGTCTCGATGCCGAGAAAACCTACTACGCAGGCTCCAATCAACAAAACGGTCGTGGTCATCGCGAACACGCCCAGAAAACCGAGCGTGGGATAGACAAGTCCGACCAGAATCGGCGCGCTCACCGAACCAATGCGACCAAACGATGAAGACGATCCGGTACCGGTTGCGCGAACGGCTGTCGGAAAGACTTCCGGGGTGTACGCATACACCCCGGCAAACGCACCGTTCATGAAGAACGACAGGAAGATGCCCGCGCCCATGATTTGCAAGCCGCTGTGAGAGAACGCAAGGGTGATGGCCGCAACCCCACCCAGCAGCATGTAGGACGCCACCACAGCCTTCCGGCCAATCCGTTCATTGAGCCATGCCGCGGAAAAATAACCCGGAATCTGCGCTCCATAAATGGCGATCGAATAGCCGAAGCTTTTCGTCATGGTGAGCCCCTCCTTGAGGAGCAGACTCGGAATCCAGGAGAAGAACGAGTAGTACGCAAACGCGACCGAGAACCACATCAACCAGCTCACTGCGGTTGTGCGCGCGAGGCGCGGCGACCACAGCGTCAGGACGTTGTGCAACGCGCTGCTTCTTATGGGTGCCGATGCGGTTATCTGGCCGACAGACGCGACGGGCGCCAGATGAATACCCCTGTCGCTGAACCATGACTCAATTGCACTCACTATACGATTCGCCTCGGCGGTTCGGCCCTGGCTCTCCAGCCAGCGCGGTGACTCGGGCAGCGTCCTTCGCCACCACAGGAGCATGACAACGGGCAATGAAGTCACCACTGCCATGTATCTCCAGCCATCGGCAAAGTTTCTCACCACGGTGAAGCCAACTATGGACGAACCCAGATAACCAAACGACATGAACCCGACCAGCGCCCCGCAAAAGATACCCCGGTAACGACGAGGCACGAATTCGGCGAGAAATGGCGCGATCACCACGGTCTCCGCGCCAGAGCCAAAGCCTGCCACGATTCGTAACGCAAAGAACGTGTGCCAGTCGTTGGCACAGGCGCTCGCGAGCGATGCAACGCAGTAGATCGCGAGTGCGGTCATCATGATGCGACGACGACCGATCAAATCAGCCAGTACTCCTGAAAGGAATGCCCCGAAGAAGTATCCAATATAGGTGCTGCTTGCGACCAGGCCCGTTTCGGCACTTGTCAGGTGCCAAAGCTTGCTCACGACCGGCAGCAGAAAGGCAAGTGACGATGAATCGAGTCCATCGAACAGGTAGCCCAGCCCGCCAATGAGCAGGAGTTTCCGATGAAAACCCGACAGAGGCAGTCTTTCGAGACGGTCGGCGATAGCGGACACGGCATGTTCTCGCTGATGGAATTGGGTAGTGTCTCAGGATGCGAAACGGGGATGCGAACGTTATCGTCCGATAGCGTATGCCTGCATCTGGCGAGGTGTGGCCGCGCCGCGCATCAGCCCGCTCCGGATCCCAACCGCGCAGACCCGGCCTAACGACCAGGGCTCGGCGACAGTCAGGTCATGCCCTCGCGCGCGTAACTCGGCAAGCGTGCTCTCGGGAAAGCGCGACTCCGCGGACATCTTGCCCAGTTGCATCGAGCGCGGATAGAACGAGCCGGGAAAGTGAGCAGTCTGGAACGAGGGTGCCTCCGCAGCGGCCTGGAAGTTCATGCCGGCGTGCACATGCCTGAGAAACAGCTGGATTGACCACTGATCCTGCTGGTCGCCGCCGGGCGTGCCGAACGCCGCATAAGGCTTGTCTTCCCGCGTGACAAGCGTGGGCGAAAGCGTGGTGCGGGGACGACGCCCGGGCCCGAGCGACGATGGCAGACCTTCTTCCATCCAGAACATCTGCGCGCGCGTGGTCACATTGAAGCCGAGACCGGGAACGGCGGGCGAGGCCTGCAGCCATCCACCCGATGGTGTTGCCGAGACCATGTTGCCCCAGCGGTCGACCACGTCGAGATGAACCGTATCGCCACGCAGTTCAGGCAAGGGAGCGAACGTCGGTTCGCCCTGGCCAAAGCCGCCAGACTGCTGTTTTCCCGCATTGGCCATGATCAGTGCGGCACGCAGTTCGCTGTCGGCCAGCCTGCCGGGACGGAATTCAAACGACGCGCGGCCGGGATCGATCAGCCGGCGCCGTTCGTCGTTGTAGGCGTCACTCAGCAGCATTCCCATGGGCACTTGCGCGAATAGAGGATCGCCGTAAAACACCTCGCGATCGGCAAACGCGAGCTTCGAGCATTCAATTATTGTGTGGACGAAATCCGGGCCCATTGGATCCATCGCGGTGAGATCGAAGCCCTTAAGGAGCGCGAGTTGCTGCAGAAACATCGGTCCTTGACCCCATGGGCCGGTCTTGTGAACGCGCAAGCCCTCATAGTCGTATGAGACCGGATCTTCGTAGGACGGCTCCCAGCGCGCAAGATCGTCCGCGTTGAGCAGGCCATGGTTACGCTGGCCGGAAGTGTCGAGAACCGCGGTCGACCGGAAGTAACGGTCAATAGCTTGTGCCACGAATCCGCGATAAAAAACCTGGCTGGCCACTTCGCATTGCTCAGCACGATCACTGCGGGTATTCGCCTCTTCCAGGATGCGCTTGTACGTGTGCGCAATCGCCGGATTGGCGAACAACTGGTTCGGCGTCGGTGCGTCGCCATTGCGCAACCATTGCTCAGCCGACGTGGGCCACTCAGTCTGGAAGAAATCCTTGATTGCAAGGATTGACGACGTCATTCGCGGGAGAACGGGATAGCCGTTTTCCGCGTAGCCGATCGCGTAGCTCATCACGTCTGCAAGTGGCAACTGGCCGTAGTCGCGCAGCATCAGCATCCAGGCGCCAAATGCTCCGGGCACGACCGCTGGCAACAACCCCGTACCTGGAACGACCTCCAGACCCAACTCACGCATGCGCGATATCGTCATTGCCGCGGGCGTCACGCCCTGCCCGCACAGTACGCGGACCCGTTGTTCGCGTGCACTGTAGAACACCACCGGCAGTTCGCCGCCGGGTCCATTCAGATGCGGCTCAACGATCTGCAAAACGAAACCTGCCGCGGCTGCCGCATCGAAGGCATTGCCCCCTCTCTCGAGAACGGCCATCGCCGACGCACTGGCCAGCCAGTGCGTCGAGGACACCATGCCGAATGTGCCAATCAGTTCCGGTCGGGTTGTGAACGACATGCGCAACTCCATTTGCGACGACGGAGGATCATCGATCGAACCAATTTTGATTGGTTCACATAAAAAAATACAATGCTATGCCTAGCGATACCGGGATGCAGCTAGTTATAACCCTTCAATCAGGCGATTTTAGTCGATACAAAATATATTCGGTTGCGTGAAAGTAAGTCACATTCTGGTATTTTTGTACCAATGATGATTGGTACAAAACAGTACAACAATCGGTACGAAAAAACGTTCAAAGATGAAAATGGATAAACCACTATTGGACAGGCTGCAGGAATATATCGTCGACCACCAACTCAAGGACGGCGACGTGTTGCCTCCTGAAAGACGTCTCGCCGAAGACCTGGACGTTACCCGGAGGGAATTGCGCACGGCGCTTGCCTCGCTGGAGGCCTCGGGCCGTGTGTGGCGAGGTGTCGGCCGCGGCACTTATCTGGGTGCGCGACCACTCAAATTTGCACCGACCCTACGCGGGCTCCGCGCGGGAGCCAGCCCAGCGGACATCGCAGAAATGCGGCTGCTTTTCGAGCCGGCACTTGCCGGACTTGCCGCGACGAAAGCGAGCGGGGATGACTTGCTTGAACTTGAGAAATGCGCGCGGAAGAACGCTGCCGCAAAGAACGATGAGCAGTGGCAACAATGGGATCATCGATTTCATTTACTGATCGGACAGGCCACGCGCAACCCCGCTCTCATCGCCCTGATGGAAGTCATCAATGGCATGCGGGTCAAGCCGGACGTGCGTGAAAAAACCGCTGCTCAGGAGACCCGTCGCTATTTCGCCCAACAGCACGAGAATATTGTCAGCGCCATGAAAGCCCGCGATAGCGAATTGGCTTCACGGACCATGCGGGAACACCTGCTCAGCGTTCAGTGGCGCACGTCCGTCGGGCGAGACGACGCCACTGAACGCGGCGGCTGAGGTTTCCTGCCGCAACGCCCAGCTACCGGGTTGTCGAGCAAGCGCCTCTTTCCTGAAGAAACCAGAATCGCCACGTCAGGGTCAGGGTCACCATGCCCCAGCCGGCTTTGTCAGTTTCGGTTGCTTCAGTTGAGCCGCTTCAACTGACCATCGTCGGCGTACCAGTCGACTGTGATGCCGCTGGTATTGACAGTCACCGCACGCGGCTCGCTGAACTGGTCGAAGGATTCGATCCCGGTTTCCCGTCCCACGCCGCTGTTCTTGAAGCCGCCCCACGGTGAAGCCGGATCCAGCCGATGGTGATCGTTGATCCAGACCATGCCGAACACCAGTTTGCTCGCCACGCGATGCGCCCGCGCCACGTCTGTTGTCCAAACAGAGGCCGCGAGGCCAAACTGCGTGTCGTTGGCAATGCGCAGCGCGTCCGCTTCGTCCTTGAACGGCATGATCACGGTGACGGGACCAAACACCTCTCCCTGCCCCAATTCCGACTTCGGATCGACGTCGTAGAACGCTGTAGGCTGCAGATAAAAACCCTCGCTCAGATGCGCCGGAATACCGCCGCCCGCGAGCAGCTTCGCCCCGTGCGCGATGCCCCGTTCCAGCATACCGAGGATGCGCGTACGCGAACGCTCGGAGATCACAGGGCCTAGTTGCGTGTTGAGATCGGCGGGATTGCCCACGCGAATTGCCTCGACCTTGGTGCGGAATTTCTCGAGAAACTTCTCGTAGATAGACTCGTGCACGAGCAGGCGCGCACCGCACACGCAGGTTTGCCCCGCGCCGATAAACGCGGCAAACGCAGCGCCGTTCACCGCGCGATCGATGTCCATGTCGTCGAACAGGATCACCGCGCCCTTGCCGCCCAGTTCGAGCGTTGTCAGTGCGAAAGTTTGCGCCGCTGCCTCGCCTATGGAACGCCCCACTTCGGTACCGCCGGTGAACACGACCTTGGCGATCAGCGGATGACGCGCCAGCGCAGCGCCCGCTTCCTTGCCCTCGCCGTTGATCACATTCACCACGCCGTCAGGAACACCCGCCTGCTGCAATAACGCGACCAGCCGCACCGTGGTGAGCGGTGTCTGCTCCGACGCTTTGATCACGACGCTATTGCCGGTTGCGAGTGCCGGCGCGAGGCTCTTCGACAAAATCATCAACGGATGATTGAACGACGTCATCAGCGCACACACGCCAAGCGGTACGCGCTGGGTGTAGCAGAGGTACGGTCCTTCAATTGGGATCACGTCGCTACGGCGCGTAAGTGCAAGCGCCGCGAAGTATCGATAAAACTGCGGCAAGCGCGAAATCTGCGCGCGCGTCTCGACGATCGGCCGGCCATTGTTCAGGGTCTCCAGCTTGTAGAAATTCTCCAGGTCGGCTTCGAACAGATCAGCGAAGCGGTTCAGCACGCGAGCCCGTTGCTGGAAAGCCATGTCGCGCCATACGCCGCTTTCGAACGCGTCGTGCGCGCATTGCACCGCACGGCCCACGTCCTGCGCTGATGCCTTCGACAACGTCCCGATCGTAGCGCCGTCCGCCGGATTGATGATGTCCATGGTCTCGCCCGACGCGGCATCGACGAACTTTCCGTCAATAAACAACTGCGCACTCAGGAACTGCTTGTTCACTGCATCCATCTTGCTTTCTCCGTGATTACTTGAGCGGGGAAACCCGCGTATCGGCGCCGATGTCGAGGCGCTCGGGCGCGTCCGTCGGCTGAATGTCTTCCAGGCGCTGGCCGGTCGGCTCGACGCCAAGCCATGCCACCACCACAATTTGAATTGCCAGCAAGCCGATCATCAACGCAAGCACGCCGACCACGCCGTAGCGTCCAAAGAGCGCGACCACGATGAAAGGCGTGACGATCGTCGCACCTCGACCGAGCGTGTTGCAGATACCCGATGCACGAAGGCGCACTTCGGTTGGAAACAGCTCCGGCACGTAGATCGCGAACAGCAGGGCGACCAGCACATAAATAGGGATCACCAGCAGCAAGCCGACGACCGGCAACATGACCGGGTTGCTCACGAACGGATAGATCGCACCGAAGATAATGGCCAGGATCGATGCGCCAATAATGGTCGGCTTGCGACCCCATCGATCTGCCGTCAGCGCGCCTATACCCGAGCCAATAGGCGCACCGAGCGACATCACGAGCGCGTAGCCGAACGACTTCGCAATGCTGAATCCTTGATGCACGAAGAAGGTCGGCAACCACGTCACGAAGCCGTATAACAAGGTATTGATCACCACCAGCGTCACGCACCCTACGATCATGCGCGGCAACATTGCGCCCATGAAAAGCGAGCCAAGCGCACGGGATGGCGCGACCGAGGGCTTGGGCGACGGCGTTGGCAACGAGCCACCGTGTTCGGCCCGTACCTCGTTCTCGATCTTCGAAAGAATCGCTTCGGCATCCTGATGACGACCCACCGACTCAAGCCAGCGTGGAGATTCCGGCAACGACTTGCGCGCATACCAGACGCCAAGTGCGCCAATTCCACCGAGCACGAACATGGCTCGCCAGCCCATCGAGGGGATCAGCACAAGTCCGATCAGTCCCGCTACCGGTAATCCCGAGACGACGAACACGGCCATCAGTCCCTGCATCTTGCCACGCGATGCGGGCGGCGCAAATTCGGTGAGCGTGGAATATCCAACGACGTTCTCCGCGCCAAGCCCGAGGCCCATCACAAAACGGAACGCGATCAGGACCAGCATGTTCGGCGCCATCGCGGCACCCAGCGACGCAATGCCGAAGATCATGAGGTTAGTCTGGTACGTAAAGCGACGGCCGAAACGATCGCCAAGGAATCCCGTAGCCAGCGAGCCGAGCATCATCCCGAGGAACGTCAGCGACACAAACAGCGCATTCTGGCCGAGCGTGGAAAAGCCGCTTTGCAGCGTGGCGCCGAGGACCGTCGAGGCTACGTAGATATCGAAGCCATCGAAGAACATGCCGATTCCGATCAGCCACATGATGCGCCTGTGGAAGCCCGATACCGGCAGCCGGTCCAGACGTGCGCCTGCATTCACATTCATTTCCGTCTCCTGCAAACCTTCGTGGGTTTGTCGTCATACATGACCGGTTACTTCAGGGCCATCAGTCGCAACGCCGAGACCGTCAGCGTTTGCGTCGCGCATCGGAAGTTGTGCTCTACCGAGCTTTCCTCGGCTGTCTGGAAGAAGGACTTGCACTGGCGCACGCCGGTGTCGTCAAGTGCGAGGATTCGCTGCGCGAGTGCATCGGCTTCGGCTCGCAACGTATCGGGCGCACAAACACGGGTCACGAGACCGGCGTTCAAAGCCGCCTCCGGCGTGATGGCATCGCCGAAAAGCACCATCGGGAACACCTGCTTGGGCAGTGTGTATCGGCCCAGGTAGGCCATGATCGCGGCGGGCGGCAGGCCGTGACGCATCTCGGGAAAGGCGAGTTTCGCACCGCTTGATACCAGCGTGAAGTCGCACAGGATCGCGAGGCCAAAGCCGAAGCCGAACGCGTCGCCCTGCACTTCGGCAATCGTGATCAGGGAAGACGCCCGCAATAGCCGCTTAAGCTCGATCAGCCGCGATACTTCACGATGAATGGACACCGCGTCCGTGCCGGCACGCTCTCGCCCCGCGCAGAACACTTCACCGCGTGCGCGGATGCGCAGTACGCGCGCCATGGGCATGGTCGCTTCGGTGCGTAGCGCGGCGATCATGGCGTCGAACATCGGCGCGGTGACTTCATTGCCGGCCTCGGCATTGTTCAGGGTAAAGGTCAGAATTTCGCCCGATCGATCGATCACGACCGGATCCGGCAAGCGCGCGTGATCCAAGCAGCCTCCTGTTGTATAATTGCCTGTATTAGCTGTATACAGCGTATTCATCGAACAACGGAAAGTCAATGGCCTCTGCAACTAAACGCGCTCAAGCGGCAAATCTCGTTGAAGCGCCCGAGCGGGCGCTCGAAGCGATCGGCCGTAAATATCACTCGAAGATGCGCACGCTCGACGCATCCAGCGACTCGCTCAGCGACGGCGTGGTGGTCCCGGCGCTGCGGGAAGCCATCGTGGAAGGCGTACTGGCGCCGGGAAGCCGGCTGTCGGAGGTGCAGGTCGCAAAGCAGCTGGACGTCAGCCGCACGCCCATGCGTGAAGCGTTCGCGCAGCTTGAACGCGAGGGTCTGGTGACGGTTGTGGCGCGTGTTGGCGCGTTTGTGCGGTCGGTGACGCTACGTGACGTGGCGGAGATCTACACGGTGCGAACCGCGCTCGAGTGCCTCGCGGTCCAGCTTTGTGCTGAAAACATCACGACGCTTGGGCGCGCTCAATTGGAAGACGTCATAGGCGAGATGCGCGCGAACGTAGCCGCTAATGACCCTGCGGCTTATGTCGATGCACTCGACCGTTTTTATTCGATCGTGATGACCCTCGCCGACAACCGCACGCTTCACGCAACGCACGCGAGCCTGATGGGCCCCGTGCGTCGGTTGCGACGCATTGCGATGGCGCGCGGCGGGCGCATGCGGGCGTCGTTTGAACAGGCCGTCAAGATCAAGGACGCGATCGCCACCGGCGATAAACGCGTTCAAGACCTGATGCGCGAGCAATTGCGCGGCGCTTGCGAAGCGGCAACGGCAGTGCTTAAGGAAACCGAGGGTGGTTGAGAGTGGTTGCGGGTGGCGCCAGTTCAAGCACGCAGAGCAGCGAGCGCCGCATGATTGTTGTTGCAGATATCCAGCACCTTTCGCTGCGGCCCTGAATTGAACACCTCGTCAATGCGAGCTCGACGGGACGCACCGGTGCATTCGTCTTCGAATCACCGCGGAAATGTTGGTCAAGCGACGTTCAAGCGACGTTCAAGCCCTGAACATCAGGACCGCCGCCGCCACGCCCACGAGGTCGACCAGAATGACCGGGATGACGCTCACACGGCCTTGCAAGTACGCGCCCAAAGCCCAAAGTCCGGCGACGATAACAGCGGTCAGCCCCAGCTCCGTCGGATATGAAAGTTCTTCCGCATACCATAGGTAACCCGCCGTTGCTCCCATCATCAGGGCGAATTGCACGGCGGCAAATATCGCAGCGCTGCTGGCAAGCGGCTCTCCGTACAACTGCCCCGCCGCTTGCAGGTCGAACGTTGGCGCAGAGGCCTGTGCCTGAAGGTCTTCACTGGAGTCCGTTGGTCGCCAGCCCGGAGGTTTGAGCCAGATGCGCCACTTGTCTGCCCACGACTTCGCTTGCCGCGTTGCCTGCACGAGCGACCAGTATTCTGCAAAGATTGCCCAGCCAGGATCCCAACTGCGCAAGGGCGTCCTCGTTCCATAGACGCAAGGCTCCTCTTCCACCGCGAAAGTCCCGAACATCCTGTCCCAGATCACAAACATGCCGCCATAGTTCTTGTTGAGATATTGGTCGTTGACCGCATGATGCACACGATGGTTCGAGGGCGAAGAAAATACGCGATCAAACCAGCCGAGTTTGCCGACGTGTTCAGTGTGAATCCAGAATTGATACAAGAGGACGATCAGTCCGGCGAGGCCAAACTGCTCCGGCGGCACGCCTATCACCGCAATGGGCAGGTAAAAGATCCAGCCAATAAGCACGACAGTACTTTCTTGCCTCAAGGCGGTGGAGAAATTGAAGTGCTGGCTTTGATGATGGACCACATGGGCAGCCCACATGACAGCGCACTCATGCCCAGCGCGATGCAGCCAATAGTCGAAGAAATCGAACAGGACAATGGCGATCAGCCACCCGTACCAGGTGTCCCACAGCTTGAGGTTGGGAGTTTGGTTCAGCGCATTGAACACAACGACATACAAGCCAATTTGAAAAAGCTGCGTGACCAGCGCCAGCAACTGGCTGATCAGGCCCTGGCTGAGACTGCTCAGCGCATCGTTCAGTCGATAAGTATTACGTTGCCTGAACCAGCCATAAGCGAACTCGGCGCCGATCAGAACAACGAACACAGGAAGTATGAAAACGATGATCTTGTCCATTCACAATCTCAGCAATGTGGTCCCGCTATATGAAGCGTCCATGTTCATTCAGCCAATGGTTCGATCGCAGCAAGAACAAGCGGTCAAGCCAGCCGAGCTTGCCGGCGTCCCGGGTAAGGATTGGGAATCTGACAGACCCGGCTCTTCAAAGAGGCGCTGCGAATCAGTCATGGCACTTGGAAGCGTCCCCCGCTGGAACGCTGTCGCAACAGCTAATCATTGCTTGACTGGAATCGTACAGAATCTACGCAAACACTGCTTGCTGACCGGCAGTTCGATTTAACCGCAGCATGCGCCCGTTTTTCATTATTCGTGTTTCACGACAGATGAATTCACATTGTCTTTCTTTATCCATGACGCTGACACCCCTACGATTGACCCATCCCCAGAACCGGGAAACGCGCGGTTGCGCCCTTCCTGTATCGCATGAACCTTAGGGAATCTTATCGATGCGCCAACGCACCACGAATGTTTCCCCGACAGTGCCACGATCCACACGCGCCAAAACCCTTGTTCTCATCGCGGTGATCTTGGCCTGCATCAGCTTGCCTTTAAGTCTTTCGGCGGGGCCTGCTGCTCAAACCTACATCAGTCGCGACCTTGCGGGAGGCACCATTGCGCTTTCCTGGATCACCAATGCGTTCATGCTCGCTTGCGGCAGTACCCTGATGGTGGCAGGTGCGCTTGCCGATCACTATGGCCGCAAGAAAATCTTCTTTATCGGCATGTTGGTCATGACGCTCGTTTCGCTTCTGATGCCGCTCGCACCAAGCGTCTTGTGGATTGACTTCCTTCGCGTTCCGCACGGTCTTGCGGCTGCCTGTGCTTATGCCGGCGGCGTGTCAATGCTGGCCCAGGAATTCGAAGGTGCTGCGCGCGTCAGGATTTTCAGCCTCATCGGCATCGCGTTTGGCGCAGGCCTCGCCTTCGGCCCGACTCTGGCCGGCATCCTGATCGCTTTTTCCAGCTGGCACGCGGTCTTTCTCAGTAGTGCGCTGATCAGTTTTATCGCTCTGATATTGTGCATTTTCTTCATGACGGACAGCAAGAATCCTTCGGCGCATGGTCTCGACTGGGCAGGTGCCGGCACCTTCACCCTGATGCTCACGCTCTTCACCTTCGCAGTAGTTGAAGCCCCGGTGCATGGATGGACGGGCTCGCTTGTGTTGGGACTGTTTGCGGCGAGTGGTCTGATGCTGGGCCTTTTTGTTGTGATCGAGATGAAAGTCTTGAATCCCATGCTCGATCTCAGTCTGTTTCGCTATCCGCGTTTCGTGGGAGCGCAGCTTCTGCCGCTCGCGACAGCCTATTCATATATTGCGCTGCTTGTTATTCTGCCGCTGCGGTTTATCGGGATTGAAGGGCTCAATGCCCTGGATGCCGGGATACTGATGCTTTATTTTTCAGCGCCGCTGCTCTTTATCCCGTTCCTCTCGGCCATGCTCACCCGATTTATTCCGGTTGGCATCCTGTCGGGTTTGGGCATGCTGATCTCGGTCGCAGGGCTCTTTCTACTTACCCAGGTGCCACTCGGAGATCATGGCATCCTGATGCGCGTGGATCTGCTTCTGATTGGCCTGGGTGCCGCCATCCCATGGGGGTTGATGGATAACCTTGCCGTGAGTGTCGTCCCTAGCGACAAGGCCGGAATGGCCGTCGGTATCTTTGGCGCGTTGCGCGTCTCGATTGACAGCACGGCCATGGCTATTGTGGGTTCATTGCTGGCGCTTTTCGCGCGGCAAACGCTGGCCGACATCAGGCCTGATCAGAATCCGGATACCTTGGTGTCAGGTGCGGCGCAACTCGCTGCCGGAACGCTGGAGAAAGCCGGATCGATCCTTTCGGGTTTCGATCACGCGCACCTGCTCCTGGCTTATGACCTTGCGTTCAAGAAGCTACTTTGGGTTGCGATCATGCTGACCTTGGCTGCTGCCGTTATGGTCTTTATGCTGCTTGGGCGGGTTCGATCCGACCACGGAGAAGTTGCAGCAGAAAAGGAGGACGACGCGCGTCGTGAAGTCTCTGCGGCGTTAGCACATGAATCGCCGGCCCTGGACTAGTGGCTTCCTGCTCGGTGCCTTGGCACCGAGGCACGCATCTTCCAGGAACATCAATCTGGTCACCGGTCCCGATGATCCTGATGACGCAGATTCGCAATGCGCCACACAAGAGGAGCACCGGGTGACTTCGTAGAGGCGCGCCCTCCGGCAGCATTAGCTCGATATTGAAACTTGATATCAATTACTTCGTATTCCTTTTTAAAATGTATCAAGATATTAAATTGGCGGGCTTCATCCATGCGACGCACTGGTGGGTATTCTCGACATTGCCACGATACTAAACCCGCTCGCCTTGGAAGATCTGGAGTTCATTTTTTCATTTTCATCGGAACATCGTCTGTTCAATGAACAACGAGAACGCTTCGCGATAGCCGCATCGCGCCGGTTCAATGCGCTTTTATATCCAAATCACGTGAAGCGCCAAGTTAATCGCAGCGAGATCAACTCCGATGTGTCTTCGTCGCCATTTGTGGCAACAAGCGACGCGGCCCGCCCCACGGCACCGACCGAATACCAGCCTTATTGCAGGGCGATCAAGATAGACAGCCCAGTCCTGCGCCGTCTTGGTACCTTGCCCGATAAATTCAGGTCTATCGTCGGCATCCCCCAACTCCTTACCGCAGTTATTCGCTTCGCAGGCAATAAAAAACCCGCAGAGCCAATAGCTATGCGGGTTTTTCTGGTCATTCCTGAACTACTTAGATCTTGCCAGCGAAACGGTGGTGGGTGCTGACGGGCTCGAACCGCCGACCTACGCCTTGTAAGGGCGCCGCTCTACCAACTGAGCTAAGCACCCGTTTCTCGATCTCGCGATCTTTTAAGCGATCTTTTTTAGGTGATCTTCCAAGCGATCTTCACACCATGATGCGAAGTGCGTGATCCGCTCCGCCAGATTTGAAACCGCTTTAAACCGGTCCGTATCCAGCGAGTCCGCTAGTTTAGCGCATCTTTTAGTGCTTTGCCAGGGCGAAATTTCGGTACCTTCGCAGCTTTGATCTTGATCTCATCGCCGGTACGGGGATTACGGCCGATGCGCGCCGTCCGCTTGCCCACGGCAAAGGTGCCGAAGCCGACCAGCGTCACCGAGCCACCCTTCTTCAGGGTCGTCTTGACCCCGCCGATCACGGCTTCGAGCGCGCGGCTCGCCGCCGCTTTTGAGATGTCGGCTTGTTGCGCAATATGGTCGATCAGGTCCGTCTTGTTCATTGTGATCCCCCGAATAATGGTTAGTGGATGGGCGATGCTGCAAAGAGGTGATTCACGACAGGCTGCTTGAGCGCGGGCCCCGGAAGCCCTAAGTGCGGCGGTCATTAGAAGTAGCCGAAAGACCGGTGTCAACCGGGATTGAGCCTGATTAGGGGGCCCTTGCCGGAACTCTGACGCGCTAAAGCGCACGGCGGACGGGCTAATAAAAAAACCCGCGTGGTCAGTTCACACTGACCACGCGGGGTTTGGGATTCGCTCGACTCCGGCGCAACCGCTTCGGGCCACGCCTCGACGGGGGCGTGGTAACGCTTAGTGCTTCACGAACTCACCAACTGCTGGCGTGTCCTTTTTCTCCGCAACGGCAGGCGTTGCCGGCTTGGCTTCTTCTTCCGGAAGTGCCGCGGGAACACGTTCGAGCGCGAGTTCGAGAACCTTGTCGATCCAACGAACCGGAACGATTTCGATCGAGTTCTTCACGTTGTCCGGAATCTCAGCCAGATCCTTCGTGTTCTCTTCCGGGATCAGCACGAGCTTGATGCCGCCGCGATGCGCCGCCAGCAACTTCTCCTTCAATCCGCCAATAGGCAACACTTCGCCGCGCAACGTGATTTCGCCGGTCATTGCCACGTCTGCACGAACCGGAATACCGGTCAATACGGACACCAGCGCTGTCGTCATTGCGATACCGGCGGACGGACCGTCCTTGGGCGTCGCGCCTTCGGGCACGTGGATGTGGATGTCCTTCTTCTCGAACGCCTCATCCGACACCCCCAGACGACGCGACCGCGAACGCACCACCGAACGCGCTGCCTCGACCGACTCCTTCATCACGTCCCCGAGCGAACCCGTGCGGATGATGTTGCCCTTGCCCGGCATCACAGCGGCTTCGATAGTCAGCAAGTCGCCGCCTACTTCCGTCCACGCGAGACCCGTCACCTGACCGACCTGGTTCTCCTTCGCGGCCAGACCGAAGTCGGTCTTGCGCACGCCGAGGAACGAGTCGATGTTGCTGCCATCGATCCGGACCGCGCCTTCCGCCTTCTTCAGCAGAAGCATCTTCACCACCTTGCGGCAGATCTTCGACATTTCGCGCTCGAGCGACCGAACACCGGCTTCACGCGTGTAGTACCGAATGATGTCGCGGATCGCTTCTTCGGTCAGATCCATCTCGCCAGCCTTGAGGCCGTTGTTGCGGATCTGCTTCGGCAACAAGTACTTCTGCGCAATGTTGATCTTCTCGTCCTCGGTGTAACCCGAGAGGCGAATCACTTCCATCCGGTCGAGCAACGGCGGCGGAATGTTCAGCGAGTTCGACGTCGCTACGAACATCACGTCCGACAGATCGAAATCGACTTCAATGTAGTGATCGGCGAACGTATGGTTCTGTTCCGGATCGAGCACTTCAAGCAAAGCAGACGCCGGGTCGCCGCGGAAATCCATGCCCATCTTGTCGACTTCGTCGAGCAGGAAAAGCGGATTGCGCACACCAATCTTCGACAGGCTCTGCAGGATCTTGCCGGGCATCGACCCAATGTACGTGCGACGGTGTCCGCGAATCTCGGACTCGTCATGCACGCCGCCAAGCGCCATGCGCACGAACTTGCGGTTCGTCGCGCGGGCGATCGACTGGCCAAGCGACGTCTTGCCGACACCCGGAGGCCCGACGAGACACAAGATAGGCGCCTTGACCTTTTCGACCCGTTGTTGGACCGCAAGATACTCGAGGATCCGTTCCTTGACCTTCTCGAGGCCAAAGTGATCTTCGTCGAGCACGCGTTCCGCGTTCGTCAGGTCATTGTTGACCTTGCTCTTCTTGCGCCACGGCAAACCAATCAGCGTGTCGATGTAGTTGCGCACGACCGTGGCTTCAGCCGACATCGGCGACATCAGCTTGAGCTTCTTCAGCTCAGCATCGGCCTTCTTTTTGGCTTCCTTCGGCATGCGCGCGTTGGTGATGCGCTTCTCGAGTTCTTCGAGATCCGCACCTTCCTCGCCTTCGCCCAATTCCTTCTGGATCGCCTTGACCTGTTCGTTCAGGTAATACTCGCGCTGGCTCTTTTCCATCTGACGCTTCACGCGTCCACGAATGCGCTTTTCGACCTGAAGGATGTCGATCTCGGCTTCGAGCTGGGCAAGCAGATGCTCAAGGCGTTCCACAACCGGGAACATCTCGAGAATGTGTTGCTTCTGGTCGAGCTTCAGCGGCAAATGCGCAGCGATAGTGTCGGCCAGGCGACCCGCTTCGTCGATACCCGACAGCGACGTCAGGATCTCAGGAGGGATCTTCTTGTTGAGTTTCACGTACTGATCGAACTGCGACACAATCGCGCGGCGCAGCGCTTCAGTTTCAGCGCTGTCGGCGTGGTCGGGTTCGAGCGGCATCACGTCGCAGGAAAACTGTGTTTCCTGTTCTTCGATCGTGAGCGTCTTCGCACGCTGCAAGCCTTCGACCAGCACCTTCACGGTACCGTCCGGCAGCTTCAGCATTTGCAGGATGTTTGCAATACATCCCACTTCGTACATGTCTTTTTCGGTCGGCTCGTCTTTCGCAGCGGTCTTCTGGGCGACAAGCATGATGTGCTTGCCACCTTCCATCGCGGCTTCGAGTGCCTTGATCGATTTGGGTCGTCCGACAAAGAGCGGAATCACCATGTGCGGGAAAACGACTACGTCACGCAGCGGGAGCAGCGGGAGAGTAATGCGTTCCTGCGGGAGGAGTTGGGTTCCTGACATTTTCATTTCCCCAGTAGTGGAATCAGTTCAGTCGTAAATAAGGCCGTCAAAATGGATTGCAAGCCTTAAGCGTGTGGGAAAAGATCAGTGAATCGAAAAAATTCGCCTCAATAACGTGTCAGTAACATCCACAAGATATCCGAAAAATAAACAAAAAGCCGTTCACGTTGCCATGAACGGCTTTTCGCCGACACACAGCCCAACTCAGTTAGAACCTGCTACCTTCGGCGTGTCTTCGTAGATCAAAAGCGGCTTGCCATCGCCATCGATTGTATTGTCATCTACGATGACCTTGCTCACACCCTTCATTGCCGGCAACTCATACATCACATCCAGCAACGCTTGTTCCAGAATGGAGCGCAGACCACGCGCACCCGTCTTGCGACGGATTGCCTTCAACGCGATAGCCTTCAACGCGCCCGGACGAATCTCCAGGTCCACACGTTCCATGTTGAACAGCTTGTGATACTGCTTCACCAGCGCATTCTTCGGTTCGGTCAGGATCTTGATCAGCGCGTCTTCATCCAGCTTGCCGAGCGTCGCCACCACGGGCAGACGGCCGATCAGTTCAGGAATCAAACCAAACTTGATCAAATCTTCCGGTTCCACTTCGCGCAGCACTTCACCCGCGTCGCGATCCTTCTTGCTCTTCACGCTTGCGCCAAAACCGATGCCGGTCTTTTCCGTACGATCGATGATGACCTTTTCAAGGCCGTCGAACGCGCCGCCGCAAATGAACAGGATGTTGGTGGTGTCGACCTGGATGAAGTCCTGATTCGGGTGCTTGCGGCCGCCTTGCGGGGGCACCGAAGCCATCGTACCTTCAACCAGTTTCAGCAACGCTTGCTGGACACCCTCGCCCGACACGTCGCGCGTGATGGACGGGTTATCCGACTTGCGGCTGATCTTGTCGATTTCGTCGATGTAGACAATGCCGCGTTGGGCCTTGTCGACTTCGTAGTTACAGTTCTGCAGCAGCTTCTGAATAATGTTTTCAACGTCTTCGCCAACATAGCCGGCTTCCGTCAGCGTGGTTGCGTCTGCAATCACGAACGGAACGTTCAACATGCGCGCGAGCGTTTGCGCAAGCAAGGTCTTGCCCGAACCCGTAGGTCCGATCAGCAAGATGTTGCTCTTCGACAACTCGATATCGTCTTTCTTCTCGAGATGCTTGAGACGCTTGTAGTGGTTATAAACCGCCACTGCAAGAATCCGCTTCGCGCGTTCCTGACCGATCACGTACTGGTTCAGGATCTCACTGATCTCTTGCGGGCTCGGCAGATCCGACTTCGTCAGCCCAGCCTCTTCCGCCGCGCCGGCAGCTTCGTCGCGGATGATTTCATTGCACAAGTCGATGCATTCATCGCAGATGAACACAGAAGGACCTGCAATCAACTTCTTGACCTCGTGCTGGCTCTTGCCGCAGAACGAGCAATACAACAGCTTTTCGCTGTTAGAACCTTTTTTGTCCGCCATGGATGTGCGAGCCTCCGGACACTCGATTACATGATACGCCGCTCAATTCACCTACGCAGAAATGGCCTATGCGCAGGTTGAAAGCGTGTGTGGCGTGTGCTTTGACGCCGTTTTCCGCGTTGGCTCCAGCCTGGCGCGCGGCTCGGTTTGCCGTGCCGCCGTTGGCGGTCTGGCCCGAAACCGCAACGTCCGCGTAGACAAAAACGGAACGGCCGGCCATTTATTCCCCAACGACCGGCGCCGTGCGGGCCAAGTACAGCCTTTTAGGGACGCTTGTGAAGTACCTGATCGACGATACCGTAAGCCTGCGCGTCATCACCGGACATGAAATTGTCGCGGTCGGTATCACGTGCGAGACGTTCCGCCGGCTGACCCGTATGGTGCGCGAGCAACTGATTCAGACGTTCCTTCAGGTACAGGATTTCCCGTGCCTGAATCTCGATGTCCGATGCCTGCCCGCGCGCGCCGCCGAGCGGCTGGTGAATCATCACGCGTGAGTTGGGCAGCGCAACGCGCTTGCCCTTGGCGCCCGCTGCCAGCAGGAAAGCGCCCATGCTTGCGGCCAGTCCCATGCAGAGCGTGGCGACATCCGGCTTCACAAACTGCATGGTGTCGTAAATTGCCATGCCAGCCGACACCGAGCCACCCGGGCTGTTGATGTACAGGCTGATGTCCTTGTCGGGGTTTTCGCTTTCAAGGAACAGCAACTGCGCGACCACCAGGTTGGCCGTCTGGTCGTTCACTTCGCCAACCAGGAAAACCAGGCGCTCTTTCAACAGGCGCGAATAGATGTCATAGGCACGTTCGCCGCGGCCGCTCGTTTCCACAACCATGGGCACCAGACCGAGCGCCTTGGTTTCGAAATCATGCGGCGCGTTCGACGCGAGCGTGTCCAGTAATTGAGCGCGAAAGGTCATGCAATTTCCTTGTTCGGAATAGGGATACTGAACGACAAAGGAACATCCGAAAAACGGCACAACGGGGTAACCGCCACCAGCATCCGCATCAACAACGCCAATGCAACCGAAATGCAAAAAAGGCGTGCCGGCCCGTCACCTCGACGGCCCTGCACGCCTTGTCGACGCTGGTTACGCTTGCGCCGTCGCGCTGGCCAATTCTTCGAAGCTTACTTCCTTGTCGCTCACTCGGGCCTTGCCGAGCACGAAGTCAACGACGTTGCTTTCCACAACATACGCTTCCATTTCGGCGAGGCGCTGCTGATTCGAATAATACCAGCGGACGACTTCCTTCGGGTCCTCGTAGCTTTTCGCGAATTCGTCGACTTCCGCGCGAATCTGTTCCGGCTTCGCCTGCAGGTCGTTGGACTTGACCAGTTCGGCCAGAACCAGGCCCAGCTTGACGCGGCGTTCAGCTTGTTCCGCGAACATTTCTGCGGGGATGGGAGCGTCCGCTGCATTCGGCACACCGCGTTGTTGCAGATCCTGACGCGCCATTTCCACCAGACGCTGCTGGTCCTGCTCGATCAGCGCTTTCGGCACGTCGAGTTCGGAGATTTTCAGCAGGGCGTCCATGACCTGATTCTTCACGATCTGCTGCGTGCGGCGCTTGGCTTCGCGCTCCAGATTGTCTTTGATCTCACCGCGCATCTTGGTCGTGTCGCCGTCTTCCACACCCAGCGACTTCGCGAATTCGGAATCGATTTCCGGCAGGTGCGCCCATTCGATCTTCTTCATCGTGATGGTGAACTGGGCTGTTTTGCCGGCCACGTCCTTGCCGTGATAGTCATCGGGGAACTTGAGGTCGAATTCCTTCGACTCGCCGACCTTCAGGCCGAGCGCCGCCGTTTCGAATTCCGGCAACATGCGGCCTTCGCCCAGTACGAACGTGAAGTCTTCAGCGCTGCCGCCTTCGAACAGCACGCCGTCGAGCTTGCCGACGAAGTCCATGGTCACGCGGTCGCCGTCTTTGGCTGCCGTATCCGCGCCGCCGTCACCGTGCTCGCCGCCTTCGCCGCGTGCGTGAAAATGCACGCGCTGCTTGCGCAGGATTTCCAGCGTGCGGTCGATCTCTGCTTCCGAGATGGTCGTGACCGTGCGTTCGATTTCAGCCGTCGCCACGTCGCCGACCTTGACTTCCGGGTACACCTCGAAGGTCGCGTCGAACGCGTATTCGCTTGCTTCGCCCGCCACTTCGCCGCCCTTGGGCGCGAAGCTCGGCTGGCCAGCCACACGCAGGTTTTCGGTGCGCGTGACGTCGAAGAATTCCTTGCCTACCTTGTCGCTCAGCACTTCGGCTTCAACCTGGCCCTGGTACTGCTGCGTCACCATCTTGAGCGGCACCTTGCCCGGGCGGAAACCCGGCATGCGCACGTTTTTCGCCAGCTGACGGATACGCGAATCCACTTCCTTTTGCACCGTATCTTTCGGCAGGGAAATCGTCACACGGCGTTCGAGCTTGCCGAGGTTTTCAACAACGTTAGCCATGGCTTCTATCGTCCTAGAGTAAATCGAGTATTCGGGTTCGTGTGTCTGGTCAGTTCTGGTTCGATCTCGCGCCACGATAGGCGCACGGCGCTTCACGGTTCCTGAACAATGCAAGCAGCCTGACTGAGCCCATTGCCTAAGCCCAATACCGTAGATCCGCCAAGCCGTGACAGGAAGCCGTACGCGCCGGTTTGAGTCAACCGAGCCAAACATTTTACCAAACTATTTGCAAGGGTCGTGGCGGATGAGGGTCCGCTCCGCCAAATTCTGGCAAATTCACCGGCAAATACGGCCCATTTTCGCGGTTTTGGTGCGGGTTTTACCGTCCTCCGCCACCATGATGCCGCTGCGGCGCGGCCCCGGCCGGCGCATTTCCGAACGCGCGTGCGGCCCGTTGCAGTCCATAACGACCTGGATCGACGTGGATTGCATTGCCAGCGCGCATCGCAAGCATGCCGTACATGCATAAGGTTTGATTAATTCGGGCCGTGTCGCTAGATTTCAAGCAAATTCATAAATCGAGACATCATGCCGAATACCCAGCCCGCCGGTTTTTCCGCCTCTTCCCCTCCCCCAGTTGTAGTCATCGCGCCGGATTCCTTCAAGGGTTCGCTCAGCGCGCAACAGGTCGCGGACGCGATTGCGAGCGGTATCCGGCGCGCGCGCAGCGACGCTGTCATCCGCATCGTGCCGATGGCCGACGGCGGCGAAGGCACGCTCGACGCCATGCTTGCGGCGGGCGGCGAGCGGCGCCTGATCGACGTGCGGGGCGCGGCGTCCAAGCGGCGTAACGCCGCAACGGGTTTGCTGGCGGACGGCAGCGCGATCGTGGAAACCGCGGAAGTGGTGGGAATCACGGACCCGGACGGCATGGCCGTGCCGGTCACCGAGCGCAGCACGCTCGGCATGGGCGAAGCCATTCGCACGCTGCTCGATCTCGGCGTACGCAAGTTCTATGTGGCGCTAGGCGGCAGCAGTACGAACGACGGCGGTGCGGGGCTTCTGGTCGGCCTGGGCTTGAAACTCTTCGATGCAGACGGCAAACCCATCGACCCGGTTCCTTCGCAACTTGCGCGAATCGCGCGCATCGACGCGAGCGGGCTCGATCCGCGCGTGCGCGACGCCGAATTCACGGGTATGTCCGATGTGGACAATCCGCTCACCGGCGAGCACGGCGCGACGGCGATTTTCGGGCCGCAAAAGGGCGTGACGCCGGATCAGATCGTCACGATCGACGCAGCGCTCGGCCATTTCGCCGATCTGCTCGAGCCGGCGCTGCAACGTACCGGGCGAGATAAACCCGGCGCGGGTGCTGCGGGCGGGCTGGGGTTTGCGCTGCACATGTTGGGCGCAAGCTTCGAAGCCGGTGCGGAAGTGGTCGCTCGAGAAGTGGGGCTGGATGAGGCCCTCGACGGCGCGAACTGGCTGATCACGGGCGAAGGACGCTCGGATGTGCAGACGCTGCACGGCAAGGCGCCGTTTATCGCGTGTCAGCACGCTCGTGCGCATGGCGTGGAAGCGTCGTTGCTGTCCGGCGCTATCGATCCGGCTGCCCTGCCGCGTTTGTCCGATCATTTCAGCGGGTGTTTCTCTCCTGCGCCCGGCCCGATCACGCTGGAGGTCGCTATCCGCGATGCCGCCACGCTGCTGGCGAACGAAGCCGAACAACTTGCGCGGTTGAAGTTCGGTTCGAGATAAGTGCGCAATGCAACGATCAAGCGGGCGGCGACACGCTGGCCGCTCGCTCCACTTACTCGCTCATCGCGTCCCGGCAACTTTGCCGGGACTGAACAACAAACGGTCCGATATCCACACGATCAGCATCGTCAGACCCATCATCGGGAAGACGATGCCGAGGGCAGTCAGACCGCCGACCCATGCGCGCATCGGCGGATTGAGTAGCGGTCGCGACGGCGCGCCGATCGCCCTGCCCGGTTTGCGTTTGCGCCACATCACGAAGCCGCTGATCGACATCGCCGCAAGTCCTAGCGAGATGAGCGACGCGAGAATCTGGTTCGCCACGCCGAAATAGCGGCCCATGTGCAGCGACGTACCGTACGAAATCCACTGCGCCACACGCCCGTAATCGCGATACGCAATGTCCGAGAGAATCTGGCCGCTGTATCTATCGATATGCAATGTTCGTTCGGCTTGTGGATCGGCGGGAAAGTACGAGACCGTGTACACGCCCTCGGCGGTTGTCGGTAACGCGATGTCGTAGCCATCCCTGACGCCCGCTTGCGCCGCGAGCGCGACGACCTTGTCGAGGGGAATAGTAGGGTCTTTAGCATCCGCGGTGCTGTGCGGAACGCGTGTAGCGCCCACTGCCCATGGTGTCTGCGGCAACGGCAGATCGTCCATCTTCATGCCGGCCATCGACGGATCGGCCGTATCCATTGCGGGCTTCGCGGAATGCACATGCGCGCGGCCCCACGCCCCTTGCGGATAACCAAGCTGCGCGGACGTCGCCAACGCCTTGAATTGCTTGCCCCACGTGCTCGACCATGGCAAGCCGCTGAGCACGAAAAACAATGCGCCAAGCGCGAGCCACGCGCCGCCGACCGCGTGCAATTCACGCCACCATGCACGGCCGTTGGACGACGACAACCTCGGCACGAACCGGCCACCTTTCTGACGCGCCTTCGGCCACCACAAGGCAATGCCCGTTCCGATCATCACGAGCGTCCAGCATCCCGCCAGTTCCATCAGGATCTCGCCTGTCTTTCCCAACATCAATCCGCGATGCAAATTGCGGATCTGCTTCATCAGCCGGTTCTCGACGCTCAGCCTGCCCAGCACCTCACCCGTGTAGGGATTGAGATAAACGCTTTCGCTCGATCCCGATTGGAGCCGGAATACGAATTCAACGCTGCGGCGCGGATCGGTCGTGATCACAGCGGTGCTCGGCACGGCATCGCGCGGTTCGGCGGCGCTCGCTTTCGCGAGCAAGACTTGCTGGCTCAGACGCGGCTCGGCGCGGGCATCGACGATCATGCGATCGCGATACAGCAGTGGCTCGATCTGCGGCTGGAAGCAGTACAGCGTGCCGGTAATTGCAAGCACCAGCAGCAGCGGCATGACAAACAAGCCGGCATAGAAATGCCAGCGCCATAACAACCGATGGCGCGCAGCGACGCGGACATCGGAGAGAGAAGCGGATTGCATGTGAAGTGTCCTTCTATAAGTTGGCTACAGGCTCAAGAGACCCAAAAGCGCCATGACGACCATCAGATCCCGATCCGGCCTTCGACATAAACCGTCCGTCCCGCGTACGGATGGAACACGTAGTAACGGTGATCGAAGAGGTTATCCACGCCGATGCCGAGCTCGGTTCGCTTGCTTGGCCGGAAGGTGAATTTGGCGTCGACGACCGTGTACGTGCTCGTGCCGCCGTAAGTGTTCGGGTTCGTGTCGGTGTTGGTGAGCGTGTTGTATTCGCGGCCCGAATAGCGCGCCGCGACCGTGACGGCGCTCTGGCTCGTTGCGCGCCAGGTGGCGGCCACGTTTGCGCGCCACAACGGGATGCGATAGAAGTACTTGCCCACTGACGCCGGGTTGCCACTGTTCGCGACAATCTTCGATTGCGTATAAGCCAGTCCCGCCGTGAGATCCAGCCCCCGAATCAGCACGTCTTGCCCTTCGTAGCTCGTCTCCATGCCTCGCGAACGCACCTTGTCGATATTCTGAAAATTCGTGATGTTCGGAATCACGGTGGTGTTCGTCTGGCTGAACAGCGTGTTCTTCACATCGTCCTGGAACAGTGTGAAGCGGTATACGCCGTTTCCGTGTTGCCACTCGGCCGTGAGTTCGTTCGAGAGATCGTCTTCCGGTTTCAGATTCGGGTTGTTGTTGACGATCGACAGCCCCGTGATCTGTCCTTGAAATAACTCGCCGACGCTCGGGAACCGATATGCCCGTCCTATCGATGCGCGCAGCAACAGGTCTTGCGTGACATCAAAGGACAGGGAGGCTTTCGGCGACCAGTGGCTCTGGCTGACTTCAGCGTAATTCAGCGAGGTAGCGCCTACCGCCCGCGTGCCGTCGTACGCGTTCCAGTTCTCGTAGCGCGCGCCGTAGGTGAATTTCCAGCGCGGCAGGAACCGCCACGCATCTTGCGCGTACACGGCTTGCGTCTCGGTGCGCCCGCCGAATGCGTTGGCAAACGAGGTCCCGCCGCCGTCGCGCCAGGCGGGCGTGTTGTAGGTTTCGTTGTCGAGGAAATAGTTGTCGTAGTGATAACCGAACGACAACCCGTGCGCGCTCAGACCGGCCGTGGGCGTGGCGGGCGTCCAGGTCGTACGCAGGTCGAGCGTTTTCCAGCCGGTGCCATCGCCGAATGCGATCGTGCCGGCGCCGTTGCCCGGAACGCCTGAGTTCGCCGAGCGGGCAATGCTCTGCGTGATATCGAAATACGACGCGAGGACTTCCGCGTTCCAGCCGGATGCGTTGCGCGTTTTCAGCGACAGCCCGTACAGGAAGTTCTCGCTTGCCCCCTGGCTCGGCGCGAACGTGGCGGCCGGTACGTTGTATTCGTCACCGCCAATACTCACGAGGCCGCTATAGACCGGGTTGCCGGCGGCATCGCGGAGAAATGATTGGGTATCGCTGTTGTATTTCTGATGCCAGTAACCAAGCGTGAAGCCGGCTTGCAAAGCAGGCGTGAAGTCGTACACGAGCTTCAGCTTGAACTGGTCCTGAAACGTCCGTTCAATCCCTTCCGATGTCATGCCCAGCACCGCCGTGCGGTTGTTGTTCTGGTCATTGTAGAAATACGCGCCAGTCACCGGACGATCCGGCGCCTTCGCCGGGGTGGCGGATGCCGCCAGGGTCGCGAATTGCAGCGGCTGGCCAGTGTTTTCCAGATGATCGACACCGATCAGCCAGGACAGGTTGCCGTTCTTGTCGCCGAGGGTCGCCGACGAATTCGTGCCGTTGAAACTGCGATTCACGCCGAACAGATCGAAGTGCTGGCTGAACGCCTGGACGTGGGCATCGGCTTCGAACTTCTCCGGCATGCGCGTGGTGATAGCGACCGTCGCGCCGATCGAGTTGCCGGGATACAGCGCCGAATACGGGCCGTAGATCACGTCGGTGCGCTCGATGTCGTCGGCGAAAACCATCGACCAGCGCGGCGCGAACGTGAACGTATTGCCGAGGAAATTGCTGAGCAGCAGGCCGTCGGCGTACACCAGCCCGCGCGCCGTTTGCGAATTGCTCGTGCCGCGCACGGCAATAGGCGAATTCACATCGCCGATAAAACGCTTGCGCACCGCCATGTTCGGCACGTACTTCAGCACGTCTTCGGGCGTGACCACGTTCCAGTATTGCGACTGATCGGCGGTGATCGTGGCCGTCGTGGCGGGAAGATCTGGGTCGAGCGGAGAACGCGCAGAGGAACCCGCGGTGCTGGTGACGACAACGGGGGCGAGTTGGACGGCATCGCCGTCGCGGTTATAAGGCGTAGTTTCGGGCGTACTTTCGGGCGTGCTTTCCGATCCAGCGGCGGCAGGGGCAGCAAGTACAAAGGCGGGCGCCAGCAGGGAAAGCGGTAAGCAGGCATGGCGTTGGAAGGTGCAACGATGAAACGGATGAAACATGAACGCGCGCGAACGCAGGGCGGCACGGCAGCCTGACGGCTGCCGTGCTCGCTTGAGGAGCTTGAGCATCGAAGAAAATCCTGAATGAGTGGACGCAGACCGGCCGGCCACGGGCGCTAACGGCGCGCGTAGTCACGGCAAACAGCCGGTCTATACGGACGGGCTTCAGGAAACGATGGGCGGCGCGCGTGCAGACGCGGCGTTGAACGACTTGACATGAACGACTTGCGCAAACGGCGCGAAGACCCCGCGCGTGACATGTTCGACTCGCACCAGCGCGGCCGGCGGCGCCGATGCCAGCGGCACGTTATGCGCGAGCAAGCCACAGTAAGAACAGGCCTCGAACGAATCGGCACCGGCCATGTGATGGCCGGCTTGTCCGGTACTTTGAGCTGCAGGATGCGGTGTCGAAGAGAGCGCGGTTGAAACTATTTGCGCGAGGGCATCGGCGGAACAGATCGCTGCTTGCGGATCGACACCCTGCTGACGCGACGCCAGCGTCTGGCTAATCACCGGCGCGACAATAGCCAGCCACATGGCTGCCATGCCGAGCCATGCAACGAAGCGATTTCGCGAAGTGCGATTCATCAGGGTAAGTTCAGCCGCGGATAGGCAAACGAGAATGAGTGGCGATTGTAAGCACGTCGTTCGTGCTACGCAATGTGGTTCGGGGTTTCAGGTGGGGTTTCGAGGTATATCGGCGGCAGATGTTCGGTGTTTGGGTTTCGTCCGCATCGGGTCAGGTTCTGCCAGCGCTCCTTCTATGTCCCTACACGCGCATATTGCACATGGAGACATCGGCCATCGATTCGGTTAGAATGCCGGGCTTGGCGCGACGCACGCACCTGCGTCGCCGGGAAATTCGCTTTCCCGAGGTTGCGCAAGCGAAGTCCGTAATTGGACGCGGAACGGGACGCGGAACGGACGCGGTTGGGCACGGATTGCCCGTTTCCCCGCCCTCCCGAACCCGCTTTAACTAGCCGCACAAACGCGCGTGAGTGGCGAAATTGGTAGACGCACCAGGTTTAGGTCCTGACGGCAGCAATGTCGTGTCGGTTCGAGTCCGACCTCACGCACCAAGCTGAAAACAAAGCCTCGCAGTGAAAACTGCGAGGCTTTGTCATTTGCGCGGCTGGTTTCTCGGCTGGTTTCTCGGCTGAAGCTGCGGCCCGACTCAGGCCCGACTCAGGTTCGACTCAGGCAGCGCGCTGAGTCAGCACTTCATCGATCAACCCGTAATCCCGCGCCTGATCCGCCGACATGAAATTATCGCGGTCGGTGTCACCTGCTATCTGTTCCACACTCCTTCCCGTACGCTCCGCCATGATTTCGTTCAGGCGCCGGCGCGAATACAGCACCTCTTGCGCCTGGATGGCAATGTCGGCAGCTGTTCCCTGCGAGCCGCCCGAAGGCTGGTGGATCATGATGCGCGCGTTGGGTAGCGCAAACCGTTTGCCCTTTGCGCCCGCGCTCAGCAAGAACGTGCCCATGCTCGCGGCGAATCCAGTGCACAGCGTCGAGACGTCTGGCCGGATGAACTGCATGGTGTCAAAAATTGCCATGCCGTCGTAGACGGAACCTCCCGGCGAATTGATGTACAGCGCGATGTCCTTCTCGGGGTTATCCGCTTCGAGAAACAGCAGTTGCGCGACGATCAAGCTCGCCGTCTGGTCCGTCACCGGCCCGACCAGGAAAATTATGCGTTCGCGCAGCAGCCGCGAATAAACGTCGTAGGCGCGCTCGCCGCGTCCGGAATGTTCAATGACAGTCGGCACGAGGCCAAGGTTGTGGGGAATCGTGTGGGGACTCATTTCGCTGCGGTTCCTTTGCTTTTGCTCACTGTGGATGCCTTCAGCCGATATGACGCACAAGGCCGTCCGTGCGTGACGCCCGTTCACGCGATATATTTTTGCCGGCGGCTGTCACATTCGCGTGGCGCCAGCCGTCAGGGCGATACAGGGTGAAAGCACGACTAACGGGGGGAACCCGCATGACTGATACGGATATCGATCGCGACACGGCGCCACTCGCCCTCTTCGAGGCGTCGCGCGCGCGGCTGTTTTCGCTGGCTTACCGGATCCTTGGCGTGCGCGCGGACGCCGAGGACGTCGTCCAGGACACGTTCGTGAAATGGCACCTGCATCAGCGCAAAGAGGGTGCCGCGGGTGGCCACGCACTGGACACGCCCGCAGCGTGGCTCGCGACGGTCGCAAAACGTACCGCCATCGACCGCTTGCGGCGCCTGAAACATGAAGCGCCCTTGCCGGGCGGCATCGACAATCGCGACGGTTTTGATTCAATCGATCACGCTCCGTCGGCCGAGACACTCGCGCAACAGACGTCGGATTTATCGTATGGAATGCGCCGCGTGCTCGACCGGCTGTCGGCTGAGGAACGGGCGGCGTTCCTGCTGCGCGAGGCGTTCGAAGCGGACTACGCGAGTATCGCGAAGATCCTTAACCGGAGCGCCGCGCATTGCCGGCAAATAGTGCATCGCGCGAAAGACCGGGTGCGGGACGATCGGAAATCCAATGACGCCACGCAGACGGCGCATGGAGAAGACGCGATCGAGCCGCTGCTGGATGCGATCGCGCGTCAGGACGTCAGCGCGCTAGTCGCGCTGACGCTTGCCACGGCGTCGGTCCCGTCGCCGGAGTTTGTTCCGGGCACGACGGTCTGCGCGACGGCGATCGCCGAGCAGCAGGCCGCCCTCCTGACGCACGCGTTGATCGCGCGGCTGCGGATCGGTCGCATCGACTTGCCGTCAAACGTCACCGGCCAGCGCGCATCCTCCCTCGTGGCCGTCTGACGCCTTCGTGCGACGGCCGCGGTCCAGCGACGGGAAAAAACCCGCGCGGGGCCGCTGGTCAAGCCTCAAACGAATTCTTTCACTCGAGGCGTCTCGTGTATCCTGAAAACCGGTGTCTGGAACGTCCAGCCACCTCGATCAAGGATCCACAATGGCTTTCAACAATCAGGCCGCGACAGTCGCGGTAGGGTCGCGGAGCATGATGACCAGCGGCCTCCTGCCTGTTGGTTTTCGCTTGCACGGGGCAGTCAGGTGAACGAGCCGCAACGCTTTACCGTGAGGCACACGAGCATCTACCGGTATTCGGAACCGGTGGATTTCGGCGAGCATCGAATGATGTTCCGGCCGAGGTCCAGCCACGATCTGCGCCTCGTCACCATGCAGCTGAAGATCACGCCGGAACCCGCGCGCTTACGCTGGCTGCACGATATCTTCGACAACTCGGTGGCCGTCGCCACGTTCGATAGCCAGGCGCCGGAGCTGACGTTCGAAAGCGAAGTCACGCTCGAGCACTTCGAAGCACCGCAGCCCGACTACGCGCTCGAGCGCTACGCCGCCACGTTTCCGTTTGCGTACACGAATGAAGAAGCGTCCGACCTGGTCAACGCGCGCAACCGGCCAGAGCCGGACGGCGATGTCGATGCCTGGGCAAAACGCTTTGTCACGCCTGGCGAACCCATGGGCACGATGGCGCTGCTGCGCAAGATCAACCAGGCGATCAACGACGACTTCAAGTACGTCCGCCGCACGGAAAAGGGCGTGAATCGTCCCGCCGACACGTTGCGCCTGCGCACCGGCAGTTGCCGGGACTTCGCCGTGTTCATGATGGACGTGGTGCGCTCGCTGGGCCTGGCCGCGCGCTTCGTCAGCGGCTACATCTTCGTGCCTGATCTTGATTCCCCGCTCGCCCCCACGCTTGACACCCCGCTTGACACCAAGCGCGACACGACACGCGGCGGCGGCGCCACGCATGCGTGGCTGCAAATTTATCTTCCCGGCGCTGGCTGGGTTGATTTCGACCCGACCAACAGCATTATCGGCAATCGTCATCTCATCCGCGTCGCGGTTGCATGGGACCACCATCAGGCCCTCCCGCTATGGGGAACCTGGAACGGCGAGCCCGGCTCGTTCCGCAGCCTCGATGTCGAGGTCAGCGTGACCGAGAACCGCTGATGTCCTCTTCCATAGAAAGGCCACTCTTATGAAACTCCGCGTTGGTTACGAGCTGGTCTACGAGTGTCAGCAACCGACACCCATGCTTCTCATGCTGAACACGCACTTCTCGTTCGCCCCCCAGGTCTTGCTCGCGGACCTGCTGGTCGTTGATCCGCCGGTGCCGATCTCGCAGTATCGCGATGGCTTCGGCAACCTGTGCAGCCGGATTGTCGCGCCCGAAGGCCAGATAGCGCTGTCGACATCGGCGTTGCTCGAAGTGCCGGATGAGTTCGAAAAACCCGGACCGGAAGGCGAGCAGCATCCAGTTGAAAACCTGCCCAACGAATGCCTGGTGTTTTTGCTCGGCAGCCGTTATTGCGAAACGGACCTGCTTTCAGACTTCGCGTGGAAAACCTTCGGCAATACGCCACTGGGACGCCCGCGAGTGCAGGCGATCTGTGACTTCGTGCATAACCACATCGTGTTCAATTACGCGCACGCGCGGCCGACCAAGACCGCGTGGGAAGCGTATAACGAGCGTCAGGGCGTATGCCGGGATTTCGCGCATCTGGCCGTCACCTTATGTCGCGCGATGAATATTCCCGCGCGCTACTGCACGGGATATATCAGCGACGCCGGTATGCCGCCGCCCTACACGGCGATGGATTTCGCCGCGTGGTTCGAGGCTTTTATCGGCGGAAGCTGGCAGACCTTCGATGCGCGCAACAACGTCCCGCGGATGGGCCGCGTGTTGATGGCGCGTGGGCGCGACGCCGCCGATGTCGCAATCAGCAATACCTTCGGCCCCACCAAGCTGCTCAAATTCGATGTGGTTTGCGAAGAAGAATAACGAGCATTTTCATTTCGGATATCTAACGGAAATTGCGCCGCGCAGAACTGGGGGACACCACGGCGTGGCGGCACCCGTTTCGCCTCGCCTTGCAGCACATTCGCATCCGGGAGATAATTCGGGCTCAATATCGCGTGCAGTGGGTCAGCGCAGTGAGCCAGATTCCTGCTGCACCGAAAAAGACAATGCTGCATCCTCCCTTACCTGTCCAGTCTCCAGAACCGCGCGAGCCATTGAATTTCAATGGCTTTTTTTCTGGCCCGGACCGATCGGCTCACGCCGTCCTCACCTTCCATTGCCGTGAACTTCGACGACTACTGCCAGCAAAAAGCCGCGCCCGATGGCTCCAGCACGTACTACGCGCTGCGCCGTGCGCCCTCGGCCAGACAGCCGCTCCTGACAGCGTTTTACGCATTGCGCCGGGAGCTGGAAGATACCGTCAAGGAAACCAGCGACCCCACGATCGGCCGGACCAAGCACGCCTGGTGGCAAAAGGAATTGGCAAGCCTGTTCGACGGCGAACCCGCCCATCCCGTGACGAAAGCGATTGCCGCGCATCAGGCGAACACCCCGGTTCTCGACGAGCAAGGACGGGAATCCATCGACAACCTTGTCGATGGCTTCAGCATGGACCTCGATCAGGCACGGTATCTCGACTGGACCGATCTGCGTCGCTATCTGGATAACGTCGGCGGCGCGTTTGCGTTGATCATCGCCCGCGCGAGCGCACACCGTCCCGATAATGCTCCGGGCTGGGCCAACTCGCTTGGCACGGCGCTGATGCTGGCGGAGCGCATCGCGGAAATCGGCGACGACGCGCGTCACGGCCGCATCTATATCCCCATCGATGAAATGCAGCGCTTCAATGTCACCGCGGCCGATCTCATCAACCGCAAATACAGCGACGCGTTCACTGACCTCATGCGCTTCCAGATCGGCCGCGCGCGCGAAGCACTTAAGCAATCACTGGCCGCGATCCCTGCAGACGAGCGCGCTACACAGCGCGTGCTGCGAACGCAAGCGGCTCTGTCGCTGGCATTGTTCGACGAGATAGAACGCGAAAACTTCCAGGTGCTCCATCAGCAGATTGCGCTCACGCCTATCCGAAAACTGTGGATCAGTTGGCGCGTGAGATAGGTTCCTCAGGCTCAACCCCGCTTGGGATTGAAACGCCCGATACGCCCGCTTGCCTAGGCTCGCAGTAAAGGCAGCGTCTCGAACTTTTGTCCGAGGACCGCGGTGGAATTCATGCCCCACCACGGCCCGAGCACGGTCGCGTACATCTGCCTGAAATCCACGCCCACCGGCAGATTGCCGTTGCCATCCAGCCGCGCCAATTCCGGCGCAACGCCGTGAAGGCCGCCATTCACACGGCCGCCCATCACGAAATGCGGCGCGACCGTGCCGTGATCCGTCCCGTTGCTCTGGTTCTCGCGCGGCCGCCGGCCAAACTCGGCATAGGTCATGATGAGCGTCTCGTTCCATCGGCCCAGTTCGACCAGCGCCGAGCGCATCGCAACCATGCCCTCCGATAACTGCTTGAGCAACGCGGCCTGCTGACCCGGCTGGTTCTGATGCGTATCGAAACCATTGAGCGTCAGGCGGATCACCGCGACGCCCTGCCCCGTTTGCGGCAGGCCGGCAGGAGTATCGGTCGCGGCAAGCACTTGCATGGCGGTCTTGATCGATGTGCCGAACGCACCGCCCGGAAATTGCGTCTTGAGCGCGAACTGGCCAGCGCGCGGACGCAGCCGGTCAGCGGCCTTCACGATTTCGTTTTCCACATCCAGAATATGCGCGAGCGCGGGGTTGCGCTCCTTCAGCGATACCGGCGTCGCAAGCCGAGCCTGTTTCTCGAACTGGGCCGGATTCACGAGCGCGACGGCACGTGCGCCGTTCGCGAGCGGTCCCATTTCCGCGCTGCCGATCACCACGGCATCGGCAGCAAATCCTGCCGGCACGGGCTGCGCGCGAAATGTGCGCGTGAGCCAGCCTTCGTGGAGATACTGATCGGATCGCGAGCCGGTATCCCAAATCTCGATGGATCGAAAATGCGAGAGGTTCGGTTGCGGATAACTCACACCCTGCACGATCGCGAGTTGCTGGTCTTTCCAGAGCGGCATCAATGGCTGCATGGCGGGATGAAGGCCCGTGCGTTGGTCGAGCTGGATGACCTGTTCACGCTTGACACCGATCCCCGGGCGCAGCGTGGCGTATGCCGGATCCGCAAACGGAATCACAGTGTTCAGGCCGTCGTTGCCACCCTTCAGTTCGACCAGGATCAACACGTTGCCGTATCCGCTCGAACGCATCTCGACCGGAAGCGCGTTTGCCGCAGCAAATGCCGAGGGCGCAAGCGCGAAGGCGCTGGCCGCGCCGGTCATCGAAAGGAAATCGCGTCGTTTCATAGGGCCGCCTATTTCAACTGGTACGCAGGGTCCATCAGCAAGGCCCGCAGATAGGCGCTGCTGGTGACGTCAGGTTCAATGGCATCGGCGGGAGAGACCGCCAACACTGCTCGCTGCAATTGCAACTGCGTCGACAGGTCCGGGCGCGCAGCAGGCGTGGTGTTGTATCCCGCGAGCCATGCATCGAGATCGAAACGCAAGCCCGGATGCGGCCGTTGTATCGCCGCAGGTTTCATGACGGCGTCGGACATCATGTTGGACATTGGAGCTGACATCGCGCTCGTCTTCGCATTGGCCGCCGCCGGGCCCATGCCATGCGCCTCGGTCGCGCGGAACAACTGTTCGATGAACTGCTTGCGCGCAAGCAGCGTGGAGCTGTTGATCCAGTTTTCGCCGCCCGGCCAGCCCTTCACGTTCGGGGGATAAAAGAGATTTTCGCCGAAATTGCGCACCTGGACGGCGAGCGCAGTCGCGTCCTGATCGGCATAACCGATATCGAACTCGCGCACAGCGCCAACCACGAATTCCGCGGGCGACTTGACCAGCACGCCACGGTTGCGCTCGTCCCAGAACGCATCCGATAAAAACAGGCCCCGCAACGCCGTCTTGATGTCGTAATGCGACGCGCGAAAACGTTCGGCGATCGGTGCGATCTGAGCCGGGTCCGGTGTCTCGGAGATGAACTCGCGCCACAGTTCGGTCGTGATGAAGGTAGCCGTTTCCGGTTGCGCCAGGAGGATGTCGAGGACCTGATCGCCGTCGAAAGCGCCCATCTGGCCGAGGACGGTCTTGTCGCCGTCGTCGTGGATCTTTGGATTGAATTGATAAGCGAGCGTATTCGGATCGAGCGTCCAGCCGGTATAGGCCCGGGCGGCTTCGGTCACGTCGCGCTGCGAGTAATGTCCCTCGCCTAGCGTGAACAGCTCCATGACCTCGCGTCCGAAGTTTTCGTTGGGACGGCCTTTGCGGCTGCCGGCGCCATCGAGGTATTGCAGCATCGCCGGATCTTTCGAGACCGCATGCAGCAAGTCGCCGAAATTGCCGAGCGAGTCGCGGCGCAGCAGCGCGTTCTGGCGGAACATGAGCTGCGGATAGTGAACCTTGTCTTCGCCGGACGGAAAGTGATCGTGCCAGAAGAGCGTCATGCGCTCGGTGAGCGGCGAGCGCGTGGTCACCATTTCGCGTACCCACCAGCCGCGCAACTCGTCGTAGCGACGGCTTTGTTCGCGCTGGTCGTCACGGCGTTCGTCCTGCGTCCATGCACGGCGAACGTCGACCGATGGGATCGGCTCCGTGACCCACGCGGGCGGCGGTGTAGCGGCTTCAGTGCGGGCGCCGGCAAGCAACGCATCGACTGCCTGCTCGCGGCTCATTCCAATGTACGCGGCAACCTCGCTCGCGTTTGCTTCGAAGCCCGTGCGGGTGAGGAGGAAGCGGGCATCGGTGGCATCGAGGGGATCGGCATCGAGCGCCGCCGCTTCCGTCCGATGCACAGTGCGCCCGCGGCGCGGCGTGTTGTTTTGCGCTGCCTGAGCCGTCAGCGCGCTGGTCAGCATCAAACATAACGCGATGACCAGCGTCACGATACTCACCCCACGCTCGCGCCGATCCAGCGAACCGCGAACAACGTGGAAATCAGGAAACCTGGAGGGTTGCATCGAGGAGCGAGTCCGGTGGCCGTGCTACATCAATCAACGGCGCGCTGCCGGCACCCGTTGACCGCCGATGTCACTTCGGCATCCGCTTGGCGCCAGAAGGGTGCTGGGCCTCGACCGGGAGTTTGCCGGATAACGGCGTTTGGTCGCGCCAGGGCGATCCCATGACGGCGAGCCTCAACGCTTATAGAGGTCCCTGACCGCTTCCTCGATATGCTGGCGCAGCAGCCGCCTTTCATCTGCGGTCATCACACCGTGCCGCGGAGGCCGCTCGGGCGGTTGCGGATCGCTTTGTGGCGCGGGCATGGCCGGCATCACTTGCGGGTCGCGATTACCGTTGAGCGGCTTTTGCATGCGATGCTGAGCGCGCATGAAACGGCCATCGAAGCGTTTTCTGGGCTGTTGTGAATTGAAATCGGAACCATCGCCTTCGGGATTCGAATACCGGGGCGCAGAGGATGAAGAGGAAGAGGAAGAGGAAGACATCGACGAATCAGGACGATCGAAAGCCGACGAACTGCGATTGGAGGATTGCGATGGTTGCGCAAGAGCGGTGCGCGCGGCAAACACGGCATAAAACGCGCTAGCGATCAGCGTTAGTCGAATGATGCGCTTGGTGCGCACAGGTATGCGCCGCCGCGCTCCCCTCATGTTGTTCCCTTCGTTGCTCGACAACCGGACAGTCTCAGGCTCTTTGGCGTGCTTGCGTGTCATGCCAGTATTGACGGTTAGTGCCGCCATGATACTGACGCGCAATCGTTCTACTAATGGAGTATCCACCGAATGACGGGCTTAGGTAAAGGAGTGTACGCATAGAACCTTTATGTCGTGCCACACTCGCCGTAAATTTTGTAACTATCTGTTACCTCAGAAATGGAGCAAACTAGCAGCTCTTTCTAATCGCGCTAAGATGCGGGCATGGAAACCAAAAATCCCTCAAAAATACTCGTAGTCGACGACGATCCCCGTTTGCGCGATCTTTTGCGGCGTTATCTCGGCGAACAGGGCTTTAATGTCTATGTCGCTGAAAATGCGCCGTCGATGAACAAGCTCTGGGTTCGCGAACGTTTCGACCTGCTCGTGCTCGACCTGATGCTGCCGGGGGAAGACGGACTTTCGATCTGCCGCCGTCTACGGGGCAGCAACGACCGTACGCCCATCATCATGCTCACCGCGAAAGGCGAGGACGTCGACCGCATCGTGGGCCTGGAAATGGGCGCGGACGACTATTTGCCAAAGCCGTTCAACCCGCGTGAACTCGTCGCGCGGATCCACGCGGTGCTGCGTCGCCAGTCGCCGTCGGAACTGCCGGGCGCGCCGTCTGAAACCACCGAAGTCTTCGAATTCGGCGAATTTGCGTTGAATCTGGCCACGCGAACGCTGACCAAGAACGGCCAGGAAATCCCGCTGACCACCGGCGAATTCTCTGTGCTTAAAGTGTTCGCGAGACATCCGCGTGCCCCGCTGTCGCGTGAAAAGCTGATGGAACTGGCGCGCGGCCGTGAATACGAAGTCTTCGACCGCAGTCTCGACGTGCAGATCTCAAGGTTGCGCAAGCTGATCGAGCCGGACCCGAGCAGCCCGCGTTTTATCCAGACGGTGTGGGGCCTCGGCTACGTCTTCATTCCTGACGGCGCAGCCTGAGATTTGAGTCCGGATTGAGCCCTGATCGAGTCGTGAGAAGCGCGCCCCGTGCGCGCCACAAGAGAAGAGCATCAGTGAACCATGCGGATTGACAGGCGGTTACTGACGCATGCGTTCGGCGGCCTGTTCTGGCGGACCTTCGCCTTGATCGCGTTGCTGATTGCGGTCAGCATCGCCGCATGGTTCCAGAGCTTCCGGGTGATCGAACGCGAACCGCGCGCACAGCGCGTGGCGCTTCAACTCGTCGCGGTCGTCAAGTTGACGCGTACCGCCCTCCTTTATTCCGACCCTGACCTGCGCCGCGCGTTGCTGCAGGATCTGGAGAGCAACGAAGGGGTGCGCGTGTATCCGCGTGAAACCACCGATAAATATCGCCTGCAGCCCGACGAGTCGCTAAACCGCCTGATCGAGCGCGACGTGCGCGGCCGGCTCGGCAACGACACGGTGATCGCGCAATCCGTCAATGACATCCCGGGCGTGTGGATCAGCTTCAAGATCGACGACGACGATTACTGGGTGGCGCTCGATCGCGATCAACTCGATAACGTCACCGGCCTGCAGTGGGCCGGCTGGGGCATTTTTGCGCTCGCGCTTTCGCTGTTCGGGGCGGCGTTTATTACCAGCTTGGTCAACCGGCCATTCGCGCGGCTGGCGCTGGCCGCGCGCAAGGTCGGCTCCGGGCAGGCGCCCGAACCGTTGCCTGAACGCGGCATGGGCGTGGCCGCCGAAACCAATCGCAGTTTCAACCAGATGGTGCAGGACCTCGAGCAGCTCGACGCCGACCGGGCGCTGATGCTCGCGGGCATTTCGCACGACTTGCGCACGCCGCTTGCACGCTTGCGGCTCGAAACCGAAATGAGCCCTTCCGACGAAGCGACGAAACTTGCGATGGTCGATGACATCGAACAGATGGACATGATCATCGGGCGTTTCCTCGACTACGCCCGGCCAATGCAGCGCATGGCCGAAGCCGTCGATCTCTCGCTGATCGGCGGTGAAATGGCCGCGCGTTTCTACGCGGAAGACGGCGTGCTGATGAAGACCGACCTGGCCCAGGGCGCGACCATAGAAGGCGATCCAACTGACGTGCGGCGGGTCATTGGCAATTTGCTGGAGAACGCACGCAAGTACGGGCGCAGCGCGATGGACGACATCGCCAGGATCACGCTTCAAACGCGGGTCAATCACGGGCGCGTTGAACTGTCCGTGATGGATGAAGGGCGCGGCATTCCCGAAGATCAGGTCGCGTTGATCACGCGGCCGTTTTATCGCGTGGACACGGCACGCACGCAAGCCAACGGCACCGGACTCGGCATGGCCATCGTGCAGCGGCTCGTCACCCGGCAGCGCGGCACATTGCGCTTGCGCAACCGCCATCCGCACGCGGGTTTCGAGGTGACGATCGACTTCCCGGCGATGGAAAAACGCACCTTCCGGTAAGTCAATCGTTTCAAAAAAATGCTATCGGTCCATTCGTTAAAAGCTATCCGGTCTGTTAGCCAAAATCTATTGAAATTAATAATTAATAGAGTTACGATGGACTTCGTTCAGCGCATTCATCAGCTACTCAACGTCAGTTTGATGCTGCGTCATGTGAGCGTTACAGCGATCAGTTAGTCTTGATTTTTCTTCCAACGAACACAGGAGTATTCATATGAAGACCGTGGGCGATAAGCTTGAAGCGTTTACCGTTGCTGCTGCAAAGCCGGGTTTCAATCATCACGAAGAAAATGGCGTGTCGGCATTCGAAGACATCACCGAACAGTCGTTCCCTGGCAAGTGGAAGATCCTGTACTTCTACCCGAAGGATTTCACGTTCGTTTGCCCGACGGAAATCGTCGAATTTGGCAAGCTGAACAGCGATTTCGCCGATCGCGATGCAGTGTTGCTCGGCGGCAGCGTGGACAACGAATTCGTGAAACTGGCATGGCGCCGGGAGCACAAGGACCTGAGCAAGCTGAACCACTATTCGTTCGGCGATGTGAAGGGCGAGTTGATCGACCAGCTCGGCATCCGTGACAAGGAAGCGGGCGTGGCGCTGCGCGCAACGTTCGTCATCGACCCGGACAATGTGATCCAGCACGTGTCAGTGAACAACCTGAATGTCGGCCGTAATCCGGAAGAAATCCTGCGTATTCTCGACGGCCTGCAAACGGACGAATTGTGCCCTTGCAATCGCGCTGTCGGCGGTTCGACGCTGTAAGTCATATCGGCGAGGCCCTCGTGGGTTGCGCCCCAGCCCGTCAGCTTTTCGAGTCAAGCTCGAGCCGGCGGGCTTTTTTATCGCTGATCAGATAGGAGAAATTTATGGAATTCCTTGCATCGATTAAAGAACTCATTCCCGATTACGCAAAGGACATTCGCCTGAACGTGGACGGCACGATTGCGCGTTCATCGTTGGAAGGCAACGACGCGGTGGGTGTTGCGCTGGCGGCTGCGTATGCGGCAAAGGCTACGAAGATTGTTGCTTTGATCCGTGGCGCGGGCGTTTTGTCGGCCGAGGAAACGAATGGCGCGTTGACCGCAGCCGCGTTGATGGGCATGAACAACGTCTGGTATCCGTATCTGGAAATGGCCGATAACGCCGATCTGAAGACCCAGCCCGCTGCGTTGCGGATGAACGCGTATGCGACGCATGGCGGGGTCGACAAACGGCGCTTCGAGATGTATGCGCTGGCCGCATCGATTGTTGGAAAGTGCCACTTCTGCGTGAAGTCGCACTATGAAAATCTCGTTGGCGAGGGAATGAGTACGACGCAATTGCGGGATGTGGGGCGAATTGCCGCCGTGATCAACGCGGCTCAACTGGCGATTGCCGCTGAAGGCAACTGATCCGGCTCAGATTCAAGCATGCAAAAACGCCACGTTCAATTCAAGCGTGGCGTTTTTATTTGCGTCCTTATTTGCGCTTTCACCCGCAGGCGCTCAAGCGTCAATACCCGTACGCATCAGCAGCACGGCAGCTTGCGCCTCGATACCTTCCTTGCGCCCGAGATACCCCAGCTTCTCATTGGTCTTGGCTTTCAGGTTCACGCGCGTCAGCGGCAACTCAAGATCCTCGGCAATATTTGCCCGGATCGCTTCGATAAACGGCGCAAGCTTCGGCGCCTGCGCGATCACTGTCGAATCGACATTCATGATCGCGAAGCCGGCTTCCGAGACTCTCGAAAAAGCCTCGCGAAGCAACACCCGGCTATCCGCCCCGGCAAACTCCGCATCCGTATCCGGGAAATGACGGCCGATATCGCCCATGGCTGCAGCGCCGAACAGCGCATCCGTAATCGCGTGCAGCAGCACATCAGCATCCGAATGACCAAGCAGCCCGCGCTCGTAGGGAATAGTGACCCCACCGATGATAAGCGGCCGGCCTTCGACCAGTTGGTGAACGTCGTAGCCTTGTCCGATTCTGAAATCCATCGATAGTCCTAGAAAGTAAAGGGCACTGCATCAAACCGCTGCATCAAACCACCGGATCAAACACTGCCGAGCATAGCGGACGCCAGTGAGAAATCTTCCGGATACGTCACCTTGAAATTGCGCAGGCTTCCCTGAATCAGCCGCGGCGCATGCCCGAGCCACTCGATGGCGCTGGCTTCGTCCGTGAGATCGTGGCCGTCCTGCTGCGCCCGCGTGATCGCATCGCGCAACATGCCCACCCTGAACATCTGCGGCGTCTGTGCCTGCCACAAGCCGTTACGCGACTCCGTGCGGGCAATGCGCCCTTCGTCGTGCGCGACGCCTTCAGCTTCGATACGCTTGAGCGTATCAGCCACCGGCAACGCCAGGATTCCGCCAACCGGGTCGTTCTTCAACTCGCTCACCAGCCTGCGGATCATGGCCGGCGTGAGTCCGGGCCGCGCCGCGTCGTGCACGAGCACCCAGTCGTCGTCGCGCGCACCAAAACCGGTCAGCGCCGCTAGACCATTGAACACCGACGCTTGCCGCGTCGTGCCGCCGCAGCGCTGCACGGCAAAGCGCAAACCCGCGAAACGGCGGTCATCGAAATGATGATCGCCAGGCGCCAGCACGACCAGCGTCTGGGCAAATTCGGAGCAGGCGTCAAAGGCAGCGAGCGAATACCGCAGCATCGGATGGCGGCCGACGGTCTGGTATTGCTTTGGCATCGGTGCACCAGAACGGCTGCCGGAACCGGCGCACGGGATGAGGGCGAACAGGCGGGAAGTCACGAGTTGAAAACGCCCAAGTCAAAAGTTAAGTCCGGATTTTATAATAGGTCCATCGCGACCATGCCGGTCCCGCGCGCACTTTCGCACGCGAACGGTTCCCCGCACACCTTATGCCTTCAAAAGCCGTCAGTTTGCAGTCAACGTCCCCTATCGCACTCGTCAAAGCCGGTCAGCGCTTTGCCTTCGATGGCGCCACCGGTTCCTCCGACGCCCTCGCCCTGGCACGCTACCACCTGGCTTTTCGCGAAAAAGTCCCGTTATTGGTCGTCATGTGCGCAAGCGCCGTCGATTCGCAACGTCTCGCGGTCGAAATTCCGTTTTTCGCGCCGGACGCCCGAGTCAGGCTTCTGCCCGACTGGGAAACGCTGCCCTACGACACGTTTTCACCCCATCAGGACCTGGTTTCGGAGCGGTTGGCGACGTTGCACGACCTGGGCGAAGGCCGCTGCGACATCCTGCTCGTGCCTGCGACCACGGCGCTTTACAGAATGCCGCCGGCATCGTTTCTGGCTGCATACACGTTCTCGTTCACGCAGGGCGAGCGGCTGAACGAGGCGAAACTGAAGAGCCAGTTGACGCTCGCGGGTTATGAGCATGTGAGCCAGGTCGTGCGCCCCGGCGAATATTGCGTACGCGGTTCGCTCCTCGACCTGTATCCAATGGGCTCGCCGCTGCCGTACCGGATCGATTTATTCGACGATCAGGTCGATTCCATCCGCGCCTTCGATCCCGACACGCAGCGCAGCCTGTATCCGGTGCGCGACGTGCGCCTGCTACCCGGCCGCGAATTTCCCTTCGATGAACCCGCGCGCACCGCCTTCCGCAGCCGCTGGCGCGAGGTGTTCGAGGGCGATCCAAGCCGCTCATCGATTTACAAGGACATCGGCAATGGTGTGCCGGCAGCGGGGATCGAGTACTACCTGCCGCTGTTCTTTGACGAAACCGCCACGCTTTTCCATTACTTGCCGCAAGACGCACAACTGGCGTTCGTCGGCGACATGGACGCAGCCATCAAGCGCTTCACGAACGACACACGGCAGCGCTACAACTTCTTGTCGCACGATCGCGAGCGGCCGCTGCTCGAACCGCAGCGGCTCTTTCTCAGCGACGACGATTTTTTCTCCTTCGCCAAACCGTTCGCGCAGATCAAGTTCCCGGCTACGCCCGAGGGCGGCTGGGCGGTTCCGTTGCCCGGTCTGGCCATCGATCGCCACGCTGAAGAACCGTTGCTCGCGCTGCGTCACTATCTGGAGCAAACACCGAATCGCGTGTTGTTCGCAACCGAATCCGCCGGGCGCCGCGAGACGATTCAGCAACTGCTCTCCGATAACGGCCTGCGCGCGTCGCTCGACGATACCTTCCAGGAATGGCTCACCGGCGACGCCAAATTCTCGCTGGGCGTGGCGCCGCTTGCGAACGGCTTTGCGCTGCCCGGCGAAGGCATCTCGATCATCACCGAGACGGAGCTCTACGGGCAGCTCACGCGGCGGGCCGGACGGCGTCGCCAGGAGCAGGCGAGCAACGTCGATTCGATGGTGCGCGATCTCTCCGAGCTGAAGATCGGCGATCCGGTCGTGCATACGCAGCATGGTATTGGGCGCTATATGGGCCTGGTATCGATGGACCTGGGCGAAGGCGAAACCGAATTCCTGCATCTCGAATACCAGAACGAAAGCAAGCTGTACGTGCCGGTCGCCCAGTTGCACGTGATCTCGCGCTACAGCGGCGCGGACCCGGAAAGCGCGCCGTTGCACGCGCTCGGTTCCGGCCAGTGGGACAAAGCCAAGCGCCGAGCCGCGCAGCAAATCCGCGACACCGCCGCCGAACTGCTCAATCTTTACGCCCGCCGCGCGCTGCGCCAAGGTCACTCGTTCCCGCTCGAAGCACGCGATTACGCGAAGTTCGCGGAGAGCTTCGGCTTCGAGGAAACGCCCGACCAGGCCGCGGCGATCACCGCCGTGATAGGCGATATGACGAGCGGCAAGCCGATGGACCGGCTGGTTTGCGGCGATGTCGGTTTCGGCAAGACGGAAGTGGCGCTGCGGGCGGCGTTTATCGCGGTGATGGGGGGCAAGCAGGTCGCGATTCTGTCGCCGACCACCCTGCTCGCCGAACAGCACACGAACACCTTCACCGACCGTTTCGCCGACTGGCCCGTGAAGATCGCTGAACTCTCGCGCTTCAAGAGCACGAAGGAAGTGGCGGCATCGATTGCGGCAATCAACGAAGGCACGATCGATATCGTCATCGGCACGCACAAACTGCTCTCCAGCGACGTCGTGTTCAAGCGGCTCGGGCTGGTAATTATCGATGAGGAGCACCGGTTCGGCGTGCGCCAGAAGGAGGCGTTGAAAGCGCTGCGCGCGGAAGTCGATGTGCTGACGCTCACCGCAACGCCCATCCCACGAACGCTCGGCATGGCGCTCGAAGGGTTGCGCGACTTCTCGATCATTGCCACCGCGCCGCAAAAGCGCCTCGCGATCAAGACCTTTGTCCGACGCGAAGAAGACGGCGTGATCCGCGAGGCGATGCTGCGCGAACTGAAGCGCGGCGGCCAGGTTTATTTCCTGCATAACGAAGTCGAGACGATCGAAAATCGTCGCTCGATGCTCGAAGCGCTGGTGCCGGAAGCGCGTATTGCGGTCGCGCACGGGCAGATGCACGAGCGCGAACTCGAACGCGTGATGCGCGATTTCGTCGGCCAGCGCGCGAACGTGCTGCTGTGCACGACGATTATCGAAACGGGGATCGACGTGCCGAGCGCAAACACGATCCTGATCCATCGCTCCGATAAATTCGGCCTCGCGCAGTTGCATCAGTTGCGCGGGCGCGTCGGGCGTTCGCACCATCAGGCTTACGCGTATTTGCTCGTCCACGATCCGGCCGCGCTCACGAAGCAGGCGCAGCGGCGGCTGGAAGCCATCCAGCAGATGGAAGAGCTCGGTTCGGGCTTCTATCTTGCGATGCACGATCTGGAAATTCGCGGCACGGGCGAAGTACTCGGCGACAAACAATCGGGCGAAATCCACGAGATCGGTTTCCAGCTCTACACCGACATGCTCAACGACGCCGTGCTTGCGCTGAAGGAAGGCCGCGAACCCGATCTGAACGCGCCGCTCGCCGCCACCACCGAGATCAATCTGCACGCGCCGGCGATCCTGCCCGCGGATTATTGCGGCGATGTGCAGGAACGTTTGTCGCTGTACAAACGCATGGCGAACTGCGAAACGAGCGATTCCATAGACCGCATCCTGGAAGAGCTGATCGACCGTTTCGGCAAGCTGCCGCCCCAGGCGAGCGCGCTGGTCGAGACGCATAAGCTGCGCCTCGCGGCCAAGCCGCTGGGCATTATCAAGATCGACGCGGCCGAGCATGCAATTGCATTGCAGTTCATTCCAAACCCGCCCATCGATGCCATGAAGATCATCGAGATGGTGCAGAAGAACAAGCACATCAAGCTCGCGGGGCAGGACAAGCTGCGCATAGAAGTGCGCAGTCCGGACCTTGCCGTGCGGATTTCGACGGTCAAGGAAACGCTGCGTGCGCTTGGCGCACCCGTGCGCCAGCAGAAACCCGCTGCCGCGGTCGCGCCGTCACGCTAATAACTTCAAACCCACGCACTGCCTTGTCCGGCGGTGCGTGGCCGGTTTTTTCGGTATCATCGAAAGTGAAAAATTCCAAGGAGAGCGTCATGTCACAGATCGCTGAATCGACGGCTTCCGTCGCGCAAACACCCTCTTATGATTCCGGGCCGGCGTCGTTGCCGTGGATCAAGAAGCTCGTCTCCTTCGACACCGTCAGCCGCAACCCAAACATGGGCTTGATCGAAACCGTGCGCGACGAATTGCGCGCGGCTGGTATTGAAAGCACGCTCAGCACCGATCCGTCCGGCAAATGGGCCAACCTGTTCGCGACCGTGCCCGCGCACGATGGCGCGACGAACGGCGGTATCGTGCTTTCCGGACACACGGATGTGGTGCCTGTCGATGGCCAGAAATGGGACAGCGATCCGTTCAAGCCGGAGATTCGCGATGGCCTTTTGTACGGTCGCGGGACGTGCGACATGAAGGGGTTTATCGGCGCATCGCTCAGCTTGTTGCCGAAGATGCAGGCCACGAAACTCGCGCGTCCAATTCACTTCGCCCTCTCCTTCGATGAAGAAGTCGGCTGCGCCGGCGCACCGCTGATGATCACCGACCTGCAAAAGCGCGGGCTGCGGCCGCACGGATGCATTGTGGGTGAGCCGACCAGCATGCGGCCGGTCATCGCGCATAAGGGTATCAATGCGTACAACTGCTGCGTGCGCGGGTTTGCCGCGCATTCGTCGCTGACACCGAAGGGCTTGAACGCGATCGAATACGCAGCGCGGCTGATCTGCTACATCCGCGACGTCGCCGATGAATTCCGCGCGCAAGGCCCGTTCGACGAACAGTACGACGTGCCCTTCACGACCGCGCAGACCAGCACGATCAATGGCGGCAACGCCATCAACACGGTGCCCGCCGAATGCAATTTCGCGTTCGAATTCCGCAATCTGCCGACGCTCGATCCTGAGCCGATTTACCAGCGCATCGAGAAATACGCGCGGGAAGAGTTGTTGCCGAAGATGCAGAAGGAACACGCGAACGCGGCGATCGAGTTCTCCAAGATTGCTGCGGCTCCTGGGCTCGACGCGTCCGAGCAGGCGGCTATCACGCAACTCGTGCGCGCGCTGACCGCGAATCAGGAAAAGCGCAAGGTGGCTTACGGGACGGAAGCGGGCTTGTTCCAACTCGCGGGCGTGCCGAGTATTGTGTGCGGGCCGGGAAACATCGAGCAGGCGCACAAGGCGAACGAATACGTGTCGCTGGAGCAGCTTGCGGCGTGCGAAGCGTTTTTGGGCAAGTTCATTCACAGCATGTCGGTCGAGGCGCAGGTGCGTTGATTCGATGAAACCTTCCGCCGCTCTGGATCTCAAACGTGACACGGTTCGCGCAACGGTAGGCCGCTTTCGCGCGACGAACCCACGCGTGTTCGGCTCGGTTTTGCATGGCACTGATCAGGATGGCAGCGACCTGGACTTGCTGGTCGATGCATTGCCCGGTGCAACGCTATTCGACTTGGGCGGATTGCAGATGGAGCTGGAAGACATGCTTGGCGTGGCGGTCGACTTGCTGACGCCGGGCGATTTACCACCCCGGTTTCGCGAGCGCGTGTTAGCCGAAGCGGCGCCGGTATGAGCGAAAATATTCGTCTCCCCAACTACATCGACCATATTCAGCAAGCCGCGTTGGATGCATGCAGTTTCGTGCAGGGCATGGACAAGACCAGCTTTCTTGACGACAAACGTACACAAAGCGCCGTGGTCATGAGCTTGGTAATCATGGGTGAAGCGTCTACGAAAGCGATGGATCGACACGCAGAGTTCGCGCAACGACATGCCGAGATTCCTTGGCGTAGCATGCGCGGGATGCGCAATCGTATTGCACACGGGTACTTCGAGATTGACCTCGAATTAGTCTGGGACACCGTGCAAACTGCCTTGCCCGCGCTCTCAGCGCAATTGAAAGTGACGCACGAAGATGCCGTCGCACACGCAAATTCAGACCCGTCACCGCCCTCACTCGACTAGCCGTCAACTACTCCTCATGTCCACCGCCCATCACTCCGATAACACCATCGACGGCACGCCGATTCCCACGCTCGACGATATCGCCAGCCAGCACATGACGCTCTCGCCGTGGGTCGCGCGTACGCCGACCTTCGAGCGTCACGACTTCCCCACGCTGGAAGGCACGCCGATCAACTTCAAGTTCGAGCTGCTGCAGGTCGGCGGCACGTTCAAGACGCGCGGCGCATTTTCGCATCTGCTCGCGCTCACGGAAAGCGAACGCGACGCGGGCGTGACCTGCGTATCAGCGGGCAACCACGCGGTGGCGGTCGCGTACACCGCGATGCGGCTTCAGATCAGCGCAAAGGTCGTGATGATCAAGACCGCCAGCCCGGCGCGGTTGGCGCTCTGCCGCCGTTTCGGCGCGGAGATTGTCATGGCGGAAAACGGCGCCGAAGCGTTCGAGATCGTGCGCCGCATAGAAGCCGAGGAAGGCCGCTACTTCGTGCATCCGTTCAACAGCTACCGGACGATCGTGGGCACATCGACGCTCGGATACGAATGGACCTCGCAGGCGCCCGATCTGGACGCCGTGATCCTGCCAATCGGCGGCGGCGGACTGGCGGCGGGGGTATCGCTGGCATTCCGGCTCGCGAATCCATCGATCCATGTGTATGGCGTGGAACCCAAGGGCGCCGACGCCATGGGCCAGAGTTTCGCCGCGAATCACACCGTGAAGATGGGCGCGATGCACAGCATTGCGGATTCGTTGATGGCGCCTCACACCGAGGACTACAGCTACGAATTGTGCAGGCGGCATATCGACCGGCTGGTGACGGTTTCAGACACCGAGTTGCGTCACGCCATGCTGCATTTGTTCAACGAGCTGAAGCTGGCGGTCGAACCGGCATGCGCCGCCGCAACCGCCGCGTTGCTCGGGCCGCTACGCGAGACCTTGCAGGGCAAGCGAGTCGGCGTGTTGCTGTGCGGCACGAACACCGACTCGGCCACGCTCGGCAAACATCTCGGGATGGCGGCTCAAGACGACTGAGCCCAGCTCGCGCTCACGCCCCGGCGCAGCTACAACACCGCATCTACAAGACATTCGTCAGCCGCCTGCGCTCGCTCCTTTGCATGAAGTAGTTCGCGGCGATCACGCCCACCGTCACGAACGCAATGAACAGCGTGGCGAGCGCGTTCATCTCGGGATTCAAGCCGAGCCGGACGCGCGAAAACACAATAAGCGGCAGCGTAGTCGATCCCGGTCCAGACAAGAACGCGGATAACACCAGGTCATCGATCGACAGCGTGAACGAAAGCAGCCACCCCGCCACCAGCGCCTGCGATATCAGTGGCAGCGTAATCGAGAAAAACACCCGCAATGGCGTCGCGCCCAAATCGAGTGCGGCTTCTTCAATCGATGGATTCAATTCCCTGACCCGCGATTCCACGATGATCGCAACGTAGGAAATACACAGCATCACGTGGCCGATCCAGATCGTGAAAATACCGCGTCCTGCCGGCCAGCCAAATACTTTCGCCATTTCCACAAACAGCAGCAAGAGCGAAATCCCCTGGATCACTTCGGGTATCACGAGCGGCGCGTTGATCATGCCGGCATAGAGCGTGAAGCCGCGAAACCGCCCCATGCGCGCGAGCACGTAGCCTGCCCATGTCCCGATCACCACTGACGCGCACGCGGTGAATACCGCAATTCGAATCGATAACCACGCGGCGTTGATCAATTCGTCGTCGTGTAATAGCGCCGCGTACCACTTCAGCGAAAATTGCGTCCATACGGTCACGAGTTGCGACTCGTTAAACGAGTACACAACCAGACTCACGATCGGAATATAGAGAAACAGAAATCCGAGACCAAGAAACGTGAACCGGAGCGAGCGACTGGGTTCGATCATCGCTTGTCCTCCCGTTGCTTTGCCTGGTAATACTGGAACAACGCCATGGGAACGAGCAGCAACAACACCATGGCACAGGTGACGGCGGAAGCCATTGGCCAGTCGGCGTTATCGAAGAATTCATTCCACATCACGCGGCCGATCATCAGGGTATCCGCGCCGCCGAGCAATTCCGGAATCACGTATTCGCCCACCGCCGGAATGAACACCAGCAGGCAGCCCGCAATAACCCCATTCTTCGACAGCGGCAGCGTGATCTGCAAAAACGCCTTCCACGGTTTCGCGCCGAGATCGTAAGCGGCTTCGAGCAAGGTGAGATCCATCTTCACCAGATGGGCGTAAAGCGGCATCACGAGAAACGGCAAATACGAATACACCATGCCGATATAAACTGCGATATTCGTGTGATACAGCTCGATAGGCGAATGAATAATCCCCGTCCACATCAGGAAGTTGTTAAGCAAGCCGTTGTTCTTCAGAATCCCGATCCACGCATACACGCGGATCAGGAACGAGGTCCAGAACGGCAGCATCACGGCCATCATCAGCAAATTGCGGGTCGCCGGATTCGAACGCGCGATGTAATACGCCATGGGGTAACCGATCAGCAGGCACAGCAGCGTGGACACCCCCGCCACCAACAGCGAATTCATGTATGTGGCGAAGTACAGGCTGTCCGCCACCAGGAACGCGTAGTGCGAAAAATCGAGCGCGATACTCAGCACGCCGTCTTTCATCGCCGTCAATTCCGTATAAGGCGGAATCCCGAGACGCGAATCGGAGAAACTGATTTTGACGACCAGCAGGAACGGCACGAGAAACAGCAGCACGAGCCACAGATACGGCCCGAATATCACCGCCGTCCTGCCTGTCAGGCCGAAGCGTTGCTTGAGTAAGCTCAGTAAATGCAGCGTTCTCATGCTGTCAGCACCACGCCTGCCGACGCGGTCCAGCGCACGAAGACTTCGTCGTCCCAGGTGGGCGAATCGATCTGGCCGAGCGCGATGCTCGACAGGTTCGCCACGACCACTTTGCCGCTGTCCAGCTTCACGTGATACAGCGTGTAGCCGCCCATGTACGCAATGTTCGCCACGGTCCCGCGGCCCCAGTTATATGAACCGTCGGGCGGCGGCTTGCGCGTCAACGCAATGCGCTCGGGCCTGACCGAAATGGTGACCGGCATGCCGAGCGGACCCGTGATGCCGTGATTCACATACAGCCGCGACGGCAACTCCGTCGTCTCCACGAACACGTGGTCCGGTTCGTCTTCCACCACGATGCCATCGAACAGATTCGTCGAGCCGATGAATTCAGCGGTGAACCGGCTGTTCGGATATTCGTAGACTTCGTGCGGCGTGCCGATCTGCACGATTTCGCCTTCGCTCATGACGGCGATCCGGCCGGCCATGGTCATCGCTTCCTCCTGATCGTGCGTGACCATCATGCAGGTCACGCCGACCTTGTCGAGGATATTCACCAGTTCGATCTGCGTGCGCTGGCGAATCTGTTTGTCGAGCGCGGACATGGGCTCGTCGAGCAGCAACAGCTTTGGACGCTTGACCAGGCTGCGGGCCAGCGCCACGCGCTGCTGCTGGCCGCCCGACAACTGGTGCGGCTTGCGTTGTGCATACTTCGCCATCTGCACGAGATCGAGCGTCGTGTGGACGCGCTCCTTGAGCTCCGCGCCACGCACGCCCTCCTGCTTGAGCCCGAACGCCACGTTCGATTCCACCGTCATATGCGGGAACAGCGCATAGGACTGGAACATCATGTTCACCGGTCTGCGATACGGCGGCATGCTCGCGAGATCCTCGCCATCGATCACGATCTGGCCCGAGGTGACCGACTCCAGCCCCGCGAGCATGCGCAGCAAGGTGGACTTGCCGCAGCCGGAACTGCCGAGCAGCGCGAACAGCTCGCCCTTTTTCACCGACAGGTTCACGCCTTTCACTGCGACGGTCTCGTCGAATTTCTTGACGACATCGACAATCCGCACGAAGTTCTCCCCGGCCCAGTTCGGGTCCCGCAAACCCGGTTCCGGCCTGCGGCCATTGGGACCACCCGGACCGCCTTGATTGCCCGGTCCGGCGGGCACTGCGCTCGACTGCTGCTCACTCATGATCTGCTGCCCGGCTCCTGCGCTACGCGCATTCGTGCTACTTTTTCCAGCGGCACTTTTAACTTTATTCTTTCGATGACGCGGCCAACAAAATCGCCGGCCACGAACAAAGCCCCCGGAGAATCGGGGGCTTCGCGTTTATCGACTGCCTGATGCGAATTTCGCAACCTTACCGGAATCGGGAATCAGGATCAGCGTCCGGACTTCAATTCCGTCCAGAGCCGCGTTTGCAAACGCTGGATTTCTGGCGGCAACGGCTTGAGCAGGAACAGCGTCTTGATCACGTCTTGCGGCGGGTATACGGCCGGATCGTCGGCAACGTCCTTCGATACGTATTTCCGCGCTTCCTTGTTCGCACTCGGGTAATACACCTCGTTCGTGATCGCGGCATGAACTTGCGGCGTCTCGATGTAGTTGATCCACTCGAGCGCGGCTTCCTTGTTCTTCGCGTCCTTCGGGATCGCCATCACGTCAAACCACACCGGCGCGCCGCCCTTCGGGATGTAGTACTCGATCTTGTACGCCTTCTTCGCCTCTTGCGCACGGTGCTTGGCAATCACCACGTCGCCCGACCAGCCGTAGGCGAAGCAGACGTCGCCGCCGACCAGGTCGTTGATATAACCCGACGAGTTGAACTGGGTGATGTACGGGCGGATCTTCTTGAGCATCGCCAGCGCGGCGCGGTAGTCGGCCGGGTTCGTGCTCATTGGATCCTTGCCGATGTAGTGCAGCGCGGCGGCGAACATCTGGTCAGGGGCGTCGAGTACGGATACACCGCAAGCCTTGAGCTTCGAGATGTTTTCCGGCTTGAACAGGATGTCCCAGTTATCAAGCGGCACATTCTTGCCGAGGATCTGCTGGACCTTCGTGACGTTGTAGCCAAGGCCTGTGGTGCCGTATGCCCACGGCACCGTGTACTGGTTGCCCGGGTCGGCGCCCGCGATCAGCTTCATCAGCTCAGGGTCGAGGTATTTGAGGTTCGGGAGTTTGGATTTGTCGAGCGGGGCGAAGATCCCTGCCGTGATCTGCTTGCCGGCATAGTTGCTGGTCGGCACCACGATGTCATAGCCCGAATTGCCGGTGAGCAGCTTGGCTTGCAGCGTGTCGTCGCTGTCGTAGTTGTCGTACTTGACCTTTACGCCAGTCTGCTTCTCGAAGTTCGGAATCGTGTCTTTCGCGATGTAGTCCGACCAGTTGTATACGTTGAGCTGAGTGTCTTTCGCCGATGCCGACAGCGGCGCCGATATTGCCGCCACGCCCGCAATCGCCATCGTGATCGACACTACGCACGCCGGTATCCGTGCAGCCGCGCCCGATGCCCCCGAACGCTTCGACAACCGGTCCGCCACTTTTTCTGTCATTTCAGTTTCTCCGTCCTTTCGACTTGCCGACCGTTGGTTTCCACGTCCCGATTCACCCTTCTCTCCCTTGCTTGATCGAGACGATCTCAAAAAAACGAAAACTATCATCAAAAGGGTGCTTCGCAAAAAACAATCGGCGAGTTTTGTCGCGTGAAGTGTACAAGGGGCGGGTTCGAGCGATGCAGTGACGCAGTGGGCTTTGTCGGGGTTCCAGGCTGGTAGTTCCAGGCTGGTAGCCTCAGCCACGAAGACCACACCATCATTGTTGAATCCAACCGCCTCAATGCTTACGTAATGTCATTATTGAGGCGCTCTTACAAAATCCATGCAAAACGCTCGTCCCATAACCGCGCCTATAGAGCATCACCCGCGTGGTGTGGCCTGCGGGAATGAACTTTAAACGCCAGCGGAACACTCGTTGCTAGGGATTAGTGGTTGCTAAAGCGCTCCATGTGCTCGCCCGGCAACGCGGACATGCGCAGCCTTTGCCACTGCAACTCGGGACGGAGTTTATCGCCGGCGCGACACACTGTTTATCGATGTGCCGGCCAGTGGCCCGTTTCGCTGCTCACGCCTTTTCCCAACCGCTTTGCAACGTCCCGCTTCAGGAAACAGGCCGCAAACCGCATGAACACGAATCCGTCCGCTCTCACACCAACCGGCACCGCGGACAATCCGCACTCTGATCCGGCATCCGGACATCAGGCCGGCCAACCGAACGACTCGGCTCCCACGCGCGGCTGGTTCTCGTTCGTCGGCGCCGGCGCCCTCGTCGCAGTCGGCTATATGGACCCCGGCAACTGGGCTACGGCGCTCGCAAGCGGCGCCAAATACGGCTATCAATTGCTGAGCGTCGTCCTGCTCGCAAGCCTGATGGGCTTGCTGCTGCAATGGGTCGCATCGAAAGTAGGCGTGGTAACCGGCCAGGATCTCGCCCAACTCTGCCGCCAACGCTACAGCCGACGCACCACGCTCTTTCTCTGGATCACCAGCGAAATCGCCATCATCGCGTGCGACGTTGCCGAGGTTGTCGGCAGCGCAGTCGCCCTCCAACTGCTGCTAGGTGTCTCCCTCACCGTGGGGGTGCTGATGTCGGCGGTAGGCACGTTCGCCATGCTCGCGCTCCAAAGCCGTGGACAGCGGCCGCTCCAGATCGCCGTGACTACCCTGATCTTTTTCGTAGGATTCTGTTTTGTCGTCGAGCTCGCGCTCGCCAACCCCTCGTGGCGCGGCGCACTGGCGGGTCTTGCACCGCCTCCCGCCCTGCTGCGCGACGCAGGCATGATCTGGCTGGCCGCGGGTATCCTCGGCGCCACCGTGATGCCGCATAACCTCTATCTGCACTCCGCACTCGTCAAGGAACACGCGAAAAACGGCAACGACCAAGCCATCGCCAACGCCATGAAGGGCGTCAATATCGATACCTTCGCGTCCCTCAGCCTGGCGTTCACCGTCAATGCGTCATTGTTGATCGTGGCCGCCGCCGTATTCCACGCAAGCGGCCACTACGACGTCAACGATCTCGCCGACGCCCATCGCCTGATCGCGCCGCTCGTCGGCAATCAGTGGGCCAGCATCATCTTCGCGGCGGCTCTGCTGGCGTGCGGTCTGAACGCAACGGTGACCGGCACGCTCGCCGGACAAGCCGTCATGGAAGGGTTCCTGCAACTGAAGATCGCGCGGTGGGCGCGAGCGCTCCTCACCCGTGCGCTGGCAATGGGGCCGGCTCTGCTCGCGGTCGGCGCGTTCGGGGAACATGGGTCGAACCAGTTGCTTGTCGCAAGCCAGGTCGTGCTGAGCTTGCAGTTGCCGCTGGCCGTGATCCCCCTCGTGCGCTTCGCATCCGATGCCGGACTCATGGGCCGGTGGCGCATCAAGCGCATTCCGCTCGCCCTGGCGTGGTTGTCCGCAGCGCTGATCGTGCTGCTCAATGGCGCGCTGTTGTGGCAATTGCTCACTGGTAGTTGATGGCGGCCGGGACGGAAAGAACCGCTGGATTTACCGCTGATCACCGCTTGCACCGGGAACCGTGCTCACTTCACTGTAGCTGTGCCGAGTGCTTCAAACTTCCCGTTCTGACCTCCGGATGCATGCGTCGGCAGACGGCGCCATACGCGTTGCGACAAGCACCACACGCATTGAGACGAGCCAGGAAGCACCTGCCTCCTAGCGGCTCTCATCAAGCAATGAGTTGATAGACGCTGGTCAGGATCGATTTTTGCTGTCGCTGCCCGTTCGGTTCAGCTTTCAAGATGATCCCTCCGCACGCTTACAATTATGCGTTTCGCAAATGTCGCCCCGTGACGGGCCTGATGTTGGTCGCTCAGTTATTCGCTCAGTTATTTGCTCAATAAGTCGCTCAATAAGTCGCTAAACAAGCGGTCGCGCACGGCGGAATCGGGAAGACAAGGGACATGTGTTCCTGCCGCCTCGCCCACGCACGACGCTACTCAACGCAACAAGGACGATCGTTTCATGGCCCGAGGCTCTTTGCCCCTTTCCACCCGCTCCCTCACGTCCTTCCGTCAACGCAATATCGCGACGGCTTACCGCCTGAGCATGCTTGCGTGCGCTATCAGCCTCGGCTGGACCAGCGCCGCCTGCGCCACGGTGTCCGTGCTCCAGCCGGTGCGCGAAGCCGCCGCGGAACAACCGCTCGAACTGACATTGCTCTATAGCGATGACGACAAGCAGCCGCTCACCATCGATGTGCCCAAAGCGCTCAACGTCACGCTGACCAACGGCGATCTTCCGCCACAGCCACTGGCGCTGCAGCGCGAATCCAACGTCCCCGACAAGCTGTCGCTGCGCCCCGGCCAATATCGAAAAGTTCGCTATGCCGCGCCTTGGCCCGACGCGGCGCGCGGCGTGATGAAAATCGATCCGGTAGGCTTCGATTCATCGCCCATGCTGATCACGCTGAACCGCGGCAAGTCGCAAACGCAAGTGGTGGCAGCGGAGACCGCTGAGACGAAGGCGAGGACACCGCAGCAACTGGCGAGCGCAGAAGCCGCGGCGAATACATTGGCCGTGCCGACGACCACCAGTGACCGCATGTTTAGCGGCCGGTTGTCGACCTTCGAACCCATGTATTTCGCCGATGGCCAGAACGGCGATAACCTCGCCAAATTCCAGTTCAGCTTCAAGTACCGCCTGATCATGCCCGACGATCCCCGCTCGCGCAGCTTCCTCGACAACCTGTATTTCGCCTACACGCAAACGTCGATCTGGGACCTGTCGGCTGAATCAGCGCCGTTCCGCGACACGAGTTATGAACCGCAACTGTTCTACTACCTTGAGGACACCGGTTGGAAAAGCTCGTTGTTTTCGCGTATGGGCGTTACGGCCGGTATCGGACATGAGTCGAACGGCAAGAGCGGCGCGGATTCGCGTGGAATCAATATTGCCTTCGTGCGTCCCAGCTGGGACTTCGGCGATGTCAATTTGAACCACCTGACCATATCGCCGAAAATCTATTACTACATCACGAAGAGCGGCAACGAGGACATCCAGGACTATCGCGGTTACGTTGACCTGCTCGTGAAGTACGGCAGTCCCGACGGCTGGCAACTCGCCACGACACTGCGCAAGGGCACAAAAGGCGGATACGGCAGCGTTGATGCCCAATTCACCTATCCGCTCGCCAAACTGATCAACAGCGCGTGGGGCGGCTACCTGTGGGTGGGCTATTTCAACGGCTACGGCGAGGACATCCTCGATTACAACCAGCGACAACACTGGATCGCCCGGATCGGATACAGCATCGCGCGTTAAACTTAGGTCTTTTGCGCGGGCGCTGCGGTTTTCACTGCATGCCGCGCCCGACTACAGGCGTTTTATGGCATCGAACCTTCATGATTTGCCCGACAGCCCGTGCATCGGCGTCTGCTCGACCCTCTTCGACGACGTCTGCAAGGGCTGCGGCCGCATGGCCGGAGAGGTTTCCAACTGGGTATTTCTCAGCGACGCCGAGAAGCGCGCAATCTGGGAACGCATTACCCGCGAAGGCACCGCCATGCGCTTCACCCGCGACAAGGTTTGACGGGGTTTGAGTCGAGCCTGATGTCAGATGCGGACGAATCAACTCGTAGCCCGAACTTCAGCCTGGTTTGCAGGACTCGCGCCGTTCAAGCAGCTGCCGTGGGCCGGATATCTGCGACCAGCAAGTCGAGCAATTCACGCACGCTGCGAATGGCTGATCCGAACGGCAGCACCTCGCGCCCCCGGAAGAACAGTCCATTCGCACGATCTCCACGCAGGGCCGCGGCCAGACGGGTATCGATACAAAAGTGCCCGAACTTTTCGATACCATCGCGCAAACCACACGCCACCAGGCAATTTAGGCCCGTGGGACACTTTTGCGCGCGCGCGCCGATCTTGTCGCGAATCCGTTGCTCATTGCGCAGATAACGATCCAGCCACGGTGTTTTCACCGCGCGGGCCGGCAGGCCGGTCACACTCACGAATTCAACGATGTCTTCCGGCGTTGCGTCGGCGAGAATGCGTTTGAATTCAGGATGTGCGTCCCCCTCTTCGGTCACCGCGAACGCCGTGCCGAGTTGCACGCCGGACGCGCCTGCCGCCAGCCAGCGACGCACCGCCGCATGCCCGTCGATGCCACCTGCCACGATCAACGGAATCTGCGTGCGGCCGATGCCGAGGGTATCGAAGGTCAGCATCGTTTCCTCGATCACGCGAGCGAAGTCAAAACGCTCGCTTGGAATGTCCGCGACGCTTGCCACGCCGAGATGGCCACCCGCATGCCCCGGGTGCTCGATCACGATGGCATCGGGCAAACGATTCTTCTTGAGCCACTTCTTCAGTACCAGCGAGATGCCACGGCTATCCGACAAGATCGGGATCAGCGCGATATCGACACCTTGCGTCAGGTCTGGCAGATCCAGCGGCAGGCCTGCCCCCATGACGATAGCGTCGGCGCCGCTCTCGCACGCCGTCTGTACCGCTGCCGCGTAGGACGAGACCGCGCGCATGACATTCACGGCAATCATGCCGCGGCCCTCGCTCATGGCCTTCGCTGCAATGATCTCGCGCCGCAACGCCGTCTGGTTGGCAGCTTCCAGCGTCGCCTGATCCCGATTCTGTCTGCACATCTCAAGCAGGTCGGGGTGGTGATGGCGCAAGTCGATGCTCGATATTGTTCCCATTGCACCCTCCCGGGCTACGGCGCCGGCCAGCCGGTGCGCGGACACACCCACGCCCATGCCTCCCTGCACAATAGGAAGCAAGGTGCGGCCGCGAATGGTCAGGGGGGTAAGAGGGGTCATGAAAGGATCGTCTCCAGAGTCAAAGTTTTGAGCTTGCAGGAGGTTGGACGAACACACGTTGCTTTTTATCAAGCAAGTTCGACTGTGCTGTTTTTGAGGTTTCCGAACATGATCCGCCCCGGAAAAGCAAACGGCCCGCTTCTGACGAAGCGGGCCGTTTGCGTTACTGCTGATTGTTTTCTATTCGCTGCGTGCTGCGTTACGCAGGATGTAACGCGTGCCGTGTCACTGAACGCCTTGGCTCGCCAGCAATTCCTCGTACGTACCGCCGAAGTCACGAATCGTGCCGTCATTTTTCACTTCGATCACGCGGTTCGCCAGCCCGTTCACGAACTCGCGGTCGTGTGAAACGAAGATCAGCGTGCCTTCGTACTTCTCCAACGCGATTTGCAAGGACTCGATCGATTCCATGTCCATGTGGTTGGTCGGCTCGTCCATCAACAGCACGTTCGGGCGCCCGAGCATCAGCTTGCCCCAGATCATGCGGCCTTTCTCACCCCCCGACAGCACCTTGACCGATTTCTTGATGTCGTCCGCGTTGAACAGCAAACGGCCCAACGTGCCACGGACCATCTGGTCGTCGTCGCCGTCCTGACGATACTGGTCGATCCAGTCAGTGAGCGTCTCGTCCTTCGGGAACTCTTCGTACGTGTCCTGTGGCATATAACCGAGCAGCGCGTTTTCCGCCCACTTGACCGTGCCGCCATCCAGTTCAATTGCGCCCTTCAGGGCGCGCAGCAACGTGGTCTTGCCCGCGCCGTTCTCACCGATGATCGCAATCCGCTCACCCGGCTGAATGCTCAGGCTGAAATGGTTGAAGATGGTGCGATCGTATTTCTTGGTGATGTTGGTCGCCACTACCGCGATGTTGTGCAGCTTTTTCTCGAATTCGAAGCGAATAAACGGATTTTGCCGGGACGACGGCTTGAATTCCTCGATCTTGATCTTCTCGATCTGCTTTGCACGGCTGGTCGCCTGACGTGCCTTTGACTTGTTGGCCGAGAAGCGGCGCACGAAGTCCTGCAAATCGGCCACCTTGTCCTTCGCCTTCTGGTTCGCGTTCGCCTGACGCTCACGCGCCTGAGCCGAAGCCAGCATGTAGTCGTCGTAGTTACCCGGGTACACCTTCAATGTGCCGTAATCCATGTCCGCCATGTGCGTACAGACCTGGTTCAGGAAGTGTCGATCGTGGGAAATGATCACCATGGTCGAGTTGTACTGGTTCAGCACGTCCTCGAGCCAGCGAATGGAGGTGATATCCAGGTTGTTGGTCGGTTCGTCGAGCAGCAACACGTCCGGCTTCGAAAACAGCGCCTGCGCGAGCAATACGCGAAGTTTCCAGCCCGGCGCGACATTGCTCATCGGGCCGGTATGGTCTTCGATCGCAATGCCAATACCCAGCAGCAATTCCCCGGCGCGGGCTTCAGCGGTATATCCGTCGTATTCGGCGAACTTCGCTTCGAGTTCGGCGGCGTGCATGTAATCGTCGTCGGTGGCGTCGGGATTCGCGTAAATGGCATCGCGCTCGGACATTGCGTTCCACATTTCCGTGTGGCCCATCATCACGACGTCGATCACGCGCATGTCTTCATATGCGAACTGATCCTGACGCAACTTACCGAGACGCACGTTCGGTTCGAGCATCACGGTGCCGGCGCTCGACTCCAGGTCGCCGCCCAGAATTTTCATGAGCGTGGATTTGCCGCAGCCATTTGCCCCGATCAGGCCGTAGCGATTTCCTTCCCCGAACTTGACCGAAATGTTCTCGAAGAGGGGCTTCGGCCCAAATTGCATGGTGATGTTGGCAGTAGACAGCACAGCGCGTCCTTTTGAATGGTGTACGGCGAAAAACCTGCAATTTTAGCAGTTTTTGGGACGAATTGCGGCATTGCAGCGGAAAGCTGCATGCGCTGGCACCGGTTCGACCCCTCGCGTAGATTTTGCGCGACGCTCCGGACCGCCCAACGCCGCCCATCCCGAGCCTAGATGCGCTCCGCGATGTAAGCCTTCACGAGACCCGCCTCGGCCGCAACGATATCGAATTTCTGTGGCAATTCTTCAATACCGATAAACGCCGCCGGCCGCTCCGGTTCGCGCTCAAGCGCCTCGCGAATGGTTTCGCCGAATTTGATCGGCTGGGCGGTTTCCAGCACGATCATGGGCACGCCCGGCGTCAAGTGCTCGCGCGCAACCTTCAGGCCGTCGGCCGTGTGGGTATCGATCATGGTGCCGTAACGCTTGAATGCATCGCGAATGGTGTCCACCCGGTCCGCATGGCTGCTGCGCCCCGACACGAAGCCGAATTCCTTCACGCGGGCAAAGTCGCCGCTCGCCGCCAAGTCAAATCCACCCTTTTCTTCCACATCACGGAACAACTGCAGCACGCGCGCGGGATCGCGGCCGAGCAGATCGAACACGAAACGCTCGAAATTCGACGCTTTCGAGATATCCATGCTTGGGCTGGTCGTGTGGTACGTCTCGGCGGCCGAGCGCACGCGATAAGTCCCGGTGCGGAAAAATTCGTCGAGCACGTCATTTTCATTCGTGGCAACGACCAGTTGCTCGATCGGCAAACCCATCATCCGCGCGATATGCCCGGCGCAGACATTGCCGAAATTGCCCGATGGCACCGTGAACGACACCCGTTCCGAGTTCGACTTCGTCGCAGCGAAGTAGCCTTTGAAATAATAGACAACCTGCGCCACCACGCGCGCCCAATTGATCGAATTGACCGTGCCGATCTTGTTGGCCGCTTTGAACGCGTGATCGTTCGACACTGCTTTCACGATGTCCTGGCAATTGTCGAAATTACCGGTCACCGCGAGGTTGAAGATATTCGGGTCTTGCAGCGAAAACATCTGCGCCGTCTGGAACGCGCTCATCTTCTGGTGCGGCGAAAGCATGAAAACGCGCACGCCCTGCTTGCCGCGCATGGCGTATTCGGCCGCGCTGCCGGTGTCGCCCGAGGTGGCGCCGAGAATGTTCAGCGTCTGCCCCTGCTTGGCCAACGTGTACTCGAAGAGATTCCCGAGCAACTGCATGGCCATGTCCTTGAACGCGAGCGTAGGACCGTTCGACAATTCCAGCAGCGACACCGTCGTGCCGCCCTCTTCGCCCAGCGTTTTCAGAGGCGTGATCTGCGACCCGCTCTCGTGATCGCGGACGTTGCTGTACGTGCTGGCCGTATAAGTGCGCCGCGTGAGCGAGCGCAGATCCTCGTCGGGAATGTCGTCGCTGAATTTGCGCAGGATTTCGTAGGCCAGATCCGCGTATGAAAGCGTGCGCCAGGCGGTCAGTTCGTCCGCCGTGACGCGCGGATATTCAGCGGGCAAATACAAGCCGCCGTCCTTGGCAAGACCGCCAAGAAGGATGTCGGAGAAAGTATGGCGCTCTCCGAAACCAGCGCCGCGCGTAGAGATGTAGTTCATTTCAAAGCCCTAGTTCAATCCTTCCATGCGCAGCTTCGTCACTTTCGAGACCACGGTGGAAAGCGCCTCGATCTGCGTGATCGCCGCGTTGATTTCCCGTTCGACCGTTTCATGCGTCAGCAGGATGATGTCGGTTTCGCCCTTGTCCTCACCGTCGACGTGCTCGGATTCCTTCTGCAGCAACGCGTCGATGGAAATGACCTTGTCGGCGAGAATCCGCGTGATGTTGGCGAGCACGCCGGTGACATCCGCCACGCGCAGACGCAGGTAGTAGCTGCTCGTCACTTCCTCGATCGGCAGGATCGGCGTGTTGGCGAGGCTGTCCGGCTGGAACGCCAGGTGCGGCACGCGATGTTCTGGGTCGGCCGTATGCAGGCGCGTGACGTCCACGAGATCGGCGACCACCGCCGACGCAGTCGGCTCAGCGCCCGCACCCTTGCCGTAATAAAGCGTGGTGCCCACGGCGTCGCCGTGCACGACCACCGCGTTCATCGCGCCTTCCACGTTCGCCAGCAAGCGTTTTGCCGGAATCAGCGTGGGATGCGTGCGCAACTCGATGCCCTTCTCCGTGCGCCGCGCGATACCCAGCAGCTTGATCCGATAGCCCAGCGCCTCGGCATAGCGGATGTCGATGGCGTCGAGCTTGCTGATCCCTTCCACATAAGCCCGGTCGAACTGCACAGGCACGCCGAACGCGATCGCGCTCATGATCGTGACCTTGTGAGCCGCGTCCACGCCTTCAATGTCGAAGGTCGGATCGGCTTCGGCATAACCCAGTTCCTGGGCTGCTTTAAGCGCGGTCGCGAAGTCGAGTCCGCGGTCGCGCATCTCCGAGAGAATGTAGTTCGTCGTGCCGTTGATGATGCCCGCGATGTACTGGATCCGGTTGGCAGTCAGCCCTTCGCGCAGTGCCTTGATGATCGGAATGCCGCCCGCGACCGCCGCTTCGAACGCGACCATCACACCCTTCTTGCTCGCCGCTTCGAAAATCTCGCTGCCGTGCACGGCCAGAAGTGCCTTGTTCGCCGTCACCACATGCTTGCCGTTGGCGATGGCGCGCAGCACCAGTTCGCGCGCGATGCCCGTGCCGCCGATCATCTCGGCCACGATGTCGATGGAAGGATCGTCGACGACGGCGTTGAAGTCGGTCGTGACGTCAATGCCCGCCGCGCCCTGCACCTTTGACGGCGTGCGCACCGCGATGCGCGTAATTTCGATGCCCCGTCCGGCGCGCCGTTTGATTTCTTCCTGATTGCGGCGCAGCACCGTGAAGGTGCCGCTGCCGACGGTGCCGAAGCCCAGCAGGCCAACTTTGATCGGTTCCATTGCAGCGTAAGTCTTATAAGAGAGGTTTTAGACAGAGTGACGCTTTCGATAACCATCGAGAAAGCGCGCGATACGGTTAATGGAGTCGGCGAGATCGTCGACGTTTGGCAGGAACACCACGCGGAAATGATCCGGCGTCGGCCAGTTGAAGCCGGTGCCCTGGACCAGCAGCGTGCGTTCTTCGAGCAACAGATCCGTAATGAACTGCTGGTCATCGACGATCGGATACATCTTCGGGTCGAGCTTCGGAAACATGTACAGCGCCGCCTGCGGCTTGACGCAACTCACGCCGGGAATGGCGGTGAGCATGTCGTAGGCGAGTTCGCGCTGCTTGAAGAGCCGGCCGCCCGGCACGATCAGGTCGTTGATGCTCTGGTAACCGCCCAGCGCCGTCTGAATGGCGTACTGCCCCGGCACGTTCGCGCACAGGCGCATGGAGGCCAGGATGCCGAGCCCTTCCATATAGTCATGGGCAATGCGCCGGTTTTCACCCGTCAGTCCGGAGATGTACATCCAGCCCGCGCGATACCCGCAGGCCCGGTAACTCTTCGACAAGCTGTTGAACGTGACCGTCAGCACGTCCTCCGACAACGCCCCGACGGCCGTGTGCTTGAGGCCGTCGTAGACAATCTTGTCGTAGACCTCGTCGGCAAAAATGATCAGGCCATGCTTGCGCGCAAGCTCGATCATGTCCAGCAACAGTTCGTCCGAATACAGCGCGCCGGTCGGATTGTTCGGATTGATGATGACGAGCGCCTTCGTATTCGGCGTGATCTTCGAGCGCAGGTCGTCGAGATCGGGCATCCAGCCGGCAGATTCGTCGCAGAGATAATGCACCGGCGTCCCGGACGACAAGCTCACCGCCGCCGTCCACAGCGGATAGTCCGGTGCGGGCAGCAGGACTTCGTCGCCATCGTTGAGCAGGCCCTGCATGGCCATCACGATCAGCTCGGACGCGCCGTTGCCAATGTAGATGTCGTCCAGCTCAACGCCCGCCACACCCTTTTGCTGGCTGTAATGCATGATCGCCTTGCGTGCGGCGAACACGCCTTTCGAGTCCGAATAACCCGACGAGGTTGGCAGGTTGCGGATCATGTCCTGGATGATCTCGTCCGGCGCGTCGAACCCGAACGAGGCCAGGTTGCCAATATTGAGCTTGATGATCCGGTGGCCCTCGTCCTCCAGCCGCTTCGCGTGCTCGAGCACGGGCCCGCGAATGTCATAACAGACGTTCTGTAATTTATTGGATTTTAAAATCGGTTTCACGGCGGGAAAGCTCACTCGGTGGCTGTAAATCAGGCTCTGGATCAGGAAAAATCGGCAAATAAAGTTGACAAGTCAGGTCTGCGGACTCAGCGCAGGGCCGGCCACGCCAGTGTTTTCGCCCGGCGCGTCGGGCGCGGAACGTGAAAACACGTCAAACCGAGACCGCAAACGCACCGGTCAACGAACCGGGCAACGAACCGGACACCGCGCAGAAACCCTAAGTAGCGACGCGGAACAGGCAGTCTAGCGAAAATGCGTCGGATAGAGGCAGGTTTGGGCGCAATCGTGTGAGCTTATGGCCATCAGGCCAAGGCAAAACGCCCGATTGCGTGTCGGCAAGCAGCTTGTGGCGGCACGCGATGCATCGCGCCGCCCGGTCTCGCAACCCGCTGGCGGCTGTAGGGTAGCCCCCCATCCTCTCGGATGAAGGGCCCCCTAAGAACTGTACGTGCGAGTTTCCCCGCATACAGCTCAAGCCTACATTCAAAGCCCTACCTAATACAGGACCGGCTTCGCTACAACAAGTTTGCCAGCGTGCACTTGCTGGTGGCAATGCGGGTGAAGCAAAACTCTGTTGGACAACGTGTCTTTACCACCATGCATCCGATATTCCAGATGATGGTCGTGCCAACCCGTTTCGTCTGTCAGAGCGGTGCCACAGTGTGCACAAAACCCACCCTGTGACATGTACAGCGTCGCCCACTGCTTGCGATAGCGCATCGATTCCCACATGCGATCCTGCCGCAATTTCTCGCCGTACTGCTCCCACATGGGATCAAAGGGATTGAAATCCCCCTTGAGTTTCATGTGTCGTTTGATGACTGTACCGCTGATTTGGTACAGCTCGAACAACCCATTATCACTATCTTTCCAAACTACAGGAGCAGCAAACACCCACTGCCGGTTGCGAACAGAGTGAAAATATTTCGTCTTCACCCAGCTCGCGTTCTTTTGCGGGTGCCGCCTCTTCGACCACCACCAGAGCCTCCGGAAAACCAGAAACTCCATGCGGCTGTACGCCTGCTTGGCTACCACGGGACTGTGGTACTGCGCCCAGCCCCGAAGCATCGGATTCAACAGGCGGATCAGATCCTCCTGCTTTACCGTCTTGTTACCGCTGATCGTTTCCGCCACCTTGCGATAAAACGCTTGTGCGTTTTTCTTGCTCGGCTTGATGAGCAGCTTTCCCGAGTACTTCCGGAAATTCCAACCAAGGAAATCAAAGCCTTGATCAATGTGAGTAATCCGCGTTTTCTCCTCAGATAGTTGCAAGCCTCGAGCCGCGAGGAAGGCTTCTATCCAAGGTCGGACTTCGTTGACCAGCACCTCTTGTGAGTCGCCGGTGATGACGAAATCGTCCGCGTACCGCACCACATGAACCTTCAGCTTCTTGGCCTTCGCGGTTCCAAATTTCGCACCGAGGTGCGAAATCAGTCCTCGTTCGAGCCCGTTCAACGTTACATTGGCAAGCGTTGGGGAGATGATTCCTCCCTGTGGCGTACCGGCCTCCGTCGCCTGTAGCTGACCTTGATAAATCAGGCCAGCCTTCAGCCACTTCCGGAGGATTGCTGTGTCCATCGGGACATTGCACTCCAACCAGTCATGGTTGATATGGTCAAAGCATCCCTTGATATCCGCTTCCAGCACCCAAGGAGCCGAGCCCTTGTCATGCAAGGATTTGAATAACTGAGACTGGGCATCGGCTGTCGAGCGATGACTCCTAAACCCATATGAGTTCGGGTCGCTCGTTGACTCCGCCACTGGTTCCAAGGCCAGCAAATACAAAGCTTGCATCGCTCTGTCATGCATGGTCGGAATGCCTAAAGGGCGTTCCTTTCCATTGGCCTTGGGGATAAAGACCCTCCGTAGAGGCAGAGGTCTGTATCCGCGCCGCTTCAACCGATCGACAGC